>JAOJBS010000049.1:0-5898 GCA_028228615.1 Pseudomonadales bacterium | reverse complement strand
TCACTTCACTCATTTAACCCTCCCAAGTCTGTTTTTCTTGCGCCTTACCATAAGTTGTCGCCACGTTGGCGCCAAAAGTGTCAACAAAACTCATGCGATTTCTATATTGAGTTTCATAGTCTATAACGAGTAGAGTTTTGTATTGCAGAAAATTTGAGACAGTCGATGAGTGAAATAGCAGAGTTTCGTAGTGAAGTGCGTGGATGGTTAGCTGAGAATTGCCCTGAAGGCGCCAAGGGGCCGGGGCAAATTGCCGTTGGCAGCACCAAGATCGAATTAGAACCAGATGTTGCCCTTTGGCTGGAGCGCTGTGCGGAAAAGGGCTTTACGGCCCCCACTTGGCCAACAGAGTTTGGTGGCGGCGGACTCAGCACTGCTCAGGCAAAAGTTTTCTACGAGGAAATGGGCAATATTGGCGCGCGCATGCCATTAGGCGGCATGGGCATGACAATGATCGGCCCTACCCTGCTTGAATACGGCACCCAGGCCCAGAAAGAGCGCCACATGCCAAAGATCATTCGCGGAGAGGTTCAGTGGTGCCAAGGCTATTCCGAGCCTAATGCAGGGTCCGACTTAGCCGCACTCAACTCTAAGGCAGAGGATAAAGGCGATCACTTTGTGATTAATGGTCAAAAGATTTGGACCTCTGGCGCGGCCACAGCAGACTGGATGTTCGCACTGGTTAGAACCGATCCAGACGCTCCTAAGCATGAGGGCATCAGCTTTGTTTTATTAACCATGGATCAGCCCGGGGTCAGCGTTAAACCCATCAGATTGATTTCTGGTTCCTCGCCTTTTGGCGAAACATTCTTTGATGACGCCATTGCCGACAAAGACAACTTGGTCGGCGAATTGAATAAAGGCTGGTCTGTAGGTAAGCGCCTACTGCAGTATGAACGCTCAGGCATTGGCGGTCTGAATGGCGGAGCACGCCCTACACAACCGGGCAGTGGTTTGGTAGAAATTGCGAAAAATTATGTGGGTGAACGCGACGGTAAAATAGACGATTCCGCCATCCGCGAAAAAGTCACCACACTCAATATGAACAGGGCTGCATTTCGCCTAACCGCACAACGCGCAAACGCGGAAAATAAATCAGGTACGCCTGGCGCGGCCACTTCCATATTTAAACTGTATGGCGCGGCGCTACAACAAGACGGCGCAGAACTTAAGCGCGAACTCATGGGATTTAAAGGCTTAGGCGTAAGCGGCAACGAATTCAGCGAAATGGAAATCACCAGCGTGGAAGAATGGTTGCACACCAAAGCCACCACCATTTATGGCGGCAGCAATGAGATCCAAGCAAACATTATTTCTAAGCGCGTGCTTGGTTTGCCTGAATAGGCCTGCCTAACAAGATCAGCCTGACAAGGTCTGTTGGAAAAGATCTGTGCAAAAGGCCTGTATAATTAAACGCGAGCGCTGCGCAGTGGTGGCGCGAAAAGTTACAAGCATCTAAATCTGGGGAGATAAGCATGGCAATGATCAGCGGATTCGAATCCATCGGGGTAGACAGTCTAACACCGCACATTGGTGCACAAATATCTGGCGTGGACCTGTCGCAAGATCTGTCTAACGAACAGTTCAGTGAAATCTACCAAGCGTGGCTAGACTGGAAGGTCATTGTCTTTCGCGACCAAGACATTGATCGCGAGCAACATAAAGCCTTTGCGCGAAAATTTGGCACGCTACATGTGCATCCAATGCAGCACAGCTATGGCGGCGACCCAGAAATCCTTTCGGTCAAAACCACCAAAAACTCAGCCTATACTGCGGGCAACGCCTGGCATACGGATGTTACCTGCGATGAAATTCCGCCAATGGCTTCAGCCCTTTACATCAAAGAAACACCAGAAAGTGGCGGTGGCGACACGCTCTTTGCCAACATGTATTTGGCCTACGACCTACTCAGCGACACCATGAAAGAGGTACTTGGCGGCCTCACGGCGATACACGATGGCGCGCTACCTTACCTTGGCAACTACAAAGTGGCTGCGCCTGAGGGGGAGGCTTACCCAAAGAATGAACACCCTGTAGTGATCGCCCACCCAGAAACAGGGAAAAAGATCTTGTTTGTGAACAGTGGCTTCACCTCACACATTAAGGGCATGAGTGGTTGGGAGAGCAAGGCGTTGCTTGGCGCGCTGTTTGACCACATTACCAGAACCCACCGACTCACCTGTCGCGTGCAATGGCAGCCCAACACGCTAACCTTGTGGGACAACCGTTGCACCCAGCACCATGCGGTGTGGGATTACTGGCCGGATAGCCGCTATGGCGAGCGCGTCTCCATTTTGGGCAACGAGCGGCCCAGCGCACCTTAGACTCGGTGACGGTTCTAGGTGGGCGGGCTGACTGAATGCTCTGGCTACAGACTCTGACTGAATGCTTTAACTCGGTCCTTTGGCTCGCTCCCGTGACTATGAGCCGCCACGTAGCCTGTTTTAATCAATAACTGATTTACAAAACCTACGCGCTGTCCCAGCATGACGGCACTTTTATCTTCAAGACAATTATCCAACCGCTCACTTAAAATTGGTGAGCGAAGCGCTAACTGCGGCTGCAATTAGCGAACTAAACTGGAATGCCCGGCGCCCTTATGACAACAGAACCCACTTCAGCTGATGGCGCGAATCCTGCTCCAGCACACTCAGCCATAAATCTCCCTGGGCAGAAACAAAGCTTTAGACAGAGCTTAGCGCCTCTTTTTACGCTGGGTTGGCCAATGGTACTGACACAGTTTTTTATCATGGGTACGGGCTTTATAGACACCGCAATGGCCGGACGTTATTCCGCCGCCGACCTTGCAGGCGTTTCCCTTGGTGGCAATGTGCTGTGGCCAGCGTTTATGTTGCTCACTGGGGTCACCATGGCGCTAGCACCCATTACCTCGCATTTGCGTGGCGCAAATAAAATGGGCGATATCGGCCACCAAATTCGCCAAGGCCTGTGGCTCTCTCTAGCCAGCAGCGCGTTGATGATGCTGCTTCTGCATAACGCTAGCATCGTTTACGAATGGACCGGCATTGAACCTGTCATAGCTGACATTGCCAGCGATTATTTATATGCCATCAGTTGGGGCGTGCCACCCATTATTATTTATGTGGCACTGCGTCATACGCTAGAGGGTCTGGGACAAACACGCCCCCCTATGCTTATCGCCGGCAGCGTGCTACCGCTCAACGGCTTTCTCAACTACGCGCTGGTCTACGGCGAATTTGGCTTCCCCGAAATGGGCGGCGTAGGCTGCGGTTGGGCCACGGCCATTGTCTTTTGGATACAACTCCTGCTGATGCTCGTACTGCTGCCTAAACCCTACTTCAAAGCTACCGGTTTGTTTAAGGTATTTGAACCACCAATACTCAGTACCTGTCGGGATATTCTCAAACTCGGCATTCCCATAGGCGTTGCTATTTTCTTGGAAATGGCTTTGTTTGGCGTAGTGGGTTTTTTAGTGGCGCGCTTAGGTGTGATTGATATGGCCGCCCACAGTATTGCTGGCAACCTAAACTGGATGACCTATGTTATTCCTATGAGCATTGGCAGCGCCGCCAGCATCCGCATTGGATTTTTGGTGGGCAGTGGCGATTTGGCTGCGGCAAGATCAACCGCCGGCGCTATATTTAAGTTTTCTATTGGCTATGCGCTGGTCATGAGCTTGGTGCTTATAGGACTACGCTACCAACTGGTTTCGATTTTCACTAACGATCCTGAAGTGATTGCTATCGCCATTGTGCTGATTTTATTTATCGCGGTGTACCAAACTATTGATGATGCTCAAGCGGTCATTATCGGCGCTCTACGCGGCTATAAAGACACCACAGTCCCAATGATATTTGGCCTTGTCGGCTATTGGCTTTTAGCCCTACCAATAGGCTACATATTGGCGGAGGGTCTGATCACAGACGAACCTCTAAGAGTATATGGTTACTGGGCTGGAATTGCTTCAGGCATGTTTATTGTAGCAGTTTGTGTTGGCATCAGGCTTAGGCATATCAGCGGCAACAAGGAGAAAATCCTCCTATTGTCTGCGACCAAGGATTAGCGCGAAAATTTGCACAAACCACTTGTGGAAAACAACTATGACAAGCGGCTGGGGTATGCAGCTGAAGCAATCCTACCCAGCTTAGCCTTGAAGCTGGAACAGAATTGAATACCAGAAAGGCAGCTTGCAACAAGCTAGCCGCCTGTGAGACATCATTAGCCAGCAGACTGCTGTGGCTGGGCATCAATCTCACTCTGCCGAGGATCTGCGGAGTTAGATTTGCCGTTAGCGGAAAAAACCAGCGCGCTGTCTGCCACTGGCGCATTACGAATCATCTTTTTGTCTGTGGCAAAATTTTGCGTATTCTTCCATGGACCTTCACCCTGTTGCGGAAACAAGTGCATAACGCGCTGCATGTATCCCGCAGGGAAATCTGCAATCCAAGGTAGGGTTTGCATACCTTGGTCTTCTTCGCGTAAAACCGGAGTCACCTGGGTAGCGCCACTTTTGTTCATGTGCTCGATAAGACGACAAACCCACTCAGAGGTTAAATCGGCGCGCAAAGTCCATGATGCATTCACATAACCAAAAGTGTTGGCAAGATTCGGCACTCCCGAGTACATCATGCCTTTGTAGGTAAATTGCTTAGAAAAATCTACTGCCTCACCATCAACAGAAAACGGCACACCGGCCAGCACTTCAAGCTTTAAACCTGTCGCTAGGACGATGATATCAGCTGCTAACTCATCACCATTCTTTAGGCGTATACCGCTCTCGGTAATTTGATCTATCTCAGCGGTCACCACTTCAGCGTTGCCTGACTTAATAGATTCAAACAGATCTGCGTTAGGCACCAAGCAAAGGCGTTGATCCCATGGGTTATAGTTTGGTGTGAAGTGCTTATCCATATCATAGCCTTCAGGCAGCATTTGCTTAACCATATCCAGCAGCTGTTTTTTGACTTTCGCCGGCGTCGTGCGGGTTTGGTAATAAAAGTAGCGCTGCATCTCAATATTTTTGAAGCGGGTCAAATTGTACGCCCACTTTTCCGGCAATATCTTGCGCAGAAAATTGGCTAATGCATCTTGATCTGGCCGCGCCACCACATAAGTTGGCGAACGTTGCAGCATAGTCACTTGAGCACCGTCTGCGGCCATATTCGGCACCAAAGTCATGGCTGTTGCGCCACTGCCCACAACCACCACGCGCTTACCTTTATGCTCTAAGCCCTCAGGCCAGAACTGTGGGTTGACCACTTCGCCAGCAAAATTTTCTACGCCGTCGATGCGCGGGTCGTGCACTTCATCGTGACTGTAGTAACCACTGCACATAAACAAAAAGTTACAGCTCATCTGCGTCTGCGCATCTCCGTGGTCTACATCCAATGTCCACTTAGCATCGTGAGATGACCACTGAGCATTGGTCAGTTTGTGCGAGAACTTGATATGCTCGTCGATTCCGTACTCTTGAGTAGTTTCCTTTACGTACTTCAAAATAGAGGGACCATCTGCAATGGCTTTAGATTCCTTCCAAGGTTTAAAGTTAAACCCGAGCGTATGCATGTCGCTGTCTGAGCGAATACCCGGATATTTAAAGAGGTCCCAAGTACCCCCTACGTTTTCACGGCGCTCTAAGACGCAGTAACTTTGGTCCGGACATTCTCGGCCTAGGTGAACTGCCGCGCTCACGCCAGAAATTCCTGCGCCTACAATAATTACGTCAAAATGTTCCATATCAAATCCGCCCCTCGAAAATTCATGAAGTTTCAAAAGCCTAAATAGTAGCAGGTCATTCGCCCATAACCACCCCTTCGAAAATCATGCAACACCCGCGCAACCATACAAAACAGCCACCATTAATAGACAAGCCCAGTTTGACCATATGTGTATTTTCTACACACATTTTTTGAATGG
>JAOJBS010000048.1:0-6350 GCA_028228615.1 Pseudomonadales bacterium | reverse complement strand
GTAGAGCCGTGCAAAATGGCGGGAAGTACATTCAGGTTGGTCTTGCCGCCGCTTATCTGGGTACTGACACCGTTAAATCTGCTCTAAAGATCATGTAAGTCCGCGCCGAGTAAACTCCATTAGGAGGAATTTCAACTATCTGTCTATTTCGTTGGCTGTTAGTCGAAATTAGGAGGTTGAAATTGTGATATAGGAAAAAGGGGTGGGTAAATGAAAGTGCGAGTAATGTTGTTTTAATCCTAAGCGTTTTTATGCTTCAAGGTTGTAATAGTGGTTGTTCGCAAGAAGACATGGTTGCTAAGGCGCAAAGAATTTCGGAGCGAATGCAACAATTAGCCACAGACGACCCAAAAAGTTTGCTAGAAATTAGTAGTCGTTGGCGACAAATTACAAGTGATACGGCTGATTCAGATACCGGTGAAATTTGTGCAGCTTATGATGACTTTTTGGCCGAGCTTAACTAGTCCCTGAGTTAAGCAAAATGCGACCAAGTGGCACGTTGTGCCTCTTGGTTTTCAACAATCTCTACATGATTGCCAAATTTATCGATTTGATCAACCAATGCAGACACCTAGAAAAACCAACCACCACCTTCTTCAGCCAAATAGAGCAAATTAATTAATCCAAATGCCATTGGTAACTTGGCAATCTATTGAGTCGAGCACCATATGGATCATCAGCCCTAGCCCAAAAAGGCGGGTTTTGGGTACAAAACACATAGCAAGATAAAGCGTTATAAACCATGGTTGGTGCAACGGGTGAAAACCGATGCTACAACGACCGGCATCATAAATGGGTTCGGCTATCAGATGGTCAAGATCCACAAGCATAGTGGCCATCATCAACAGAAAAGCCATTTGCCAGCGCTGGCGAAAAAATTGCAAAGCGACAATGGCAGGGACAATAAAGTGCAAGGCTAAGTGGAACATTGGTAACCGTGTTCAGATTTGTAGTGAAGGAAAGAATGAATGTTAACCGGGATACTCACTAAAGGGTTGGAGTCTCGATACAAAAATACGCTTTAGAGGCCCGTGAACTTTAAGCCGTTGCTGGCGCAATTGGTTTTGCGCAGATTCGAAAGTTCTCTTTGGGTTAGGTTGGGTGAGGTGAGATGAGGTGAGGCGGGCTAAGCAAGGTCAGGCTACGTGTAGCCCCTAGCGTTCTAGGAACTACATTTCACTAAGCACAAGCCGCCCTTTTGCCCCACAACCGTCAAAGAACCGTCAAAGAACGGTTTAAGAAAGGCTTAAGAAAGGTTAAAGAAAGGTTAAAGAATAGAAATTCTACAACGCGCCTAAAATAGCCTCTGTCAGCTCTTCCGGCGCTGTTTGCGGACTAAAGCGCCCAACAACCTCACCGTCCTTGTTGACTAGAAACTTTGCAAAGTTCCACGCTATGTCAGCATTACCGTCTTCGCCTGCCTTCTCACTTTTGAGAAATCGGTAAAGGTCGCATGCGTTAGCGCCATTCACTTCAATTTTGCTGAACATTTGAAAGTTAACGTTGTATTTCGTTTGCGCAAATTCTAATACCTCTTCGTTGCTACCCGGTTCCTGCGCGCCAAATTGGTTGCAGGGAAAGGCTAAAACCTCGAAGGGATGATCGGCAAACTGTTCTTGCAGAGTACGCAACCCGGCGTACTGTGAAGTTAATCCTCAGCGACTGGCTACGTTGACTATCAGGCAAGCTTTGCCTTGGTAGTCAGCAAAGTTCACTTCGCTGCCTTGGATGTCGAGCATCTTGATGTTGTGGAAGTCTGTCATATTAATTTCCTGTTGTTGCGGTTCCATTAGGGATACTAACTGAGGTTGGCGGTGGCGCAAACGGGGATTGGCTTTGCAGCTGTGATCTGGTTACCATTCAAGATCGGGGAACTTGATACTGTTTGAGTTGGAGACCGCGCCATTTTGATGGTGTGCACCTCTTCCTCTAATCCTAGCCGGTAAGCAGGCCCTTCGGTCACTTGATGTGGTCGTGCGGTAAGCAGTTATGTAAATGCTAGGGCTGTGGTTCAGGAAGTAGCGATAGCTACGCAACGAGATAAATTAATCCATAAAGGGAAGAAACTATGAGAGACGTAGTAATTGTCGATAGTGTGCGCACAGGCTTAACCAAAGCCTTCCGCGGAAGCTTTAACCTAACGCGATCAGATGATCTTTTGGCGCATTGCATCGATTCACTTTTAGATCGCAATCCAAAGATTGGCGCTGATGAAGTAGAAGATGTCATTGTTGGCGCGGCTACTCACACTGGTGAGCAAGACGGCAACCTAGCACGTCTAGCAGTCATTCTGTCAAAACTACCAGTAAGCGCTGCTGGCGTTTCAATCAACCGTTTTTGTTCTTCAGGCCTGCAATCAATTGCTATGGCTGCGAATCAGATCGCTTCAGGTCAATCCGAAGTAATGATCGCTGGTGGTGTTGATTCAATTTCAATGCGTACACGTCAAGAAGCGGGCAAATCCAAGCAAAACAAGCGTTTGATGGAAGAAAAGCCAGAGATTTTCATGGCTATGGGTAACACCGCTGAAGTTGTAGCACGTCGTTATCAAGTGACTCGCGAAATGCAGGACGAGTACGCATTACAGAGCCAAATTCGTTACGCAGCAGCAGTCGATGCTGGCAAAATTGCTGAAGAAATTGTTGGTATGAATGCAACAATGCTTAAAGTGAACAAGGAAACGGGTGAAGAGACTCATGAAACTGTATGGGTTGATAAGGACGAATGTAACCGTCCCAACACCACGCTTGAAGGCTTAGCTTCTCTAGCGCCTGCGTTCGAAGAAGACGGTTCAGTAACCGCGGGTAACTCTTCGCAGTTGTCTGATGGCGCTTCAATGACCATGTTGATGAGTGCTGAACGTGCAGCTCAATTGGGCATTGAGCCAATCGGTATTTACCGTGGTTTCACTGTTGCGGGTTGTGAGCCTGATGAAATGGGTATTGGCCCAGTATTCGCTATTCCACGTTTGTTGAAGAACGCTGGTCTATCAATCAATGACATCGACTTATGGGAATTGAACGAAGCATTTGCTTCACAGTGCCTCTATTGTCGTGATGCGCTAGAAATTGACAACGACAAGTACAATGTTCTTGGCGGTAGTATTTCAATCGGCCACCCATTTGGTATGACCGGTTCTCGTACTACAGGCGTTGTTTTACGTGAGCTTAAGCGCCGTAAGCAAAAGTATGGTGTTGTGACCATGTGTATTGGTGGTGGACAGGGTGCTGCTGGATTGTTCGAAGTAGCCTAAGCTCTGGTGACCATGCTCCGGTATTTTTCGCGCATTTTTTGTGGGCGAAAGTGCCGGAGGCGTTCAAACTCGGTGGTAAAAAACCGCTTTTGAAACAAATTGAAACGCCCTGGAAATTACGTAGTAACAGGGCGTTTTCATAATAGACGTCGTTATTAGTAGAAATGCCTCAGGTGTATCGTCTTTAAATGATTTTGTCTTACGAAAAACTGCCTTGCGAAAAACAAAGGCCTTTTTCAAGCACCCTGTGTCGTGTGTTGTGCATCTCTTTGAGTTTTTTCTGGCCATCTCTGGCAATTTCCGAACCCGCCTCTGAAAAGCTTCAACCTCAATCTGCTGATGCGCCTGCACCCCAATTGAACAGTGTTCAAAAACCAAATCCAAAACCAAATTTAGATATAGACGCTGACTCTAGCGCTGTCGCCACAAATTCGGCCGCTATTTGGGATCTTACCGTTAAGACTGATCGTGAAATTAATGGGTTAGTGCGCAGTTGGCCCCAGTTAAACGCCGCCCAGCGTCGGGACTTATTGGCTGAAGTGCGGGTTCGGATGAACAAGGCCCGTGCTCAGGCAACGCTGCCGAATAAAGGCCAAGGGCAAAGGGGTCAATCTGACATTGAGGTGGGACTGAATCGAGCCCAACGACAGTTCAAATATGGCCAATCTATCCCCCGTAATCAAAAGGGTACTGTAGTGATCACTGCCAAGGTGACGCGCATATTGCCTGACGGTACCCGGGTGACTCAAAGCACCGTAACCCCTGTACCTCTTGAAGAGTTCAGAAAGAGAGCAGCGAGTGGTGCCACCGCAAATATTCAGTTGCCCAGTAGCCAGCCGCCCATTGTGGCCGCCGGTGAAAACCCAGATTCCTCCGCTACTGGTGGTGCTCCCCAAGCCACGAGCGGCAATCAAGCAGCGGAAAAACCTCGCCGCCAAGTATTTAGAGCTACGGTTAGATTTGGTGCAGGATTTGGTCGTCGCGACGAAAGCTCACAGGGGCAACTAGTTCAAGGGCAATTAGCCTCAGCGCAGCAAAATGTTCAGCAAGTCAGCACGCCATTTACGCGAGAGAACGAGCAAAGCGCTGGGCTGAGTGCAGATATAAGTGCTGATCAGGCAAATGAAGTGTCTGTCCCCAAAAGTCTTGAAGAAAATACAAAATAAGGTGCCCAATAGCGATGTCAACTGAAGAGCACGCTGAGTTAGAACACCTACTGGTTGTCGACGATGATCCTGAGATTCGTGAATTAACCCAAGAATACTTGCAGCAGCAAGGCTTCAACGTTGCCACTGTAGCGTCTGGCGAGGAGATGGATACCTATCTGAGCGACCACGACGTGGACCTTCTCATTCTAGATTTGATGCTGCCCGGCGAGCATGGATTGTCCATCGCACAGCGTTTGAAGAAGCGTGACGACCTACCGATTATTATTGTCTCAGCTCAAGGCGATGAGGTAGACCGAATTGTTGGGCTGGAAGTAGGCGCAGACGATTACTTACCAAAACCCTTTAACCCTCGTGAATTGTTAGCCAGAGTGAGAGCTGTGTTGCGGCGCGCAAGCAAGACGCCCATAGTCGACGACGCTTTAAACAAAGAAATAATCTTTGGACCTTTTTGCTTAGATCTTTCCTCCCACAGCCTCAGTTGTGAGGGCACATTGATCCCGTTGACCTCCGGAGAATTCGATCTGTTGGCAATACTTGTCTCGAACCCAAACAAGGTACTGCATCGAGATCGTATTTTAGATTTGTTAACCGGCGCTGAGCGTTCTCCCTTCGATAGATCAATTGATGTGCGAGTGACAAGGTTGCGATCTAAGCTTGAAGACGACCCGGCTAAGCCCGCGTACATTAAAACTATTTGGGGTAAAGGTTATATGTTTTGCCCTAACCCCGGATTAGGAACCACCGATAACTCCGGCGCAGCGCCTGTTCAGATTGAGTCCAAGTAGTTTAAGCTGCACGCTTAGCATCGTGTCAGCATTGGTGGCCACTGGAAGACCGCATAAATTATGATTCCCCAACGCTCTAACCTGTCTGTTTTGAACGGCCCGTCGTCGCTGTTGGTGCGTACCAACTTAACCTTGGGTTTCAGTAGCATGCTGATGGTTGTGGTTTCAACCATTGCGCTTTACGCCTTCGTTATTGACCCCATTGCCGAACGTTCCGCTGACGACGAAGCAGCATTGTTAGTCCTGTCCTGCCAAACCTGGGTGGAGTTGCCTCCTGAAGCCCGGCCTTACTTTGAGCTTGAATTGGCGCAAAACCACGATCTGATTATTAGCGAAGCCATTATGGACCTGCCGGTCCTCGATCGATTCTTGCCTTATACCGCGCTGCTTCAGGACAAGTTGCGGGACCGCTTAGACATGGATGTGCGGATGCTCGACGGCGATGACCTTGTCTGGGTCGTGGTGCCGATGGCGGATTATGACTTGCAGGTCGGCTTGTCTCCAGACCGCCGCGACATTCAGTTCCTTTACGTAGCTATAGTTATTGTTGGTCTGGGCGCCGCAATCGTTTTCTTAACCTCGTTATTGATTGTCCGACGTATTGCCCGGCCCTTGGTTAAAGTGGCTAATCAGGCTGAACAGTTTCGCGGCATTGAAGACATTGAGCCGCTGCCGGAAACTGGCCCGCGCGAGTTGGTCTCATTAGCACGCAACTTCAATACTATGGCCAGCGAAATCTCGTTGTTGCTGGCCAATAGAACGACGCTAATGGCGGGTATATCCCATGACTTGCGCACGCCGTTGACAAGGATGCGACTCGCTTTAGCACTGCTGCCTAACACTGTTGATGCAAAGCTCGTGGCGCGGTTTGAGAGTAATCTAGAGACTATGGATGAGTTGATTCGTGATGCCCTGCATTTTGCCAAGGGCGCTGGTGAGCTTGCCCAAGAAATTGCTGTGGTTGAGTTTGTAAAGGGCGTTGTCGCCACTTTTGACCAGAGCATTACGGTTTCTGCAGATGTCTCCACCAATGCAAGTGCCTTGGTGGCGCCCAATGCCTTTGCCCGTGTGCTGACTAACTTGGTTTCCAATGGCATCAATCATGGTGGTGACGTGACCGTGCATATTGCTGCTGGAGAAATC
>JAOJBS010000047.1:0-6460 GCA_028228615.1 Pseudomonadales bacterium | reverse complement strand
TGTCCTGGCCGCCAACAGGTAGACCCTTAAAGGGATCACCCTTTGCCCGCAAAGGGCGCTGATGAGTGGGTATCCAATGATCATCCACCTGCAATGTGTGGCTGAATTGACTGGTTAGAAAGGTCTGCTCCGGCGCTGGAAAAAACGGGTGTAGGCCCAACCCCGCAGGCATCGGCTGGGTGCTGGTATTGGTCACGTACAAATGAATCACCAGCTCATCTTCAGTCAGTTTGAAGGTTTGCGTCGCTCGAAAAGTCCACGGCCAACCGCTGGCGGCGCTGGCTGCTGCGTCGTGGTCATAACCAAGGTGGAGTTCATCTACCGTCTTATTAGTCACCTGCCAAGGGGCCTGCCAACCCATGCCGTGAATGGTATTTACCTCGCTGGGAAAATTATGCGTCAGCACTACATTGCGGTCTTGGAAAACGAAGTGCCCACGGGCAATGCGATTGCAATAAGGCACCATGGGAAAGCAGGCCAAATGAGCTTCACCTGGACGCCCTTGCATCAGAATCTGATCACAATGCTGCCGCCATTTTCCGGCGCCACCTCTAAACGCATATCCCCTACAAGGAGGGTCTGGGTCGCCCTAGCAAAAGACTCGCTCAACTTGGCGTTACTTCATGCGATAGCGAATGGGCAGACTCTTCAGGCCGCCCACAAAAGTGGACTGCATATAGGTGGGCTCGCCCGCTAACTCAATGTGTTCAACACGGTTGAGTAGCGCCTTGAACAAGGCACTCATCTCCATTCGGGCAAGGTGCTGGCCAAGGCAAACGTGGGCACCAAACCCAAAGGCCAATTGCTTGGCACCTTTACGATCCACACGGAATTCATCGGGCTCAGGAAATATTGCTGGGTCACGATTAGCCGATGGATACCAAAGCAGCGCCGACTCGCCGGCGCGAATAGTCTGACCAGCAACCACGCAATCTTCTGTGGCCGTACGCATAAAGTGCCGCACTGGGCTGACCCAGCGAATCATCTCGTCAATTGCGGTAGGCAAATGCGCATCCAGATCACCACGCAGCTTGGCCATTTGATCAGGGTTTTGTAGCAGCGCCAATAGCCCGCCTGCGGTGGATGAACTCGTGGTGTCATGACCCGCAGTGGCAATAATAATGTAGTAACCGTTGGCCTCATGTTCAGGAATGGGCGCGCCATCTACTTGGGCATTCGCAATGAGTGAAGCCACATCATCTGTTGGGTTTTCGCGCCGAGCCTGAGTCAACTTAGCAAAATACTTTTCAAAGTCTAAGACCACGTCCATAAATTCCATCATGTCGAAGGAACGCGTGACGTCAGGATCGGTGCTGCCAAACAATTCCTGAGTCAACTTGAGCATTAATGGCTCATCTTCCTCAGGCACGCCGAGAATGGACATAATCACCCGCAGCGGAAACCACATGGCGACATCTTTGACAAAATCACATTCCCCACCCATGTCCGCCATACGCGACACATATTGGTCGGCTAATTCATCGACACGGCCCTGCAACTTGCGCAAGTTACTGCCCATAAACCAACCTTGGGTCAGGCGCCGATACTTCATATGATCTGGGTCATCCATTTGCACAAGGGACCTCACCAAGTGCTTACGCCCAGACATTTGCTGCATAACCTCATTGACCATTTGCAAGCCCAAGACCGGGCGCGGGTCGTTAATGAAGACCTGTTTGTTGCCTTCAATTTCTTTAATGTCGTTATAGCGGGTGACGTTCCAAAATGGTTCAAAGCCTTCGGGGGACAGCTGTTGCAGAGGCGCGTTCTCGCGCAGCCAAGTGAACTGGTCATGCACCCACTTTTCGTCTGCCCAGTTAGAGGCGTCTACCAACGCATTATCAAGCTCGGGGGATTGCGTAATTACTTGCATAGATTTTCCTCTACAACTTAACCAAATGAATAATCCACTTTATACTAAACCACTGAATTGTGTATTGACCCCAAGATGATCCTCAGAAGATTCCCAAGAGATTCAAAGAAAACCAAAAGATGACTCATAAATGATCTATTTCGAAAAAATATGGGCCATTGGTTCGGCCAAGTTCGGCTGCACCCATGATCTGGTTTTTGACGACAACCAGCCTTATTTGGAACGCTGGATCATATGGTTAGGCTTCACCATACGGTTACACAAATTTCATAAGGGCGACGACGACCGCGCCTTTCACGACCACCCGTGGTGGTTCATCACCATGCCCTTTAGCGCCTATTTAGAAAGAACGCCAAAAAGTGATGGCTTAGTCCAGGTGAAAGCTTGGCGTCCGCATTTTCGCTGCGCCAAACACAGGCACATTGTGCACCTCCTCGGCGGCAAGCCGGTGTGGACCTTTATCATCACAGGCAGCAAAAACAGCGAATGGGGATTTTGGGAGGGCGATAAATTCACGCCCCACGAGGCGTGGTTAAACCAACGAGATAACGCTGACCCAACTTAGAGTTCATTAAGATTAGGCAGCATTAGTTAGCTCGCCGTTTGTCGCCGACTGTCGAAATAGTTCTTCGCAAACACGGCTAAAGCCAAGAACAAGCCAATGTAGTGACTCACATCATTGGGATAAACCAACAGTCCAGCTACCAGTAATGAGGCCCAACGCGAAACGTTGGCCACATGAGTAAATAAATAACCTTCTACACAAACCGCTACGGCCACAATCATGGTCATTGTAACCACCCCTGCCCCGAGCACCGGGGTCCAACCGTATTCTGACGTTAACAACAGTGGCGAGTAAGCCATCATCAACGGAATAACAAACAGGCCGTTAGCCAACTTAAAAGCTTTCACTGCCGAACGCATGGGCGCCGCACCGGCAATACCAGCTCCGGCAAAGGCTGCCAAGGCAATAGGTGGGGTAACGTTAGAACTCTGTGACAGCCAAAATATAATCATGTGCGCGGTGATTAACGCCAAACCCAGTTCCTGCAATGCAGGACCGGTCATCACTGCCAAGACAATATAGGCAGCCGTCGCCGGCAAGCCCATACCCAGCACTAGCGCTGCAATAGCCACGAGCAACAAGGCCAACCAAAGCTGCCCACTACTGAGCGATACAACAGACTCGGTAAATTGTAGGCCAACCCCAGTCTGACCAATAACGCCCACCACAATGCCAGCTACCGCGCAGGCAATAGAAATTGAAATAGCCAACATTGCGCCTTGTTTAAGACCCTCAACCAATTGCCTTAAGCCAATACGTGTGTGCTTGCGCAATAAACTTGCCACCACTACCGCAGCAGTGCCTGCTACACCCACCAATACGGGTGAGTAGTTCCGTAACAGCAATGCAGTGATCAAAACCAGGGGCAGCATAAAATGTAGACCGTTAACAAACACGCCCCAAGCGCCGGGCTGCCCCTGCATACCTTTAAAGCCTGCCTTGGCTGCCATTAGGTGAACGTATAAAAGCACTGAACTAAAGTACAAAACCGCAGGTACCAGTGCGATCCAAACAATTTCGCCATAAGGGGTTTTAGTGAACTCTGCCATGACAAAAGCGCCGGCCCCCATAATTGGCGGCATGATCTGACCGCCCGTGGACGCAGCCGCTTCTATACCTGCCGCCTGCTCTGGCTTATACCCGAGCTTCTTCATCATAGGAATTGTGAGCGACCCCGTGGTTACCGTATTGGCAATAGCACTGCCAGATATTGAACCCATGGCCGCTGACGCAAGCACTGACGCTTTGGCTGGACCGCCCCGGTACTTACCCGCAGCGGCAAAGGATAAATCAATTAAAAACTGTCCAGCGCCGGTCACCTGCAAAAACGCGCCAAACAACACAAAACTAAACACCGCACCGGCAGCAATACCAATGGGCGCGCCATAAAGCCCGGCCCCAGTGAATACTTGAAAGCGAATAATGCGTTCAATACTGAACCCTTTGCTGGCTAGGACATCTGGCAGCACATTGCCAAATGCGCTGTAGATCAAAAAAACCAAACCCACCACCGTCATCACAGCGCCCACCGAGCGCCTGGCCATCTCTAGAGTGGCCGCAACAATAATTAGGCCGGCAGCAAAATCTTCATTACTCAGGCCATTTAACAGGTGCTCTATAGAGCGGTAGTCAAAGCTCAAAATCCTTTCACTGGCCCAAAGCACCGCGAAGATGGAAACGAAGTCTAGCCAACGCAGAGCACTAACCTGAGTGCTAACCTGAGTGCTCAGTGGATAAACAAGGAACCCCAGACACAAAATCCAGCATAAGTGGATTGGCCTGAAGTAAGTGGCAGGTTGCAGGCCTAAGACCGATTCAAAAGGCAAAAATTCTGCGGGAAAAAATCCAGCTAAAGGCTGCCACAACTGAAAAATTGATAACCCAACGGCGGCCAACAGCGCAATGCGACCGACCAGCCAGTGATCTTTATTATGTTCGAACAACATCTTCTAACCTATCACCGCTGCGTTCTTCATCTGCCAGCACCGCTAGCCAACTCAGCACCCGCTTCATTACACGCAGCATTCGGATCTTTTAGATAACGCTGTGTACCGGGATGCAACGGCACCGCAGCCAGCTTATGAATATTGGCCACCGTCATGGCCTTGGCCACCTGAGAGACTTTGAGTAATTGATCACGGCGTTGGTAGAGCTTGCAGGTCAGGGCAAAGCCCAATTGCTCTGGCATATCTTCATGCACAACTATGACACTCCAAATACCAAGTCCAGAGGTGTCTGTGTCAATGCCGGTATAGGTGCCCGCTGGAATAACGTAGCCTGCATAGGCGGGAAACTGCTCGCCGAGCCGCTGCAGTTGCGCTTCACTCAGGTTGATTAATTTTAGGTCTCGGGTCACGGCAAGTTCAGTCACCGCTGCCAAGCCCAAACCACCCACAACGAAGCCAGCGTCGATGGTGCCGTCTTTTAGCGCGGAAGTAGATTCGCCAAAGCTCAGATATCGCACGGCTATTTCTTCCATACCGACGCCCAGTCCAGTAAGCACATTTTCTGCCGCAACAGCGGTGCCTGAACCTTGGGCGCCAACAGATACACGCTTGCCGCGCATATCTTCAAGGCTGTCTATGCCGTTATCAGCCAAGGTGAGAATATGCACAATATTTGGGTAGGCGGTAAACAGTACGTTCAGCGGCAACGGCTGGGGAAAACGCCCCTGCCCGTTGTAGGCGTCAGTCACCACATCTGCCATGGCTATACCCATATCACTTTCGCGACGAGACACCTGAATGACATTGATCACAGACCCGCCAGTGACCTCCGCTTTAACATTCACGGTATCTAATTCAGCGGACCAGATTGAGGCCATGCCGCCGCCAATGGGATAGTAGAGTCCCGCTGGACCTCCCGTGGCAATAGACAAGGTTTCTTGTTTAGCGCCGCAGCCCCAGAGCAAAAACTGCGCGAGGAAAATAAGATAGACGGTAAGTTTCATAAACTTCTTTAATCAGGCTTAAAAATAACTACTTAACGTCGTGGTCAGCGCCCTTGTGCACGCCCTTGCGTAAAGACCCGTACATTAGCTCCTCTACAAACTCCACACATTTAAACTGCTGTATTTGCGCATCCGCTCCCGTACGGCGATACAAAGTCATTTGCATCTGCCATGGCGCAGTAAAGGTCTTATCGTCCTCAATCGTCACCTGGTAATCCATAGTGTAATCGCTGGTAGGCGTATAACGCTCAGTGACTTTCATTACATCACTGTGGTGATTACCGGCGCGGTCGAACCAAGTTCGATCATTTTGGCCCGTCACCTCAATCACCAGCGTATCGCCCTCCCAATAGCCGTAAGACTGGCCCATCCAAGAATCAATGGGGGCCTCGCCTGGGTCTGTTAGATGAATATTGCGCACAGCACCCGCGTATTCGTAAGAGAAGAATAGGGCGCTTTCACTGTGCAAAATTTGAAATGGATAAGGCATATAGTTGGCCCGAGGAATGCCGGGCAGGTAGCATTTAATTTCTGGATCACTGGTAAGCCAAGCGGCTTGGTTTTGCAGTTTTTTGGCGAGACCTTGTTGGCTGTAGGGAATTTTGTCGCCCACCACCACACCTAACCCACCTGGCACTGAACCCAGCGAGCCAATGGCGACAATAGCGGGCGCCGGTACGGGGCCTAAGTCGCCCTCGACCATGGCCAGTGAAGCACGAGCCGCATGGGGTTCTATATCGTAGTTGGCCCGATTAAAGACCTGCCAAACACCATTTAAATCGGGCTTGCCACCGGGTCCTCGGGGGGCCGAGTAGTCCTCTGCCAACCCAGCGTTGACCAAGCTCATCAGTATTAAGCCTGACAAAATACGTCCTAATAAAATCATCCAATTCCCCAATTTGTCGCTTACCGGATCTTTCGTTTCGAAATTCAATGCCTGCAAATAACATCAGCGTACTTGTGATTGCTGCTCGCAAAAACTGCTCGCAAACAAGTCAGGAGTGGCAAAGCCTTCGTCAAAAAATCAATATGCACCTTAACCGCTATAGACTCTGGGGCCAACTAGCCTAGG
>JAOJBS010000046.1:0-6585 GCA_028228615.1 Pseudomonadales bacterium | reverse complement strand
TGATGAGGCGAGTCATAAAAACAATACGCAATCTAGCCTCCTTAGAGCAATTGCTAGGCAAGAATCAGCGTTTCAGCCAAGCGTGGTTTCTAGCGCTGGGGCCCAAGGGTTAATGCAACTTATGCCCGCCACAGCAAACCTTGCCGCCCGCCGTGCACGGCTGCCCAGAGTTGCGCCGGGCGATCTAAAAACACCCGCAAAGAATATTCCACTTGGCAGCTATCACTTAACCTGGCTGATCCAGCGTTATGACGGTCAGCGCCCGTTAGCCATAGCGGCGTATAATGCAGGGGAACATAGGATCGATAGATGGATAAATGGAAAACAAGGTGTTCCGATTGATGTCTGGATTGAATCCATTCCGTTTAAAGAGACGCGCAATTACGTAAAGAACGTACTCGCCTTCAATGTGGTTTATGCACACCTGCTGGGCAATCCAGTGGACGTTCTGCAAGATGCAGAAACATTTGTTAGACCGCGATAAGCGGCCTAACTCAACGCACCGCGCCTTGATAAATGCCCAACAAATATGATTGATATATGCGTTAACTTCCTCAATCGTCAGTTACAAGCAGACCCCAAGGGGGTACTTACGCGCGCCGAGGCCTGCGGTATTGAGGGAATGGTACTGTGCGCTACAGATTTGGCAATGGTGGCTGACAATATTGCACTGTGCACAGACCCCATTGCTGGCAAAAACCTCCAATATCGAACCACCGCTGGGGTGCACCCCCACGATGCCTGTAGCTGGCATTCCAGCAGCCAGGTACAACTGATGGAATTCGCCAGCAACCCTTACGTTTGCGCAATTGGCGAATGCGGCTTGGATTTTAATCGCAATTTTTCCACTCAAGAGGCGCAAATTTTTGCCTTCCAAGAACAAATAGAAGTGGCAATTGAGGTGAACAAGCCGCTATTTGTCCACGACCGTGAAAGCCAAGGCCAAGTTCTAAAACTCCTCACGCACAGCAACCTGCCAGCCACGGTAATTCACTGCTTTACCGGCAGCGAGGAGGAGCTGAAAGGTTATCTAGAAGCTGGATTTTATATTGGCATCACGGGTTGGATTTGCGACCAAAAACGTGGCGAGGATTTACGCGCACTGGTTAAGCAAATACCCTTAGACAAATTGCTGGTAGAAACCGACGCACCCTTTTTACGACCGCAAAACGCACCCTTAGATTTTGCCAGCACACATGGCATCGCCGCTAAATGGAAGAAACGCAACGAACCGGCGTTATTAGGTTGGGTGATCGAAGAGATCGCCAAACAGCGACAAGAGAGTGTTGAACAAATTACACAGGCCAGTAGCAGCAATGCAAAGTTATTGTTTGGTTTTACCTAAGAACAGCAAAAGGTTCGACTGATGCCGACTTTGTCTCGCTCAGTTTAAGTCCGCCCAGCTCTGAATAATTCTGAATACCTCTGAATATCTCTGATTAATTTAGGGCTACCGCTTAAAGTTATTGGCAATTGTGCTGCAGCCAGGTTTGCAGCGTTTGCGCATCAATAGGCGCACCGAGTTCTGCATCGCCTACTTTCAATACCGGTATTCTTACGCCGTATGCTTCTACCAACGCATCATTCAAGGCTATGTCTATCGTGTTCAGCGTTATGCCCTGCATCGCCGGCATAGCAAACAGCATATCCAGTAGCTCTTCACACAATGCACAATGTTCAGTCATATAGAGGGTTAGGCTAGTCATAGGTATTGTTAACGTGCTGTTTGCGAACGCGGATGGTGCCACGGTCAATGCCTAAGAACCAGTTTCAACACAGCCATTACTGCTGCGGCAATCTTGACACTTAGTCAGGTGTCATTGAATGGCGGGCAAGGTAATATCTTTAAATGTATTACGCGCTCCGACTGACAGACAACCACGACCAAAATTCGTACCCCCTGCCACTACATGGTGAGGCGGCGTGGCAGCCTGTAGCAGAAACTCACAGCGCTACCCAGAATCGATGGCGGGCAACAATACCACTACCCGCTACCCCAAGTGGCCACATCCTTGTGCCTAGTTTTTCCATGCTCGGGGGCAATTATCAATATCAAGTAGCGCTCGTGGAGTGTAAAACCGGGCAAGCGAATCGACTTAACCCACTATTAACTGCTTCAGAACACTTGGCCCAATGGCCGCAAAAATGTTCTGACCTTAGTGCTGTGAGCGCACAAATAGATTGCTGGCATACACAAGACAACCTCACTGACACTCAGTTAGAGATCACAATTGAGTGTAAGCAGTCGCCCAAAAACTATCTTCTAGTCATAAGTATTCGCCAGATCTCTCTTTCCACCGAGTTCACAAACCCTACAAGCTTGGCCCTAGCCCAGCCCGAAGCGCTGAGCCAAATGACCGCAGCACCCAAGCTGCGCAATAGAATATGTTCGCCGACCTCGCTGGCAATGGTGCATGCATCGCTGACCGGCAACATGGCCTTCGCGGAGATCGTTGAAGGATGCTATGACCCGGCCACCAAAGCCTACGGCAAATGGCCATTGGCAATTTACTGGGCCAATCAACTGAGCTTAGTGGGTGCTGTAGAAGCGCTTGAGTCTTGGCAGGCGGTCACCCAAGTGCTGGCCGAGCAATGCCTAATTGTGTGCAGCATACGTTTTGCAAAAAACAGTCTTTCAGGCGCACCTCTTGAAGCGTCTGCCGGACACCTGGTTGTACTCTACGGCATAGATGCATCCGACCAAGCGCAGCCCTATGTGCTGGTCATGGATCCAGCGGGGAGAACACCGGAAGAAGTTCAGCGCCGTTACAAATTGTCAGAGTTTTCCAGTGCATGGTTAGATCATCGCGGCGGCGCTTATATAGTGAACCACCCAACCGGTACAAATTAGTCTGGCTTTCACCAGGCCGAATTATTTTCGCATAACTTTTGCCAACCATTTGTCAAAAAGGGGCCATACCCTCTAAACTTTGTCCCTCCACAGATCTGACACTCGGTAACTTAGTTCATTGATGCAGCAATTTATTCGACATCTACTACTGACACTGGGATTTGCCCTGCTCACACTGGGGATTCTGGCATGGCAAAGCATTAATTTTGATTTAAGTGGGCTGTGGTCGTTCACGCTCAATGGTTCCATTCACCCGATTATCCCAACAGCTTTGGGCCTTGGCATTATTCCCTCCACCCTTTGGGAGATTGTGCTGCATCAATTTAAGGACCAGCATGGAGGTTGATAGTGATGTATTTCTCCGACGAGTATTGGCCAAGGACGAGTTAGAAGTAGTACGGCTAATGCGTGACAGCGAAGCGCTGCACCAGCCCTGGATACAGTCCCCCTCTTCATCCTTGCTGTTCCGACTTTATATGCAGCGAATTCGCCAAGAGGATTTTGAAGGATTTGCCATTTGTCGCCGCAGTGATGAAAATATTGTTGGCCTGATCAATGTAAACCACATTGTCCGCGGCACCTTCCAAAGTGCCTCACTGGGTTACTATGTAGGCGCATGCTACGAGGGCCACGGGTATATGCGCCAGGGTTTACTACAGCTCGTTAAGTTTGCTTTTTCCACAATGGGCTTGCACCGCTTGGAGGCGAATATTCAACCAGACAACACACGCTCTCAGGCACTGGTTGATGCCTGCGGGTTTAACTTCGAAGGCCTGTCAAAGGGCTTCTTATTCATTAATGGCAGTTGGCGCGACCATGAACGATGGTGCATTGTAGACACTCGCAGCTCTCTAAAACCCTAAATTCTATGCAAAATAATAATCTCAATGTCGTTGTGCTTGCAGGTGGATCTTCCGCCGAGGCTGATGTGTCCCGACAATCTGCGGCCCAAGTAAAGTTGGCGTTGATGAACACCGGCTTTCAGGTATCAGTGGTAGAGCTAGATAGGAATTGCCCATCTGAGCTAATCAAAATACAACCAGACGTAGTTTTCCCCGCCCTCCACGGGCCGCCCGGGGAAGACGGCACGGTGCAGGGTTTACTAGAAATGCTGGGGCTATGCTATGTGGGCAGCGATGTGCGCGGCAGCGCCATGGCAATGGATAAGGCAGTGGCCAAAAGTATATTCAAACGCCACGGATTACCCATTATTGATGACTACATTGTAGAGCCCAGTGCAGACCTAGCAGCTACTGCCACAGACATTGAGCGTCTACTCGGTCCCCGAGTGGCCATTAAGCCGCTCAATCAGGGTTCGGCCTTGGGCGTGCAACTGCTGCCCAACGGCGGCGACATAGCCGCAGCTTTGGCACAATGCCTCGCTTTTGGGCGCTGCCTAGTGGAACCGTTTGTACTTGGCCGCGAAGTCACCGTCGGTGTGCTAGAAACCCTCGAGGGCTCCAAAGCCCATCCGGTCATTGAAATATGTACCGCAAAAAATGAATGGTACGACTACCACAACCGGTATACGCCCGGACAAAGCAGCCATGTTATGCCGGCAGAAGTGTCCGAAGAACTCGCTGAGCAGCTGCGCAGTACCGCACTTTCAGCACATAAAGCATTGGGGCTGAGAGACCTCTCAAGATCAGACTTCATACTCACCGATACCGATCAAATAGTGCTGCTGGAAGTTAATGCCCTACCCGGTATGACGCCTGTGAGTTTGTACCCAGAGGGTGCTGCCGCAATAGGCTATGAGTTTGATGCGCTGATTGAGCATCTTGTGCTCAGAGCCTTTCGGCGGGGACAAACTAAAAGGTAAGGTTGCTCAGGACTATTTGAGTAACGCCCAACTATGGGATCTTTGCACTGCATTGCGCAATGAGCGAACCAGCTGATGACATTAACGGCCGCTTGGCTCGGCATTTGACCGAGCCTTAATGCAACCTGCGGACGCTTGGCTCGGTATTGCACCCAACCCCCGAATGGGCGCTGCTTGCAACCACTCATCCGTGCACGCACTTACTGACTAGCTAACCAGCTACAGATCGTATCCGCGCTCGTTATGAGCGACCAAATCTAGCCCCTCTTGCTCGTCCTCTTCGCTCACTCTATTGCCAACAAGCGCATCGGTCAGCTTAAGAATTGCGTAGGTTACAACCGCTGTGTAGACAATCGCAGCAACAATACCAATTAACTGAACCTGCACCTGAGCGCCAATGCTAATTTCTTCTTGGCCGCCAAATACACCTAATGCATTGCTGGCGAAAACACCGGTTAGCAAAGTACCCAAAATACCGCCCACACCGTGAACCGGGAACACATCTAATGAGTCATCAATTTTCAGCGTACGCTTGATATAACCTGTGGCGTAGAAACATACAAAACCAGCACTTAGGCCAATGATCAACGCGCCGCCCGGTCCCACAAAGCCAGAGGCTGGGGTAATGGTACCCAGACCTGCAACCATGCCTGTCACTCCACCCAGTGCCGAGGCTTTGCCGTATTTCATCTTTTCTAACAGCATCCAAGTCAATGCACCCATTGCTGCTGAAATATGCGTAGCGAGCATTGCCATACCGGCGTCGCCATTCGCACCAAGCGCACTGCCACCGTTAAAGCCAAACCACCCGACCCAAAGCAAACCCGCGCCGGTTATGGTTAACGTCATGTTGTGAGGCGGCATTGCCTGGGTTGGAAAACCTCTGCGATTGCCCAAAACCATAGCGGCAACCAGTGCTGCTACACCTGCGGTAACGTGTACAACTATGCCGCCTGCAAAGTCCATAACCCCTAGGTCAGACAACCAGCCGCCGCCCCACACCCAGTGACAAATGGGTGCATAAACAAGGATCAACCAAGCAGCACAGAATAGGACCACAGCTGAAAAACGCATGCGCTCAGCGAAGCCACCTACAATCAATGCAGGTGTTATCACGGCAAACGTCATTTGAAAAAGCGCAAACACGCTCTCTGGAATGGTCCCTGACGGGGTTTCTTGGCCAATAGCGGCAAGCATGAAGTTAGATGTACCGCCTATAAAAGCGTTCATAGAACCGCCGTCACCGAAGGCTAGGGAATACCCAATGACCATCCATAGGACCGACATCAAACAGGTGATGGTAAAACACTGCATCAAGACGCTGAGCACGTTTTTGGTACGGACCAAGCCAGCATAAAAAAGCGATAGGCCAGGAATGGTCATCATAAGCACAAGCGCTGTTGCGGTCATAATCCACGCAGTGTCCGCACCCTCAATGCCCTCTGCATAGGCAGGTAGACTAAAAATGAGTCCAACCAGTAAAGCAAAAAATTTCATTTATTATCCCCATCAAGATTTATCAAGGGACGTATTTAATAGAAAGGGCAATAAAAACGCCACATAATCGTGCGCTTTAAAGACATTTTTTTAACTACTTTGGATTGGCTGTTCCATTCACCAATTTCTGCACCAAATTAGGGCCTTTATAAATAAATGATGAGTATATTTGTAACACATCCGCCCCAGCAGCCAGCATCGCCACAGCATTATCCGGAGTGGATATTCCGCCGACGCAGTTGTGCCCGAAACTTCCTTACCACGTCTGCACTCTTTTGTGTCAACGGCGCACCGCTAAGCCCACCCGCTTCATCTGCATGTAAATGACCCTGAACCGCATGGCGCTCCAAGGTGGTATTGGTTGCAATAAGCCCTTCTATCTCCGACGCGGCCAATGCAGTAGCAATACTGTCAA
>JAOJBS010000045.1:0-8243 GCA_028228615.1 Pseudomonadales bacterium | reverse complement strand
CTTGGATACGCCCTGGGGTATGGACGATCTAGTAGCGTTTGCTGATCAACCCATTGCGGCCCTGATTTTTCCTAAGATCGAAAGCCTGCAACAAGTGCAGCAAATAGATGCCGCGTTAGTGGCCCAGGCGAGTAATTTGCCCGTTTGGATAATGATCGAGACGCCTACGGCGATCCTGCATTTAGAAACATTTGTTGGCCACAAAAGGGTGGCTGCTCTAGTTATGGGCACCAGTGATTTGGTTAAAGAATTGCGCGCAAGTCACACGCCATCGAGACGAAATTTAGATTACGTATTGCAGCGCAGTGTGGTGGTGGCTCGACATTTCAAGAAAGAGATATTTGATGGCGTGCACCTAGATTTTCGTAATCTAGACAGCCTGCGCGAGGTCTGTGAGCAGGGCAAAGCGATGGGTTTTGATGGTAAAACCCTCATTCATCCGGGGCAGATCGAAACCACAAATGCAGTCTTTGGTTACTCAGCGGAACAGCTGGTGCATGCCCACAAAGTGCTAGAAGTATGGCGTCATGCCCTCAGTGAGGGTAAAGGCGTTGGCGTGCTGGATGGACAGTTGATTGAAAATCTTCACGCCGAGGAAGCCGAGCGGGTTGTCGCTTATGCCCAAGCCATTGCTTTGCGTATATAGGCGGATGATGTTTGGCTGGGCAAATCTAACAAACTCAAATATGAGATAACTGGAGGGGTTGTGACACTAATTAGAGCTAACGGTATAGATCTGTATTTTGAGCGAAAAGGTGAGGGCGAACCGTTATTGTTTATCAGTGGCAGTGGCGCTGATTTACGTAACAAACCCAATCAATTTGATGCGCCCGTTGGTGCCAATTTTGATTTGATCTGCTATGACCAACGCGGCTTAGGCCAAACTCAGACGCCATCGCATGACTATACAATGGCGGAATATGCAGATGATGCGGCGGCGCTGTTGGACCATTTGCAGATAGATCAGATCCCAGTAATGGGCGTGTCATTCGGTGGCATGGTGGCCCAAGAATTTGCGCTTCGTCACCCCAACAGAGTAAAGCACATGGTGCTGGCGTGTACTTCTTCTGGCGGCGTTGGTAATCCGTCTTATCCGCTGCATGAATTAGAGTTGTTAGAGGAAATTGTGCGTGCCAAAAAACACCTGCAAATTTCAGATAACCGGCGCGATGATACATGGATCGCTGAGAATCCAGATCGTTGGGAGACGTTGATGGCCCTTACGCTGTCTGCCAAGGCCTCGCAGAGAGATCCAGAAGGTGCGTTAAAACAGCTAGAAGCGAGAAAAGGTCACGACACTTTTTCGCGGTTGCCGGAACTTAAAATGCCTATTTTGTTGGCTGGCGGTCGTTACGATGACATTGCGCCGGTAGCAAATATGCAGGCACTGGACGCTCAATTGGCTAATTCTGAACTGCGCCTATTTGAGGGTGGGCATTTGTTTTTGCTTCAAGACAAGCAAGCCTACCCAGAAATTGTCAGTTGGTTACAGCATCAAAGTGCAACGTAGCTAAGTCTGCAACAGCCAAACCCGAGGTGGGCTTGGCTATCCTCAACTGACGTCTGCCACCCTAATCTGCTGAATACGCTGGGGTTTGTCCGCTCACAATGCCAGTCTTAGGCTTTTTGAGTAATCTGTTCTTGATCGATTTTAGCTGGTGAGGTATCGCCAACATCGCAGGTGTGGTCACCAAGGTTAACAGCGTTGCAAAGGTCAGGCCCGAAACAATAGCTTGAGACAGCGGCACCCAGAATGAAGACAGCATGCTGCCGTACATTACAGTTCTATTCACCAAATCTATGCTGTAGTTACTGGCCAGCGGCAGTAATCCAAAGACCGTTGTTATTGTGGTGAGCATCACCGGTCGCAGGCGCTGGGAGCCTGTACGAATGATGAGATCGACATAGTGCAAGTCTGGGTCTTCGCGACGTAACTGGTTGTAGGTGTCGATCAAGACAATGTTGTTGTTCACAACAATGCCCGCCAATGCAACGACCCCAACCCCGGTCAAGATAGCGCTGAAAGGATTGCCGGTGATTAACAAGCCGATGAGTACACCAGCAGTTGAGAGGATTACAGCAAAAAGAATCAGTGAGCTTTGGTAGAAACTATTAAACTGCGTGACTAGCAGCACAAACATGAGCAGTAACGACATACCGAAGGCGCCGCCAACAAACGCCAAAGTCTCAGCTTGTTCCTCATTTGCGCCTCTAAACGCAATTTTCAGTCCTGGCGGCCAGTCTTGGCTGTCAATCCATGCTTGGATTTCTCTCACTTTGTCATCCGCCAGAACGTCTGGTGCAACATTTGCCAGTACTTTCTTGATGGGGATGCTGTTCACGCGCTGAATGGTATCTACGTTTGGCACCGGTTCTAGCGTGACAAAATTGGACAGGGGTACCAGGCCTGTGGGCGTTGAAATATTCAGCTCACTCAAAGCCATAATGCCGCGCTGGGCACTTGGGTAGCGCACTCTAATATCTACTGCATCGTCGGCTCGGTCCGGTCGGTATTCACCCACCTTTATACCATTGGTGACCAGTTGCACGGCCACACCAACTTGGCTCACGTCTGCACCGTAAATGGCCGCCTGGGCACGATCTACATTGATTTTGAATTCGACGCCGGGCAGCGACCGAGTGTCGTCAACATCGCGTAGGCCCTCAATGTCGTTCTTCATGTAGTCCACTACTTTTTGCACCGCTGGGTCTATTAAGCTTCGATCATATGACGAGAATTCAATGTTCAGCGGTTTGCCGACCGGTGGACCCATTTCCATTTCTTGGATTTCTACCTGAATGCCAACAATACCTTTGGTTCTTTGGCGTATTTCTTCCAAGATTTCTGTGCTACTTGAACGACGGTACTGCTGGTCGTAAAGTTCCAAGAACATGCCGCCAACTCTATCGGTACCTCCATCTCTGCCTGGTTGGCCGCCTAGCTTGGTGAAGGTGTTGATGTGCTCTATGCCTTCCACACCAATGACTTGGTCTTCAACTTCAGTCACCAGCGAATATATTTCTTCCACGCTTAAGTTGCCGCGTGCGCGCACGTTAACCTGAGCGAACTTTGCTTCACCCTCAGAGAAGTAAATAAGCCCGCCACCATATTGGCCATAAGCCCAAAATGTGGTGAACAATATGCCTATGGTTAAGACCAAGGTGACAATGGCGTAGCGTGTGGCAAAACCCAAAATACGAGCGTAGACGCCGGTTAGCGATTTAAGTGTGCGTGGATCGCCGTGTTCAAGAGTGGTCAGCGTTGCTTTGGCAGTTTTGCTCAAACTACCCGCTTTGCCAATGATAGAGCCAATGACCGGCCCAAATACTAGGGCGTAGAGGAGTGAGCCACTGAGCACGGTAAACACCGTTACGGGTAAATAGCGCATAAATTTGCCAGATACACCGGGCCAAAACATCAGCGGTAGAAAAGCTGCAAGGGTTGTAGCAATGGACGCGGTGACCGGCCAGAACATACGTTTGGCGGCTAACAAATACGCTTCTTGACTACCAAAGCCCTCGGTCATTTTGCGGTCGGCGTATTCGGTGACAACAATGGCCCCGTCAATCAGCATGCCCAAGCCCAGTAACATGCCGAACATCACCATGAAGTTAAACGAGTAGCCCAGCAGATAGATAAAGATCAGCGAAAACAGAAAGGATGCGGGAATACCTAAGCCAACAATAATGCCGCTGCGAATACCCATGGCCGCGACCACAATAACCATGACCAGGCCAAGCGCGGTAAAAATATTGCCTTCCAGTTCTACGACTTGGCTAGAGGCATAGGGGCCTTGGTCTTGAGAGTAAGTGACTTCAACTTTTGCTGGTAGATTGGGCCTAAGGGCTTCTACGGCGGCTTTAGCATTACTGATAGCGTCCAAAACGTTGTAGTTTGCGCGCTTAATTACCTGCAAGCCTATGCCATTGCTGCCATTAATTCTGGAATAGCTGGCGCGGTCTTTAAACGTGCGCTTAACCGTTGCGACGTCAGACAGAGTGACAACAGTGTCGCCGTCGGTTTTGATTGGCAGGTCAAATAGGTCCACAGCGTTTTCAATAACGCTCGGCACCTTGACAGAAAATCTACCTTCTCCGCCGTCAATGCTGCCCGCGGGAATCAGTCGATTGTTGCGCGAAATACTAGTAATTAAATCTTCAGACGAAAGTCCATAAGTTTCCAACTCTTTAGGGTCTATTACCACTTCCAGCAGTTCTTCTCTGTCGCCAATAAAGTCAGCAGAGAGGATGCCGGTTTGGGCCTCAATGGCGTCGCGCAAATCTAACGCAATGGTGTAAAGCATGCGCTCTGGTACGTCGCCGGTTAAGTTCACCTGAATGATGGGGAAATCAGATGTAGATTGTTCTTGGATGATGGGCTCTTCAGTGGTGCTAGGAAATTCCACTTTGGCACGGTCGACGGCTTCTCTGGTGTCTGTCAGGGCTTGGTCTAAATCAAAGCTGGCGTCGAACTCCACAAGGATTGTGGCAGCGTTTTCTGCAGCAAAAGCATTAAGTTCCTCTATCCCCTCTACCTGACGCAGGGCAATTTCAAGCGGCATGACCAACAATCTTTCCGCGTCCTCGGGGGAGATGCCTTCATTGACCACGGTGATCACAAAGAACGGCACTTCAATTTCGGGGTCGCCTTCTACGGGTATGGCGGCTCGGGCAATTAGTCCAGCTAAGACAATCATGAACAACAGCAATAAGCTGGTTCTAGATCTCGTAATGGCAGCTTCTAGAAAGTTAAACATAACAAATACCTATCTCTCTGCGATATTTCGATTTTGAAAGACTGGATCCACGCGCTCGCCTGGGACCACAAGTTCTTGTCCTACTGTAATAACATCACTGACGTTTGGCAGGCCGGTGACCCATACGCCGTCTTCATCTTCTGCGACAAGTTCAACGGTATAAAAGGTCACAATATTGTTTTCATCAATCAGGCGAATGCCGTAACCACCACTGTCGTCCAAACTGAAGAGAGCAGGGCTGATTTTTTGCGCTAACACACGCTCAACGGGTATGAGAATTTCTGTTGTGATACCGGAACGTAGGCTCAGGTCGCTGTTGTCTATTTCTATCTCAACCGCGTAGGTGCGTGTTTGCGCGTCGCTTTGCTGGCCCACAAAAGTGATCGGCCCCTGTACTTTGCGACCATTGGTTAAAATGCCGCCGGCGATGATCCCGGTTTTCACGTCAAGAATAGATTTTTCGGAAACTCTGCCAACAATAAGCATGGGATTTAGGTCAACAACGGTAGCGCAGGTAGCGCCGGCCATAACGTAGTCACCAACTTCCATGCTGACGTCTTCTACTGAACCATCAAACGGCGCTTTAATTTGCGTTTTGGTAATGTTTAGTTCGCGGCGATCTAAATTGGCAAGGGTACTGGCAAGCTTAGCCCGAGCGGTGGCTATGGCGTTTTCCGAGTTGTAGCCTCTGGCTTTGAGTCTTTGCGCGCCCTTGTATTCCAGTTGGGCCTGAGTGACTGCTTCCTTAGCCTCTGTTAGGGAAGATTGCCGGTCTTCCATTGCCAGTTCGCAAAGTACTTGGCCTGCGGCGACCTCATCGCCTTTCTCGACACTACGAGAAATAATTTTTCCGGCAATTTCGGCTTTGACGGCTACTGTGCGTTTGTTCTGCGTTTTGCCGCGAATGGTTTCAAAGCGAACTTTTTCCACTGCATTAAGGCGGGTCACTCGAACTTGGGTGGGCACTACGTCGCTACGTAGGTTGGCGTTGTTAGATTGTTGCTCCTCAATCGACGGATTGATCTCCGGTGCTTGGGCCGTTAAGACGCCAGACAGTAGCCAGGCAGTGATTAAGATTGCTATGGCGATGGCCCAGATATACGTAGCTCGCATTTAATTCCCCTTTGCGAAAGTCATTGTTCCAGAGCGTTCTGGAATGTTCGTTACCAAAAGTAACGAATGGTGCGATCTTAGTCCTATAGCCAGTTAAATCAACTGCGCTCTTTAAGCTCTACACCTTTTGATAAGCTGCAATATAGAAGCCTAAGTCTCAATATGGCGTGAAAAATTGGTGTAACGGCTGATTTACCGGATAGAAGGCCTAAATGTGTGAAAAATTCCCACCTGGTATTTTTTTTCGGTTAGAAAATCGCCGTTTATTAGCCTATTTAACCGAACTTGGGAGATGTTAGGGGTGTTTTATGAGCGAGAGTCCGCAGGTGTATTTGGGCAATACTTTGAGAACTGCTTGAGCTCCGTTGTAGAGCGATTAAGGGAGGTATGGAGGGGGAAGCCAAATAAAAAAAGGCTTCATTAAGAAGCCTCCTTCTAAACTGGATTTAGCGCGCGCGTAATGGACATTCGGCGCGCACATATTCCGCCAACTCAGTTTATCCGCTGCTAGGCTGCCGCGCTTGGGCGTGCGCCCATACGATCAAACCATGCGCATACGTGGGTGTGTTCAGGGTTTAGCGGTTGTCCAACGTTAGCTGCAAAAGCCAACATGCCAAACAGTAGAACATCTGCAAGGCTGACTGTACTGCCTGCAACAAATTCTCTGCCGTCAGCCATTTGTTCGTCTAACCAAGCAAGTTTGCTTTGCGCTACGCTCTTTAAGCCATCTGCGCCTTCAGGCACGGTGACCATGCGGTCCTTAAAAATTGCCATGCCTTCAGCATAACGAAAGCCATTAACCATGGGTTCACAAATGCCTAAATCTACTCGGCGTGTCCACATGCGCGTATGTGCTCGCTGAGCGGCCGTATTACCCATCAAGGTTTTGCCATCAGTGGTTTCATCGAGGTACTCGCAGATGGCGGTAATCTCGGCAATGATCTCGCCATTGTCCAGCATCACTGCGGGTAGCTGACCCGCAGGGTTGTGTTGCAGGAAGCCTGGCTTTCGGTTGTCACCAGCCATGAGGTCAATTTCTTCGACTTCATCAAAGGCCACTCCCAACTCAGCTGCATACATGCGCACAATGTGTGGGTTTGGGCCCATTGAGTTAAATAGTTTCATATCGCATCCCCTCTCTTCTTTTGTTTTTCAATTGATAAATATAGAGCTTTAGATTCAAACGTGTAGCTCAAATCTTAGCGTAATACCGTAGGTCTAAAATAAGCGCCCACAGGGCTTAAAAGCAAGCCCGGTAGCATGTCATTGAGTGTACCGCTAGCGCGCCGCTTTTTTCTGCGTTGATGACTAGAGCCTCACCACTCGCCAATATTTTCCATCTCCGACCAGGGTGCAGATGGCTCTAAAGATTTTCCTTCCTGCAATAGTTCTACAGAAATGCCATCTGGAGAGCGCACAAATGCCATATGCCCGTCTCTTGGTGGACGGTTTATGGTCACGCCGTGGTCCATCAACCTTTGGCAGGTCGCGTAAATGTTTTCTACATGATAGGCCAGATGGCCAAAATTTCTGCCACCACTGTAGGGCTCGGGGTCCCAGTTGTAGGTCAGTTCCACCTGAGCGCTTTCATCCCCAGGCGCGGCTAAAAATACCAACGTGAAGCGGCCTTGCTCGCTTTCGTAGCGACGCAGTTCGGTCAAGCCCAACGCGTCGCAATAAAATGCCAGTGAGGCTTTTAGGTCTGTGATGCGGACCATGGTGTGTAGATATTTCATTTCTTTGTACGCCTTTTTATATGATTTTGGCTTTTTATAGCTGAATTTCAGCAGCTGGCCTGCAGCCCCTGTCCTACAGGCCCTGTCCTACAGCCCCTGGCTGCATAGTGCTGTTGGGGTTTGAGCTGGTTGATTTGCTCACTGATTCCCAAGCGGTGCCAGAGTTTAACCCAGAAAGGTCTAACCCAGAATATGCATCAGGTAATTGTGGTTAGGCGGGTGTTTTCGGTGTTTTTTGGATCTCTTTTTTTAGAGGCCTTTTTAAGGCGCTTTTTTTAAGGGCCTTTTTGTAAGGCCCGCTCTAATCTAAAGTTGCCGCCAACACAGATGCCCATAAATCACCGTTGCTGTCTTTGTGAAAGGGTATGTTTTGGTTGCTGAGGTGGTTTTCTAACGCCTCAATTTTTACATCAAAGTGTTGAGCGAGCTCTTCGCTGCCAAGAATTTTTTTGCTGGCGGGCCTAATTCGACGATGGCTGCGGCCACTGAGTTTGCGCATTTAGGAATGTCTTATTTTTTTGCAGAGACTGTATATATAAACAGTATCTCATTGCAGGCTTTGCTGACAATCTTTTCTTCAAATTATGAGTCAAAAAGGTTGGCGAGCAGTCCGAGCGATGCCTCGGCCTGCTCATCT
>JAOJBS010000044.1:0-8266 GCA_028228615.1 Pseudomonadales bacterium | reverse complement strand
CAAGCTCTAAGTGTTTTTGCCAAATCACCCATTCTAGGTCGCTGTAAAACCCGGCTCATTCCATTGCTGGGGGCAAAGGCTGCTTTGGCCGCACATTGCGAACTTGTTGAACACACGCTTGGGCAGGTTGCTGCGGTCGATGGTATTCCAGCCAGTTTGTGGGTTACGGAAATTGAGCAACAAACTCAGCTTTGGTCGGACACTTGGCAATTACCACTGGTGTTGCAAGAAGGCGCGGGTTTAGGCGAGCGCATGTTTCGTAGTCTAGAGAATTTGTGTGGTGTTGCGCGGCAGGGTGCACTATTGATAGGTACTGACTGTCCCGATATTGATGCCAGTTATATTAGTGCCGCCGGGGCAAGGTTGCTTGATCATGACGTGGTGTTGGGTCCAGCCGAAGATGGCGGTTATGGCTTGATCGGTATGCACCAAGCACATAAGGCACTTTTTCAGAATATAGATTGGGGTACTGACGCTGTGGCAGAGCAAACGCTCTGCGCTGCTGAAAAGCTCCAACTCAGTGTGTTCCAAATGCCAAAAGTTTGGGATGTAGACCGGCCTGCAGATTGGCAGCGTTATCGGCTTTTAAGTGATCAATATTAAGAATACAAAAATGATTGGCGAAGCTTTTGTAAGTGCTGTTTCTCGCTTGTATGGTGGCGCCACCGTTGAGTCAACGACTAGGCTTATGGGCGGCGTATCAGCGGACGTATTCAAACTGGTAGTACGAAAAGCAAACGGCGAGCGCGCCAGTATTGTTCTTCGCGTACACGGCGAGACTCATTCTGGTCATCCCGCAGCACTAGAGTTCAATCTATTACGTGCTCTGTATGCACAGGGTGTAGCTGTTCCTGAGCCATTGTTACTAGACGACAGTTGCAAGCTATTGCCCTATCCTTTTCTACTCATGGCATTTATGGCAGGCAGTACGCTTATTCCAAGTGGAGGCGAGAATGCGTATATCGAAAAGTTGGCCAGTACCCTCGTTGACATACACAACCTGGCAACTTCAGAGCTGCCGGCGCTACCCATCAGAACGAATCCAATCCCTGAGGTTTTTGACTATCTGCCAACCGGCGCATCGTGGCAGCCTCTACATGATCGCCTGAAGGCGCTAACGAACACAGACTATTCCGGTCAGCATAAGTTACTGCATGGAGACTATTGGCCCGAAAATATACTGTGGAAGCACGGTCATCCAGTCGCCATTCTAGATTGGGAAGATGCCGCTCTAGGCGATCCGCTTGCGGATGTTGCCGCAGCCAGAGTTGAGCTGAGATACAAATTTGGAACTGCTGCAATGACTCGTTTTACTGAGGCCTACGCCAAGGGTGCTGCAGTAGACTACCAGCGGCTAATGTTGTGGCAGGTCTATGTTGCGGCAGCGGCTCAATGTTTTATGCGTCAGTGGGGCCTGCCACCAGAGCAGGAGGCGCACATGAGGAAGGAAGCACTGGCCAGCATTCAAGAGGCTGGTGATTGGCTGGGGCAAACTAACAAATCATAGCTCGGTGATAGAGCTTTTAGCTGTGCGCGGCAATGTGCTTAATTTTTTCGATCATAGATCGCAGGCCATTCCCCCTAGTCACTGACAGGTGGGCGAGTAAGTCTAGTTCGTCGAACAACCCATCTAAATTTAGGGCTGTGATTTGCTCCGGGCTTTGATTATTTGAGGCAATGAGCACTACGGCGCCCAGGCCCCTGACAATGTGCGCGTCGCTGTCTAGCTGGAAGTGCAGCTTGCCATCTGACAGTTGGTGGGTCAGCCAGACTTGGCTTTGGCAGCCACGAATAAGGTTTGCCTCGGTTTTGTCAGCATCTGCTAAAGGGGTCAGGTCTTTGCCTAAGTCTATGATAAATCTGTATTTATCTTCCCAATCGTCAAAAAAACTAAAGGTCTCTTTAAGCTCTTCTAGGTCCATGCTTACGGCCATTGGTTCAGAAAACTCCTAATTCTAGCTGTGCTTCTTCGCTCATCATTTCTCGGGACCAAGGTGGGTCGAAGACCAGTTCTACTCCCACCGCATTAACGCAAGGTGCCTGCATGACGCGATCTTTGACTTCTTCAACAAGCACTGGGCCCATACCGCAGCCTGGTGCAGTTAACGTCATTTCAATGTCAACGCGTCCGTTATGGGTTTTAACACCGTAGATAAGACCGAGGTCTGCAATATTGACGGGTATTTCTGGGTCAAATACTGAGCGTAGGGCATGCCACACGTGTTCTTCATCCACTGTATCCGTGCCAGTTGCAGATGCAGGGAATTCTAAAGGTTCTATTTGTAGGCCAATGGCGTCAGCATCCATGCCGGCAATACGCGCCATGTTGCCATTGAGGATAACGGTGAATGTGCCGCCCAATGATTGGGTCAGTGTGATAAATGCGCCAGAGGGAATGGTTACCGGGTCGCCGGTAGGGACCAAGCGCGCTGCGCACTCGCGAGTGGTTGTAACAATACGCCGCTCCACAGCTATGTCTGCGCTGTGGCGTCAGTGGCGAGGTCGGATACGCTAGCTGAGTTTTCACCACCCCCACCACCATTGGTATCTTGGTCAGACAGCGCAAAACTTTCTCCGCAGCCGCAATAGCTTTGGGCATTAGAGTTTTTGAAGACCAGTGCGGAGTTCAAACCTTGGGTCACCATATCGATTTCTGTGCCCGTGACTAACGCGACATCTTCTTGGTGAATGCAAATATTTACGCCATCAGCCACTTCAACTTGGATGTCGTCAGATAAAGTATCTTCCAAAAAATCCAGCGTATACATATAGCCATTGCACCCGCTTTCTTTCACGCCAAGGCGTAAAAAGCGCGAGCGTGTCAGTTCAACTTGCTTGCGAATGTGATCGCATGCTGTGGGCGAAACGGTAATGTGTGTATTCATAATATTTGTATCGGTTATCTGCCAACTAAGATCGTTTATTCTCTATTTGCGCGCAAAATGCAAGTGAGGGTCCTGTCAGAGAGCGTCTTTGACGCCAGCCTTCGGCTCAAGCTTTTGGTGTTGGTGGCTAGAGAAAAGTAGTCGCCTTGCTCACCCCTGCAATTAACCTATCGACGTCCTCGTCATTGTTATACAAACTAAACGAGGCTCTCACAGTGCCGGGAATTTCTAGTCGGGTCATCAGGGGCATGTTGCAATGATGCCCGGAGCGTACCGCAATTCCTTGCTGGTCAAGTAGGGTGCCCACATCGTTGGGATGGCTGCCTTCAAGTAAAAACGAAATCACCGCTGAACGCTTAGCTGGCTCACCAATGAGTCTGAACCCATCAATCTGCTGCAAACCAGATAAAGCTCTACTAACCAGCGCGTCCTCTGCCGCAACAAGCTCCGCGATAGGCTGCTGTTGAAGGTAGGTGATGGCTGCGCCAAGACCAATGGCGCCAGCAATGTTAGGTGTGCCGGCTTCAAACTTGTAGGGTGCGGACTGATAGGTGCTGGAGGTCAGTGTGACGTGTTCAATCATCTCGCCGCCACCTTGCCACGGGGGCAGTGCTTCAAGCAACGCTTCACGACCATACAACACGCCTATGCCGGTGGGCGCATAAAGTTTATGTCCTGAAAATACGTAGAAGTCGCACTCTAGGTCTTGCACGTCCACGGGCAGGTGTAAAATCGCCTGAGCACCGTCGACCAGCGTCAGCGCGCCTACGTCTTGGGCCATTTTGATCAATACTTTAGCAGGGTTGATTGTGCCTAACCCATTAGAAACATGGGTGAAGGCAAACAGCGCAGTATTTTTCGTCAGCTTTGCTGCTGCGTCATTAAGGTCTAGCTCGCCCTCGTCGGTAATAGCCACCGCTTTTATGTTGGCACCCGTTCTCTCGGCAAGCATTTGCCAAGGCACAATATTGGAGTGATGTTCTAATTCTGTAATCAGAATATCTTGGCCCGGCTTTATTCTCTGGGTGAGAATGTTAGCCACTAGGTTTATGGCCTCAGTGGTGCCGCGCGTAAAAATAATTTCTTTACGGCTCTCAGCGTTGATGAATGCTTGGCACAGACTTCTACCAGATTCCATCATCTGGGTAGCCTCTTCCGCCAGTTCATGCGCCGCGCGGTGCACGTTAGAGTTATGCCGTTGGTAGTACTGATCTATGGCGTCTATGACAACTTGGGGCTTCTGTGTTGTTGCGCCGTTGTCCAAATAGACCAACGATTTACCGCGGCTCTGTCTGGCCAATATTGGAAAATCTTTACGAATACTCAAACGCCTTGCTCCTGCTTGATGGCATTGATCAATATGGGTAGTGCTGCCTCTGCAAGAGGGCCTTGAGTGCACTGGCGTAAAAAACCTTCGCTGAGTAACGCTTGGGCAGATTCTGGACTAATGCCGCGGCTAGTTAAGTAGAAAAGTTCTTGGTCGCTGAGCTGTCCAATGGTCGCGCCATGAGCGCATGTGACATCATCTGTATAAATTTCTAGCTCAGGTTTGGTATTGATGGTGGCGTTTTTACCTAAACCTAAATTTTTGTTGGCCAGCGTCGCATCAGTGCCATTGGCGCCTTCGCGAATATGAATGCGGCCATTGAAAGTACATTTGCCGCCATCTGCAACAATGTTGTGCACAACTTGCTTACTTTTGCCGTTAGCGACTAAATGCTCTAGCGTGACTTGCTGGTCTAGGGCTAACTTGCCACTAATCATGGCTGCGCTGATCAATTCGGCATTGGCACCCTGGCCTGACACACGGATATGAATGTCTTGTCTGCGTAGACCCGCGCCTGCCGCGTGATTGTTCAGCAGGTAATCTGCATTCTTACCAATATCTACGGCAAGGTACTGCCAGTGTAGGTGTGCGGCTTCAAGACTGTTGCGTGAGTGCTTGAGATGACTGCCTTCTGCTAGGCTAATCCACAGCGTATTCTGCGGCTGTAAGTTACCAGTAAAATTCTCTAACAAGGTCGCTTCGGCATTTGCCCCAAGGCTCAATAGTACGGGGACAGTGCTGTCCGCGTGATGAATTTCCAGCGGCGCATCTAGAGCCTTGTCAATATGGATGAACATTGCCTCCTGAGCGTAGCAAAGTCGTGCAAAGGCCTCAGGGGCCTGAGACAGGTCAAAGCCAAAGCTGAGGTTTTGTTGTGGTGCTTGGCTGATTTGAACGCCAGCCTGCTCGCCGCCAACAATAGTTGGTAGGTTCATAGCGTTGGCAAGACCTTCTAAGACCGGGGCGGTTTTAGAATATTTCCACCGTTCTCTATGCAGGGTACTGTTCAGTGCGGCAGACAATGCGCTGGGCACATCTTTACTGTCTAGTATTTGAGCAGGCAGGGCGAGGTCGCCCTGCGAAAAGTAGTTGGGTAGGGTAACCGCTTGCGGAAGGCTTAGGTCAGCCATGCGTAGCCCTTATCTTCTAATTCTAATGCCAGAGACTTATCTCCAGATTGAATGATTTTGCCGTCAGCTAGAACGTGCACAAAGTCAGGCACTATGTAGTCAAGCAAGCGCTGGTAGTGGGTGATGAGCACTACGCCGTTATGTTCATTCTTGTATCTGTTCACGCCCTCTGCCACAACTTGCAGCGCATCAATGTCTAGGCCTGAGTCGGTTTCGTCGAGGATGGCGAGTTTTGGTTCTAACAGAAGTAACTGCATGATTTCATTACGTTTCTTCTCGCCGCCACTGAACCCCTCATTAACCCCACGCTTGAGGAACTGCGGGTCTAGGTCAACGGATGTTGCAAGTAACCGGACCTGCTTTATAAATGCTGCGGTATTGGGCTGTTCTTCGCCGCGTGCTCTGGCCAACGAGTCGACACTGGCCTTAAGGAATTCCATATTTGAAACGCCGGGAATTTCTACCGGGTATTGAAAGGCCAGAAATAGTCCAAGCTGCGCGCGCTCGTGAGGTTCCAGTTCTGTTAGATCTGTATCAGCCAGAGTCAGGGTGCCATCGGTGACTGTGTAGCCGGGTTTTCCTGACAAAACATTGGCAAGCGTTGATTTGCCAGAACCATTGGGCCCCATAATTGCGTGGACTTCGCCTGGATTAACACTGATGTTCAAGCCTTTAAGAATGGCTTTTTGTTGATCTTGAGCGCCAACGGTTGCGTGTAGGTTTGTTACTTCTAATAAACTCATCCTACGGCTCCTTCTAAGCTGACTTCTAACAGTTTTCCTGCTTCCACTGCAAATTCCATGGGTAATTCTCGGAATACCTCTTTACAAAACCCGTTAACGATCATGCCCACGGCTTTCTCACTGTCTATGCCGCGCTGCTGGCAGGCAAACAGCTGATCATCGCTGACCTTTGAGGTGCTGGCTTCGTGCTCAATGATGGCTGAGTTGTTTTTGTTCTCGATATAAGGGAACGTGTGCGCGCCACATTGGCCACCGATCAGCAAAGAGTCACATTGGGTGAAGTTGCGCGCGTTCTCAGCCGTTGGCGATATGCGCACCAAGCCCCGATAACAGTTTTCGCTGAACCCTGCACTGATGCCTTTGGAGACAATGGTGCTTTTGGTGTTCTTACCCATGTGGATCATCTTAGTGCCGGTATCGGCTTGCTGGCGATTGTTTGTCAGGGCGACTGAATAGAACTCACCAACGGAGTCGTCGCCGCGCAGTACCACGCTTGGGTATTTCCAAGTAATGGCAGAACCAGTTTCTACCTGAGTCCAAGAAATTTTCGAGCGAGCGCCACCGCATAATCCGCGCTTGGTGACAAAGTTATATATGCCGCCTTTGCCGTTCTCGTCGCCCGGATACCAATTTTGCACAGTTGAGTACTTGATCTCTGCGTCTTCTAACGCGACCAATTCAACCACGGCAGCGTGGAGTTGGTTTTCGTCGCGCATTGGCGCAGTGCAGCCCTCTAGGTAGCTCACATGTGAGCCTGCGTCGGCAATGATTAGGGTGCGTTCAAATTGGCCTGTATTGCGTTCGTTAATGCGGAAGTAAGTAGATAACTCCATAGGGCAACGTACGCCCTTAGGGATATAGACAAATGAGCCGTCGCTGAATACCGCTGAGTTCAGTGCTGCATAAAAGTTATCTTTTTGCGGAATAACGCTGCCCAAATATTTTTGGATGAGTTCTGGGTGGCTGTGCACGGCTTCGGAAATAGGGCAAAAAATCACCCCGGCTTCAGCTAATTTTTCTTTGAAGGTGGTGGCGATAGAGACACTGTCAAAAACAACATCTACGGCAACATTTGAGCCCATGTTCGGCGTCTGGGGCACATTGGCATTAACCACGCCCGCCAGTACAGCTTGCTCATGCAGAGGGATGCCAAGTTTTTCATAAGTGCGAAGTAACTCAGGATCTACCTCGTCGAGCGACTGTGGGCCGTCAGCCTGACTCTTAGGCGCTGAGTAGTAGGAAATGTCTTGAAATTTTATGGGCGGATAGTGCACGTGAGCCCATGTCGGTTCGGGCATGGTTTTCCAGTGAGCGAAGGCCTTTAGCCGCCAGTCTGTGAGCCATTGTGGTTCGTCTTTGCGTGCAGAAATAAAACGCACGGTATCTTCATCCAACCCGGGTGCTAGGGTATCGGACTCGATATCGGTGACGAACCCAGCACTGTATTCGCTGCGGGCTTCGACTAGATCATCTACAGAGGTCTGACTCACTGTGTCTCCTGATTTGAAAAGGTCTTAGGGTGGCTGCTTTAGGTCTTAGTACTTCGTTTAAGTACTGTAGAGTTTTTTGCCGTGCTTTTTGCCCTACTTTCCGCCTTGCTTTGTTCCGTAAACGGAAGTGCAAATGGCGTTCTACAGAGGCGGCTTATGTTACATCCCGAGCAATGTCCAAGTAAATCAAACAACCTACAACTGGTAAGTGGGGACAAGTGCCGAAACTGCAATTAGGTCTAGGTTGTACAATAGTTAACCTGTTTCGACGCGATGCGACCCACAGAGGAGAAGGTACGCTTTTCTTGATGAATTGTCCGTGAAATGGCTTAAAACTTAATGGTTTATGTTGGGTCGGGTCACATTTGGGTGATTCAGTGGCAGCCCATTGTCCTAATGGCTGGCAATCACGCTGAAAAGCGCACAATGTGCCCAATAAAACCGAAAAAACCCGGGCAATGCTTCCGGTCTTAAGGATTGAAAGTTAAACTCCCGCTGCAGGGCCGCGCTGCCCAATTAAACGAAAGTTAAACCCAAATTAAGACCCCATATGCCCAAGCTCCAGCGACTGCCGGAATCGAATGTTGACTACGTGTACGGCATCTTTTTGCTGACTGAAAAGCATAAACTGATTAGGGCGCTAAAAAAGATACACCAACCTTCTGTGCATGGTACGCGCACGTGGGGTTCG
>JAOJBS010000043.1:0-8474 GCA_028228615.1 Pseudomonadales bacterium | reverse complement strand
GGCGATTCTGAAGGCGTAAGCTACTTGGAAGAGCATGGCTATGTGGTCATCGCAAACGCGTTAACTGGCGAACAAACCACTGAAGCATTGAGCCTTATGTGGGACTACTTGGAAGGGCTAGAAACCGGCATTGACAGAAACAATAGGGATACTTGGGACAATGATCGTTGGCCTACGGCTGTACACGGCGGTATTTTGCCCGGTCATGGCATAGGCCACAGCGCAGCCCAGTGGTACATCAGAGATGTTCCCGCAGTGAAAGAGGCCTTTGCGGCGGTATGGGACGACGACGAATTACTGGTCAGTTTTGATGGCATGGCGTTATGGCGGCCTTGGACATATAACGAAAACTGGCGGACCAACAAAGGCCCAAGTTGGATGCATATTGATCAGCACCCTATCGGGCGTCCGGGCAAACATTGTGTACAAGGCTTAGTGAACCTTTTACCCTCTTCGCCGGCTACTGGCGGCAATGTCATGGTCCCCGGCAGTCACAAACGTTTTGCAAATATACCTGACCAATACGCAGAACGGCTGAGCCGTATCCACCCTAAAATTGACCACTTCAGGTTCCCTAAGGATGACCCGCAATTGGCAGACACCCAGCCAATCATTTGCCATATGGAAGCCGGCGATATGATGCTTTGGGACTCTAGAACCATTCATTGCAGCAGCCCTGGCTTAGAGCAGCCCAGCGACGATCGAGAATTATTTCGTGCGGCAAGCCTCATTTGTATGATGCCTAAAGCAAAATCTAATGCCGACGTTATTGCCATGCGAAAGCAGGCAGTTAACACCCTTACCTCCACCACCAATTGGAGCGACCGGTTCATTAACGCGGATGAATTTCCTGATCTCATAGCTGCTGAGAAAAACAAGTACAAACTGCCGCCAGTACCAACACTCAATGCGAGTCAGCGAAAAATGGTTGGTTGGGACGACTAGCGAGTATGCAAACAGGACGCAGTGCGCAGTGACGGCAACCCAATGGGCACTGCTGGCAATCACACTTCTCGCAGGGGCAGCCACACCCGGAGCAAGCCTCGCCTTAGTCATTAACACTGCGACCAAACAGGGTCGCCTACCCGGCATTGTTCAAAGCCTAGCCCATGGCATTGGGGTGGGGTTTTACGCCTTGCTGGTAAGCACGGGCATAAGCTCGATTCTGTTTGCCTCGGAGCGTGGGTTTCAAGTGTTACAGGTTGGCGGTTGCCTACTGCTGCTATACCTAGGCGCAAAAATGATTATGGCCGGTTGGAACAACCGCCCTAATGCAGCCTTAAGCGTTAAGTTAGACTCTGAAGCAGGGGCAGATTTAAACTCTGAGATACGAGACGGACAGCTAGTGGAAAGCAACAGCATTTGGTCCCACGCCAGCAAAGGCTTTCTCATCGTATTTCTAAATCCAAAAATTGCACTGTTCTTTTTGGCTGTATTCAGCCAATTTTTACATCCGGGGCAAAGCCTAGTATTGCAATGGTCTATGGCTTCGCTCGCCGGAGTAATAGATGCACTTTGGTACTTATCCATGGCCTTTTTGGTTTCCATCTCCCGCGTGAGTCAAACAATCAACCGCTTTGGCTGGCAGTTAGACATCTTATGGGGCAGCGTATTGGTCACCATTGCAGGCGCGCTGGCGACCACTATTTAGCTAAAAAAACAGACAACAAAAGGCCAAAGAGCCAAGCTTATTGAAAAGGGAAAAATATGCTCAATACAAATACGGTACTACTGACTCAAGAGGACGGCGTCGCAACCATCACACTTAATCGACCAGAGGCCATGAACGCCATGACCAACGAGTTGATGCGTGGCATTTCCCAAGCACTGGAAGTCGTAAGGAGTAACGAAGCTATAAGAGTTGTTATACTCACAGGCAACGGCAGAGGTTTTTGTGCAGGCGCAGATTTGGTGCAAGCCGCAGAGCCAAAAAAGCCGGTCACAGACGAAAGCAAACAAGGTGACGACTTCAATACCGCCATGCGCGCACTGATGGACTGCCCTGTGCCGACTATCGCTCGGATCAACGGACCGGCAGCAGGCGGCGGATTTGGCTTGGCCTTAGCTTGCGACATAACTGTTGCCGCCCACTCAGCGTTTTTTGTTGCTACCTTTGGACCCAACCTAGGCATTGTTCCCGATATGGGCGCCACCTGGAGCATTCCTCTGCGTGTTGGCAGAGCGAGAGCACTGGGCATTACATTGCTGGGCGACAGAGTCGGCGCAGAACAAGCGTTGCAGTGGGGCATGATTTGGGATGCCGTTGAAGACAGCACACTAGACGCGCGAGTAGCTGAAATTGCGGCGGTACTAAAACGCTCTTCGCCCAGCGCAGTGACGCGGACTAGACAAACAATTGATGCGGCTATTCACAATACCTTTAGCGATCAGTTAGATTTAGAGATGACACACCAAGCCGTACTCATTCCAAAAAACATGCAAGCGGGTGCCAAAGCATTCCTCGCAAAAACAACAGCAGATTTTAGCGGCGAACGCGGATAATTAACCCCAGCTGCGGTTACAAGCGAACACTTATACACACCTATGGACAGCAAATTATGACAACGGGGTTTATTTGGAACGAGCGCTACATGTGGCACGACAATGGTTCAGCCATTGGTGTACAGCCCTCCAAGGGGGCCTTTCAGCCAGGCATGCACCTAGAAAATGCCGAGACCAAAAGAAAGCTGAAAAACTTGTTGGATGCCTATGGTGTGACGCCACAACTAAAATCACTGGGCCATGAAATGGCCAGCAATGAAACGCTAGAGCGCTTCCACACACTTGAGTACATTAACCTCGTGCAGGAACTCAGCGACAGCCGCGGCGGTGATGCTGGCGAGTCTGCATTGATCGGCTCAGGCTCCGCCGAGATCGCAAAATTGGCCGTGGGCGGTACTTGCGCTGCTGTGGCTGCCGTATGCAAAAGCGAGATCGACAACGCCTACGCCCTGACCCGCCCTCCCGGCCACCATGCGGAACGAGATAAAGGTCGCGGCTTCTGTATTTTTAACAACATTGGACTGGCGATTATGCAGGCCCAAGCAGACAAGTTGGTCCAGCGCGTGGCGGTGATCGATTGGGACGTGCATCACGGTAACGGCACCCAACAAGCCTTTTATGATTCTGCTGACGTGCTCACTATGTCCATTCACCAAGAAATGCTCTACCCGGTTAATTTGGGCACCATTGGCGAACAAGGCGAAAATGCAGGCCACGGACATAACATTAATATTCCACTGCCCGCAGGCAGCGGCGGCGGCGCTTACCTTGCTGCACTAGACGATGTGGTGTTGCCTGCCCTACATGCATTCAAACCCGACCTCATTGTTATCGCCTGCGGTTATGACGCCTGTTATTTCGACCCCTTAAGTCACATGCTACTGGTGGCCAACCACTTTCGCACTATGACCCAGAAAATCATGCAAGCAGCGGATGAGCTGTGTGGCGGCAAAATAGTCGCCAACCATGAAGGGGGCTATTCGGATTTCTACGTGCCGCTATGTGGTATTGCCGTGATAGATACCCTTGCTGGGATAAGTAGCGGGGTTAAAGACCCCTACGCTGGCACCGAATTTGTTGCCAATCAAAATCTATATCCGCACCAACAGGCGGCCATCAACCAAGTGATTAATGGGCCTCTGCAAACGCTACTGCAGCGCTATTGATTGCAATGCCAACAAGCGATTAAGAGCGCGCTGGAGAGGCTTCACGAAGCCCGGCAAGTCTTATAGTCTTGGACTAAGGGAAAACTTAGTCTTGGGGAGGACTTATGCCGGATACAGATTTAGCGACAAACAAAAAGCAGCGCAAGAATTTGCGGGTTGGCGTTTGTTACGACTTTCGTAATCCGCCAGACTCCGGCGTCAGCCATCAATACCTTTACCAAGAAATCATGTCTCAAGTGCAGTGGCTTGACCAAATAGGGGCGGACCTCGTTTGGTTCACCGAGCACCACTTTGTTGAAGACGGCTACTTGCCTAGCTGGATTCCAGTAGCTGGGGCAATGTCGGCGGTGACCAAGAATGTGTGTTTCGGTACTAATATTTGCCTCATGCCATTTAACCACCCTATTCGCCTTGCCGAGGATCTCGCAGTGCTTGATAACCTGTCCGGTGGCCGGGTTGAGGTAGGCCTTGGCATGGGCTATGCCCCCCATGAGTTCAAAGGTTTTGGCTTCCCCGTAGCCCGCAGACTGTCATTGATGAACGAGGGCATAGAAGTGCTACAACACTGCTTCAGCGGTGAGCGCTTTAGTTACCAAGGTAAGCGCTATCAGTTTGAAGACGTAAAAATCGCCCCTGGATACGTGCAGGAAGGCGGCCCTCCTCTATGGCTGGCAGCAATGTCCGAAGCCGGCGCGGCAAGAGCCGCCCACTACAACACCAACTTCTTACCCCAAGGACTGAAAAAACGCTCATTTGACCCTTGGGTGGATGCGTTAAAGAACAGTCAACGCAACCCAAGTGACTATAGGGTGGGCATTATCCGCAGCATTTTAGTTACCGACGACCAAGGCAAGGATTGGCTCCCAGTGCGTCAGTCAGAACGCTACCGCATGGAGCTGTACCGAAAATTCTATAAAGAAAGCGGCGAAGGCTTTGGCGAAAAAGGCGAACAGGTCCCCCAAACTTGGATAGTGGGCGACGTGGACCATTGCGTGGCAGAGCTGAAAAAATTCATCACCGATTTCGGCATTACCGATATTGTATCTATGGCCGTGCCCCCGGGCATGCGCGCAGATGATATGTCTGCCAGTTTAGAGCGCTTGTTTACTCAGGTAGTGCCCAGGGTAAAAGCCGAGCTTGGTTTGTAGGAAAGTCTGTACAACGATTTGTAAAAAGGTCCGTTACTGGCTCAGCGGATCTTGTAGAACAATTGAGGAAAATAATAATGAATATCAGTTTCAGCCCAGAGTACGAAAAATTTCGCGACGAAGTACGCACTTTTTTGGACGAATCTTTAACCGATGATCTGCGCACCGCACAGCGCATGTGCCCAGGCCTCTTTCTTGATTACGAACACAACATTGCTTGGCATAAAATTCTCCACCGCAAAGGTTGGGTGGCACCCGCTTGGCCTAAAGAATATGGCGGCACCGGCTGGGATTTAATGCAGCGATACATTTGGTCAATAGAGACCGCTCAGGCAGATGCACCAAACTTGGCGCCCATGAGTGTGGGCATGTGCGGACCTATGCTTATCGGCTGTGGCAGCGATGCCCAGAAAAAGGAACTGCTGCCGAGAATACTGTCGGGCGAGGACTACTACTGCCAAGGCTACTCCGAGCCAGGTTCAGGGTCTGACCTTGCCAGCCTGAAACTTAAGGCCACCAGCGATGGCGATGACTACATCCTAAATGGCAGCAAGATATGGACCTCCCACGCCCACTACGCCAACCGCATGTTTCTCTTAGTACGCAGCGATGACAGCGGCAAACCGCAAGACGGCATTACCTTTTTGCTCTTAGACATGGACAGTCCGGGCATAAAAGTAGAGCCCATTATTTTTGCCTCTGGCACCCATGAGGTTAACCAGGTGTTCTTTGAAAACGTCCGGGTGGCTAAATCGAATATCGTAGGCCAGGAGCATAAAGGCTGGTCAGTGGCCAAGTACCTTTTGGAGTTTGAGCGCGGCGGTGGCGGCACCGCCAGCCGTAAGATTGCCCTTAAGAGATTACGTAACCTAGCGCAGGAAATACCATGGGAAGGCTCAAATCTCGCAGCAGAGTCCAATTTTGCACGCAAATTAGATGAGGTAGAAGTGAGGCTTGAAGCCATTCAATTCACAGAATTTCGCATTATGGCGGCTTTGTCCAAGGGACAAAATCCAGGGCCTGAATCTTCTATCATGAAAACACTGGGCGCAGACCTAGGACAATACATTACCGAACTGGCGACCGAGGCCCTTGGCTACCATGCAGCGGTACACCAACCTGAGGCCCGCACAGTTGGCAATAATCACACAGCGGTCGGTCCAGAAGCTGGGCTGGCGACGTTTTCACAGTACTTCAATTTACGCGCGTCCTCCATTGCTGGCGGCAGTAATGAAGTACAACGCAATATCATGGCGAAATTGGTATTGGGGCTATAACTGGCGTTATAACGGCGGCTTTTCGAACTTTCTTTTTTGTGGGCTTTGGGGCGCGTTTAAGGTTTTAAGCTGCACCCACGAACCTGTTGAAGCGGGTGTTTGATGACTAGCGAACCGGTTGGCCTAGGAAAGGGGTAGCCAGTGACCTGCTTTAAAAAGTGACCTGCTTTAAAAAGTGACCTGCTTTAAAAAGAGCTGCGCGTTTGGATGTGAATCATCCAAACGCATTCAATGCTGGATAAACGCACCTATTGGGACAACTAGAACGGAATATCGTCATCCATGTCGTCAAAGTTTGTGATTGGCGGCGGCGGCGCTGGCATGGGCGAACCATCACTGAAGGCGCTGTCTCCCGCAGGACTCGGACCCGCATTTTGTGGATTACCGCCGGCAGCTGTATTTGGCTTCCAGTTATCTACCGAGGCGTACCACTTACCTGAGCGCGCTTCTTTCACATCTATATTCACCCATTCGTCGTCTTTAGCAGACAACCAGCGAATCATTTCCTCGCGCTTAATACTGATGTTCGCCTTCACAAAATCCGGCGCATTGGCTCGCGGCGCCTTGGCGAAAAAGCCATCTATAAATTCAATTTGATCTGCCATTTAGTCCTCAAAATCACAAGTTAATCCAACACCACCTCATGCTTTAACCGTTGCACAGGAAGTCTGAAAAGATCCGTAGCCGCAACAAAAATTACGCAGGAATCCAATAAAAACGGACTTCGCCGAACGGGAGAGCAGGAAGCTAAATTACACGGGCACAATGCCATTTTGGCGTTTCGAAGTACATGTTACTTTGGTAAAAACTGCAATGATTTAGCAATGAGTTACCACTTCACAGCTACCCCAAAACCTTACTCAGAGCAAAGACGTTTCGAGTAGTGCGGAAGCGCTTGCTCAGCGCCCTACAAAGATCTGCCCCAGCGACGTTGAAGCCGAGTGCTTCAGCAGCTAAGGGACACTGCAATGAACCTTAAAGTGAATCACTAACGCGAAAAACCCACCCCATACTTAATATTTTTTATAATTATATCTCTTAATATGTTGTTTATATTCATTTTTATTTTTATTTTCAAATCTTAAGAAAATTATAGGCACAAACCTACCCAAGCCACAGCATCACAAAGGCGATTGTTTTGCCTGCAAACCTAAGCAGACGTTTATTCATTGGCCATTGCTCGCTATCCTTCCGGCACGCGAATCAGCCAAACAAAAAGATACAAAAAAATGAAAGCTCTTACTTACTCAGAACACGGTAGCCCAAGCGTCCTGACCTTTACCGACGTAGCGGATCCGGCTTTCGGCAAAGGCGATGCCCTTATCCGGGTGCGAGCAACCGGCGTGAACCGGGTGGATGTGGCTCAACGTAACGGCTGGTTCACACTGCCAAACTTTTCTTTGCCAAACATTCCCGGCATGGACTTGGCTGGCGAAATAGTTGCGCTGGGCGAAGAGGCGGCGCAAATAGCAAACTCTAGAGGACTCACGATCGCCATAGGCGACAGGGTCGTTGTCGACCCCTCCATGTCGGAAGTGCCCGCCTCATCAAGCCTTCACGGCAATGGCGACCTATACGGCAACCTCGATGTCATAGGCGCTACAGTGGCCGGAGGCTACGCCGAACTCTGTGTGGCGCCAGCCAGCCACATACACCTCATGCCTGAGGCAATGTCTTTCGCCCATGCAGCAGCCTTCCCTACCGCCTGGATGACAGCGCACCACGCTTTATTCGATGTTGGTAATTTGCGCGCCGGAGAAACCTTACTTGTCCACGCTGGTGCCAGCGGCGTTTCTTTAGCGGCCATCCAACTGGCACGCGCTGCAGGCGTAGACGTATATGCAACGGCAAGCAGTGAGACAAAGTGCCAACGCGCACTACAAGCTGGCGCAACTGCAGCAGTGACAAACCGCACCACCGAAATTGCGCAATGGAGCAAAGAGCAAACAAATGGTCGCGGCGTTGATATGGTGTTTGACCACGTCGGTGCAGCCTTGTGGGCGCCCTCAATGTTCGCCTTGGCGCCCCGAGGCCGCTTGGTCAATTGCGGCAACACCTCAGGAGACGAGGCAGCCATTCCCTCCCTTGGCTTCATGTTTCATATGGGCATTCAAATCTTAGGATCCGACCCGTACAGATACGATGAGTTCGCTGAAGTCTGGCAAAAGTACTGCAGCCAGGACTTTGATTCGTCCATAGATACAACCTATCAATTGCAAGATGGCGCCGAAGCGCATCGAAGATTGGAGTCAAACGATGTTGCGGGTAAATTTATATTAATCCCGTAACTCATTGTTATATTAAGCTTATTTATAACGTATTCTTAGCGCACCTCCTCAAGCAAACCTTTTGCATGAAAGGGGGCCAAACTACAAAACGCC
>JAOJBS010000042.1:0-9227 GCA_028228615.1 Pseudomonadales bacterium | reverse complement strand
TCCTTGTTGGTGTGGTTAGCGTGGGCTGTAACGAGATAGCTGGTAACGAGGACTATGAGGCTTCGACTGAAGAGTTCGCGTGGTCTATGATGGACTCGCTGCTCGGCCCTGCTACATTCAACACGCTTGGTGTAGGTAGTCAGTACCAGCGCAACCAGAACATGCAGACGATCAGGGATGGCTCGTACATAGAGCACATGGCTAAAGCACTGGCTCCTCCGGGAGGCATGACTGAACAGGCTGCTGCTTCTATTGGCACAGCTATAATAGACAAAGACCCTGAAGCATTGATGGGTGTTATAACGGAGCTGCCTGCATATAAGCAGTTTTCACAGATGATGGATTAACGCAGGGAGAGCGTGAGGTGAATGAGGAGGAGAGAGTGAAGATCGAGTATCGACTAGCTGTACTAGAAGCGGGCATTCAGCACGTCAAACAGAATAGCGATGACAGACTACTGGCGATAATGAATCGCTTTGATAAGCAGGACAGGTTGGCGGGGATGTTAGTCTCCGCTGCCTTTACTGTATGCCTAGCTATGGGAGGGATTTACCTTGAGGCTTACATTAACAAGGAAGAGCACATACATATGGAGCCTGTTGTTGCTCGTCTCGATAGCGACGACGGGGTGTAGTGCGTTAGATGTAGTGAAGTCTGCGGCGAAGGCTACCGTGTTAGGGCCTGAGAAGGCGCTGGAGGTAGATGCCAATGTAGGACAGGCCAAGACAGAGGGTAGCGATAGCGTTGCTCAGAACGCCAACACGGCTGTCTCAGTGGAGGGTGGTGATACGAAGGAAACTTTCGAGGGGCCAGTAGGCCAAGTGATAAACGAGGCAGGACTAGAGATACATGAGTTGCTGCTTCTAGTCCTGCTCGCAGGTTGGGCTATCCCATCACCGTCTGAGATGATGATAGGATTTGCCCGAGCGTTACGCGACAGCTTCGCCGCGCTACGTGGTCGTTAGCAGCCAGAGCCGCCGAAGGTAAAGGCGTCACATTCTTCAGCCTCTTCTTCCTCAACGACTACCTCTTCGGTGCAGACTTCAGAGCTGCCGCCAAAGGTGAAGCCGCCGTCCACACATACCTCTTCAACCACTACGGCTGGAGAGAGAGGGCGGAGGTCGAAGCCTTCTGGTTCGAAGCGGGTGAACTTAAAGACTGGCGCGTCACTGATGTAAACGCTTGAGCCTTCAGGTACATTGATAACGTCACCGTCTGCTGTGTATAACTCAGCTGCGGGTACGTTCATGGCTACTGCTGCGATTGCTACTGATGCTGCGATGATTGCATTCTTCATTGTGTTTCTCCTAGTTGTGTAATTAGCTCTTCGATAGTTATGTTAGGGATTCGCGTAGTCTCTTGGTACGACGCACCCCATCTTATGTAGACATCCTTACCGTCTTGGTGCATGTCTCCTACTTCGTCTAGATTAACAGCGGCGTCCTGCCCGTGTTCGTTAGTGAACCTATACAATCTCATTCACGATCCTCCCTAAGTCTGTGTGATGACGAACGCGGAAGTATTCCTCCGCGCGTTCAGTGTAGTAGTTCTTCATGTGCAAGTCTAACTCTTCCCAGCACTTATTAGTGTGGATGCGGATGGTTGCACCCTGCTGCTCAAACCACTGGGCAAAGCCATCCTCGTACGACGTTTCCTTTAGTCTCATTCAGCACTCCCTACTATTTCACATACCCCGCCAGAGCAAGCTAGCTCTTGGCTCCCTGTCGTAGTGTCCTCTACCTCATAAGCAGGGAACAAACTCCAATCAACCTCGGGGAATTCCTCGACGGCCAGCTCGTAAGCATGGCTATCTGTTTGCTGGTACGGTGCCTGTTGGTACGTACCGTTGTCATACGGAAGCATGCTCACACCACTCATGATATCCCAATTCTCCCACACCCACTGCATCATTCCTAAGAAGTTGTCGTCGGTATAGTAGACGGTGATGCTGGGCTTATGCTCACACCACGCCTCTTGATATATCTTCCATAGTCTCAGCTGCTCCAATGCATCCTGCTCGTCCCTAGTCACAGCCGTATCCGCTACCTTGATAGGGAAGCTGAAGATGGTGGTGGTGTCGGGCTTCATGACGCATGGTTCGTTAGGCACACCTTGATCCTGCATGAACGTAGTCATTGGATCTTTGTTGTCCTGTCGTACTGTCCGTGTGTAGTACCTACTGTACGCTGGGTGTATCCCAGAGGAGCAGAGGGCTAGCTGACTGACAGTACCACTAGGCTTGACGCAGGTGATGGCAGCAGCAGGTTGTATCTTCAGCTGCTTAGCCCACTTCTTGTTCACCCGTATGGCATGCTCACGCATCTCTGTCAGCCACTTGACCAGCTCATCATCTCCCTCGCTACCGTTGAGCACAGGGTGATCCATGATGCCTGTCAGACTGACGCCAAGCAGCGCCTCCTCCTCACAGTTATTCTTCCACACCTTACGCAGATAGCGGAAGTCTGTAAGGCTAGCTTGCAGCGTACCGAAGATGGTCGCAGCATCTACCTTATCCAGCAGCTCAGCCAGACTATCGCCCGGACGTACCACTACCTCAGATAGATTACAGAACTCAGCTGGCCTAAGCAGGATCTCACTGCATGGGTTACAGCCGAACTTGTGGTCGATGTCACGCCGCTCATTCTTGGACGCCACTAGCTTAGCAGCCTCACGATTGAAGAAGCCACGCTCGCCAGAGTAGGACTCAAACAAAGCCTTGGACTGGTTCATGAAGAAGTGGAAGTCGGGCTTCTTGTCGTAGCATGCTGAGTTATTAGCCAGCGCCCTATGACCTGCCGTGTTCCACCATGCACCTGACTTAGCCTGTGCTAGTCTGTCAGAGGTAGGGGAGCTGAGGCTTATCAGGGCTGAACGCCTGACCCCACCAACCACCACAATCTCTGCAACCTTACACACTAAATCGTGTGCCTCCAGATCCGTAAGCTTACGACCTGCTGCGTTCTTGAACATCGCTACCGTGAACTCAAACAGGGAGACGAGAGGAGCAGGGCCGGATGCCCTACCGCCGAACGTCTTAAGCTTAGCACCAGCAGGACGCACGTTGCTCACGTCCCACGACGGCACCTCGCCTGCCCAGAGCATAGCTAGTAGCTGCTTGAAGCTCTTAGCCCAGCCTACCTTGCTGTCCGGTACGACGATCACGCTGTCGGTGGAGTGGAACTCCTCGGCAACAGTCGGTAGCTTAGCCACCTCGTCACGCTCACAGCTGAAGCCTACGCCTGTCCCACAAAGTAGGATGTACATAGTCTCGTCGAACGCACGGGGATGGTCAAGCGACAAGTAAGCACAGTTGTAGCCAGCCACATGGTCACGGTCTAGCGCAGGGCCTGCCGTCATTAGTGCTCGCATACTGGGCATGACCTCAAGGTTCTCGATGTACTGGCGCAGAGTGTTAGCTTGCATAGAGCTAAGCTTACCCTTCTCCTTCCAGTAGTTCGTGTACCTTGAGCATGTCTCAGCCCATGTCTCGCGGCGGCCAGCGTACTCAATCCATCTGGCATACCGGGACATGGCTATAAAGGTTTGATAATCATTCATCTAAGATCCTCGTATACGGCGTATGCAACTACGCCTATTGCTATTATTATAGGAACCGAAAGGCCGAACCAGAAACTGCACCAGTTCATCGCTCCAGTTCCTCGGGATGGTTCTCTAGCATGTGCAGCATCTGTAAGATATTACACATGGCATGTCCCAGATGGTTCCGTCCGCTCTCAGGATCATTGTCTTCGCCCTCCTGCCATGCAGCAAGGTGACGTTGGAGGCAAGCAAAGCTCACACTCCAGTGGGTGGGACGCTTCCAGTTGTCCCGTGCGTACTTAGTAGCACCGTACTCTAGAACCTTGGCTGCTTCTTTCATTGAAGCCAGCGGGATCAAGGAGTAGTCGGGCTTACCATTGTTGTAGCGTAGGCTACGATTCTCATCAGCTGCCTCAGGTGTGAACGGCAGATTCCTATCTGATTTAGTAGTCATAAAGTTATTCATCCTTTCATAGTGGGCCTGCCAGTCTGCCTCAGTGAATCGTTGGGTCATACTCTTCCTCCTCCACTACTAAGCCAGCGGCGACTGCATCCTTATAGGCAATGAGGGATTGCAGCTCAGCCTTCAGGAAGTCAGTGAGTACATACACGCGGTTGGTGTCCTCTACTCCACTGATAACTACTGATGGCTGGCCGGGGTAGAAGATAGCGACTAGAACCTCTGGCTCCATGTACTCCTCCGCTTCCTCCAGTGAGGACAGCATGTCAGCCGCCTCCTGAACTACGTCAGATCCACGTACCTCCGGCTTCTCCTCCTCCTCTACCTTCCTCACTAACTTGAATATCTTCTTCTCGTCTTCGCTCATATCTCGTCCCTCTCCTCAGACCAATCTACGATGTAGTCCTCAAGCGCATCCACTAACTCTACGGCTGAGATACCTAGCGTGTCTACTATCTGGTCGGGGTCTAGTTCCTTAAGCTGATTCATTGCATCTAGGAAATCCATTAGCGTCGCACCTTAGAACCGAGGTTCATGTATTCAATGTGTGGTTCGCCGTCGATGACAACACCGCATGCGATGATGGGCTTGTTGGCGAAGTTCTTACCGTAGGCAAATGCCATGTGCTTGTGGTCAACGCCGCAGCCTACACCCATACCCCACACTAGCTCCTGATCGGTAGCCGTGGCGGAGATGCCTGCGTTGCTGTGGTTGTGACCGGAGACGGTGCATCGCATGCGCTTCTCAGCATCCTTACGGAAGCCGTTAACGCCTGATGCTGTCTCGCCGTGGTGGTACAGTACGTTATCAATCTCAATCTGATCCGCTACTGTCCAGCCTTCGGGCATACCGAACAGTTCCTCGATGGGACGCATGAAGATCGAAGGCTCCATGCCTAGCTTCCGAAGCTGTCGCGCAGGGATGCGGTCATGGTTGCCAACGATGAGCGTAGCTTCTGGAAAGGCAGAGTACCAGTCGCCAGCTCGTACGCTGACTCATACTCGCCCAGAACATTGTGAAGCATAGGCTCACTATCGTGAAAGCTAAGGCTATGATTGTCAAACATGTCGCCGATATGTACAACAGTGTCCACGCCCCACGCTTCAAAGGTATCAATACAGAAGTCAAGGTATCCCTCCAGTTCAAACGGTAAGTGTGTGTCGCCAATGATTCCTACTCTACTCATTACAATACTCCTGATTCAACCAGTGCGAGGTAAGCTTTGACAAGCATGAGCGTACCCATGCCTATCCCTACGAATGCCACGAAGAAGTCTTGGCCGCTCATAGTCCACTCCCTGCATTCATGTAAGCGCCCAAGGCTAGGATGCCAAAGACAGTCAAGCCCATAAGGCAGATGAAGATTGCTTCGTAGTCTGCGTCTTTCACATTGCACCTCCGAGTGCGAGCAAGCCACCAATGGCTAGGGTAAATGCCATGACGACAGCGAACAGGGTCAGTCCCTTCTCTGTCTCGTAGCAGTTGAATGACTCGACGGGGGTAGGTATGTCGGAGTCGGCAGGTGCCTTATACATCATGTCATACACTGCCTGAATGCCTTCCTCTAAGTACAGCTCATGGTGTGGGTGGTTGGGGTTACCGACGCGGTAGCGCTGGCCGTCGATAGTCATGCGTGTCTTGTTCTCTATTGTCCTGTCTGTCATTGCTTGCGATCCTCTCTCTCTTGATTAGTTTTAAGCTGGTGGCATGGCTTGCACAATACTTGGAACCCGTCCGGCTCACAGAACATACGCTCCACGAATCCGGGCAGGTCTTCGTAAGTCTTCAGCGATCCCGCTGGGACTATGTGATCTACCTCCACCTCCTTGTTAGCGAACACTCCCTTGCAGGAGGCGCATTCATACTGGTTGTACGCAAGCTTGGATAGCCTCTTGGCCTCGTGCTTCGGTTGCCATTTCATAAAGGCCGACCTCAATGCCGAGCGAATGAAGCCAAAGTATCTAGCTTCAGACCAGTTCCCGTTGTTGCGTGTCTTCTCTACGGTGCGACCCATAGTTCATTCTCCTTGCGTCTGATCCATAAGCAGCGTCCTTGTTGCAGTAGCCAGCGGTCAACGTCGCTCTCATCTGAGGACATTACCTTGTCTGCGACTGCATCCATATACACTTGCTTAACGTGGGCGTACATCTCAGCCGGATCATCCATATACTCCAGCGGCTCTACTACTTTCTTCATAGCCTTGACGCCTGTACGTTTGAACAGTCCTTGTATGTTGTCGGTGGCGTCACCAGTTAGCATCTGTTTGTAGAAGAATTGATCGGCAGCCTCGGGGTTAACCCAGTAGACTGAACGCTTCTTCCAGTTGTAGTGTACTCCGGGTACGCCATCCAGATCCTTGTCAAGTGTGGCGATACCGTGTCCGTGTTGGGTAGCAGCAATGCCCATTGCATCGTCCGCCTCCTGCCCGTAGTTCATGATAGCTCCCAGCTCCTCAACCATGTACTCCCGTATAGCCTGTATGTGAACAGGCTTGGGAGCACCGGAACGATTGCCCTTGTAGTTAGGGTCAATGTCGAAGCGGTAGTTATCAGGGCCAAAGGTGAGGTGAACGTCTACCGCATCCGCCGTGAGAGTATGCATGATATTCTCAACAGCGGTGCGAGTAGAGCGTAGGGCATACTGAACGGGGTCGTCGTTGCTGGCGAAGCCGACAGCGTATACGATGATGTCTCCGTCAATAGCCCATCTCATTAGAGCGCTTCCAAGTCTTCACCAACGTCGGCAGTGCCTTGGTTCTGAGCGATCTCATTGACCACCATCTTCTGTACGTAGGCAGAAGTACCACGCTTGCCCTTGAACTCCCACTCGAAGGTCTTAAGTACCACCTCTACCTTGGAGCCGGGGCCTACCAAGTCAGGGTCAAGCACTAAGCCTTGATCGTCGACGACGGTGGGGAACTTGCTGTTGTCGATGGGGTACTTAGAAGTACAGGTGATGAACTGTCCACGTCCGTAGTCATCTTCCTTGAACTTGACAGTCATGCCTAACTCTTCCAGTCGCTCAACGGCAGGGCCGGATAGGTTGGCTAGCTGCACTGAGTACTTGCCGCTCATCTCCTCAAGGCGAGTCATTGAAGGGAAGGCGATTGTTGCTTTGATCTTAACGATGTTGTTATCCATAGTCACTAATCCTTAGTGTGTGTCGGCCCATGTGTTGCCGATTTGATATTCACCATCGAGAGGACAGCGTAACTCAAGGTCACGTCCGGCCTGTCGTATGGCATTGCGGAAGCAGATGCCGACCCGTTCAGCATACTGCTCTGGTACTTCTACTTGGAACTCATCATGCACCTGAGCCACAAGCTTGTAAGGTAAGCCTTGTAGTTTTTCCTCAGCGATGACGAGAGCCTGTTTCATTACGATAGCTCCAGCAGATTGGAGCAGTGTGTTGAGCGCTGCATGCTCAGATCGGACATGTACCCGCCTACCATCGAGGCCGGGAAGTGTACCCTTCTTAGCGAAGCGCTGAACCTTTTCGATTAGCTTAGCGAGGGAGGGGGTAGCATCTAGGAAGGCGCGCTTAAGCTGCCCACCCTTACGCTCACCACCACCTGCTATGCTACCTATCTTCTCGTTACCTGCCCCATAGAGGAAGGCGTAGATGAATGTCTTTGCTTGGTTGCGAGTCTCCAATCCCGCAGCTTTCTGGTTGTAGGTGTGGATGTCCCCGTGAAGTATTAGATCCGTGTACTCCTTGTCGTTCATGTAGTGCGCCAGCATCCGTAGCTCTAGCCCACTGGCATCGACGCCGACTAGCTTGCATCCTTCTTGTACCTTGAAGCATTCTCTGTACTCCTTCTCGCTAGGTATCTGTGCGAGGTTGGGTTTACTGTGTGTCATGCGACCAGTGATAGCACCGCATGTGTTAACCCTTCCGTGGATACGTCCGTCCTCAGCCACGGCATCCAGCCATGACTTGACCATGCCTAGCCTCTTACTAAGCGTTAGATATTCAAGTACCAATCCCGCCTCTGGTACAGCGGCGTGTTCCTTAAGGGATGTCTCATCCACCTTCGGCTTACCTGTCTCTGTGAACGTAGTCCATACGACACCCTTGCCCTCAAGTCTGCTTGCAACTTGTTGTCTCGCTCCGGGGTTGAATACCGTGACCTTATCTTTAAGACGCTTGCCAGTCTTCTCGGAATGCCGCACTTCCACAATGGGCGGGAATACCTCTTGTAGTTCATGCTCAATCTCCTGCATCCTGTTAGTGTGGTGGTTGTACAATCCGCATGCCTTGTCGAAGTCGAAGTCAAAGCCGTTACGCTCCTGCTCCACTGTCATACGGGCTACGTCATGCTCGATGTCCTGACTCAGCTGTGAAAATCCCAGCGTGGTGAGTCCAGATACAATGTGGTTATACACTGACCAAGTGGCTCGGCAGTCTTGTAAGCAGTAGTCTCCCATCTCTTTGGTGAGTCCGAGGTCGAAGTCTGCTGCGGTGAAGTCATCCTTAAGCTCTTGTCCTGCGCGTTCAGCCCATGCTCTAAGCGAATGGCCGCCAAGAACACTAGGCTCCAGCAGCCTACCGAGAACAAGAGTATCAGAAACTTCGCGAGTCCAAGCCATGCCCCAGCAGTCACGCAGTCTCTCCAAATCGAACCCAATCAAATTGTGCCCGACTATTACATCCACCCTGCTGAGTGCGTCGTACAGCTGGTCGACCGATGTGCATAGTACCGCTGTGTCTGTTGCTGGCAGATACACTCCGGCACACCATATCGTATCCCATGCTAGGTTTGTCTCGATGTCCACTACTGCGTAGACTTTCTGGCGATTCATAGCCGTACTCCATGTCTTGTTTAGTTTGAAGTTCTAATACGTAAGCACCCATCTTACTCATAATGCCTCCTCATCTAGCGCCTCTGGAGTAAACTCATTGAGCCTGCCAGTGTGCGCGTCGTACAGTAGGTGTCCGGCTGGGCCTGTTATCCCGCTGAACCTGTTCTTAAGTACCCGTATGTGGGTGGTATTCCGTTCAATGGGGTCGTCGGCCTGCCCGTTACGCTCAAGTCCGATAACGAAATCAGATAGCTGAGCGATACTAGCACTACCACGTAGTTGTGCCACGCTAGTGACTGCCCCTTCTTCATGCCCCTTACCCTCCGGTCGTTTCAAGTGGGACACCGCGAACAACACGATGCCTGTGTCTTGGGTTAGTGTGCGTAGCTTTGTCATGATCTCGTCGAGTGCCTTACGCTCGTCACC
>JAOJBS010000041.1:0-9568 GCA_028228615.1 Pseudomonadales bacterium | reverse complement strand
TATCCAGCCGGGTAGTTCGCTGCTCAGTGAGATAAGCGCCCCGTAGTACAAAATTCTCAGTAAATGGCCGATAGTTTGGGTGAGCGCCTTATTTGCAACTATGGCTTGTCTGCCCAATCCGCTGTTGAGGTAGAACACATCTAAGATAGGGCCAGCGGCGCCAGCAATTAGCTGCGCAAAGGTCACAATAAAGCCGCATGCAATGGTGGTCAGTGGCTGTGTGATATCCAACCCCCTTAGTCTGTTACTCCACTGTGCCGCCCAAGGAAAGACGCCAATGGCTATCAGCACTACGCCTGGGTCAGGCACGAGCACAAGCCACGTGGCGATGCCCACGGCGCAAGCAGCTCCTAAGCCATAACCGGGCAATAGCCGCCAAATGAGGTGTTCTCTAAGCAGGAGGGTCCTCGAGCCGTTGGCCATGGCCTGGGTTGCACCGTGCAATATCATGGCACTTGAAACGGGGAGAATTGTGATCAGTACCGCCATAAGTACTGCGCCGCCCGCCATACCCACTAAACCAGACAACACGCTGGTGAGAAAAGCTGTGACGATGATCGCGATATAGAGCATTGGGCGACAATAAGTTCATATGATTCATGAAAAAAGCGACGAATAAGAATATGATCAAGTCTTCTCGCGCAAGATTATGAGCCATGATAGAAAATTTAGAGACATTAGTCGCGCTGTCCAAGGCCGGCACCATGATGGAAGCCAGCACTGCATTGCGTATTTCCCAGTCAGCGGTGAGCAAAAGAATTGCCTCACTGGAGCGTTATTATGATCGTGAGTTGATTGAGCGGCATGGTCGTCGCGTAGTACTGACCCATCACGGAACCCGTTTGGTTGAGCGCGTGACACCGCTCTTGTCCGAGCTTCGCAGTGTGTTTTTGGAAGATAATGCCTTACGTAAAGGTAAAATTATCCTCGGCGTTTCTGAGGCTATTTTGGCCAGCTGGGGCTCCGATCTGTTCTCTAAAGTGCGCGATGTAATGCCCAGTGTTGAGTTTGAATTCCATGCTCAGCGTTCACCAGTGGTCCTCGATCGCTTGCGCTCGGGTGAATATATGGTGGGTATTTGTACGGGTAGTCCAGACGCGGACTCTGACTTGGTATCCGAGGTTATTCGCCAAGAGCCCATGGTTATTATTCCCTCTGGCCTTGGCCCGCTGAAGTACAAAAACGGTGACGCCTTAGATGTGATGACCATTGAGTCGCGCTCGGGTGCTTGGGGGTCTATTGAGGAAAATATGCAGCGCATGAACCTCAATAGGGTAGCGTCTTTAGAGTCCTTTTTTGCCGTGGCGCAAATGGCGCTGGCTGGGTTCGGTCATGGTCTGGTGCCGGTGGGCGTCGCGCGCACATTGGCGGTGCCTATGGACCAAATCCTCGAGTTAGATAAATCTGGATTAACCCGACCGGTCAGGTTTGTGGCAAGAAAGTCTATGTTTTCTCAAGAGCTGGTGCGTTCATTTTACAATGAGGTTTCGCGTTTAGCGGGGGAGATAGAAGGCGATTAGCCAGCGCTGAGCCAGCACTTGGGTGCAAAGATGCAGCTGCGGCCCTAAATTAGGGCCTGTGGCAATACTTAAAACTAGGCGTGGGCTTCGCTCTCCTTGCGGCATAGGTCAGCGAGACCCTCTACCCAAACAGGGCTGTCGTTAATGCACGGAATTAAGGTGAAAGTTTCGCCGCCTGCCTCCATAAAGGTTTCGTGACCCTGCATGCCCATTTCCTCAAGTGTCTCCAAGTTGTCTACTACAAAAGCGGGGCAGACCACCGCCACATTTTTAATCCCTTTTGCTGGCAGTTCTTCCAGTACCTTGTCGGTATAGGGGGTAAGCCAAGGCAGGCGCCCCAATCGAGACTGAAAGCTCACGCCATATTGGTCGTCGTTTAGGCCCAGATATTTCACAATTTCCTTCGAGGTCTCATAAACCTGGTGCCGATAACAGGTTTCATGAGCAGGGGACGGCACATTGCAGCAGTCGTCACAATTCAAGCAATGTTTTTTGGTTGGGTCTGCTGTTTCCAGGTGGCGCTCGGGTAGGCCGTGGTAGCTAAACAACAAGTGGTCCCACTGCTCAGGTAGGTGCGCGCGAATAACTTCGCCCCACGCTTTAACGTGCTGTGGTTCTTTGTAGAAAGGGGGCATCACAAAGGAGGACATGCCTTCTGGCAGTGCGCCAACAGCAGCTTCAATAGACGTGGTGATGGTTGAGTCAGCATGTTGCGGATAGAGAGGGATGATACAAACATTATCTACACCACGGGCTTTCAGTGCCTGTATGCCGTCGTGAATGCTTGGGCTGCCATAGCGCATACTCAGCGCCACAGGCTCTCCGAGAGCTGCCTCTAAGCTGTCAGCTAGGGTCTGGCTTTTGACTAGCAATGGCGAGCCGGCATCTGTCCAAATTTTGCCGTAAGCTTCTGCGCTGTCTTTGGGTCTAAAGGGCAGAATAAAGCCGCTGACAATAATTTTGCGTAAAAACCATGGCACGTCCAAAACGTGACGGTCCATAAGAAACTCACCCAGATACTCGCGCACATCCTTTACCGACGGCGATCTGGGCGTACCCAAATTGATAAGTAGAAAACCGTTCTTCGTTGACTGGGCTGTTTGCATGAAAGGACTCTTCTTTACTGAGTTAATAGGTTAATGGCTCAAGAGTGGTTAAGAACTCGATTTGACGGTGCTTTTTTAGCATCGGCCCTGTGTATATCTAGTGAATTTGCATGCATTGAGATAGTATCTTGCCCCTTTCTAGGAACAACAAAGCGAGCATCGTGACACTAATTGTAGACTATGACGCGGGAAATTTGGCCAGCGTCAAAAGAGCCTGTCAGCAGGTCGGTTTGGACGCAGAATTTTGTGCGGACCCAGATCAATTGCGACATGCCGAGCGCGTGATTTTCCCTGGTGTCGGGGCGGCAGGCAGTGCCATGGTCAGTGTCAAAGCGCGCGGCTTAGACGAAGCCCTGCGCGAAGTGATTAGCAATGGTTGTCCGGTGTTGGGCATTTGCCTCGGTATGCAGATCTCCTTGGATTATTCCGAAGAAAACGATACGCCAACACTTGGCCTTATTGCCGGTGAGGTAACGCGCTTTCGCATGGACCGCCCAGATCTTAAGGTCCCGCACATGGGGTGGAACGAGGTCTGCGTTAAGCAGGCGCACCCAGTGCTTGAAGGCATAGAGGCGGGGGATGAGTTTTACTTCGTGCACGGCTACTTTCCTAGCCCCAAAGACAACGCCGCCATTTTAGCCACCACAGATTATGAAGGCCACTTTGCCAGCGCTATTGGTAAAGACAGTTATATAGGCACTCAGTTTCACCCGGAAAAGAGTGGGCGAGTTGGGCTACGGTTATTGAGTAATTTTGCGCAGTGGGACGGTCAATGTTAAGCAAACGTGTTATCGCCTGTTTGGATGTAAGAGATGGGCACCTAGCCAAGAGTGTTAAATTTGTAAACACGCAGAATATTGGTGACCCAGTAGAGAAAGCCCATGAGTACTATATTGATGGCTTGGATGAGTTAGTTTTTTATGACATCACCGCCTCAAGCGATAAGCGCAATATCATGCTTGATGTGGTTGAGTCCGTTGCAAGCCAAGTATTCATTCCGTTGTCCGTGGGTGGCGGTATTCGCAGCGTCAGCGACGCTACCGATTTACGTTTGGCAGGTGCAGAAAAAATCAACGTCAACTCAGCTGCGGTAAAGCGTCCCGAGTTGATTGACGAGTGCGCCTCGGCCATTGGTAACCAAAATGTTGTGTTGTCTATGGATATCCGCAAAGTCGCTAAATCTAGCGATATACCCAGCGGTTACGAAATTGTCATTAACGGCGGCCGCTCACCAATGGGGTTAGATGCCCTTGTTTGGGCCTTAGACGGTGAGAAGCGCGGTGCTGGCGAGCTGGTGATTAATTCTATTGATGCCGACGGTACTAAAGACGGTTACGAAATTGAGCTAACCGCAATGATCGCTCAAGCTGTGCGTATACCCGTTATTGCGTCAGGTGGCGCAGGTCTACCAGAACATTTATACGAAGTGTTAACCGAAGGACATGCAGATGCCGCGCTGGTCGCGTCTATGGTGCACTACGGTGATTACAAAGTGAGCGAGCTTAAGGGTTACTTACACGATCAAGGTTTGAAAATACGTATGTCTTGGTAGTGCGGGGTGCATGTGAAGCAGCAGAAAGTTTATAGCAAGCTGGCAAATAAGCTGAGAATTTATAGAGGGTTACCTGATGGGGAATAATATGAAGGCGATACAAGTAGACGGTGAAGGGTTGGTTTGGGCCGATTACGCAGCCCCCGAATGTGGACCCGGCGAAATTCGCATTCAGGTAAAAGCCACGGCAATTAATCGCGCGGACTTAATGCAGAGGGCCGGCGGCTACGCGCCTCCTCCAGGTGCCAGTGAGATCATGGGGTTAGAATGTGCTGGTGAAGTAGTAGAGCTAGGAGCGGGTGTTGACGGTTTCCAGTTAGGGGATGGCGTATGTGCGCTGTTAGCAGGCGGCGGATATGCCGAGCAAGTGGTGGTGCCAGCAGGGCAGGTGTTACCTATTCCCAGCGGTCTTAACTTTGTTCAAGCCACCGCGTTACCAGAAGTGTTCGCCACCGCATATTTGAACCTGTACATGGAAGGTGCTTTGCAAGACGGCGAACGCGTTATTTTGCATGCCGGCGCCAGTGGCGTAGGAACTGCTGCAATCCAAATGCTTAAACACACCAATAACCCAAGTTTCGTCACTGTGGGCAGCGAGGACAAACTTGCTCAGTGCGTGGCTCTCGGTGCTGAAGGTGGCTCTATCCGGCATGACGGATCATTCTTAGCCAAGGCTCAAGAGTGGGCTGGGCAAAGTGGTGTGGATATGATCCTAGATCCCGTTGGTGCTCAGTACCTCGGCGACAATCTAACGGTATTAGGGTTAGGCGGACGCTTGGTACTCATCGGTTTGATGAGTGGTATACAGTCAGAAATTAATCTAGCTATGTTGATGATGAAGCGCACCCGAGTCATTGGCTCTACGCTACGCGCGCGACCCATCGCAGAAAAAACCGCTGTTATGCAGGGGCTGTTAAAAGACGTTTGGCCGAAAATAGCGACGGGTGACATACGCCCAATCATTGACGCCCAATTTCCTATACAAGAAATGCAAGCGGCTCACACCTTGATGGCTGGCAATGGCACCGTTGGTAAAGTTGTGCTGAGTGTCTGATTAACATTGGCGTGGCTGGTGGACAATGAGACGCCTGCAAGAAGATGTTGAAAAAAGGCAAAGGAAAAGTGGCAAAGACCCACGACGGTTGTGCAATCGGCGTAAGCCAACACCCCAAACCCCAAAGCAATGGTGAAAGAGTGTGCTGTAAACTGGGCCGCCGAATTAAGCCATTGGTTGCCGGATAATTGTTTTCCAATTTTAGCGTAGCACGACGAATATCCGTTAGGTAAATCTCATGATGCTTGCCAGCGAGTTTTGCGCTATTTTGCCAAATGTGTGCGTGGACGCACTCTATAGTCGGGCCTTCTTTAGAGAACGGGCCAATGTGTAGGGTTTGAGCGCACCTACCCTCACTGAAAGACTCAAATTTAATTTTCGCCAACGCGGGTAACAGCTTTTTCTCCGCAACCTGTTTAATTGCCGTTTTAGCTAATGTTTTAGTAATCAGCTCTGGCTGCATAATCATCATGGTCCAGATCCAGTTTGATTTATTGTCGTTCACAAAATCAGTCATATCCTCGGCCCACCACAAACCCTCTAACGGCATTACGCCGTAATCAACGCCGCCTTCTCGTTTTTTTATCATAAACTTCAATGTATAGGCCACCGAGTACAATGCTTCTACAGCCGAAGTATATTCCCCGCTGCCGGGTATGCCGGTGCCCTCTACCATTAAGAAATTCATCTTAGGCACATTCACTATGTCAATGCGCTTGGCAGAAGGGCGGTAGAGTTCTTTCAGTTGTTTTTTGTAATCAATTTTTTGCACGGTGGATAACTGTTAAGAGATTTGCTCTTGGTTATTTGTAGGTTTTGTAGGTTTGAGTGTATGCATCTGGTGTGCAGCGCTTCTAGTGCACTTTAGTAGATCAGTACATTGGTACATCATTACATTGATCCATGCACTGAGTTATTGAACCTGCTGTGCGAATTTATGGATTTGATCAATTACGATGCAGGTACACAAAATTGCAACTTCATCTTCGCCGTCAACAATCTCTACACAATAGTCTTCGTGCCAAGGCCATGGATTTTTTTGCACAGACGCAACTTGTCTGCCGGATCGAGTGAAAATATATTCGTGGCCCAAGAATGAGCCTGTAATTTCGTAGTCATTGGGGCCCGGAACATCTAACTTATAATTTTCTTTAAACCAACTAAGCTCTTCTACAACCTCCGCAAATAACTCGCCTTTAACGAATATCTGATATTTAGATTTGAATGAAAGTAATTTTTGTTGAATAAACGCTAATTCTTCGCCTTGAGAATTTTGGAAAGAGAGTTTGTCGGCCAAGGAAAAAGTTCGGCCATTGATAATATATTTTGGCGTGCCCTGACCATCAGTGATCGTAAAGTTGTCGTTTAGACTCAAAATTTTTTCATTCACTCGAAATAGCATAATCGCCTCCTATTTTTTCAATTGGTTATCCATCAATACTGGCGTTTCTTTTGCACAATGCTTGTATTTAATCGAATTTTTCACCCTTCAAGATAAACGGGACTATTTAGTCGACGATCAGCACTGAGGTTTTATGATTTTTGGGGCGATATGTTTTTAGAATCTCATAGTCGATGTCGCGCCTAAATTTGCGATGTTCAGGTGGCTTGTGTTTCCGCTAGGATGGCTCACAAGTGAACGTAGTGACCGTTTATTTTTTGGCGTGATCTGGTTGGCGGCATGATTTACATATTCAGTGAGGGCAGTTTTGCAGACGAATAAACTTCGCCGAGTACTCGGATTTTGGGATGTGTTCTTTATCGCTGTTGGCCAGATCATCGGGGCTGGGGTTGTGGCCCTTACCGGTATCGCTATTGGCATGACAGGGCCCTCCGTGATCCTTGCCTATTTCTTCGCCGGCATTCTTGTTCTGGTTGTTTCCATACCCATTATGATCGCGGGTACTTCGCTCCCTGCTACGGGCGCTTATTACACTTGGTCTTCTAGAGTCGGCGGCGGTTGGCTAGGCTCTATTGTGCTGCTGCTCATTCTACTAGCAACTATTTCGCTCAGTCTGTTTGGCAGTTCTTTTGGTCTTTATCTAAATCCGTTATTCCCTGCGTTGTCAGTTAACCAATGGGGTTTGCTGATCATTGTTGTACTGGGTTGTGCGAATCTGTTTGGACTGCAATTGGCCTCTAAAGTGCAGATGTTCTTGGTGCTCCTTCTCATGTCTGCTTTGGCTGTCTACGCAGGGTTTGCCATTCCTCAGCTTGATACTGCGTTGCTTACGCCTATGTTCCCCAAGGGTATTGTTGGGTTTATTACTGCGGTTTTTCTGCTTAAGTTCGCTACAGGCGGCGCCTACCTTGTGGTGGGTCTCAGCGGTGAGATGATGAATCCGCGGCGTACGGTTGTTGTGGTTATGATTTCCGCAACACTCGCCGTTGTGGTGATCTACGGGTTTGTTGCTTTGGCCAGTGTGGGTGTCATCCCGTGGCAGGAAATGATTAATCAACCGCTGACAGTTGCTGGACGTGCGTTTTTGCCGGGCTGGGCGATGACGTATTTTTTGATTGCGGGCGCGGGGCTGGCTATCTGCACAACTTTGAATTCGCAGTTCATTCAATTGCCGAGGTCATTTATGGTCGCCAGTTGGGACAAGTTGCTGCCGGAGTGGGTAGGGGTTTTAAATCGCTATGGCGCACCTTATGTGATCATTCTCGGTATGTTGGCGGTGGGCGCAATGCCGCTGATTTTTGGCCTAGATATCGGGGACATCGCCAGAGCCGCCACTATTTCTGCGAGTTTCCCAGCGTTCATAGTATTTTGGGTCGTCACCCAAATTCCTAAGAAATATCCCGAAGCTTATAAGCAGTCGGTATTTCAGCTCAGTCAAGGTTGGATGTGGGCGCTGTTTTTGTTTTCAGAATTCGCTAGCGTGGTCGGCGTGTACTTCCTGGCCCAGGATTTATCCACCACAGTCATTGTTGTATTGATGCTATCGATAGCCATTGCTGTTGCCTACTATCCACTGCGCAAGCGTTACCTTGCCAGTAAGGGGATAGATTTGGATGTGCTAACAACGGATGAGGAGATTTTTAGATCGTAATAGATCGCATTAGATTTTAGAAAAAGCCGCAAAGCCTATTAGGAAGGAGGGCCTAAGCTAAAGGTCTACTCCAAAAGTTTAGGCGAAGGTGCTGTGCTGAGTGAAGGTTTGAAAGCCTTAGTCAGACAACTAAGGCCCGGCAATGGACTGGTGTGCGCAATGCCTACTCTGGGTGAACTTTGATCACTGTGCCTGGGTCACCGTCGGTAACGATATACAGCAACCCATCTGGGCCCACCCGAATGTCACGTATTCTAGCATCTAACTCTGCAAACATTGTCTCCTCTGCGGTGACTTGCTGGTTCTCGACGGTCAAGCGGCGTACTTCCTTATTCACCAATGCGCCTACGAACAAACTGTTTTGCCACTTGGGAAATTTGTTCCCCTCATAAAATGCCATGCCCGAAGGTCCGATAGAAGGCGTCCAAACATGCTGGGGTTGTTGCATACCCGGATACTCTGTGACCGGCGAAACATAGGCCCCGTTATAGTCCATGCCGTAAGTGATAGCGGGCCAACCATAGTTGTTGGCTTTGGTAATGACGTTCAGTTCGTCACCGCCTTTTGGTCCATGTTCGTTCAGGTATACGGTGCCATCTAGGGCAATAGCCAAACCCTGAGGGTTGCGATGGCCGTAGGTCCAAACTTTTGGTGCTTCTGGGAACGGGTTGTCTTGGGCAGGGCTGCCATCTTTGTTAATGCGGATGGTTTTGCCTAAGTGCGAATTGAGGTCTTGGGCGTGTTCTCTGAAGTCGAAGCCGTCACCTGTGGTGATTAATAACAAGTCATCGCTGGTGAAGGCCATGCGGCCACCGTAGTGCAGGGGCGCATACTTGCGCGGACTAGCGGTAAATATGACTTCTACATCAATCAGGGCATTGCCGGTTAGCGTTGCGCGAGCCACCGTGGTGCCATTTTCATCGCTATCGCCTTCTGCATAGGAAAGGTACAAGGTACTGTTGGTTGCGAAATCTTTGTCTAGCAGCACGTCGAACAGCCCGCCTTGGCTGGCACGATATACGGTTGGCACTCCGCTAACAGAGTTGCTAGAACTGCCGTCTTTGCTAATTCGCTTGAGCGTGCCTTCTAGCTCTGCAACCAACAAATCCCCGTTGGGTAAAAAATCAACACTCCACGGAAAGTTCAGGCCTTCAGCCAGAGTTTCAAGTCGATAAGTTTGCTCTTCAGCATTGGTTGGCAGTGTGAAAAAAATGATAGCGGCTAACGCAAAAGATTTAGCGAGGCGGGTGCCAATGATTTGAAAATAGAGAGATATTTGTCTA
>JAOJBS010000040.1:0-10164 GCA_028228615.1 Pseudomonadales bacterium | reverse complement strand
GTTTGAGGGATCTTTTTGGGGAATTTTTTACAGCCCTACTTTCTAGATCTACTTTCTAGGTCTACTTTCTAGGTCTACTTTGGAGTGCCGTTTTAGCATTCGTTTTTCAGCGCTTTATTCAACTCTTTGTCGACTCTTTATCGACTCTTTGTAGAAAGAGTACCTACCCCGACCGACCTGAAACATCTGGTCAGTCGGGGATCAGGCACTAACCCAATTGCCGCTTACTGCGCGGCAATTTCCAGCAATTCAACCTCAAACACCAACGTGGAATTGGGTGGAATTGCGCCACCGGCTCCGCGTTCGCCGTAGGCTAACTCTGGCGGAATAACCAGACGCCACTTAGAACCCACACCCATTAACTGCAGCGCTTCGGTCCACCCGGGAATCACTCGGTTAACTGGGAAGCTGGCTGGGGAACCGCGATCAACAGAGCTATCAAACACCGTGCCATCGGTGAGTGTGCCATGGTAGTGAGTCACAACAGTATCTTCCGCACTAGGCTTAGGACCGTTACCTTCTACCACTACTTCATACTGAAGACCAGACGCTAAAGTGGTCACTTCAGGTCTAGCTGAATTTTCTGCGCGGAAATTGTCACCGGAGGCATTTTTTTCCGCCAAAAGCGCTTCTGAAAGTGCCGCCATGTACTGTTCTTGTTGTTCCATGGGCACTTGTGATTCAGCCCCAGCAACGGCGTCTCTAGCCCCCTGCATAAATGCGCTCATTGCCACCAGACTATTACTCTGTTCGATAATATTCTGCGCTTGGGTATAGCCGATAATATAACTCGCGCTGTCAAGATCAGAGCTTGGCGTAAACTTTTCATCTTGCTCAGATTGCGCGGCAGGCTGGCAGCCGGCCATAAATAGTGTTGAGGCAGTCCCCAACATCAAAACCAGTCTTGTATTCATTCGATTCATCTCATTTAAACGATGGGTTGCTCCCCACGTTGGCAGCGGGTTACATTCGCAAGAATGATACCGCCTTTGACCCCCCAATGTGCACTTCAGGTCGGAAATTTCACACTACTTATGGGTCAATAGGGGTAAAACGGACGGTAAATATGTGCACAATCATAATGAACAACCTTCTAACAAATGAATGCGGCGTTTTTTGAAGCACTTTTTAAGCCACTTTTACTACTCTGGGACATTGCAACTTATGCGCAAAATTTTTACCACTCAAAGCCGACAGCAACGTTCCGAGTTGTTTGGTTTTTGGCAAAAACTCGTTTTAGTGAGTATTTTCAGCCTAGCTTCCGCAGCGCAAGTTTTCTCAGCCGATGCTGCGGCCACCACCACACCCGGTCAAGTCGCACAAGCCGTGTCTGGTGCCCTCAACAGTCAAACTAATGTTCAAGAACCTGAGGAAGAAATCCGCACAGCCCCAACTTTGTCGCCACTCGATATTCATCCTAGAACCAGCCTAATCGTAGTGGAGCAATTACGCCGCAACCACTACATCAACAAGACCGTTGATGATGAATTGTCGGAGCATATTTTTGACAAGTACCTGACCGTATTAGACCCCGGCCATTATTACTTTATAGCCAACGATGTTACTGAATTTGAAAAGTATAGATTCCGTTTAGATGACGCCCTCAAGAAAGGCGACCTAGACCCGGCTTTTGTGATTTTTAATCGCTATCAAATGCGCATAGTAGATCGGCTCAATTACCTCATAAGCCTGATTGACAGTGGCATAGAAAATTTAGACTTCAGCCGGAAAGAATCCATTTTGGTGAACCGAGAAGATGCTCAATGGTCTGTAGGCGAGGCTGCCCACGATGATCTTTGGCGCAGACGTTTAAAAGCCCAAGTGTTGGCGATGAAACTCAGTGACACACCAATGCAAGAGATCTCCGAAAAGCTGCGCAAGCGCTATAGGAATCAGCTGAAGATTGCTGTGCGCAACAAGAGCGAGGATGCTTTTCAGGCCTACATTAATGCCTTTGCCCACACATACGATCCGCATACCGAGTATTTCTCGCCACGCACCTCAGAAAACTTCAACATAAACATGTCCCTTTCATTAGAGGGCATAGGCGCCGTACTAAAGAGCGAAGACGATAATGTCGAAGTCGTTCGCTTAGTACCCGCAGGACCTGCGGCCAAAAGCGGAGAGTTAAAACCCGCTGACAAAATTACTGCGGTGGGCCAAGGCACACAAGGCCCTCTCATTGACGTTGTTGGTTGGCGCTTAGATGATGTTGTGGAACTCATACGTGGCCCCAAAGATTCTACCGTGCGTCTAAGTATCACACCGGCTGATAGCAAAGAGGGTGAAAGCAAAAATATCACTATTGTGCGCAACAAGATAAAACTCGAAGAGCAGGCCGCCAAAGCCAAAACCATTACGCTGGGTGACGACGACCCGCGGCTTATTGGGGTCATTGAAATACCCACCTTTTACGCAGACTTTGCCGCCCAACAAAAGGGCGACCCCAACTACCGCAGCACCACCAGAGATGTGCGACGTTTAGTCGCCGCGCTAAAGGAAGAGGGTATTGAGGGCTTGATCATTGATCTGCGCAGCAATGGAGGCGGCTCGCTACAAGAGGCGGACACCATGACGGGGCTGTTCATTCGCTCTGGCCCAACAGTACAGGTGAAATCTGCGCGACGCCGCGCCAACGTACTCAGCGACAACAACTTAGAACTGGCATGGGATGGCCCAATGGCCGTTATGGTTAACCGTCTATCGGCATCCGCTTCCGAAATCTTTGCTGGCGCCATGCAGGACTATGGTCGTGCGCTGGTTATTGGCAATCAAACCTTTGGTAAAGGCACCGTACAAACATTGATCCCACTCAATAGAGGCCAACTGAAACTTACAGCGGCGAAATTTTATAGAATTTCAGGCAACAGCACTCAGCACCAAGGGGTAATACCCGACATCAAATTTCCCGCTTTGGTAGACAATGATGTAATTGGCGAAAGCACACTAGACGATGCAATGCCTTGGGATAAAATAAAACCGGCCAACTATCGCCCCATTGGCAGCCTTGGCAATGTTGTTGCTAAACTACAACAACAACACAACAGCCGTGCCGTGGATAATCCGCACTTTGTGTACTACCGCGCACTCAGTCAGCGCAGCCAAGAAAAGTCAGCAATTGAAGTGTTATCACTGAACGAAGCAGTACGGCGAGAAGAAAGAACGCAAGATGACCTTTGGCGTTTAGACCTTGAGAACACACTGCGTATGGCCACTGGCAAACCTACCGCAGAAACGTTAGGCGCATTGGAAGAATTGCAAAAAGCGGAAGCCGAGGCCATTGAGGAGGCCGCCAACGCGCTCGTTAAAGACGATGAGACAAACGACCCACAACAACAGCTCGGTAAAAGCGATGCGGCAGCAGACGCCACAAATGGCAAAAACACTAAAGATATTATTGAGGAAGTCAGCGAAGATCCATTGCTGCGAGAAGCGGGCCGAGTGTTGGCAGATTTAGTTGACGAACAGCTACCCGGCAACACATCACCCACCGTTGCAGCAGGCTCTAGCCAAGGGGTTCCAAGACCTTTTGTGCGTTTTGGAGAAGGTTAGATCTCGATCACCGCACCTTTCCCTGCGCTTTTTGCGGCACCTCTAGAAACACAGTGCTCTAGGTAGGCAATTGGCGCACTCTTTGAGAGAAGGAGTGCGCCTAACGCCACAAGCGAGAAAATTAGGCGCTATCTGCGCTTGATGTATCCACTTCAGGCAAGCGCTGTTTAATGGCGTCAATCAACAGCACTTCAAAATCTGCCACGGCAAATGTTTGCTGTTGTTGATGCCCGTATCTACGCAACGTTACGGTGCCATCTGCCACTTCACGCTCACCAATAATTAATAAATTAGGGATTTTACGCGTTGCACCCTGACGTATTTTCTTCGGCAGCGTGTCATTCGACGGTGCCAGCTCTGCGCGCACCATTTGGTTGCGCAAGCGCGCTACTATTTCGTTAGCGTAGTCGTCGTACTGTTCCGAAACCGTCAGCAACTGAACTTGAATTGGCGCAAGCCAAGTGGGAAATGCACCGGCAAAATGCTCAATCAAAAATGCAACCATGCGTTCATGAGTACTGAACGGAGCGCGGTGAATACAAAACGGCGTGTGCTCTTCGCCATCTGAACCCACATACTTCAAGCCCATTCGTTCAGGTACGGCAAAATCTAACTGCACAGTGGAAACAGATTCTTCTCGGCCGGTCACGGTACTGAACTGAATGTCTATCTTGGGTCCGTAGAAAGCACCCTCGCCTAAACCAATCTTATAATCGATTGCCAATTCATTAAGCACCTCTTCAAGTACTTGCTCGGAGTCGCGCCAAGCTTGTGGATTATCGACAAACTTTTCCTTGCCCTTAGGGTCTTCTGGATCCCACTTCGAAAGGCGTACATGAAAATTGTCTAAGCCAAGAATTCGGTAAGCGTCTTGGTACATGGCCATAACCGATTTGAACTCGTCCTTAATCTGTTCTTTGGTGCAGTAGATATGCGCATCATTCATACACATACCACGCACTCGGACCAGACCGCTGACGGCGCCAGAGTCTTCAAAGCGATAAACCTGCCCATATTCAGCTAAGCGCAAAGGCAAATCTCTATAACTGCGCGGTTCGGCAGAGAAAACTTTATGGTGATGTGGGCAATTCATCGGGCGCAGGCGATAAGATTCTTTAACCACCCGCTCGCCACCCTCTCCTGCTTCTCCCTCTGCACCGCCTTCACCCTCTAGAGCGGATTCAAGCAGCTCCATGGGCGGGTACATGTCTTCAGCGTAATAAGGCAGGTGGCCCGTGGTGTGATACAAAGATTCCTTGGCCAAATGGGGTGTGGCCACTCTGGAATAACCCCCTTTGAATTCCAACTCCTTGGCAAGGTTTTCTAACTCATCACGGATAATGGTGCCGTTAGGCAGCCACAGCGGAAGACCTTTACCAATATCGTTATCAATGGTGTAAATACCCAGCTCACGACCTAACTTCTTGTGATCGCGGGCTTGGGCTTCTTCAAAAGCTTCTACATGAGCGTCTAGGGTTTCCTTATCAAGAAAGGCCCAAGCATAAATCCGTGTCATCATGACGTTGTCGGAGTTGCCGCGCCAATAAGCGCCGGCCACGCTCCTCAACTTGAAGGCGTCGCGGGGAATGTCCTTTGTGGTGTGAACATGTGGCCCCTCGCACATATCCAAGAAGGGTCCATTGCGATAAAAAGACAGGCTTTCCAAGCTGTTCTTCTCAATCAACTCAGCGCCGTATTCCATTTTGTACGGTTCGCCCATCTCATTAATACGCGCAAGCGCATCTTCTGCGGAGAGGTCTTCGCGATCAAAACGCTGACCTTTCTTAATGATCTTCTTCATCTTTTGCATCAGCGCAGGAAAATCCTCTTCCGTAAGCGGCTCGGACAAAATGAAGTCGTAATAAAAGCCATCACTAATAGGCGGACCAAACCCTAGAGTGCTACCGGGGCGAATTTCCAAAACAGCCTGAGCCAGAACGTGCGCTAAACTATGACGAACTTTGTATAGATCATCTTTTTCAATTTCTTCAACATGAGCTTCTGACATGGACCTACTTTCCCTTTCCTTCTGCTATTAAAACGTATCTTTTTATCAACTTTTAACTGCGTGACAACCAAACTGCCGCAAAGACGCTGTGCAATCGCCGCGCTGCGCACCCTATCATTCACGAAAATTGATAACTCGAATATCCGCCGCTCAGGCCACATTCAAGGCCCGCACATAATAAAGCTGCGCAAGTGTACTGCATAGTAGCCAAAAGCACCGGCATAGATCTAAATTGATAACAGAAGTAGGCTTGGTTCTGCAGTCCCAAAGGTCACCGTGCCTTTTTACACTCTTGCACTTACCACCTTGCACAAATTGGACGCCACATGATTGAAATGCCCCAGTTACCCAACCCCCATGCGATTGCCATGATGGCTTTAACCGTAGTCGCCCTGGTGCTGTTCAGCAGAGAAGAACTGAAACTTGAAATCACCGCTCTGTGCTTGCTTGGTATCATTGTCCTGGGCTTTGCCGTCGCGCCGTTTGAAGAGGTAAAAGCCACCGACTTTTTCGCCGGTTTAGCCCATGAAGCACTGATCAGTGTGTGCGCCCTTATGGTGTTGGGCCAAGGCTTAGTGCGCACCGGTGCGCTAGAACCTGTGGGGCGAATACTGTCAGGCCTATGGGGTAAAGCGCCGGTTTTCTCACTGCTGCTGACCCTCATAGTGGGCGGCGTGCTGTCTGCGTTCGTCAACAACACGCCAATTGTCGTATTGCTGTTGCCCATACTTATTTCCGTGTGTCTGCGCACTAATAAGTCGCCCTCGAAAGTCCTCATGCCTATGGGCTTTGCCACCTTAGTTGGCGGCATGGCAACCACCATTGGTACTTCTACTAACTTACTGGTGGTCAGCCTTGCACAAGAACAAGGGCTAAAGGAATTTGGCATGTTCGATTTCGCCCTACCGGCATTGCTCTCTAGTGGTGTGGCCCTTCTCTATCTTTGGCTCATTGCGCCGAAATTATTACCGGACCGAAGCTCAAACCTGAGCGACCACTCACCCAGACTATTTGAAGCACGCCTACAAATAAGCCAAGACAGTCATATGATTGGTAAGACCTTTGCCGAGGCCAGAACCGCCGCAGGACCCACCATGCAGGTGGAGAGAATTCTGCGCGACGACACCGTCGTCATGCCACTGCCAGATCTGGTATTGGCCGAAGGAGATCGCCTGCGAATACGCGACACGCCGCAAAACCTCAAACAATATGAGGAAGCTTTGGAGGGCGTACTTTATGCTGACATTGAAAAAACCCAAGCCGATTCTTCTAAAAAGGCATCTAAAAACCCCTCCGAAGAAACCTCTGCCTATTCGACAACACCTATCTCCGATGAGCACCCCCTCACCGCTGACGACCAAACATTGGTGGAGGTAGCGGTTGTACAAGGCTCAGATCTAGACCAAACCAACCTTGGTGAAACCCGCTTTATTCAACAACACCAACTGGTCGTGTTAGCCCTGCATAGAGCGGGCAAAGACATTTGGCAAGCAAGCCAAGAGATACAACAAGTCATTCTCAGACCTGGCGATGTCTTGTTGCTACAGGGCGCAAAAAACCAGGTCAGCCAACTCAAGAGCTCTACCGAATTTTTAGTCTTAGATGGCAGCATTACACTGCCAAAGACTGAAAAAGCACCTATTGCGCTGGCCATTATTATCAGCGTCGTGGTTTTGGCGGGTACCGGCTTGTTACCCATAGCGGTGGCTTCTCTAACCGGCACAGCGGCGATGTTACTCACGCGTTGCCTGAGCACTGGTGCAGCAATCCGTGCAGTCAGCCCCTCTGTTTATTTTGTAGTAGCCTCAAGTCTGGCGCTGGGTATGGCGCTGCAAAAAACCGGTGCAACTAATTATCTCACGGAAATATTTCTGTTTGCCACCCAAGGCGCAAGCCCAACAATTATTTTATCTGCGCTGATGTTGTTGCTGGCAATTTTGACCAATGTGGTCTCAAACAACGCTGCCGCCGTGATTGGCACACCCATCGCAATTGGCATAGCCAACTACTTACAGCTACCGGCTGAAGCCTTTGTATTAGCCGTCTTATTTGGTGCGAACATGAGCTACGCCACACCTATGGCCTACAAAACGAACTTACTGGTGATGAGCGCCGGCAACTACACCTTTGGCGACTTTGTCAAAGTGGGGCTACCGCTGACACTAATTATGTGGATCACTCTGAGTTACCTGCTGTCGGTTATCTATCTATAGCCACCCAATGAACCTAGAACATCAACCAACGAGACTCGCAATGTATTGTAAACCCTACCTAACCAGAATAGTTTTGCCAACGCTTCTGTTAGCGTTTTCGTTTACTGCAGCGGCAGCAAGTCCCGCTGACACACAGCAACCCAACATTCTACTCTTGGTTGCCGAGGACCTAGGGCCAAGACTAGGTAGCTACGGTGATACCGTAGCCCACACGCCAAACTTAGATAAGCTGGCCAATACCGGCGCCCGATTTACACAAGTATTTACCACCGCCGGCGTTTGCGCACCCAGTCGCGCAGCACTCATTACCGGCCAACACCAAATCAGCTTCGGCGCGCAAAATATGCGCACATCCACTGGCCCCCTCGGCCCTTACTTTGCACAGCCACCCAGGTCACTCAGAGCATTTCCAGAAATTCTACGCAGCCAAGGCTACTTCACCTTCACCGACCGTAAGTTGGATTACCAGTTCAGTGGTGTATCCGCCAACAGCGGCCCATTTACACTCTGGGACAGCGAGGGCGATCTCGGCCAATTTCCGCAAACCGCAGCAGCCTCACCCTGGCATTTACGTGCAAAAGACCAACCCTTTTTCGGTCTCATCAATTTTCTCGAAACCCATGAAAGCGGGGTTATGCGCGCCACCGGCAAACCTCATAGCCAGATTCATGCGGGCACACAAAAATTTCGTCAAGCACTAGGGTTAGTGGCCCCGAGCAAGACCGATCCAAACGCAATCGAATTGCCCCCTTACTACCCCGACTTACCTGAGGTTAGGCAGGACATCGCTCGGCACTACGACAACATTCGTACAATGGATGCAAAAGTCGGCGCTATTTTGGCCGCCTTAGAAAAAGATGGCCTGGCGGAATCGACAATTATTATCTGGACCACAGATCACGGCGACGGCTTACCCCGGGCCAAGCGAGAATTATTAGATACAGGCATTCATGTCCCCATGATTATTTATGTGCCTGAACAGTTAGCTAAAGGCACCCTCTCCGCTCTTCGCCCACAGGTCGAAGGGTATAGTGAGGACAACAACGTAGTGCTAACCAGTCAACTGATCAGCTTTGTAGACCTAGCACCGACTATCTTACAACTGGCAGGCGTTAGCCCACCCGATTATCTCCACGGCAGAGATTTTCTCCAAGGCCTCGACAGCACTAAAACAAGCCGTGAGCGTGGATTAAGACAATACATCTATGCCTCACGAGATCGAATAGATGAAGTCATAGACAAGCAGCGAGCCGTACGTAGCCATGACTACAAATATATTCGCAGTGACTTCCCGCAAGTCCCCGGCGGTCATGCGCTGGCCTACAGAGACAATTTAGATATGACGCGTGCTTGGCGAGCGGCGCACCAAGCGGGATTATTACCACCAGCGCAGGACGCATGGTTTCTGCCTGCAGGCCGTGAACAGCTATACGACATACGCAATGATCCACATGAATTAAACAATCTTGCCCAGGCATTAGAGATGACCCAGGTGCGCAACACTATGCGCACTGCGTTGGATGAGTTTATTCTTCGGGTAGGTGATACCGCCGTTGTACCAGAGAGCGTTATGCGCGAAGAATTTCTTGATGCCGGCAACATCCCCCAAACACCCCCGGTGGAAATAACTTGGCAGGGGCAACAGGCCGTGATCACCAGCCCCATTGGGGCAAGTATTGGTTACCGTCTAGGTGGCAACAGCTCTTGGCAACTTTATACTCATCCAGTTTCGCTTAACGCTTCTACAAGTACTTCTGCTAACGCTTCTACCAACACGCCTGTTAACACAATAGAAGCAAAATCTGTGCGCTATGGGTGGCAAGTCAGTGAGGTGGTCGTGGGCCAAAGGCCCAATGACTAGTTCTAGTCAACTAACAGCCCGGTAACCAAGTCTAGTTAGCTATTCTCTCGCGGCGCTACCGTTGACTGTGTTTCTTTTACCCAAAGTAGCATGACGCCGCCAATGAGCATAAGTATGACTAGGGAGGCAAAACCCGCGCGTTGTGACTGAAAGTAGGTTGTTGTGGTCGCAACCAGCAGAGGTGCAAGAAAGGCCGTCACCGAACCGCTCAGTCCGTAAAGTCCAAAAAACTGCGCCGCCATTTGCGGGGGCGAAATGCGCGCCATCAACGTGCGCGAGGCAGACAACCCCGTGACAAAAAACAAAGCAAAAAACTGATTGGTGCAAAAATAGGCTATTTCGGCAACGGTGCTGAAATAGGGAAAACTCCAAACTGCTTCCGTAGATACAGGGACTACAAAGAATATTGTCCCTGGCTGGAAAGACACCAGCGTCAGCAGTATTAAAGAACTCATGCCCACCGCAATTTTTAGAGTTTTCATTGAACCCAGTTTATCGTCCAGCAACCCACCCAGATATGCACCCACCAT
>JAOJBS010000004.1:0-120302 GCA_028228615.1 Pseudomonadales bacterium | reverse complement strand
GAAGTGCTGATATTCTCACTGCCGTATTTTAACGACAGTTATAAGGCCCTTCGTGAAAGCCTCGAAGATAGCTTCGAGGCAGGAAACGATAAAGAAAGCATAAAACCGCGCGAGCGAGACGAAATGCTGGGGCAGGATACGGAAAAATCGGGCACTATCTCCCAGTTTTTGGTGGATGAGGAAAGCGAAGAAGAGGAGAAAGAAGATCGTCAAGACCTCATTGAGGAAGTTGTTTTTCGCTTGCAAGCCCAGAGCAAGACGCCGTCAGAGACCAACCTAGTGACTGTGAGCGGAGATGTTCGGCTTCCTGGTCGATACCCTCTACTTCAGAGTAGAGAAATTTCCGAGCTTATTGAGCTGGCGGGTGGTTTTGAGGCCTCTGCTTACTTGGATAGAGCAGAAGTGACACGGTTGAGTTTTGAGGCGGATGGAGCGGCGAATCTGCGCACCATTTCTATTCCGTTGGCAGATATTTTGAGCGGCACAAGCGAGTTTTCTTTAGAGCCTAGGGACCAAATACAAATTCGAAGGATTCCGAACTGGTCATATGGTGACGTGGTTACAATCTCAGGAGCGGTTTTATCTCCAGGGGATTATCCGATTGCTCCTGGAGAGACTCTTGCCTCAATTTTGACGAGGGCAGGAGGCTTGAGCCAGATTGCATTTGCAGAAGGCGCGATTTTGATAAAAACTTCGGCTAAGAAGCGGGAACAAGAGCAAATACGCAAACTGGTGGCTACTATCCAGAGAAACGAGATTTCTAGGAACAGAACCCGAGAAAACGAAGATAATCTTGCCAATAACCAATCTGAGATAAAAAGCCGCGAAGAATTGATTGAATTGTTGTTAGACGAAGATGTGGGTGGGCGCGTGGTAATAGATTTGCCGGCGATATTAGCGGGCAATGAGGGCGCTGATATTGGATTACAAGCCGGTGATTCTTTATTCGTGCCTGAGTTCAGTAATACAGTTTCTGTCATCGGTGAGGTGCGGGAACCGGGCACTTTCCGTTTCCAACAAGATCGAACAATCAACGATTATGTGGAATTCGCAGCGGGAGCATCTACGAGGGCTCTGGCCAAAGAAATCTATGTTGTGAGGGCAAATGGCGGGGTTGAAAGATTAGGCGGCGGAAGAAAGCTGTTTAAGTTTGATTCCACGAGGAATTTGGGTATACGTCCCGGCGACACGATCGTAGTCCCAGTGAATGAGGATTATCAACCTACGCTGACGAAGTATCGTGAGGTTACGACTGTAGTGTTCAACAGTATTGCCTCACTATTTCCTTTGTTTAGACTTTAGATCGGGAGGCGTAACCATGATTGATGATTCAATTAAACAACCTTCCGAAGGGTATGACGACGAAATAGATCTGAGAGAACTATTTCTAGTTTTGTGGCAAGGGAAAACATCGATTGTTATAGGTGGTCTTCTGGGAGCTATTCTCTCAGTTGGTTATGCGCTGTCGTTGCCTAACATTTACACAGCAGAAGCAGTAATGGCGCCAAAAGCTGAGGGCTCTGGACTCAGCGGACTGGCAGGGCAGTTTGGTGGCTTGGCCGGCTTAGCCGGAATAGATATTGGAGGAGGAGAGGCATCGAAAACGCAAATTGCGCTTGAGACCATCAAGTCCCGCTCGTTCTTTGCAAAATATATATATGAGGACGTGCTTGTAGCGCTTATGGCAGCAGAGGGCTGGGATCGCGAATCAGGAAAGATAATTGTAGATGAAGAGATATACGACCCTTTATCCCAACAGTGGATCAGAGACGTTCAATTGCCGTTCAAGAAGAAACCGTCGGTGCAAGAGGCGTATAAGGTTTTCATTAGTAATCACCTCGTTGTTGCAGAGGATATAAAGACAAGTTTTGTGAGTTTAAAAGTTAAGCATTACTCCGCCACGGTGGCCCGTGATTGGGTGTTAGCGATCATAGGCGGGATCGAGGCCTCTGTTAGAGAGAAAGAGGTTCGCGAAGCCGAAAGATCTATCCTTTTTCTAAAAGCCGAGAGTTCTGAAAACTCGCTGATTAGCTTGAACGAAGTTTTCGCGTCTCTAATTGAGGAGCAGACCAAGAAGATTGTTTTGGCCAATGCCAGCGAAGAGTATGTGTTTGAGGTCATCGACCCGCCAGTTGCTGCGGAAATTAAAAGCGAACCGAAGAGGGCCCTTATTTGTATTTTGGGCACCTTGCTGTTTTGGATGCTCTCAGTCCTTTGCGTACTGATTAAACACTACGCGTTCAAAAAAACAGAGCTCACAAGTGTTTGAGCAGGTAGCCGTTTTCTACTTGCCTAAAGAAAAATGCGTTAGCAATGTCTAATAAAGTCGAGAATGATATGCCCTGGTCGCAGCGTGGCTGGAAAGCCTTGTTAGTGATCGTCTCGGGTCTTGTGGGCGGCGTTGTGGGCGTCGCTATGGCTCTCAGTATGTTTGCTGTCAGTTCAAAAAATTTCTTTCTTGACGCTGCTGATAAGCACGGGATTTCCGAAAAGACTTCTTCACGTTTGGGTGGCCCGGTTATTTTTCTGGGTTCTATTGTATTTGGCTGTGTTCAGTTTGTGGCGCAAGAGAGTAGTGTTGTTTCTATCCAATCTTACATTTCTGAGAACCTTCCGAGATATTTAGTTGTCGCGTTACTGTGCGGCGCTGTTGGCTTTTGGGAGGACTACGCCCAGCGACTTTCACCGAGATTTAGGCTGCAAATACTTTTTATGATAGTGAGTTTGTATTTTTTTCTGATTTCTTCAGATCTTCCAATTGATATATTTCCAACGTCTGCGCTGCAATGGTTAAATCTTCCACTTGTTGTGGGCGCGGGTATGACAATATGTGTCGTAGGGTATATCAATGCTGGGAATATGGCGGATGGCGCTAACGGTCTACTCTGTACGATAGCAATAGCGGTTTTTCTAGTAGGTTACTTGGAGACAGGGTCTGGTGTTCTTTTAACGTTGATGGTAAGTACCATCGTGTTCAGTTTATTCAATGTAGTTACTGGATCAATGTTTCTTGGTGACTCAGGCGCTTACTTTCTTTCTGCAACAATGGCGCTGATTTGCGTCGATCTTTATATGCAAGGAAACTCGTCAGTTTGGTTTTATGCATGCCTCTTAAGCTATCCATGTGTTGAGCTGATCAGAATTCTGTTTGTGCGTTGGAAGCTTGGGGAGTCCTTGCTTGCCGCAGATAATAACCATTTGCACAATATGCTTTTCGAAAAACTGAAAAGTTTCGGTTTCTCGCCGTTGCTTGGGAATACTTGCACAGGTCTTTCGCTAGCGATCTTTTCTACATTGATTCCTATGACAGGTTATTTATTAGATCTTTTACCTCTAAGCTCAGTAGGTTGGCTGTGGGTCTTCTGCTCGTACTGCGTTGCGCATTTGCTTTTAGCGCAATATTTAGAGTCGTCTGGAAAAAGTTAGCGTTTGCTTCTATAAAAAACTGTGATTCCAATGGCGGGGCTCGGTATTAGATGCTAGCTAAGACTATGGCGATTCCAAAGGAACTATTGCCGGGCTATGACCAGCCGATTATTGAGCATGTGGTCAAGGAAGCTATCGCAGCTAGCATCACTGAAATTATAATTGTCACAATAAGTCGCAAAGAGGCGATAGGAAACTATTACGAATAGTGGGGCTGTGAGTCGATCCGTTACGATTTTCGACTATCACGGATCATCGCTTAGTGAATTGGTCGTTTAAGGTTATTGGGCGGGTAGGAGTAAATGATGGACTGGCTTGTCGTCAGAACGAAAGCGCGCCAAGAGAGCCGCGCGATAAATCACCTGCAAGAGCAAGGGTTCAAGGTTTATTGCCCCGAGATTCCAAAATATGATGTTTTAAAAGAAGTAGCCGGCAAGCAAGTACTTTTCCCGGGTTATTGTTTTGTTGAAAGCGGCAAGCGATCGGTTTCGAGCATTCGTTCAACGCCAGGGGTTATTGCTTTAGTCTCTTTCGGGTTGGAGGGTAAGCCTGCCGTGGTCAACGCGGGCGTGCTGGATGAGATTCGTCGCGTAGAGGCGTTTTACGGTGAGAAGTCACCCGGACTGCAATCTGGCGATGTGGTCAGCCTCACGGGCGGGCCTTTCAAAGGACTTCAGGGCCTTTATTCTAAGAGATCGAAAGATCGAGTAGAAGTTCTACTGATCGTACTGGGTCGCCAGCAACGGGTTTTGCTCCCCTCAAGTCATGTCATTGGCTAAGAGGCTTGAGGATTCTTTTGGCTGGTTGGCGTAACTAGGTCGAACTAGGTGTCCGGCGGGAAAGGCATTGACTGCGTTCATGTGGTGAACGATACTGTTCAACATATGAACGGTTGTTGAAAAGACCGTGCGGTAGCCTGCCCGAAACTATAAGCCCCCTAAAAGCAATGACAAACGAAGAAACTGCATATAGAGCATTGAAGCTGCTCGAGGCAAATCCAAAGCTTTCTCAGCGCCAACTCTCCTCCGCCCTAGGCGTCAGTTTAGGTAAGGGTCATTACGTCTTAAAATCATTGATCGATGTTGGCTGGGTTAAGCTGAATAATTTTCGAGGCTCTAAGAATAAGTTAGGCTACGCCTACGTTTTGACGCCCGTTGGGATCGTTGAAAAAGCAGCCATTACCGTGCGGTTTTTAGCGCGCAAACAGCGTGAGTACTCTGAGCTTCAAGCGGAAATTGAAGCTTTGCGAGCGGAAGTTGCGGCAATAGAGGAAGCGCCTCATTTCCCTCGAGGGCATCATGAATAAACCGATTAGAAAAGCTGTTATCCCGGTAGCTGGGCTTGGTACACGCATGCTGCCTGCAACTAAGGCGATCCCAAAAGAATTATTACCGGTGTATGATCGTCCCATTATCGAGCACGTGGTCAAGGAGGCCATTGCGGCGGGCATCACTGAGATCATCCTCGTCACAAGAAGCGGCAAAGAGGCGACGAGAATCACTTTGATGCGCACTATGAGCTTGAGCACCGGCTTGAGAAGAAGGGCAAAGAGACCATTCTGGGCACGGTCAAAAACATCATACCCGGTCATGTCACGGTGACCTCTGTTCGGCAGAGTGATGCGCTGGGTCTAGGGCATGCGGTTCTCTGTGCAAAGCATTTATTAAATAACGAGCCCTTTGCGGTGCTGCTGCCCGATGTCCTGGTACTTGACCAAGAATCGCGGGAAAAAAATTATAGCTTTACGGCCATGACTGATGCCTGGGATGAGACTGGTATAGGCCAGGTGATGGTGGAGCGTGTTGATTCTGAGGCGATTGAAAATTACGGTGTCGCTGACTTGAATGGCGCGGCGAGCGAGCCTTTTAGAAGTGTTGCCTTAAAGGGCTTGGTTGAAAAGCCCTCACCAGAGGATGCGCCCTCTAATTTAGCCGTGCTGGGTCGCTATATTCTTCCCTCTAAAGTGCTAGACCTGCTTGAGACCACCGTTGCGGGTGTGGGTGGTGAGATACAGCTGACCGACGCGCTGGATGAGCTGCTTAAGCGTGACGGGCTAAATGCCTTTGAGACCGACGCAGGCATCTTTGACTGTGGCAACAAGCAGAGTTTTTTAAGTGCTAACCTGGCGGTGGGTATGCGAGATCCTGAGACCAAGCAGGTAATTAAAGCGCTTATTGAAAAGAGCGCTTGGTATGATTCGATAAAGGCTATTATCGTATTTTAGAGGTTAGTTTCCGAGATTTCAGAAGTCTGTAAAGGAACAATTAGGTTGAAGACGTATACCGGCTCAACGCAGTGATTTACGTATGGAAACACATATGGGTGCCAGTCCGGCAATCATGGTTGGGGTTTCAGGCGCAAGGTTTTGGTTTCTATCTAGAGCAACGCGCCCAACAGCTTTTTTTGCAAGGCGGAGATGTGATGCTTCAGGCAAAATTTGATAGGTTCTTTGGCCTAAACGCAATAAGCATAGGGGCGTAAACGTGAGCCAAAAAGCGATGTTCCTTGATCGAGATGGAGTTATCAATGTTGATACTGGTTATGTGTATCGCATTAGCGATTTTATTTTTATTGATGGAATTTTTCAGCTGGCACGTGCAGCTATTAGTAAAGGGTATTTACTTTTTGTTATTACTAATCAGGCGGGTATTGGCCGAGGATATTATTCGGAAGCAGATTTTCAGGTGGTCACTACATGGATGCTAGATATATTTGAGGCTGAAGGTGTCCATCTGGAAAAGGTGTACTTTTCTCCTTACCACCCGGTATTCGGAATCGGAGAGTATAAGAAAGATCACTTTTCCAGGAAGCCTCATCCTGGGATGCTATTAGAAGCTAAAAGCCAATTTGATTTAGATTTGAGTGAGAGCATCCTTATCGGCGATAAAATTTCCGATATCGAAGCAGGTAACGCGGCCGGCATCGGAGTTAACCTATTCTTTAAGACTGACCCTTGCTTTGACAGTTTAGATTGTAATAACTGTCACTATATTTCTAGTCTTAATCAGGCTCAAATTTACTTATAGAGATTTCTTTCATGAAGCCACTCTTGGTTTTGGCTGGTGGGTTTGGTACTCGACTTCGTGGGCTAGTCTCCGATGTTCCCAAGCCTCTTGCGCCAGTTTCAGGTAAACCTTTTATTGTTCATCTCATTGAAAGATGGGTTGAACAAGGCGTCAAAGAATTTATTTTTCTGTTGCATTTTGAATCTCACTTAATTGAGGATGTTTTAAGTGATATTTTAAAAAAAGAGCGTTTTCGTGATATTAAAATTAACGTAATTGTTGAAGAAAAGCCTCTTGGTACGGGAGGATCTGTTTGGCATGCTATAAAAAATCTGGAAATTACAGAGTCTTTTTTAGTGGTAAACGCAGACACATGGTTGAGCAAAGGTATAAGTGAAATCAATAATTCATTACCCAATACGATTGGTGCGGTAGAGGCAAATGATTGCTCTCGTTATGGTGCGTTAGTTGTAACTGATGGTGTCGTTCAGGAATTTTTAGAGAAAAGTGAGTCTGCTGGTGAAGGACTTATAAATGCAGGAATATACCACTTAAGTCCTTCTATTTTCGAGGGTTGTCCAGAAAATTCTAGTTTTTCATTAGAAAGCAAAATTTTTCCTAATGTTATTAAAATTGGAACCCTTGGCGTTATCGAAATGGATGCTGATTTTATTGATATTGGAGTTCCAGAGGACTATCTAAAATTTTGTAGGTGGATGGAGTTAGGAGAAAAGTTTGAGCGTTGAAATCGAAAACTTGGCAATTAAGGAGAGTGCATCAATAAAAAGTGCTCTTGAGAAAATACATCAGAATCATTACGGCATGATCTTGGTCGAGGATGCTGCTGGTAAAATTATTGGAATTGCAACAGATGGTGATATTAGAAATGGGATCTTGAGTGGGGTTACTGTAGAAGATAATATTTCTAGCTGCACGAACTATAACTTTGTTTCAGCCGTTATAGGCACTCCAAGGGAGCAGCTGATTAAGCGCCTCGATAGGGATATAAAGGTCATCCCTATTCTTGATGAGCGCGGAACATTACAGTCAGTAATTTCAAAAAATAATTTGCCTCTGGAAGATGAAAGATCGATTTATATTCGTTCCAGAGCGCCGGTGCGTGTTAGCTTTGGCGGTGGGGGGTCGGATTTAACTCATTACTTTGAAGATAGCTCTGGAGCTGTTATAAACACGGCGATTTCAATATATAGTCATGGGACTATGAAAGTTCGAAATGATTTTAAGATTATAATTAGGTCTTTCGATTTAGACGCCATATTGATTGCCGAAAATCTTGCTGATGCAATATGTCAAAAAGGTCCTTTTGGTTTGGTGCAAGCATTACTAGATGTGGTAAAACCATCGTATGGTTTTGAGCTTAATCTTAATTCGGACTTTCCGGTTGGATCTGGTTTGGGCGGCTCTGCAACTCTTTCTGCAGTTGTTCTGGGATGCTTCAACATGCTTCGTGAAGATGAATGGAATCAGCATGAGCTGGCTGAAATTGCGTTCCAGGCAGAGCGTTTGCATCTTGGGATTGCTGGTGGTTGGCAGGATCAATATGCGGCGGTATTTGGGGGGTTCAACTTTATTGAGTTTCATGCCGATGAAAATATTGTACATCCTATCCGAGTCCATGCTGATATAGCTTTAGAGTTAGAGGAGAGCTTGATTCTTTGTGATACAGGTATAGAGCATCATTCGGGAAATATCCATGATAATCAAAAACAGACAATGACTTCAGTAGCTGTGCGCAAAATGGTGAAAGCTAATGTCGAATTGAGTTACGCGACTCGGAATCACTTGCTCCGAGGCGAGCTTTCGAAGTTCGGTGATTGTTTGGATAGAGCTTGGAGGCTGAAGCGTAATTTTAGCAGTATGATCTCGAGTGAGTATATTGACGATATTTACAATGGCGCTAAGGAAAATGGCGCTTCTGGTGGGAAACTCCTCGGTGCGGGCGGCGGCGGATTCTTTCTGTTTTATGTTTCGCCTTTTAAAAAACATGCTTTGATGAGCTATTTAAAATCTCGAAATCTCAGATTGCTACCATTTCGTTTTGAGCCGGATGGCCTTAAAACTTGGAAATCTAGAGAAAGTGCTACTTCTATTGCTGAGGAAAAACAAAGTCAATGAATATTTCAAATTTTATAGTGGGGGAGACTCGGGTTTTCATTATTGCCGAAATTGGTAACAATCATAATGGTAGTTACGATTTAGCGGTGAAAATGGTAGATGCTGCAATAGATGCTGGCGTTGATTGCGTTAAATTCCAAATGCGCAATATGACATCGGTATATAGAAAGAAGAGCCTTGCTAAACAGGGAGAGGATCTTGGAACCGAATATGTTTTAGACCTTTTAGAGCGGTTTCAGTTATCTCAGGATGAACACAGAAATATCGCTAATTATTGTGATGAAAACGGTATTTTATACATGTGCACTCCCTGGGATTCAGATAGCATTGTTGCTTTGGAATCGCTTGATGTTAAGGCCTATAAAGTCGCTTCTGCAGATCTAACTAATTTACCGCTGATCGAAAATCTTATTGCCACTCAAAAGCCACTTATTTTGTCGACCGGAATGAGTTCTCGTGATGAAATTCAAATTACAGCAAACTTTCTTAACTCGCGAAATGCGGAGTTTGTTCTGTTGCACTGCAATAGCACTTACCCAGCACCATTCCATGACATTAATCTGAATTGGATTAAAAAGTTAAAGGATATTCATCCTTTGATTGGCTATTCCGGTCATGAAAGAGGTATAGCAGTAACATTGGCGGCGGTCGGTCTTGGTGCAAAGGTTGTGGAACGACATTTTACATTTGATAGGAGTATGGAAGGCCCCGATCATGCTGCTAGTTTAGAGAGGGATGAGTTTAAGGCGCTTGTTGCAGGTATTCGAGAGATAGAAGAGGCCTTGGGCGATGGCATTGAAAGAACTATTTCTCAGGGTGAAATGATAAATCGAGAAAATTTAGCTAAAAGCTTAGTTGCGGCCACAGGTCTGTTAAAGGGCACAATTATTGAGCCAAAGCATTTGAAGGTCCTTAGCCCTGGACAAGGTTTATCGGCTCAGAACTATGAACAGCTTTTGGGGCGAGTAGTGCAGCGTGACATGTTAGAGGAAGAATATTTTTATCCTTCGGACTTGCGAGATGAAAGAATCGAGCCCAAGAGCTACTCATTTAAACGGCCGTGGGGTGTACCAGTCCGTTACCATGATTTTGCCGAGTATAATGCCAAAATTAGCCCTGATGTTTTTGAATTTCATCTGTCTTATTCCGATCTAGACCTTAATGTCGTTGATTTTTTGAATGGAGAATATGAGTGCGACTTTGTTGTTCATGCTCCAGAGCTATTTTCTGGGAGTCGACTTATGGATCTGGCGTCTCCTGATGAAGCTTATCGTCAATATTCGGTAAAGGAGACACAGCGAGTTATTGATATTACCCGCGCTTTGAAAAAATATTTCCCCAGTACTGAGCGACCAATGATTGTTGCTAATATCGGAGGGTTCACAATGGATGAATTGCTCCCAGTAGAGCAATTAGACAGTTACTATGAGCGCTTTGCCGATAGTTTGTCCTTATTGAATATGGACGGCGTTGAGCTAATTCCGCAGACCATGGCACCTTTCCCATGGCATTTTGGTGGCCAGCGATATCAGAATTTATTCGTACACGCAGACGAGTGTAAGTATTGGTGTGAAAAGTTAAATTTGCGAATGTGCTTTGATATTTCACACTCACGATTGATGAGTAACCACTTCGGCGTAGATTTTTATGATTTCGCTAAAAAAATAGCTCCAATTACAGGCCACTTACATCTTGGAGATGCCTCAGGTGTTAATGGAGAAGGTTTGCAGATTGGAGATGGGGATATTGACTTTGAGCGGCTGTCCTTGATTTTGGATAAAGAGTGTCCGCAGGCATCATTTATTCCTGAAATTTGGCAGGGACACAAAAATGGTGGTGAAGGGTTTTGGATTGCACTCGAACGCTTAGAAACTATAATTTAAGGATGGATCTATGACTATTGCAGCTGTAAAAGAATCAATAAATGCTTCAATTAAAGTAAAAACACAATTGCTTGATGATGATCTATTGATTTCGAAAATAGTGGATCTGGCATCCAAATGCGTAGAGTCGTTAGAGATCGGCGGTAAAATTATCTTTTGTGGCAATGGTGGGAGCTTTGCGGATGCCCAGCACTTATCTGCAGAATTTACTTCAAGATTTCTATTTGATCGTCCAGGATTAGCGTCCATTGCTTTGGGCACAAATAGTTCTGCTATGACGGCTATAGGGAATGATTATGGATATGACAATGTATTTTCGAGAGAAATTGAGGCCATAGCGAACCCGATCGATGTAATTATTGCCATTACCACTAGTGGGAATAGTTCTAATATCTTAAAAGCATTGGATGCAGCGAAGATCAAAAAAGTTTTTACCGTGGTGTTGACGGGTTCTGGAAGAGGCAAATTAGCTGATGACGCAATAGCGTTGAATATTCCTTCCAACGATACTGCTCGAATCCAAGAATGTCATATTTTAATTGGACATGTAATTTGTGGTCTTGTGGAAGAGGCTATTTTTGGAGGTCAGCGATTGTAGTGTGTCAAGGTTCGCTGAAAATATGAAAAATATGAAAAATATGAAAATAGCAATAATTGGGCTGGGATATGTTGGCCTCCCTCTTGCAGTAGAGTTCGGCAGAAAACGTGAAGTAGTCGGGTTTGATATCAATCAAGTTAGAATTGATGAACTTAAAAAAGGAATAGACACCACTTTAGAAACATCTGCGCAAGAGCTAAATGATGCGTGCCATTTGCGCTTTACAGCTAACAAAGATGATATTAAAGATTGTGATATTTTTATTGTTACGGTTCCTACTCCTATTGATAAAAACAAAAGACCTGATCTATCACCGCTAGAAAAATCAAGTGAAACAGTGGGCTCACTTCTTAAGCGGGGTGATATTGTCATCTACGAATCAACAGTTTACCCCGGCGCTACTGAAGAAGTCTGCGTCCCAATTCTTGAGCAATATTCGGGGTTAAAGTTTAATATAGATTTCTATTGTGGGTACTCGCCGGAGCGAATTAACCCAGGAGATAAACAGCATCGTTTGACTACCATAAAAAAGATAACTGCCGGCTCTACTCTGGAAATTGCCAATCTAGTTGATGAGCTTTACCTAGAGATTATAGTTGCAGGAACACATAGGGCTAGTAGTATTAAAGTAGCAGAAGCGGCTAAAGTAATTGAAAACACTCAGAGAGACGTGAATATCGCTCTTGTTAATGAGTTGGCCCTGATTTTTAATAGACTAGATATTGATACTGAAGCAGTTTTGAAGGCGGCGGGTACGAAATGGAACTTTCTTCCATTTCGCCCAGGCTTGGTCGGGGGGCACTGCATTGGTGTAGATCCGTATTATCTAACCCACAAAGCAATTGAGACTGGTTATAACCCCGAGATGATTCTAGCTGGTCGCAGGTTAAACGACGGTATGGGCTCTTATGTTGCAGATCAAGTCTTAAAACTTATGATTAAAAAGCGGATTAATGTGGTAGATGCAAACATACTGATCATGGGGCTGACCTTTAAGGAAAACTGTCCAGATATTCGAAATACTCGAGTTGTCGATTTGGTGCGAGAGTTTAGCGGATTTAATTGTAACGTGGATGTCTATGACCCTTGGGTTGATAAAGAGCACTGTATGCATGAATACAGTATCAAGCCAATTGATGAACCACTAAAAAGAAAATATGATGCCATTGTCCTAGCGGTCTCACATGATGAATTTAAAGCGCTATCTGAAGAGGAAATTAGAGGCTACGGAAAAGATTGTCACGTGCTTTATGACATTAAATACCTGCTGAAGTTTAATGAATCAGATGGGCGACTATAGAATGACTAAATACGAAGAACTGCAGGAATATTTAAAGGTTAACCAAAGTGTTTGGCTAGTAACAGGCGTAGCAGGGTTTATTGGCTCTAACCTATTAGAAAATTTACTCATTCTTAATCAAAAGATAGTAGGTTTGGATAATTTTGATACGGGCTATCAGCATAATATTGATCAGGCCATTCAGGATGCTAGTAGTGCAACGGGCAAAGATTTAAGTGGGAATTTTACATTTGTTAATGGTGATATAAGAAAGTTAGATGATTGCAAAAAAGCGTGCCTCGGCGTTGATTATGTGCTGCACCAAGCGGCACTTGGCTCAGTTCCAAGGTCTATTGAGGATCCTATTAATACTAATAGAGCGAATGTTGATGGATTTTTAAATATGCTTATAGCTAGTAAAGATGAGAATGTTAAAAGATTTGTTTATGCAGCATCAAGCTCCACCTACGGTGATCATCCGGATTTACCAAAATTAGAGAATAACATTGGTAACCCTTTAAGTCCTTATGCGGTTACAAAACTTGTTAATGAAATATATGCTGGTGTGTTTGCAACGACGTATGGTTTTAAAGCCATAGGCTTGAGATACTTTAATATCTTTGGGAAAAGACAAGATCCTAATGGAGCGTACGCTGCAGTTATACCAAAGTGGGTAGCAAGTATTCTGAATAAAGAAGATGTATTCATTAATGGTGATGGGACAACTAGCAGAGACTTTTGTTATATTGATAATACTATTCAAATTAACCTGCTTGCAGCCACTACCTCCAATAATGACGCTATTGACCAAGTATACAATGTTGCGCTGAATGACAGCACCAGTCTTAACGAGCTTTATCAGATGATCGAAGAGAGGCTCATTGAGGGCACGGTCGGTTTAGAAAAAAGAGAGCCAGTTTATAGGGATTTTAGGCGTGGAGATGTTAAGCATTCTCTGGCCAATATAGAAAAGGCTCAAACGTTATTAGGCTACCAGCCAAAATATAAGATTTCCGATGGTATGGATGAAACGATTGATTGGTATTTAGGCGCGTTAGCGAAGACTAATTATTTGGATGATGGAAAATTTAGATAATATGCTGCAAATAGAATCTATTTTATTAAAAAACGGTCAAGATATAGAGTTATTGCCTGTATCTAGTAATGAACGATATCTCTTGGATATGCACGCTTATTCTACGATAGAAAAATTCTATGAGTTTTTGGAATTTGATGCATTTCTGTCTTTAGATGAAACCAGGATATATCTTAATTCTCTAATTGATAGATCCAAGTCGGGCGAGGGTCAATACTGGTTTATTTTTCTTCCCCAAGAGGCTGTTGTGGTTGGCACTATTGGCCTCCACAGTTTAGATGCTAATCGACTATCTGCAGAGGTCGGTTATGGACTATCTCCGCACTACCAAGGCAGAGGTATTTTTACTAAAGCTCTTAAAATAATTCTAAGCTATGGTTTTGATGTGCTAGGGCTTACTCGTATTGTCGCTAAAACCGATGTGAATAACGCTGGATCGATCAAAGGGCTAGTACGAAACGGCTTCATGCAAGAAGGAGTGATGCGTAAGTATTATAGGTACGTTAACGAACAGCGCTATAGCGATTGTGTATTTCTGTCTAAGCTATTTTCAGAGCATGAGGCAGAGAAACCATGAAAATCCCAGCTTTTATTACCGTCAGATCAGCATCGACTCGGCTTCCTGGTAAATGTTTTCTTCCGTTTGGAGAAGCAACTGTTTTAGACCATGTAATCAGGCGATGTCACTATTTCGATTTAAGACCTATTGTCTGCACAACTGACTTATCAATTGACGCAGGTATAGTTGACATTGCGGAATTTCATGGAGTAGAGGTTTTTCGAGGGCAATCTATCAATAAATTGATGAGGTGGCGCGATTGTGCGAGGAAATATGAAACACCTTACTTTCATACAGTTGATGCGGACGATCCATTTTTTTGTGGGGAAGAGGTTAAGCGAAGTATAAGATGTATGGTAGAAGGAAATTATGAAATGGTTTCACCTACGCAATCGTCTTCAAAAGGAGGTGCTACGGTCGGCTATAGTCTTAAAGCTAGTGTTGTTGAAAGGGCTTGCCTTAACACACATGCTGATACTGACACAGAAATGATGTGGTCTTATATTTCCCAAGTAGGCGGGCTAAAGAGCATTGTTCTTGGCGAACCAGTATCTGACAGAATAGAAAGTCGTCTTACTCTTGATTATCATGAGGATTACATAATCCTCGAGGCCATAAGAATTTTGCTTGGACCTTTCGCCTCCAGGGGACAAATATTTCGGCTTTTAAACGAAAATCCGTCTCTAGCAATGATTAATGCTTTTCGAAATGAGGAATGGGCTGCGCTTCAAAAGGAAAAATCTTTTAAAAGCAGTACTTAAATTTTCGAATGTGGTGAGGCTTGTTGGTAACCAACTCTGGCCATTGCTCAAGAATAAAATTTCACACGAAGATGTGCAGTTCAGTTCTAATTAGAGAGATAAAATACGGTGTGGTTTTCTCTCGCAAAAATAAACAATTGAAAATTCATAGTAAAGAAACTTATGGGATACGGAGAAAATTGAAAGTGCAAAACAAATTTAATGAATTTCTAACAAAAATGATTCCGAGCGATAGCAAATTTTCTTATCCGGAAGTTGAAAATGCCCTAGAGGTGCTTCTGAACCATGACGCTGGCTATCCATGGGTAAATGAATTTGAAAAAAAATTCGCAGCTAAGATGGGCATGAAGTATGCAATAGCATGTAATAGCGGCACTTCAGGTCTGCACGCCGCGCTTTACGCAGTCGGGATTGGAGATGGCGATGAGGTGATCATTCCAGCGTTAACCGTCATTATGGATGCCTATGCCGTTATTCATCATGGTGGAGTTCCAGTATTTGCTGATGTTAATGAATCTACCCATCTTATTACCGCTGAAGAGATCGAGAAGAAGATTACACCAAAAACCAAGGCTATTATTACTGTTGCATGGGATGGTATATCCTGTGATATGGATTCAATTATGTCTTTGGCTAAAAAACATAACCTTAAAGTTGTAGATGATTGTGCTAGAACGATTTTGTCTACTTATAAGGGTAAGTTAGCCGGAACTCTTGCTGATATGAGTGTTTTTTCTTTTGAATCTAAGAAACACCTCAGCGCTGGCGGTGAAGGCGGCATGATAGTTTCCAATGATGAGGCCTTGGCGACTAATGCCAGAAAATTTGCAGGGATAGGTTATAAACATATGACTGCAGATGCCGGCCGAACTCATTTGGCTATTGGCACTGTTCAAGATCCTGCGTATAAAAGATTCGACACGATAGGTGTGAACTATAGGATGAATGATATAACTGCTGCTATTGGCACTGGGCAGCTAGAAAGGATTGAGGAGATTGTTAGAAGAAGGCAGCAAGTCGGGCAAATGTTTCTTGAAGCAACTAGTGGTTATGATTGGTTCATCCCTCAAGCGACTCCTATAGACTGTACTCATTCATACTACACCTTCAGCGTTGACTATCGAGGATTCGAACGATTTGGGTTAAGTTGGAAGGAATTCTATGTTCGATACAAAGAAATGGGAGGAGATGGGTTTTATGGGATTGTAGCTATACCATACACCGAGCCGGCTCTTGCCGGAAAAACCTTTGGGGCAACTAAATGTGTTCCCGGATTGTGCCCTATTTCAGAAGGACTTCAAGAGCGCGTGATGTGTTTTAAAACAAACTATAGAGACCTTGATGTTGCTCAAGAAAAGATTGACATATTGGTTAAATTGCTGAGGATACTCAGTTGAAAAGCGCATGTGAAATTGGAGTGCGCCCTGAATTCTAGACCACTGATATGATAGGTTTTCCTCAACAGAGGAGAATGAAGTTGAAAAGAAATCGATTTACAGAAGAACAAATAGTAGCAGCGCTGCGAGACGCAGAAGCGAGTACGATAGCCGAGGCAGCACGTAAGCACGGGGTATCAGAACCTTCGATCCATCGTTGGCGAAAGCAATACGCAGACATGGAAGTTTCTGATGTGCGTGAACTGAAGCGCCTCAAGGATGAGAACGGACGTCTCAAAAAACTGCTTGCAGAACGCGACCTTGAAGTTGAGGTCATGAAAGAGATACAAGCAAAAAAATGGTGAGCCCGCGCGCCAGGCGGGCCACGGCCAAACTGGCTGTTGTACGTGGACTGAGCCAGCGACGTGCAGCATGGTTGTGTTCGACACCGCGATCTGGGATCTTCTACGAGTCACGAATGGATCAACGTGATCGGCATCTAGCTAAAGCATTACTGATCATCGCTCGACGGCACCCTGTTTGGGGTTATCGGTTGAGTTGCGGTTACTTGCGACTGCGAGGTTGGCAGGTTAATCCAAAGCGCGTGTATCGAGTTTGGCAGCGCATTGGCTTGTCTTTGCCAGCCTACCGTCCCAAACGGAAGATTCGAACCGGCGCAAAGCTCGACGGCTTAGCGCTGTGAAGAAATGACGTGTGGGCTTGGGATTTTGTCCATGATCGATACCACAACACCGAAACGCTTCGGTGTTTAACGGTGAAAGATGAAGCGACAGGGTTTTGTTTGGCAATCAAGGTTGATCGTCACCTGCGAAGCGAGCATGTTAAAGCGGTATTGATCGAACTAATTACGCGCTTCGGTACGCCACGAGCACTTCGGTGTGACAATGGGAAGGAGTTTTTAGCAGAGACCCTACAGAAGGAAATTTAACGACGCGGTATTCTACTGGCTAACATCGAACCCGGTAAACCGTGGCAGAATGGCAGTAACGAAAGCTTTAATGGGACCTTTCGTAAGGAATGCTTGAACGCTGAGATCTTCGCGAGCTTGATGGAAGCTCGGGTGGTTATTGAGCAGTGGCGACACCGCTACAATGACGAGCGACCACACAGCTCACAAAACTACATTACGCCAGCAATGGCATTTTTTGGACTAACGGAAATGCGGAAAACCTAACAAAACAAGTGGCCAAAGAATGGGGGCATTTCAAAATGTATAAAATTTTAGTGAAGAGGTTAGGTTAATGAATTATGTTGCCAAATTTGGGGTATCTCAAGGCAGACTTGTTCTCCCAGAAAACGGAGAATTACAATGCTTCCCGCAGTCTAATTGGCAAAAGGAGTTTGAGATTGCAGGGCGGGTTGGTTTAGATTTTATTGAATTACTAGTTGAGCGGCAGCCAAATAAGAGTAATCCATTTTGGTCGCAGGATGGTAGAAAGAGTATTCGGCAAGCTGGATTAGAGAATGGCGTCGAAATTTATTCTTGTTGCTTTGACTATGTCATTGACCATGATCTTGCGAATCAAAATAAAACTTATAAGGTTGAATTAATTGATTTCTTTAAAGCTTGCGAGGATTTGTCAATACCACTTATTGTTCTGCCCCTCTTAGAGCGCAGTGACTTAACCAAAGAAACCTACAAACAATATGTTCCTCTAATTCAAGAGATTGCAGACCGGTTTTTATCAAAAGCAACTAATTTATGTATTGAGTCACTTTTACCAGCACCAGATTTGTTAGCGTTCTTGGAGTTGGTAGATCGTAAAAACGTTTCATGCGTTTATGACTCGGGCAACAGAATTGCACTCGGAGCTGATTTGGAGTCCGAAATTTTATTGTTGAATGATTGGATTAAACATTTTCATATTAAAGATAAGAACGCTCTTGGAGAAAATGTAATCTTAGGTACTGGTCTCGTGGATTTTAGGTCAGTCTTTGGCGCTCTGCGAGATATTGATTATCGTGGCCGTTTTAATTTCGAAACTACTCGTGGCCAAATAGCTGAAAAAACGATGGCGTATCACTATTATCTGTCAAAGTTTTTCTTTGAAGAATCTTATCTTGAAGACTGATAATCAATAGTTTCATTGCCCTCGTTTGTGAAAGATAGCTATAGTCAACCATAGAAGAATCCGATGAAAAGCAATCATTACTAGTTACCCATTCTAGAAAATTAGATATTTTGTCAATCAAGTTGAGGGTTTATGCAAAAAAAAATTAGTCTAGTGACAGGAGCCAGCAGAGGCATTGGAAAGGCGATCGTTGAAAAATTATTGGAAAGCGGAGGTGTTGTCTGCGCTACTGCCAGAAATATTGAAGGGCTAAATCAACTGAAAGCCGAACTTCCCCAATATGAGGAAAGATTGCATTGTTTTTTAGCTGATCTAAGTTCCAGTGCAGATGTGATTGATTTGTGTGAGTCTGTGAGTAAGGAAGTGGGAGACGTAGATATACTCGTTAACAATGCTGGAATTCTTCATTTAGAGACGCTCGGCAACTCTACCGAGGAATTATTACGCGGTAGTTTTGAAGTGAATGTATTTGCACCGTTTGCGTTAACTAGATATTTCTCTGGGGCGATGATTAAAAAGAACCAAGGAACTGTAATAAACGTGTGCTCTTCAAGCTCTTACACTGGTGGTGGTGCTCCAGAGCATTGTATATATGCGTCTACAAAACACGCTCTTTTAGGTTTCTCTCGAGCTTTGGATGAGGAGTTAAGATCCCATAATATTCGTGTTGGTACAGTCTCTCCCGCGGGTGTGTCAACGGATATGATGACCGGGAGGGGTGATTTAGATCACTCGAGCTTTATGACTTCGGACGAAGTTGCTGATGCGGTAATGTACATGATAAACAGTGACGGGCAAGGTATCGTTTATGAAATGCGTATGTGGCGAAAAAGCAGGTAGTCGTCAATATGCGCATAATCAGAATAGTTTTTGAAAAATTGGTTTTTTAGGATAACTATGACGAATAACAGTGATGATTTATTTTCTCTATCAGGTAAATATATTGTAATAACCGGTGCTGCAGGATTTCTGGGAGTGCAGCATGCAGAGGCTATTGCTGCATATGGTGGTACGCCAGTTTTATTGGACTTATCCCAAGTTGCAGTAGACACATTAGCGGTCAAACTTAACGACACATTCAATACAAACGCGGTCGGTTTCGCTGTTGATATTACGGACGAAAGTAAGGTGGAGTCAGTTTCAAATGAAATATTAAACCGATTTGGGGCGGTACACGGATTGGTCAATAATGCCGCGAATAATCCAAAGATGGAGGAGGATTCCAAGACGAATTTTTCAAGATTAGAGAATTTCCCCTTGGATATCTGGAACAAGGATATTGCAGTTGGTCTCACTGGTTCATATTTGTGTATCAAATATTTTGGTTCTCAAATGGCAAATAGCAAACATGGTGGATCTATAGTTAATATTTCGTCAGATTTAGGAATCATAGGGCCTGATCAAAGGCTTTATAGCAATGAAGCAGTGGCGCATGACCAACAGAATGTGAAGCCAGTGACTTACTCTATAGTTAAGAGTGGGCTTGTCGGGTTGACAAGGTATGTCGCTACATATTGGGCTGAAAACAACGTTAGATGCAATGCGATGTGCCCCGGAGGTGTCGAAAATGGCCAGCCAGACTCGTTTCTTAGTAAGGTTGAATCAAGAATTCCTATGAATAGGCTCGCTCAACCGAACGAATATCAGGGAACACTGATTTGGATGTTGAGTGACGCGTCGAGCTACCTAAATGGAGCAATTGTGCCTGTCGATGGAGGTAGAACCGCGTGGTAGAAGATATATATTTGTGAGCAGAGCAAGATACGGATTTGTATTGGCTTCTAAAATATTTTTCTCATCTCGTGGCCTTAACAATCAGTTAGATTAAAGAGGCTTTTATATCTGCATTAGGTGTTTTACAAGAGTTGATTGTGGAATTTTTAATGAGTGAATAGGAAGATGGATTAGATTGGAGAAGGACGTTTGAAAATGGTAAAAAAGAAATTCGAAAATTGGCAGTTATTATTAGATCATGTAAAATCCTTAGCTGGGCAGCCGGTAATATTAGATTATGGTTGTGGTGCGGGCGCTATGGTGGAAAGGTTTAGAGATAACGGGTTTGAAACTTATGGTTGTGATGTGGTTCTCCGGTCTGATAGTGATTTGGTCTTAAAGATGAATGATCAGTTCCACATACCATATCAAGATGAAAAATTTGATTTAATTATTAGTAACCAAGTAGTTGAGCATGTGCATGATCTGCGTACGATGATTTCTGAATTTAACAGAGTTTTAAAACCAAATGGTCAGGCTATAATTCTGTGCCCGACTTTAGAAACAGTATTTGAATGGCATTTAATGGTTCCCTTTGTGCATTGGTTTAATAATTATCACTTTATTCAAAAATGTTTGTTAAGGCTTTTTGCGACATTGGGACTGGGGCGGGGGCATTCTGGCGACAAAGATGGCTGGGTTACTGATAGGTTCAATTTTTTACAGAATTTTACGCGGTATAGATCACGTGCTTCGATTATAAAGAGCTTTAATTTAGAAAATCTTTCAGTTCAAACGATCTCACACGAATTTTATTACAAGAAATACAACATTTCTGTGGCTGCTAAGTTAATACTCAACCGGATAACATTACCCTATCTTGTTGGCTCGGTGTTTCGTATAGACAAAAAAAGGGTATGATTTGGTTGTTTGTTAGGTGGTAAAATTTGAGTTGCTCATTAAAAAGTGTCGATTTTAGACACAAATCCATAATCAGAAATGTCGTAATGTTTTTTTCTTCTTGGATTCTAAGTTATGTTCAGGCCATTTATATGTAATTTTTGCGGATGTTCCTGCCAAAAAAATTAGTCATAAAGAACGATTTAGCTCAGAAATTCTTACTGTACTGAGGGTTTAAGGTGGTTTGGTTGCGGCGAGGACCTGGCTATTTGTCTTTGAAACCCCTGCTTTTGATCCATCAGCCTCACTGCGGACCAGTCTTTCACTCGATGTAACTCAATTAAGTTGCGTTTTTTTGTCGTGGAAACGTTGTGATTTTTGCTTAGATTACGGCTAAACCAACAAGCAAGGAGATAAGAAAATCAAACAATTTATAAAAGATACTTATATAAACACTATTGATTATTTACTTCCATTGTCCGGTGACGTTGATCAGGCAGGGGGTATTACGTCGCTTGATTATTCTTCAAGTAATCAAGATTTAGTATCCGGTATGGCGAGTTTGCGCGAGAGGTTGTTAGGATCTAAAAATTTTATGGGATTTGTAAATAATCAAGATTTTGCGAAACCCAATGATTTCACTGACTTGATGGCTTTGCATCCAATATCAGTAGACTTAATAGATGAAAATCTTACGAGGATCGTGAAAAATTATTTAGGGAAATACGTCAAACTCGACAGTGCGGTGCTGTCGGTTATGAATATGAGCGGAAGTGACGGTAATTTTCAGAATCAGTCAGGAATGCTGCATCATGACTCAGTGGGCCATAGATTAAAGTTTTTTTTCCCAATCAATATGCTCGGAAACGCCGACTACCCTACTGTATATTTAGATGATTCGCATAAAATACGGTGGGAAAGTTTTTTAAATCCAGAAAACGGCCACGGCGTTAGAATCTCAGAAAATATAGTTCAAATGTATTCCCATAAAGAGAAAAGTGAGACTAACGTTCCTTTTGGCAGCGGTTATCTATTTGATACCAATGGCATGCATGCAGGCTGCTACAGGGCTGCATCAGAACCTAGAATGATAATTACTTTTGAATTTAGTGCGCTAAAGAGTATTTTCCCCGGGAAAATAGGATCAAGTCATTTCACAATGTCTAAGTACGCTTATGACACGTTGAAAAACCTTAATCTTATTAGGTCAGAGAGAGTCACTCAAGGATCGGACGGGGTATACATACATAACGGGCGGAACCGGCGCAATGAAGCATTAAACATCTGCGATTTACTCTAAAAAGAGAGCGAAGTGATAAAAAGCAATAAGGTTAATCAATACTTAAGTGAAATACTTTATCTATTGGGGCATAGTAAAAAAGAAGTCCCTAAATTGTTGATTTTTTTCCTGGCGGCATCTATGTTCGATTTGGCTGGGCTTGGATTAATAGGTCCTTACATAGCAATTATAACCAGCCCCGACAGTCTGAGTGCATTTAAAGAAAGTGTAAATATACCTTTTTTAACAAGCAAGACTTCTAGCGAGCTAATAATAATTTTTAGCGTGGTCCTACTGATAATATTTGCTCTCAAAGCGGCAGTCTCAATATGGATTAATTATACAATCGTACGTTTTAGTGCAAGCCGTCAAGTTGAGTTAAGAAGTCGATTGATGAAGGTATATCAGTCGCTACCATATACTGAGTTCATACAAAGGAATAGTTCCGAGTACATTCACAATACACAGACGCTGGTCACGCAGTATTCGACAGCTATTTTGACCGGAGGGATGAGGGCTTTAAGTGATTTAACTGTCGCTGGAGTCTTGTTGGCTTTTTTAGCCGCGTCAAATTTTTCGTCATTTTCTATTTTGATCTTATTGTTAGTTGTGTTTGGTATTAGCTATGATTTAGCTTTTCGTCGTAAAATCCGCCATTTGGGATCTAGGTCAAATCTAGCTGCCGAAAAAATGGTTAAAGGTATCAACGAAGGGATAGCCGGTTTAAAAGAAGTGCGTATCCTTGGGAAAGAGCATTATTTTTATGATCAGGTAAGTCAAAATGCAGAAAAATATGGGCATTATCATGCTCAATCAATTACCTTATCAACTGTACCTCGTTATCTTTTTGAAACAATCCTGATTACATTTATCATTTCATTGGTATTGGTTTCATTGTCTAAGGGTGATGAGCTACAAGACTTATTGCCGGTTTTAGGCCTGTTTGGATTAGCAGCAGTTAGATTATTGCCTGCCGCTAGCGTTATATCGGTCGCACTGGTGCAATTTAGATTCAATCGTGATGCTGTGCGGCGCTTATGGCTAGATTTAAGTCGCCACGAAGATAAATGCCAAGTTGAAGAAGTTAAAGTCACTCAAAAAGTAGATGCTTTTAGCCATCTCGAAGCTAATAAAGTAACTTATTCATACGCTGGCACAACAATACGTTCTTTAGATGAAATATCGCTACACATCAGTAATGGTGAAGCTATAGGCATAATTGGGCCGTCCGGCTCAGGAAAGACTACCCTGGTAGATGTGTTACTTGGTTTAATGAATCCTGATTCTGGACATATCAAATTTAACAACAAGGATTACATTGGTAATATCGAAGAATGGAGGTCTCATATTGCTTACCTTCCTCAAGAGATATTTATAATCGATTCTTCATTAAGAGAGAATATAGCTTTAGGGATTGATGTTAACGAAATAGATGAGATAAAGTTGCGAAAAGCCATAAATATGGCAAGTTTGACTGATCTTGTAAATCAGCTGCCGGAGGGAGTAGACACCATTTTGGGGCAAGGAGGTGTCAGATTTTCTGGAGGCCAAAAGCAAAGAGTTGCCCTAGCCAGAGCTTTTTATCATGAGCGTGACGTGATTATCATGGATGAGTCCACTAGTGCATTAGATAGTGAAACTGAAAGAGAAATCGTAAAAGAAATTCAAAACCTTAAAGGAAATAAAACATCTATAATCATTGCCCACAGATTAACAACTGTTATACATTGCGATCGCATATACAGGCTCAATAAGGGGATGATCGTAGAATCAGGAACACCAAGAGAGGTGTTGCCTGAGCTTTTCTAAGTCCTGTATTGTCCACAAAAATAGCTTAGGTAGTGGAGTAGTAAAATGAAAATATTAGATCGAAATATAGGGCCGACCGTTAAACCTTTAATTATTGCAGAAATAGGTATTAACCATAATGGTGATATTCATCTAGCAAAAGCAATGGTTAAAGCAGCCCATGAGTCTGGTTGTGAATGCGTAAAACATCAAACTCATTTTTTAGAAGATGAGATGACCGATGAAGCAAAGACTATTGTGCCTCCTAACGATAATAGATCGATTTGGGAAATTATGGAGAGTTGTTGCTTGTCTCGTGATGAAGAGATTGAGTTAAAGAACTACACAGAAAAACTTGGAATGATCTATATATCGACGCCGTTTTCGCGTTCTGCGGCCGACTTTTTAAATGACATTGGTGTCCCAGCATTCAAGATTGGCAGCGGCGAATGTGATAACTTGCCCCTATTAAGGCACATTGCTAAGTTTGGTAAACCGATAATTATGTCCACTGGAATGCAGACAATTACTACTCTCAAAAAGTCAGTTCAGGTCCTTCAGGACGCTAATGTTAGTTACGCTTTATTAGAATGTACCAATCTTTACCCCTCCCCACCGGAAATTGTCTCTCTTAGTGGCATTAAGGAGCTCCGAGAGGCCTTTCCAAATGCGCATGTTGGCTTCTCAGATCACTCAATAGGTCCGTCAATGGCTTTGGCTGCTGCGGGGCTAGGAGCAGTCATAATTGAACGGCATTTTACACTCTCTAGATATACTCATGGGCCAGATATTATTTGCTCGATGGACCCAGGTGAGCTGCGTTTTTTGATCGATAGGAGTGCAGAAATTCATATCGCGTTAAATAATAAAAAAGAGAGAAGTGAAGAGGAAGAAGATGTTTATAAATTTGCTAGATCATCAGTTGTTGCTGATAGGAATTTGAGCGTTGGAACAGTTATATCTGAGAGTGATATTTGGGCTAGACGACCGGGATCGGGAGAAATCGCGGGCTATGACTTTGATAAAATTATCGGTAGGGTGCTAAAAAGATCGTTAGAAAAGAATGATCAAATATGTTGGTCAGATCTAAAATAGCGAATAAAATCACTAAAACTTATAAATAAAAAATAGACTCGATTGTTCAGTATTAACAAAACAAAAAGTGTAAAAAAATTGTCTAAACTCTCTAAAAAAATGTTATTTAAAAATAAGAGAAATAAAGAATTTTTTCGAAGTTTCAGAATTCCTTGGTGGATAATTTTGCTTTCGAAACTGGTTATTTCCGGATCGCCAAAGCTTAGATTTTATTTTGAGAAGAGAGGCTTCTTCAGCTCTGGAGCTATGGAATCGTCAGTCTATGCATTTAAAACATTTAAGTTTCATATTGATAAAGCTTTGAAAAACGGATTTCAGATCCAAAAATCAGTGATTTTAGAAATCGGTCCCGGGAATAGTCTCATCAGCGGATTATTAGGATTCAATTGTGGTGCAGGCGGAACTATTTTAGTCGATAGTCAAAAACTTTCTTCGACTGACGTTGAGCTTTATTCGCGACAAAGTTTAGCGCTTAAAAAGTATTTGAATGAAGATAAGGATTTAGAAATCATTAGAGATATTAACTTTAGTGACGTGGATTCTTTTGATGAATTTCTCAAATATACTAACACCAAATATTTAACGGACGGATTACAATCCTTCAAAGGACTCGACAGTAATTCGTGTGATTTAATTTGGTCTCAATCTGTATTGCAACATTTTTTCCTTGATGAAGTGGCAGATTTAATAAAAGAGCAAAAACGTGTATTAAAACCAAGCGGTATTGTTAGTCATGCAATTGATTTTAAAGATACTATTTCTGAAAGTTTAAACAACTTAAGGTTTTCAGAAAAGAATTGGGAGAATAAAAAAATAAAAAGCGCTGGTTTTTACACTAATCGTCTTAGACTGAATGATTGGATAAGATTATATGAGTCTGAAGGCTTTAAAATAATCGATATAGAAATAAGAAAGTGGGACAATTTACCCATTCCAATCAATAACTTACATAAAGAAATATCAGGTAAATACACAGAGGACGAATTGAAAGTTTCAGGAGTTAAGTTATTACTTAAGTTATAGATGGAATCTGAATTAAATTATTACAGCCCTGAACTTACATCCAGGTTTAATCAACCTAAATATTAGCCCAAGATAACAACCACAAAACCACTTAAACCCATAAAATTAATATATCAACAATTGCTGCTTTTTAGCATTTTAGAGGTCTTTATGAGAAAAATTTTTATAGTCACTGAGCGACGCGCTGATTACTCAAGATTTCAGCCCATTTTGAATATCATTAAGGATGATCCCGATCTTGAGTATGACTTGGTAGTTACGGGATTGCACTTAAAGCATGAACATGGTTATACGATCAACGAAATCAAAGCTGATGGGTTTGAAATATTCTCAACGTTTGAGATGTTTTTGGAAAGTGAAGATAGTGGGGGATCTATGGTAAGGGCTTATGCTGAAGCTGTCAAAATGGTGACTTATGAGTTGGAAAAATCGAAGCCAGATCTTATTTTATCTGGCTTCGATATTGCTGCAAATGCAGCTGTAACACTAGCGGGGGCGCATATGAACATTCCGGTTGCCCATATTCAAGGGGGGGAAGTTACGGGCACTATTGATGAGTCAATAAGGCATGCAATGAGTAAGTTTGCTCATTACCATTTTGCGGCAAACAAAGACGCATGTGACAGGTTGGTGAAAATGGGAGAGATGCCGGAAAGAGTTTTTGATGTCGGCTGTCCATCAATTGATGCAATTCTTGCGGTAAAAGATAGTTCGGATGTTGTTGAAAAATTTGGCCTTTGTAAGCCCTATTTCTTAGTGATACAACATCCCGTAACAAGTGAAATTAACAGGTCAAATGAACAGATTGAAATTACACTTGAGGCGATACAACAATCTGAATCAACTGCTCTTATTATATTGCCTAACAATGATGCGGGATATTCATCCATAGTTCAGAAAATTAAAAATTCGCAGATTAAAAGTGTTGAAACTCTTTCAATAGACGATTACGTCAATCTTCTTCGACATTCGAATGGCCTTATTGGTAACTCTAGCAGCGGTATCCATGAGGCAGCTTCGTTTGATGTGCCCGTCGTAAATGTTGGTACTAGGCAGCAGGGTAGGCTCAGACCAAAAAATGTCATCGATGTGGGTCATGATGTCGAAGAAATAGTAAATGCCATTAGTCAATGTAATAAAATTAAAAATGACGAAGTGGTATTTGAGAATCCATATGGGGATGGGAAGACGTCTGCTAGGATTGTGGAACTACTAAAAAGTTTGGAAATTGGCGAACAAATTATTCAAAAAAGGATAACTTACTAATGAAAAAAGTATTTATTACTGGCGGATCTGGCACTGTCGGATCCAGTTTCATAGAGCAATATCAAGGGAAGTATAAGTTCTATAGCTACAGTCGCAATGAAAAAATGCAGGTTTCGTTAAAGCGAAAATTCCCAGATATTGAAATTATTTTGGGATCAGTCGAAGATAGTTTAGCGTTGCAAACCAGTATTACTAAAATAAAGCCAGATATTATTATCCATGCTGCCGCTTTAAAGCACGTTGATTCTGCGGAGAGTTCCCCTATTCAGGCGATCAAATCCAATATTATTGGTAGCCTTAATGTTATTGAGGCGGCTGTTGCGGCAACTGTTCCCATAACTATAGCGATCAGTACTGATAAAGCATGCTGCGCTGACAGTAACTATGGCTTTACTAAAGCTCTCATGGAGAAAATGTTTCTGGAGGCGCACACCACTCAAACCAAGTTCTCAGTGTGCAGATTTGGTAATGTTTCACATAGCCATGGCTCAGTAATTCCATTCTGGCTTGGTCTTCGTGACGATAATAAAGCTTTGCCATTAACTCACGAAGCTATGAATAGATTGATGTTTCCTCGCGAGGAGGCAGCGCGTCTAGTGCACGAAGCTTTGGTGAAGACTCAAGGCGATAACGAACCTTTTATACTATCTCAAAAAATGAAGACGGCAAATATGCTTAAGTTGGCAAAGGTTATTTCAAAGAACATTGAGTATGTAGGATTAAGGCCTGGAGAAAAACTTAATGAAACGCTAATTAGCGCGAAGGAAGTACCGAATACATTTTTAGAGGGAAAATATATAACTATTAGAGATTATGAAAATGCGGGGGATAATAAACTTAGTGGAGAATATTCATCTGAAAACGCAGAATTCATGACTGAAAAAGAGATGATTGCGACTGTCGCAGAAGCAGACAAAAGTCTTGAAGAATCTTTGTTGAAATCGAGAATCTACTAGGGTGAGTGTATGGAGCTTTAGTGAGACTCGTTTTTTCTCTAAAGTAAAATACAATCTCTCTCTGGATATAAAATGAATAAAGTAAGGGTAATAGCAAGAATCGATGTTAAAAATGAATTCGCGATAAAGGGAATTCATTTAGAGGGCCTCAGGAAAGTAGGTGATCCAAATGAAATGGCGAGAAAATATTATCGGCATGGGATCGATGAAATTATTTTTATGGATGCCGTAGCGTCATATTACGACCGAAATAGTTTGAGCCATATTATAAAATCTGCCTGTCATGACGTTTTTATCCCCATCACAGTTGGAGGTGGAATTCGTACTTTGGAAGATATTAAAGTGGCTCTAGCATCTGGTGCTGATAAGGTTGCAATTAATACTCAGGCGGTCCGGAATCCCGATTTTATAAGAGAAGCGTCTGAGATGTTCGGATCGCAATGTATCGTGGCCTCTATAGATGCGAAGACGATCTCTAGCAATCACTGGGAAGTTTATACAGACAATGGGAGAGAGCCAAGCGGGAAAGATGTTATTGACTGGGCTAAAAATTTAGAGCGGCTTGGCGCAGGCGAAATCATGGTTACCTCAATTGACTCGGAAGGTACAAAAAGAGGATTCGCTACTGATCTAATGGCTTCAATAGTAAGATGCACTGAAATACCGATTATTGTAAGTGGTGGGGCAGGTAATGTGGGGCATGTGGAAGAAGTACTTAAATTAAGTAATGCTGATGCTGTTGCAAATGCGTCTATTTTTCATTACGACTTGGTTGACGTTTTGGAGCTAAAAAATGAATTAAGGGCTAAGGGTATTGAGGTGAGAATATGACAACAATTGCCATTTTGGACTATGGCGTAGGTAATGTTTTGAGCATCTACAATGCATTTGCAAAAATCGGTAGTGAAGTGATTATTACCAATGACAAATCTCTAATTTCATCAGCTGACGGATTGATTATTCCGGGTGTTGGCGCATTTGCTCATGGTATGCGCTCATTGACTCAGCATGATTTAGTTAGTTTTGTTCAAGATGTTGCATCGTCAGGCAAACCAATAATGGGAATATGTTTAGGCATGCAGATGCTATTCAGTCAGAGTTCTGAATTTGGTATAACCCATGGCTTAAATTTGATAGATGGAACAGTGGAAAAATTGAAGCATCCTAAAGGCAATAAAATCAAGCTACCTCATGTTAGTTGGAACAATATATCCAAGGATGAGGGAAGCCAATGGAATAATAGTATATTAAACTTGGTGAGTGACTTGGAAGAAATGTATTTTGTACATAGTTTTGCGGCTATACCGAGCAAATTTGAGAATATTTTGTCAACAACGACTTATCAAGATGTAAAATTTTGTTCGTCGGTCAGGAAAGAAAATATTTATGGATGTCAGTTTCATCCAGAAAAAAGTGCAGTAGAAGGCCTCAAAATCATTAATAATTTTTCAAAAATTTGTCAGGAATTAAAATAATGGAATCAAAAGAAGCTTATTATGGTCTACCAAAAGACGTTAAATTTTGTAGGAAATGCGTGATCTCTAACCAAAGGCCAAGCTCAACAATTGAGTTTAAAAGTGATAAAGGCGAGAAGAAACGTGTAATTAACTTTAATCAAGATGGCGTCTGTTCGGCCTGTGTTTTTCATGAAGAAAAAGAAATAAATATCGATTGGCAGCAACGCGAAAGTAAATTACGGGAGTTGCTAGAAAAATTTAAAAGCTCAGATGGCTCTTATGATGTAATTGTACCTGGCAGCGGCGGCAAAGATAGTGCGTTTACGGCTCATATTTTAAAATACAAATATGGTATGAATCCGCTTACAGTTACATGGGCACCCCATTTATATACTGATATTGGTTGGAAAAATATGCAGGAATGGATGCATACAGGTGGGCTAGATAATATCTTATATACTCCAAGTGGAAAGCTACATAGGGAAATGACTCGGAATGCATTTCATAATTTATTGCATCCTTTTCAACCTTTTATAGTAGGTCAGCGAATTATAGGACCTGCAATGGCTAAAAAGTACGGTATCAAATTGGTTATGTATGGTGAAAATCAGGCTGAATACGGGAATGCTATTGAAGAAAATGTAAGTCCAGTAATGGATGCGGGCTTTTATTCTTCGGAGGATCCTTTAGATATGAAATTTGGTGGTATCACCATGGCAGATTATATTGCGTCAGGGAGATACACAAAAAATGATTTTGCTCCATACATAGCGCCAACTAAGGATGAGCTAATTAATAGTGCTATATCGGTGCATTATCTAGGATATTACTTAAACTGGGATCCTCAGGAATGTTATTACTATGCAGTTGAGAACACTGGTTTCCAGGCAAACCCAGTGCGTACCGAGGGAACATACTCAAAATATAGCAGCATAGACGACAAAATAGATCCATTTCATTATCTTACAACCTTAATCAAATTTGGCATAGGAAGGTGTACGTATGACGCGGCTCAGGAAGTTCGAAATGGTAAAATAACAAGAGAGGAAGCGGTCTACTTGGTTAACAAGTACGATACTGAATTTCCAAAAGCATATTTTAAGGAGTTCTTAGAGTACATTAGTTCCTCTGAGCAAGAATTTTGGGAAACGATTGATAAGCATAGGAGTCCCCATCTTTGGGAGAAAGTTAAAGGAAAATGGAAATTACGACATATGGTGTCAGATTGAGTTATGGACCAGAGAATAATAGCTATAATACCTGCCCGAGGAGGATCAAAAGGATTATTAAGAAAAAATATTGTTGATTTAGCTGGATCTCCTCTAATCGCATGGACTATAAAAGCTTCTTTGGAGTCAAAATACATCACTAAAACGCTAGTAAGTTCTGAGGATAAGGAAATCTTGTCCGTGGCTGATGAATATGGCGCTGAAGTACTCGAGCGTCCCAAAAGTTTAGCTGGTGACACATCAAACTCTGAGTCTGTTGTAATTCATGCAATCGAATATTTACGTTCCAATAATGAAACTTTCGATATGATAGTACTGTTACAACCGACCTCTCCCCTAAGAACATCCAAGAATATTGATGAAGCTCTAGAGTTTAAGTTTAAAAGGGAAGCTAGCGGCGTGATTAGTATAGTTGAAACTGATAATAAAGTACTCAAGACCTTCACGTCCAACAGAAATGGTTTCATAGAGAGTATCGGAAATAATAGATTTCCATTTATGAGACGACAAGAGTTACCTAAAACTTATTTAAGCAATGGCGCCATATATATTATTGATACAAATGAATTCATGAATAATGGTAGTTTTTTTACGGATAAAACTGTAGGTTACCAGATGAGTGTTATCCAAAGTTTGGATATTGACACCCAATCTGATTTAGATAGAGCAGCAGAGTTGATTGGTATGGAGGGTAAAAGTTGGTCTTGAGAGCTCTGTTTTGCTTTAGTTTTGTAGTTTTTTTTCTTACTACGTTTCTCGCAGATAGCTATATGCTTAGTATCCAAGAGTATGCTGAATATTTTGGCTCTGACGAGAAGACCATATATACACATGCCAGCAATTTCATTGAGTCAGGTTCACTCACTACCATTGCGCCGAAGTTCTGGGTTAGCTCGCTATTAATCGCATTAGCATCGCAATTTAGTACTTATGCGCTTTTGATGTTATTTATTTTGAAGTTCATGTTTTATCTTTTTTCTGTTCATATCCTTCTAGGTAGAATACGAAAATATGTAAGCAAGCAGCCTCTCTATTTATATGCTGCTTTCCTATATCTAAACCCTGTCTTTCATGCTTATCATACAACCTTACTTCGAGATGATTTGATTCTATCTGCCGCGCTCATATTTGTAGCACTTTCTATTCAAATGTTGGATCAAAATTTATTTTCAGGTAAGCCTCGTAATTTGGTCACATCCTTTTTTTTATTGGCGGTTCTCGTCTTTATCTTTGGATTAAGACCAGAGCTATCTCTATTGTTTATTGTTTTTTTGTTTTTATGTTTTTTTGTTTTTTCAAGCTCCTTAGTAAGATTTGGATTGGCAGGTTTGGCAGGGATATTTTTACTTAATTTTTTCGAAATCATACTAGAGTTTTACAGTTTTGCATTAAGCCAATTTAGAGGGCTTAGCCTTTTTAATATTATAGAAGCATTCAGATTATTCTACCTTTCACCTGCTCCTTGGAATATTACCATGATTACTGATGTTGAGACTGATGCTTCAAAGGCGTATGTGTGGTTCTATGTTTCCTTTTTCACGACTTTAGTAAGTTTTGTGTTACTTCTTAAATGTACGATTCAACAAAAGTTGACTATGTTCAAATTTACAGCTGACAACCCTATTGGTATTTGGTTTTTATATATGCCTATTTTTATAACAGTGTGCTTTGGGGTTATGGCAGGTCCAAATATTCTTGGTCCGAGACAGGGTATGATCCCCTCTGCGCTCTTAACCCTGATATTTTTGATTATACTTGTTTTTGAATTAAGTCCGAAAAATAGTAGCAAAGGCTAATCTTGGAAGATTTTGGATTTTAGGAATCTAAACTAGACTCAATAAAGTGCTCAAATATTTGAAAAAAACTCTAGTCCACCTAATGGAACTTGGTATTATTTGTTCGTGGCTATCGGTGTATAGGTCAAGGCAACTGATATTTACTAAGGCTAACTGCAAGGTAAGGGAACATTATGTACTTTTTATTTAATCTATTAATGCAGAGGGATATTCCACCACTAGAAAAATTAATAGTTTACCAGTCTAGGGCTTACAGATAATTTCAGCACCTGTAACTTAGTAGTATTGGTTAGCTTATTTTTATTTATTCTCGTAGAGCCACTTGGAGAGCATGTATAAACCGTTTTCAACGAATACCTGATTTTAACAATGAGACAAACTGGTTTTGCTCCTTGCTTAATGCAACCGTCTTGAGCAAGGATTAATTAACTTAGTTGAGATTATTTAGCTATCACCTTTTTAGGTTTGCCCGCGTACCCAAACAAATTTTATTGGAGTAATATTTATAGTATGAAAATTGTGTATTTCCCTATAGAAACGCTTACACGAGAAATAGATTCAGTCCTTATGTTATCTGATGAGCTCTTATCATCTGCCGCATCAGACTATGTGGTCACAGGTAGTGCGTTACATCTCAAGATATTATTGAGACTAGGGCTATTGCCAAAGGGTATTTGGCATATGAAGAGCGCTCAAAACTACACTTTGACTCTGCTAACCAAGCTAAAAAGACAGGGATTCTGCACAACCACGCAAAATGCCGAATCTCTAGTGACATTTGATACTAAGGAGCGATTTGACCCATTTGCAATTTCACCAAAAGTAAGTCATTTAATTGATACAATTTTTTGCGCAAATGATGACGAATATTCAAAATTAAGCATAGCCCATGGAGCAAAAATTAGTGATAAGTTATGTCTTTCTGGATTTATTCGGAGTTCTATGACGAAAAGTCAATTAGAGACGTTTTATAGTGATGAAATAAAAGAGATCAAAGCTGAGCACGGTCAGTATATTTTATATAACTCGACTGCCGGTTTGAAATATCACTACCATTCTTCTTTTGATCGTAATTCGATGCAAGGCTTATTACTTGATCAAGGGCTATTGCCTGATCATGTCCATGATTTACTCGAGTGGTCGGAGCAGAGTCAGGCGACTTTGTTTGCATTTCTAGAATTTGTAAGGCTCTTCACTAATGAACATGGCAGTAAAGGTGTAAAAATAGTCTTCAGACCACACCCATCTGAGGATGTGTCTTTTTTTACAAAATTATTCGCGGGACATATAGCTGTAGTTGTCGATGGGAGATATTCTGTAATACCCTGGATGCTTAGTAGCGTTGCCTCTATCGGGTCATCAAGTACAACCTTAGTAGAGGGAGCGGCGTTAAGGTTACCAACCATATCATTTGTGCCTGAAATAGACTCAGACGTCATGAGTCTATTGATGAGTAATGCGTCTGCGAAGTGCAGTATATTAACGACAACCCCAGGGGAATTGTTCAGTGAAGTTACTCAAATAATGATGTCCTCTGAATCTAAAACAAATTGGGGTGATGGTGACCTCGCAGATAGCTTGGTTGGTAAGCAATTCGACACATTTTCTATCGTATCTGATCAAATAAAAGTTCTATTTAATCACGTGGATAGAGAAAACTTAAAAGATAGACTACTTTTATTTTTACTTCCTCTTTCAATTATTTCCGTGGGTGTGATAATTAGGATCTCCATATCACTTCCTGGCAAGGGAAGTGAGCTTACCTATGCTTTAAGTAAGTTTGGGGGTATAAGTAATGCCCTGTATAAAAAAATAATTAATTTTTTTACTGCTACGAGCTCAGAAAAAATGGTTGTAAAGTTGCTCTCAAATACATTATTGGTGTTGAAAAGTTCAGATGAAGTTAATCAGTTAAAGCGAAAAACGAGTAAGTCAGAATGATAGGTCTAGCGAAAACTCACATGCCGTATTTGGTAGTGCTACTGAAGCTCCTCCGGGATTTGCCGGAGGTCATTTTGAATGAATTACGGAATAATAGACGGTTTCGATACTCATATTTAGATCATTTGAAAAATAAAATATCAAATGGTTTTGTTGTCCTTGGTTCGGGGCCAACAGTAAATGAATTAACAGAAGTACAGTTTGACAATATAGCTAAAAAAGTTTCTATGGCTACCGGTCGCTGGATTTGGAATGACTTTGTTCCAGATATCTACATTATTGAGTCGGGTAGATCTGAACCAATGCAGCGGTGGTTAAAAGATTTCTCTAAAAAACTAACGGAGAAAGAAGTTGAATATAGAAACACCATAATCTTTATCGATGGAGTTAAAGGAGATCAAGCACTGCAATCTCTTATAGAGGTTTCCATACCTGATAGCCTGAAGAATAATCTATTCTTTACTCAAGTAATAAAACCACCTAATGGGAGTTCCGTATTATTTGCTGCATTTTTAAAATTTTTGAAAGTTGTTCCAATACATACTTTGCTCGGCCTTACCGTGCATTGTAGATCATCGACTGTTTTATGCGCACTGATAGGTTATTACATAGGTGCAGAAAAAATAACACTCGTAGGTGTAGATGGCTACGCCGGATATTTTGTAGATCAAAGTATTCAGGATTTTCATGGAGATTATGGGGGGCTAGATAAGAACTATACTAAGCCACTCCATAGTACTGCAAACCCTGAATATGGAGTGCCAACTGTTACTGATTGTTGCATCGTTATTTCTGAAGTTTACACTCCCTGCTTAATATCATCGAAGAATGCGTTGCTTAGCCAATATTTGGAAATAGATGATCTTTCCTGATCATATATTTTTATGGATTAATCTATTCATAAACTATTTTCAAGTTGAATATCAATATAGTGGAAATTTTTGAATGCAAAAATTAGTATTTTTGATAAATTCTTTGACGCACGGCGGCGCCGAGAAAGTGTTATCGATAATTGTTAATAAGTTGTCAGACCAAGGCTACGAAACGGAGTTAATTTGCCTCGAGAAAGATGATTTTTATCCTATTGCGAGTGGTGTAAAAGTGACTTATTTATCAAGCTTCACTGGCAGAGAAAGTGGATTCAAAAAACTACTATTTTTGCCTATCTTTAGTTGGAGACTAAAAAAGTATATTGTTTCGAATAACATTCAACTAATTCAAAGTCATCTCTTTAGAGCTAATTATGTGAACATAATTGCGTCTTATTTTTTTTCCAAACATACAGCGCAAATCGTCACAGCAGGACGAGTTAGTAGGTATACGGAACTGGGATTTATTGGAAAGCTCAATTTATTCCTTATTAAACATCTTTATAAAAAAGCTGATTTATTAGTTTGTAAAGCTCAAGGAATGCAAAATGATATGCAGAGGTTATTTCAGTTTCCAAATAATAAAATAGTAATAAATAATCCTTGCGACATAAAAAATATTTTAAAGTTATCGCAGGAATATGTGGATAACTTTGATTTAAAAAGTGGAATAACTTATCTCATTTCAGTAGGACGTCTTATACCTTTGAAGAGGAATCATGATTTAATTGAATGTCTGGATGATTTAGACACCAACGTCGAAGTGATATTTTTAGGGGAGGGTCCAGAAAAGTTAAATTTAATTCAACAAGCTAGTGATTTAAAGCTTCATAATAGAGTACATTTTTTAGGGCAGGTGAGAAATCCTTTTAAATATATCTCACGAGCCGATGTGTTGGTTAGCTGTAGCGAGAGTGAGGGATTTCCAAACGTCTTAGTAGAAGCTATGATTTGTGGGACGCCAGTAATATCCTCAGATTGTGTTAGTGGTCCTAGAGAAATTTTGGCGCCGAACACGGGCATAAATGAGCTATTAACAGACGGGGTGGAAATCGCAGACTTCGGGATTTTATATCCTGTTGGTGCAATAAAGGAACTAGTGAGTGCGATTAATACGTTGTTAAGTAATAAAGACACTGTAGACAGGTATGTAGGAGCAGGACGTTCGAGGGGTGAACATTTTTCTATTGAGAGAATTTTAGAGCAATATAAGAAAATTATGGGTATTTGATATGAAGATTGGAACGCTAATAATATCTCTGGACTTGGAAATGCGCTGGGGAGTTTTGGAGAGTTATAGTGAATTATCGTCATACAAACCTAATATCCTTGGGGTAGAGAAATCGGTTATCTCGACATTAAGAGTATTTGAGAAATATAACATCCATGCAACTTGGGCTACAGTGGGAGCATTACTATGCAAAAATTTGGAAGAATTCAATCAATATGCTCCGGCCATAAGACCTAAATTTCATAATATGAAGTTCTCATCTTATTCATACCTTGATGAAGTTTTGAAAGAAAAAGATCAATTTTTTAACGACAAGATAATTAATCACATTGTATCTTATCCCAATCAAGAGATTGCCTGCCATACATTTAGTCATCTATTTGCTCAGGAACAAGGAGTTTGTGATCAGGATTTTGATGCCGACTTAAAGAGTTTTTCAGAAATATATTGGGATAAGTTTAGCAGTGCAGCGAGCAGTTTTATCTTTCCGAGAAATCAAATTAATTATTTAGAAGTTTTAAATAGAAATAACTATCAGGTTTTTAGAGGTAACAAACGAGAATGGTTCTATAACAGCAACACCAGGCTGGCAAAAGCATTACGATTTTTTACGCTTCACTTTGGTTCGACACGACAAGGTATTACTGAAGTATTCTATAATTCAGGTATTGTAAATATTCCAGGAACAATATTTTTGAGGCCTTATGACAATGCTCTACTTACTGCCATTAGGGTAAGGCGAATTAAAAAGATACTAAAGCGTGTAAAAGCTAAAAATGAAATTGTACACCTCTGGTGGCATCCTCATAATTTTGGCATCAATGTTGAGAAAAATATTGAGATGCTTGATGAGATTCTAGCTTATACGCACAAGCTAGGTATTAGAAGTGCCAATATGAAAGAAGCAGGGATTACCTATAAAAATTCTGTTACTCCACAAAATTGAATCTATTGTTTAGGCCGCGCATTTTTATGGGCCGCTTAATAGATGGCTGATGGCGGAAACACCAACTTGAAGAACGAAATTGGTTCAGAGTGGTTTAAATTTTTTTATTATTCAGGAACTTCGGGAGATTAGGAACTGGTGAAGCGTATACTTTTTGTAGTGAATGTTGACTGGTTTTTCATCTCTCACAGACTGCCGATTGCTATTTCTCTAATCGAAAGTGGAGTTCAAGTGCATTTAGCATGCGGGTTCACGACGCATAAAATCTATTTGGAAGGTTTAGGGATAATCACTTACCCACTAGTAATTTCTAGAAGTGGCATGTCACTTGTACAAGAAATTGGAGCTTTCCGTAGTATATATAAGGCGGTCAAAAGTATTAATCCTGATTTGGCGCATCTCATATCGATTAAACCTGTAATGTATGGGAGTCTTATAACTAGACTGCTTCGTGTTCGAAAAGTTGTTGCTTCTATCTCGGGGCTAGGTTTCATTTTTATAGATCAAAGTTTAAAAGCAAAAGTAATCCGTAAAATTGCTATTTGTTGTTATCGATTAGGTTTATCGGCTAAAAATGTAACAGTAATATTTCAAAACACAGCAGATCGCAGTCTTTTCATCGATAAAAAAATTATTTCCGTCAGCCAAGCTATTTTAATTCGCGGCTCTGGTGTTGATTTAAATTACTTCAGATTTTCACCAGAGCCTGAAGGGGTTCCGGTCGTTATGTTCTTGGCCCGATTTTTAAAGGATAAAGGAATCGTCGAGTTTGTTGAAGCTTCCAGTATTGTAAAAGCTTCATTTCCGAGTGTTAGATTTGTTTTGGTCGGCAGTGTTGATAGTGATAATCCGAATTCTATTACTCCTATTGATCTTAATAGTTGGGTTAAGCGCGGGCTCGTAGAAGATTGGGGATACTCTACCAATGTTTTTTCTACCATCCAAAAATCGAATTTGATGGTATTGCCGTCTTATAGAGAGGGTCTTCCTAAGAGCTTATTGGAGGCGGCTGCCTGTGGCCGAGCTGTTATTACGTCAGATACTCCTGGCTGCAGAGATGCTATTGTTGACAGCGAGACCGGACTCTTAGTAAATCTTAGAGATACTCAAATGCTCGCGGCCACAATTCTCCAGCTTCTGCAAAATGGACCATTACGAAAGCAGTATGGTGCAGCTGGGCGCCGGTTAGCTGAAAAGCATTTTGATGTCCAAAATGTTGTATCAAGACACTTTTCAATCTATTTTGATGAAAAAAATTGAAGATTTAGTGAATGATATTGAAACTCAAAGAAAAAAGAAATTTTGAAATCAAAGGTAGTTATTACAGTATTTGGTAAAAAGTCGCTCGTGGCGATATTCAAGAGGTCAGTCAAATCTTTGATCTAACAAGCTTTAACTGCTTTTGTAAAATCAGAAATTTGTGACTGCGCTGTTTTTTCTCCGAGTGATCTAGAAGACGCGGTTAATAAATTCGAATCTCTGAGCTGTTCCATAGAATTTAGAGACTAATTTATAAAAAAGTGATACAGGCAGAGAATTATGGGTGAGATGGTCGAGGATATATATGGGGTTTGTTAATCAGGTGCCAAAAATTGTTCTTACTGGTGGAAGTGGGTTTCTTGGCACGCATTTATTAAACCACGAGATGTTTCGCGACGCGTTGGTTATTGGTCGAACTCATCCCGCTAATCATCAATACTTTGAGTCAATTTCTTTCGATTCAATCGATACTCTAGCCGAAGTTTTTCAAGGAAAAGACGTTGTTGTGCATGCGGCGGCTAGGGCTCACGTGATGAAAGATGGAGCTGAAAGTCTTCTTGATGAATACCGCAATATAAATACAGTAGGGACATTAAACCTTGCTACTCAAGCGGCTCTTGCCGGTGTCAAAAGATTTATATTCATAAGTACTATAAAAGTATTAGGGGATCAAACTGAGCCGGGTCAAGCTTTCAAAAGTGATGATTCTTTTAGTCCCCAAGATCCCTACAGTATTTCGAAGGTTGAAGCTGAAATAGGTCTTAAACTGATCGGTGAAGCCAGTGGCATGGAAATTGTCATAATTCGACCGCCTTTGGTTTATGGTCAGGGAGTGAAGGGAAATTTTGCAAGCCTTCTTAAGTTAGCTAGATTATCTATCCCTTTACCATTTGGATCCATACAAAACAAACGAAGTTTAGTAAGTGTAGAGAATTTAGTAGATTTGATTGTTATTTGCTTGGATCACCCAAATGCGAAAAATCAAACATTTTTGGTTAGTGATGATGATGACATGAGTACATCTGCATTGCTTTCGAGGCTTGCAAAAGCGGGAGGTTACAAGGCTTATTTATTTAAATTCCCCCTGACTATATTGAACACTTCGCTCCGACTGTTGGGAAAACCGTCAATATATGAGCGATTGTGTGGCTCAATGCAGGTTAATATCGAATACACAAAATCACAACTTAGTTGGAAACCGCCGTTTAAGGTTAAGGATTCTTTAAGTAGTTGCTGGTTACTAGATGCTAAACGCTAACAAGGATTTCACAGATGAATGCTTTAGAAGTAATAGGAAGAGATGAGGTATTATTCAGCGCTGATATAGAGAGTTTTTCAGAGGAGCTAAATGGTACGGTAGCTAAGTCGAAGTTTCTAGTAGTGGGAGGTGCAGGTTCAATAGGTCAGGCAGTAAGTCGAGAGATTTTTAAACGTCAGCCCAAAGTACTTCATGTGGTGGATATTTCTGAAAACAATATGGTTGAATTCGTTCGTGATCTTCGCAGCACTGTTGGTTATGGTTCCGGTGAGTTTAAGAGTTTTGCTATTGATTGTGGGTCTCTTGAATTCGAGGCTCTTATGAAGAATGAGGGGCCTTATGATTATGTGTTTAATTTATCTGCTTTAAAGCACGTTAGAAGTGAGAAAGATCCTTATACGCTTATGCGCATGATAATGGTTAACGTATTTAATACGGTTAAGATCCTGCAATTGGCTAAAGAAATGGGAGCCAAGAAATACTTCTGTGTCTCAACTGACAAAGCTGCTAACCCGGTTAATATGATGGGCGCCAGTAAGCGTATTATGGAGATGTTCTTGATGCGTGAAAGTTTAACACAAGACATTTCTATGGCTCGCTTTGCAAATGTTGCCTTCTCCGATGGTTCTCTTCTTCATGGCTTCAATCAAAGATTTACAAAAAAACAGCCATTCTCAGCGCCAAATGATGTCAGACGTTATTTTGTGACGCCACAGGAATCAGGTGAACTCTGTTTGTTATCTGGTCTACTTAGTAATAATAGAGATATTTTTTTCCCAAAATTAAGTGAAAAATTACACCTGATTACATTCTCTGAAATTGCTATTCGCTATTTAAGAGAGCGAGGCTATGAACCTTATGAATGTGAATCTGAGGATGAAGCCCGTGATAGAGCTGATGAGTTGATCGCCAATAAACAATGGCCTTGTTACTTCTTTAATAGTGACACAACCGGTGAAAAGGACTTTGAGGAATTTTTTACTGATAACGAAGATTTAGATATGGAGCGTTTTGAGACGGTTGGGGTTATCAAAAATCAGCCTGATTTTGATGAAACTAAGCTAGAAGACTTTATGAACGGAATTGAAGCTCTAAGGAAAAAAGGGACTTGGACAAAAGACGATATTGTTAGATTGTATTTTGGACTCCTGCCTGAGTTTGCGCATAAAGAGACTGGTAAATATCTAGATCAGAGGATGTAACAATGGACCGTTTTTTTGACATTTTATTTTCTGGGATAGCGTTATTGTTACTTTCCCCTTTGTTGGTGCCTATAGTCATAACACTAAGGCTCTCTGGCGAGGGTGAGGTGTTCTTTTTACAGGAACGCATCGGTAAGGGCGGCGAAAACTTTAAGTTGTTTAAGTTTGCGACTATGCTGAAAAATAGCCCAAATATTGGTACAGGCACGGTTACCATGAGGGGTGATCCTAGAGTGCTTCCAGTAGGCACATTTTTGCGTAAAACCAAAATAAATGAGCTGCCGCAGCTGTTGAATATCTTTTTTGGTGATATGAGTGTTATCGGTCCAAGGCCACTAACGACTCAAACATTTGTGGCTTATTCGGAGAACACTCAGGGTCTTATAACGCAAGTTCGGCCAGGCCTCTCAGGGGTGGGTTCGATTATATTTCGGGGTGAGGAAGAGATAATGCACGGTGCAACAGCATCCGTTGACTTCTATGCGAATGTTATAGCTCCGTATAAGGGAGCGCTTGAGGAGTGGTTTGTCTCGAATAAGAGCCTGTATATTTATTTTGTCGCGATTTTTGTTACAGTTTGGGCGGTTCTTATTCCAAGCACAAAAATAGCGTGGAGGGTTTTTAAGGATTTGCCCAGGCCGCCGACCGAGTTGAAGCAAGTACTTAATTATACTGACTAACTGTTGTGGCTCTTCTTGCCTCCACTTCATACGATCCAATTTCTAAGATATGACATGGCTGTCGAATCCGTCTGCCAACCCCCTCTGAGCATTATCCTTTCAAGCGACTCACCTTGTTCTAATAGATCAAGTGCCGCACCCACTCTAAATGAATGTCCGCTGAGCGGCTGTTCATTGGAGTCCATCCTCAAGTCCTTTTGCAGTGCTTTCAATAGGGTGCTTACGCTTGCTGGATGTAGGTTGTTCCCAATATACCCATGTCGGCTAATTGATCTTAGAATGTAGCCTTCATCGCTGATCATAGTCCTCCATTTTTCTAATGCGTCGAAGAGTTCTTGGCTGATGGGTAGTATCTTTCCAGTCCCGAATTGGTCTGTTTTTGAGAAGTTAAGCCGGATAGCCGGCTTTCCGTTGGCCCCCTTACAGATGTCCTCAAACTTAAAGGCGCAGAGCTCTGACCGGCGTCGCATTGTTTCGTAGCCTAGTCTTAAAAGGACTTGATTTCTTAAACCTGGAGTGCACCCTGAATTCTAGACCACTGATATGATAGGTTTTCCTCAACAGAGGAGAATGAAGTTGAAAAGAAATCGATTTACAGAAGAACAAATAGTAGCAGCGCTGCGAGACGCAGAAGCGAGTACGATAGCCGAGGCAGCACGTAAGCACGGGGTATCAGAACCTTCGATCCATCGTTGGCGAAAGCAATACGCAGACATGGAAGTTTCTGATGTGCGTGAACTGAAGCGCCTCAAGGATGAGAACGGACGTCTCAAAAAACTGCTTGCAGAACGCGACCTTGAAGTTGAGGTCATGAAAGAGATACAAGCAAAAAAATGGTGAGCCCGCGCGCCAGGCGGGCCACGGCCAAACTGGCTGTTGTACGTGGACTGAGCCAGCGACGTGCAGCATGGTTGTGTTCGACACCGCGATCTGGGATCTTCTACGAGTCACGAATGGATCAACGTGATCGGCATCTAGCTAAAGCATTACTGATCATCGCTCGACGGCACCCTGTTTGGGGTTATCGGTTGAGTTGCGGTTACTTGCGACTGCGAGGTTGGCAGGTTAATCCAAAGCGCGTGTATCGAGTTTGGCAGCGCATTGGCTTGTCTTTGCCAGCCTACCGTCCCAAACGGAAGATTCGAACCGGCGCAAAGCTCGACGGCTTAGCGCTGTGAAGAAATGACGTGTGGGCTTGGGATTTTGTCCATGATCGATACCACAACACCGAAACGCTTCGGTGTTTAACGGTGAAAGATGAAGCGACAGGGTTTTGTTTGGCAATCAAGGTTGATCGTCACCTGCGAAGCGAGCATGTTAAAGCGGTATTGATCGAACTAATTACGCGCTTCGGTACGCCACGAGCACTTCGGTGTGACAATGGGAAGGAGTTTTTAGCAGAGACCCTACAGAAGGAAATTTAACGACGCGGTATTCTACTGGCTAACATCGAACCCGGTAAACCGTGGCAGAATGGCAGTAACGAAAGCTTTAATGGGACCTTTCGTAAGGAATGCTTGAACGCTGAGATCTTCGCGAGCTTGATGGAAGCTCGGGTGGTTATTGAGCAGTGGCGACACCGCTACAATGACGAGCGACCACACAGCTCACAAAACTACATTACGCCAGCAATGGCATTTTTTGGACTAACGGAAATGCGGAAAACCTAACAAAACAAGTGGCCAAAGAATGGGGGCATTTCAACGTTATTAAAAACGTATCCCGCTACCAACAGCTGGCGGGACCCATTGACTGGCTAGAGAAATGTAAATTGGTGTCAAAGTGTCACCCAATTGACAGTCAGCCAAAATCACCACTGCCAGCCTTATCGAAAGACAATATTTTCAAACTGTTTTTCTTTGATATTGGATTACTCGGACATCTGCTTGGGTTGAGCTACAGAGAACACCGTGATCAGGGTTTTAGCTACAAGGGCTATATTGCTGAAAATTTTGTTCAAAACGAGTGGGTAGCACAACAGGGTGGGCCGACCTATTCATGGGAATACGCCCGCAGCGAAATAGAGTTCTTATTCAAATCCCCAACGGATGCATTAATACCGGTTGAGGTAAAAAGTGGAAAGCGTACCCGCGCAAAATCGCTGAGTGTTTATGTAGACCGCTATTCGCCACAAAAAACCATTAAATTAGCGGGGTCTACGGGGTTTGTAGATGATCCAAAGGCCTTGGTTCTGCCGCTGTACTTTGCATCAAAAGTAACACAATTGGCCTAAACGGGCAGGCGTGGCAATGCGGTTCTTTTGGCTGGGGATGATTGGAATGAGATCAATGAAACCTTGCATCTTTTATCGGTGCCAAGGATGCGCCAATCAATTTTAGAGGGTATGCAGGAGAGCATTGACGGCGCTGCGACTGAACTAAATTGGTAACGTGGAAGCTGTGTTACACCAAGCAGGCCCAAAGGGATGCATTCAAGCTAGCAGCGTTCGGATTAAAAACTAAAGCGCAGCAATTATTAACTATTCTTCACTCTGATCCATGGCAAATTCCGCCGCCTTTCGAAAGGCCGGCGCGCGATTCAAGCGGTGCTTGTTTAAGAATAATTAACTCTCAGTACCGGCTTGTTTATTAGGTTTTAGAGGCGTAAAAGGTGTCAAAATATTGCGGCTGTGGACTAATCACGAGTAGTCGTTTTTTTGCGTGGCCAGCATTATTAGATGCTTAAGTAACGATAGACTCCCTTATCGCTCCTCAATAATCCACTCTTCAATATTTTGAGTTGGGTACTCTGCCTTCCATGCTTTTAGAACTTTGTGATTACCGCCCCTTGTTTCAATCACTGCATTAGTAATGGGGTTTTTGTAAACTTTTAATTTTCGCCGTTTTCTTGTGCTTTTTGACGCCGCCTTTTTTCCGGTGAATTTGGTTGCTGCTCCTTCGCTCAGAAAGGCAATGAGCTCTGCTTTTGTTTTGCCAAATTTAGTCAGGAGTTTTTCGACCCCTCTAATTAGGGATTGTTCGTTTTTATATGATTCGCTTTTTTCTAAATTTGCTATCTCTTTTTTTAACTTGGCTAAAGCCGCTTCCATTTGTACTTTTTTAGTAATCGATCGCATAATTACTTGACCTCTTGAAAGTTAAAATTCAATGCTTATCACAGCACAATTTATATGTAATAAATAAATGTTATCATACTTTTATGTTTTTACAAAATTTCGAATTTCGAAGAAAATCACGAAGCCCAAAATTATTATTTTGTTTTAAATATTTGAGGCCCGTCAGCTCCCTTAACGTAATATTTTACTTTGCAATTCGGTTCGAAATTGTCCTTAGCTTGTTTCATTAGGGACAACCTCAGGCAGGAGGATTCTAATGGGAGCGAAGCTCTGTTTTAGGAATACCGCATAGGCGATTAGCTATCCGCGCCCTCGACTTTTAGTCGATACTTTGGTTTCATTGCTGGGTGCTCAAAGGCGGCAGCAGTTGGCCACTACCCGAGGTGTAATAGTCGCTTACCAGCAGTATTATCTTACGAGAGTTGAAAAAATCACGTAATGTTGCAATATAATGCAGGCAAAATATTTTGGCGTTAAGCGGTACGCTTAACCCGGTTGTAAATGGAGAGGCACTCATGCCAATGATTTTGAACGAAGAACAAACCATGCTCAAAGACAGTGCAAAGGATTTTTGCACGACCAATACGCCTATCACTCAGTTGCGCGCACTGCGCGATGATGCGAATTCTGATGGCTTTGACCGTGGCACATGGAACTCTATGGTTGAGCTTGGTTGGGCTGCTATTCCTTGGGGCGAAGAGCACGGTGGTCTTGCCTTTGGCTACAAAGGCCTTGGTGTTGTTACAGAAGAGTCTGGTAGAACTTTAACGGCTAGTCCTCTTTACGCTTCAGTATGGGTTGGCGGCACCGTTGTTAATGTTGGCGGCTCTGATGAGCAGAAAAACGAACTGCTGCCTAAAGTTGCGGCGGGTGAGCTGTTACTGGCTCTGGCTTTAGAAGAGTCTCATCGTCACAACCCTTACAATATTGCAACAACAGCGACTGCTTCAGGCGACGGTTATTCTTTGTCTGGCAGCAAGACGTTTGTGCTTGATGGGAACGTAGCTGATCATTTGATCGTTGTTGCTCGCAGCTCGGGTGATACGCATTCAAGAGACGGCATTAGCTTGTTCTTGGTAGATGCCAAAGCTGACGGCGTGAGCATTACTCGTACGATTATGGCGGATTCTCGCAACGCGGCAAATGTCACGCTTACCAACGTTACTGTGGGTGCTGATGCACTTATCGGATCGCTGGGTCAGGGCGCTGATACATTGGATGCAGCGCTAGACATCGCTCGCATTGGGCTTTGCGCTGAGATGTTGGGTGGTCTGCAGGAGTGCTTTGAGCGCACTGTTGCTTATTTAAAAGAGCGTAAGCAGTTTGGTGTGGCAATTGGATCCTTCCAAGCACTCAAGCACCGCGCTGCCGATATGTTCTGCGAAATTGAACTCTCTAAATCCTGCGTTTTAGAAGCATTGACTGCATTGGACGAAGGCCGCGATGCGGATGAGATTGCCAAGCTCGCAAGCCTTGCCAAAACTAAAGTTGGTGAGACTTACAACTTAGTTTCTCGCGAAGGTATTCAGATGCATGGCGGTATTGGCATGACTGATGAATTCGAGATCGGGTTCTTCATTAAGCGTGCTGCAGTGTCTGAGCAGACTTTTGGCGATGTAAACTTTCACCGCAATCGCTATGGAGTGCTTGAAGGTTATTGATCGACAGCTAACCGACGACTAAATGCGAGTTAGATAGCTCGATAATAGCTCGCTAAATAAGTTGTTAGAAGAGGGTGGCCTATTGGTTAAATGCCCCAAGTGTTTAAAGTAACTCGCCGTTGCATTTAGCACCTGTCCCCAGTGGGCGTGAAACACACTCGTGGCCTCTGAGGATTCGTTCTAAGGGAGCAGGGCGTTTGCATCACCGCTTTCTCATCTCAAACCATCTGACCATCTAGTCAGTGAGCTAACGTGATCGCCGGTTACTTGCGTTTAATGCCTATTACTCGCCCGACCTGAGGCGGTGTTGGTAGTTCTTTATGTCCCGCCATAACGTTTTCTAAGGTAGCCAGCACTGCGTCAGGAAAGGCCGCTGTTTTGCGTGTCTGCATATCTACATGCAGAGACAACTGTTCTGAGGTGGCGACGAGATAACCCTCTTGTTTGTGATACATCTCTTGGAAGAAATGCAGGCGTTTGCTGTCAAAGTCTAATAGCTGAAGGCGCACTTCCACTTCATCGTCTAGTGCCACTTCATTCAGGTAGTTCACATGCACTTCCATTGAAAAGCATGAACCTGCGCCACTGCGCGCATAGACCGAGCCCACCCCCAGATAGTCAAAGAAATGGTCCACGCCGCGGTCAAAAATCACATGGTAGTAGGCCATGTTGAGGTGGCCGTTATAGTCGATCCAGTCCTCTATCACCGTTTGGGTAGGGCATATCAGAGGCGAGCCTATAGGTTGGTTAGGTTCGTTGTTGTCCGTGCTCTGGGTGCTCATAAGTTGGTCCTTAGCGCTTTTCTAGCCAGCAATAATTTTGTTTTTTTCCTCATTAATTAGCCTATGCCGAACGGCTTTGAAACTAAAGTACCCTCTAGTTATTTCTCGCGCCTAGAAAAATCGCATTCCGGTTTCGATTATTAGTTACTCCTAGCATCGCTCGTTGTACTCTTTGGCTATGGATGGGACAACACCTCCGCTGACTCGCGGAATAAAAGTAAGTTATGGCGTTGGGCAAGCAGCGGAAGGCATTAAGAATGGTGCGTTCAATGTGTTTGTCTTTTTTTACTATACGCAAGTGCTGGGTTTACCCACCATTTATACCGGCTTTGCCGTGGGTATTGCGCTGGCCTTCGATGCCATCTCAGATCCATTGGTGGGATCGCTGTCTGATAACTGGCGCAGTAAGCTGGGTCGTAGGCATCCGTTTTTGTATTGGTCCATTCTCCCTCTTGGGCTGGCTTTCTATGGTTTGTTTAGCCCGCCTGAGTTATCCGAATTTAGTTTGTTTCTGTGGCTTACAACTTTTGCGGTACTGACCCGTGTAGCCATGACCCTATATCACGTGCCTCACGTTGCGCTGGGTGCCGAGTTGTCTGAAGACTTTAACGAGCGCACCGAGGTGGTCGCCTACAGATACTTCTTCAGTTACGTAGGCCACATGCTGACCTACTTCATCGGTTTCTACGTGTTTTTTTCCGAAGGCCAATTTGACGCCAGCGCTTACGGGCCGTTTGGACTCACCATGGCACTCATTATGTGTACGGCTGTTGGCATCACAGCGCGCGGTACTGAGAGTCGTGTGCCTTATCTGCCCCAGGCTAAAACGGATGCTATTGTGGGCGGTCTTCTGCCTGTACTGAAAAGAACCTTCAGTGAGTTAGCGTCAGCGTTAACTAATATTTCGTTTCGCTGGTTGTTCTGTGGGGTACTGGTTGTATACATGATGGTTGGCGTAGATCATGCCCTTAACCTACATATGAACACCTACTTTTGGGAACTGCAGAGTAAAGGCAATCTGTTATTCTTTATGGCTACGCCAATTGGCGCGTTGATTGGTACGCTATTTGCCCGGCGCTTTACGGTTTTGTTTGATAAAAAGCCCTCAATTTTATTTGGCACCGGCTGTTGGGCGACCTGCCAAGTGCTGCCTATTGTTTTGCGCTTTATGGGTGTGCTGCCAGAAAATGGCACGAGTGAACTGTTGACGACATTAATTGTTATTAAGTTCATTCAAGGCTTTGGTGTGGTTCAAGCACTGGTTGCCTTCAACTCTATGGTTGCCGATGTGGTAGACGAACACGAGCTGCAGACTCGGCAGCGTCAGGAAGGTATTTTCTTCTCTGCCATCTCCTTCTCTAATAAGGTCACCACAGGTGCAGGCACTGTAGTGGCGGGCTTTGCTTTGACCTTGATTGATTGGCCCACCGGAAACGCTATTCAGTCAGCTACTGATGTGCCTGCAGTTACGGTGGCATGGCTTGGTTGGATCTACGGGCCCATTGTTTCTGGTTTCGCCGTAGTGAGTATTTATTGTTATTCCAAATATGGTCTCAATCGCGCGCGTCACCAGGAGATCGTTGTGCAGTTAAAAGAGATGCGAGCGAAGCGGGCAGATACCCTGGCGAGTTAGGGTTGTAACGCAAGCCTAGCTGGGCGATATGGACGCTAGGCTCAATGTCTTCTCAGTCAATTTCTTCTCCGTCAATGTATCTGCACTAATCAAGACGATGGCAGACTAAAAGCAAGCCTGCGAATAAGCCGCTAGCTTGCTAGATACACTCGCCTTCAAGCTCTGCAATCCAGGACGAAACCAGTTCCACACCCTCGCTATGCACTAATGATCTACCTAGCTCCGGCATCATCATGGCTGGGCTGTCTGTTTCTAGGCGAAAGCTCAAAATTGATGCCTCTGGGTGTCCTGGGACAATAGAGTACAAACGCCCACCTGAGCCTCTGCCCGCTGCGATAGGGGGCTTACAGTAGCCCATTGCGAGCTTTGGGTGGTCTGCGTAGTCCAACAACAAACCGGAGGTATCCGCTGCCCCGGTAGAATTGTGGCAATGACCGCAGTTAATATCCAAGTAGGAACGCGCCCTATGGTTGAGGCTTGCGCCTTCATCATTCCAAAGTGCGTTAGCTGGCGCAGGTTCAGTGACGCCTTGCAATATGCCCTTATTCTGCCAATGGGTTAATTGGTTCTCTTGATACAAGTCGGTGGTTCTATTCAGGTGCCGTGCTTTTATCCCTATCGGGCGAATTTCGCCAGTGGTGTGATTGGTGGCGTGACATGAAGCGCATTGGTTTCGACTGGGCACCAAGTAGTTTAGGGGTTTGTCATCCGCCAAAGTGAATCTGTGCAATTTGCCCGTGACGCTGAGGTAAGCCTCATCACCTTGCCAGATATAAGACACTGCATCCCACCCTTCAGCTTGCTTCACCAGCAAGCGTGTTTCCACCAACTGATGCGTGGCAGTAGATACATCCATTGGGTTGCCTTGCCAAGTACTGGTGGTCATTAGGCGGCCCTGGGCATCTTTAGGATAGAAAAACGTTTTACTGATAATGCTGCCAACGGGCATCTCGAAGGTGTCTTCGGGATGGTAATCAGCGCGTTCACCGGTTGGTACATAAACTGTTCTGAGTTTTAGAGCGTAGTCGGAAAATAGCCCAGTATTTAGGTCGTAAACTATCGCTGAGTCGTTGACCTTTAGCTGTGCTCCCTGAAGCTCAATAATCCCCCAATCTGACAGCGCTTGGGGATATTCATCGGCATTAAAGTGTTTGATCTTGCCTTGGCCACAACCTGCTAACAGGGCTGCGCAAAGCCACAGCGTGACAGCTAACTTTTCTCTAACCAATCTACTCAACCCTTAATTTCCCGTCAGCTCAATAGGCGCCAATTTTGCAACCGTGCAATTGTGTCTTTGCATGTCTACACCCGCGCCCTTGAACTCATTGCCGGCGTCGATACTGAGCAGTTGGGCGTCGCCGTTAGCGACACAAATGACTTCTTTTTCCTCTGGTTTGTTCGGATCAATGATGCCGTCCCAGATGATGTCAGGGAATGCGCCGGTAGGGCCGTAAATGGCATCTCTCACTTGCACTAAGTACTCGAAACCGGGTGCAGTGCCACCGCCCAAGAAGGTGTTGTCGTAGATCAAAATTTCTTCGGGGTAGGGATCAAACTCCGCCGCTAATTTTTGTTGGCCAGCATAGTTAGCGCTGAAATAGCTAGAGATCACAATATTTGCCGTATTGTTGTTAGCAATACGATTGTTAAAAATTTCCACTTGATCATTGGAGTTAATCATTACGCCGGAACCCGCCGGTACACCAGATACCGCGGTGCCAGGCGCCGCAAAATTGGCCGTATTGTTATTGTTAACTTCGTTGTCGTAAACCCGGGTTGCGTAGCCTCGTTGAGGAATGCTCGGCATATTAAAGACCAAAATGCCGCCAGTGTTATTGTTTGCAACGTTTTGATAAACGTCTGCGCCAATGGTGTTTTCAACTTCAATACCTGCAACATTGAATTCTGCGCGGTTATTTCTAACGATCACTTGTTTCGACTGGCCGACATAAATGCCTGCATCGGATGCAGCAATGGCAACGTTACCTTCCAATAAAACGTTGGTGGTTTGAACCGGGTAAATGCCGTATGCGCCATTATTTACATCCGGTCCGTTGGTCCATTCAGTTCTAATTCTACGGATAACAATATTATTACCTTCGTTGACTTTCAGTGCGTCGCCAAGGGTGTCTTCAATGGCGAGGTCTTCAATGGTGAAGTCGCTGGCGCTTACTGATAAGCCCTCAGCACCGGCAATTTGGTCCTTAAAAGTGAGAATAGACTTTTCCATGCCTTGCCCGCGAATGGTGACACCATCTGTATTGAGTATTAAAGATCTGTCAAAGGCGAAGGTGCCTTCGGGCACGGTAATGACATCGCCGGGGGTTGCTGTTTCTAATGCTTGGCGAAAGCTGTCTTGGAAAGAAAGCTCAGGCCTCTCTTCAGGCCCTTGGCTACAGGCGCTGACTACCGCGCTCAGCGCTAGCGTGCTCAAAAACCTAATTGCATTTGAATTCATCATGTTCCCCTCCTAGGTAGTTGATGTTTTTGGTTAAAACAGCACCAGTGTTCTGTCTATGGTCCAAAAGGTGGCCACAATGCCCATGCCGTAGGCGGCGGTGGAGTAAAGGTAAGCTTCGCGAAGATTAAATCGTTGGGTGAGTTTTTGCCATAGCCACGCTACGCAAAGGAACAAAGCAATAATCACCAGCTGACCTAATTCTATGCCGATATTGAAAAGCAAGAGGCTGCTTAAAATAGCGTCGTCAGGCAGGCCAATGTCGGCTAACGCGCCAGCAAAGCCTAGGCCATGAAGTAGGCCAAAAAAGAACGCCATTAACCAAGGTTGTCCTTGGGTGAGTAAAGAGCGTTGCTCGGGCTTTTGCGCCAGTTCTCTGGCAAGGAAAACAATAGACAGCGCGATGACTGCTTCAACAGGGCCTTGTTTTAGTGATACCACATCGTAAATAGATAGACCCAGCGTAATGCTGTGGGCAACGGTGAAGGCTGTGATGGTTTTTAGTAGCGACCAAGGGTTGCGGATAAATAGCACTAGCCCAATGACGAAAAGCACGTGGTCGATGCCCGCTAAAAGGTGTTCAATACCAATGACCAAGTAGCCAACGCTTGTAGTGCTGGGTGTGGCTAGGTTTATGCTTGGGTTGGTGGGGCGCAAAATAAAGTTATTCACCGTGCCGTCACTTTCAATAAAACGCAGCAGCACATCAGTGATTGAGGTGGATAACCCCTTAATTGAGATTTCACCTTGATCAAGTGCGCAGTTTGTTCGCCAGCGATGGATGAGTGCGCTGGCGGTAATGCTGGGCGGTCCAACTTCCTGCATTTCGCAATCACTAGGAAAGATGGGTTCAATCGGCAGTCTGCGGTTTTCGACTATGGGTTGTTTCCAAAGCACTTCAAAGCTGAGCGGGTTGTCATTATTTTGCGGGTCAGATACCTCAACAATTTCTAAATAAGCGGGCCTAACTTCATCTGCTTGTAGGTGGGGGGTAGAAAAACCAAGCAGCACTGTGGCCAATGCCCATACTGAAACGAACAGCTTAGTTCTAACCTTTGCATGACGCTCGGTATTCAATGATGAAGTGGGTCTGAGTTTGGTTCGCTTTAGATTCATTCTGGCGCCAATGTCTTATTTGACGCCAGAAGCGGCAGATTCTTCGGGGTAGGTAACAGAATACTTGGCTTTTAGATTAGTAAAATAGGTTTCATTGGCTACTTTGCGCTGGGCTTGCTGCCAGTCTACTTTGACTTTTTCAGCTACTTCGTTAAACGGCTGAACTCTTGCTGGAGTAATGTTTAGTAGTTTAACCACGTGCCAGCCGTAAGCCGATTTGAGCGGTCCCTGCCATGCATCGCTGGTAGGTAGCTCGGCCAGCTTTTCAGCAAAGTCTCGGCCAAACAGATTGCCAACGTCGCGCTGCGAACGCTGAGCGTATTCTCTTTGAAGCATAAAGGGGTCGCCCTTTAAACTCGTATCTGTCAATGCTTGTAGCGCAATATCTTGGCTGTTGTCTCTGCGGTCCGTTGAGAAGTAACGGTGGGCAAAGCTGAATTTTGCCGGCTCCATATACTTGTCTATCTGCGCTGTATAAAAGCTTTGTAAACTCTCAGTTGTGGGTGGCTCACTTGTAGCTATGTCTTCGGTCAAGAAGGTTAATTTTTGCACCAAGCGTCTGCGCACTATGGTGTCGTTGGCGTCCAAATTAAGCAGCAGTGCTTCGCGGTAGTAAATTTCCTCTTTGACGAACGCGCTTATAAGCCCGTCTAACTCCTGCTTATTCGGCGGGCGACGCATTTGCAGCGACCATTGGTCTGTCAGGCGCTGCACCTCGTTTGCGGTCACCTGAATTTGGTATGCCTCATCGTCGCCACTAAACCAATCTGTGATGAAAAACAGCAGCGTGCCGGCAAACAAAAAACTAACCAATGGATCTCTAATTAATCGACGTATCACAATTGTTCTCTCAATGTTTCCAAGTGCTGAGTGTTACCCGGCAAATTGGGCTAGGTGATGATCTGAGTTGCCAAATTGCGCATCAATAACTAACAAGCGTTTAAAGTAGTGACCTATTCTAAGCTCTTCAGTGGTACCCATGCCGCCATGCAGTTGTACCGCATTCTCGCCAATGAACGTACCCATTTTGCCCACGTAATACTTTAGCGCGTGCACTGAACGCTGCGCGCCCGCACTGTTTTGTACTACTTCTAGCGTAGCCCGGTAAAGGAGTGATTTGCACTGCTCGTACTCCATAAACATATCCACCATGCGGTGTTGTAGTACTTGGAAGTCTGACAGCGCGTGATCGAACTGTTCGCGCTCTTGGGTGTAACTCACGGTATCTTTGTAGAGTATTTCCATGGCACCCACGGCTTCGGCGGCTAAGGCCAATATGCCTGCGGTGGCCAGAGCGTTGAGCAACTCGTAACCGTTATCCAATTCGCCGAGTAGTCTAGTGCTAGACACTTTGACCCCTTCAAGCTTTATCTCTGAGGCTTGCTGTCCGTCTACCGTAGGGAAGGATGTTATTTCCACGCCGGGTGCATCTGCGTCAATCAAGAACAGGCTGATGCCCGCTTTATCTGCCTGACTACCGCTGGTGCGGGTGCTGACAACTATTTGCTGAGCACTACCAGCGTGTAAAACCATGCTCTTATGTCCGTTGATGACATAGTCATCACCATCGCTTTTGGCGTGAGTGATGATGTCTTCCAAATCAAAACGCGACTGAGCTTCAGCATAGGCTAATGTCAGTTGGCGGCTGCCCTCGACAACGCCAGGAAGCATCTCGGTTTTTAGCGCTTCAGTGCCGCCGTCGGCAATTGCCTTGGCACCTAATACTGTGCTGGCAAAGAAGGGTTCTAAAACTAAGCCTTTACCAAACGCTTCCATTAATATCATGGTGTCAATTTCGTTGCCGCCAAAGCCGCCGTGTGCCTCAGGCACGCTAACGCCTAGCCAGCCAAGTTCAGCCATAGTCTGCCAATTGTCAGTGCTAAAACCCTGCTCGGTCAGAACCAAAAGCTGACGCTTGTCTAACTCATAGTGGTCTTGGACGAAGCGGTCAACGCTGTCTTTAAGTATCTGTTGTTCAGGTGAAATATCAAAATTCACTGGGTGTTCTCTCTATATTTTGTTTTCGCGCAGAGCACTGCTAAGAAGGCTATGCGCGTTTTGTATGGCCGTTATTGGTTGGCCTTAAGCTCTATTTGCTTTGCGATTTTTTGATGCCTAATACATTTTTTGCAATGACATCTCGCTGCACTTCTGACGCACCGCCATAAATGGTGTAAGCGCGGCTAGATAAGTAGCCTGACATGCCGCCTCGAGCGAACAGATGGCCAACCGGCATTGGTCCCCAAGCTGCTGAGTAAATGCCGCCAGCTTCTACGGTCAACTTCTGAATGCGCTGCTGAATTTCTGTGCCTTTAAGTTTCAGTATGGAGGATTCTGGTCCAGGCTCAGCGCCGTTTGCCGCGCTTGCTAATGAGCGTAATTCTGTGAATTCAGTGGCCATTAAATCGATCTCTAGCTCGGCTAATTTTGCTCTATAGCTGGGATCATCCAGCAGTGTGCCATTACCGCGTTTCACTTCGCTGGCTTGCTTGCGCAGGTTCTCCAACGCTGCCAAAGACTTTGAAATGCCTGCGAGTCCTGTTCTTTCGTGGGCCAACAAACCTTTGGCGTAACCCCAGCCTTTGCCTTCTTCACCAACGCGGTTTTCCACCGGTACTTTGACATCTGTGAGGTGGACCATATTCACCGTATGGGCGCCGCCCAGCGTAATGATGGGCTTCACCTCTATGCCCGCTTGCTTCATTGGAATCAGCAAAAAGGTAATACCTTCTTGTTTCTTGCCTGAGTCGCTGGTGCGGGTTAAGCAGAAAATCCAATCCGCGATGTGAGCCAGGGTGGTCCAAATTTTGGTACCCGTAACGGTATAGTGGGTGCCGTCCTCTGAGAGTACTGCTTTGGTTTTTAAGTTGGCCAGATCAGAGCCCGCATTGGGTTCTGAGTAGCCCTGGCACCAATTGACTTTTCGGTCGCGGATGTCTGGTAAAAAGCGTTTTTGTTGTTCTTCGTTACCGTAACTCATCAAAACCGGCGCAAGCATAGATAAGCCAAAGGGCAAGTCCCATGGCGTTTGCGCGACGGCAGTTTCCTGTTCCCAAATATAGTGCTGTGTAGGGCTCCAGCCGGGGCCGCCAAACTTTTCTGGCCATTTGGTTACATCCCAGCCGCCTTTTTCTCTCGCTAGCTTGAACCAATTGAGACGCCATTCTGCATAGTCGGCGCCGTTCTTATAAGTATTGGTGGCTAAAAATTCGCGTACTTCTTGTTGGAAGGCCAAATCATTACTACTTAGATCGATATCCATTTTAGGTCTCTGTGAGCGCTAGGTTTGAGGTGCCAAAGCTTACTGGTTTCGACGCGCTAAGTTAAGCGGTAGGATGGTGCGCAAATGATAATAAACAGTGCTTAACGGGGGATTTTATGAGCTACGAAACACTGACTTTTTCGGTAACGGAAAACGTTGCCACTATTACTTTAAATCGACCTGATGCGATGAATGCCATGTCACCGCTAATGGCCAAAGAACTGCACCGCGCGGCGCTGGCAATTGATGAAAGCGACGATGTCCGAGCGGTTATTGTTACCGGTGCTGGCAAAATGTTTTGCGCCGGTGGTGATTTAAGCGCTTTTGCTGAAGCAGGAAAAGGCGCTCGTAGATTGCTAATGGAAATGACCGGGGACTTGCACATGGCATTGTCCCGTTTGGCGCGTAACCCCGCGCCAGTCATCGCTGCGGTTAATGGCACAGCGGCTGGGGCAGGTTTTTCACTGGCTATGGCTGCGGACCTTGCCGTGGCATCCAGCAAGGCTCTATTCACTATGGCTTACACCAACGCCGGCCTATCCCCTGATGGCAGTTCCACATACTACATGCCGCGCAAAATCGGCGATCGCAGAACGCGAGAACTCATGCTGACTAATCGCCTATTGAATGCTCAGGAAGCGTTAGATTGGGGTGTGGTCAACAGCGTTGTTGAACCAGATGAGTTGATGGCCGCTGCGCAAAAGTTAGCGAGCAAAATAGCTTCAGGACCCACTCAGGCATTTGGGCAAGTGAAAGCCCTACTGGATGGCAGTTTTGACCACAGTTTAGAGACACAAATGGAGTTGGAAGCGCGCGCTATTGCAGGGTTGGTCAATACACCTGACGGTCAGGAAGGGCTGCACGCGTTCTTAGGTAAGCGTAAGCCAGAGTTCAAGGGCATATAGGCGCTGTATGTTTAAATCCGAGTTTTTTTATGATTTATGAGTGCGGTGAAGAGCTGAAAAATGCCATTGGCGAGCAATTGGGCCGGTTTGCAATACGCATATCGTCCCAGGCAAATTTACGCTCAGCGGCTGTGGCGATTACCATTGTGGATGTAGGTATGGGCGCTGACATACCCGGCATTGATGTCCCTCACTCTTGGTCCAATGAGGCTGCTTTGTTACTCACCCGGCGCTCGGAAAAACTGCGTAATCACCCGGGGCAATGGGCATTTCCAGGCGGTAGGGTAGAGGCTGGCGAGACGATCAAACAGGCGGCATTGCGTGAAATGCACGAGGAAGTGGGTTTAGATTTACCGGAAACTGCAGTTTTGGGTTATCTAGACGACTTTGTTACACGCTCTGGTTTTGTGATGACCCCTGTGGTGGTTTGGGCCGGTAGCTGTGCGCAAATGGACTTTAATCCTGATGAAGTGGCCAGCGTGCATCGCATTCCATTGGCTGAGTTTATGCGTGAAGATGCGCCGAAATTAGATGTGGTAGACAGCAGCGAGCATCCGGTACTGCGCATGCCCGTAGGTTTGGAGGCGATCGCAACGCCTACAGCCGCGCTTATTTATCAGTTTCGTGAAGTCTGCCTAAAGGGCTTGGACACTCGGGTAGCGCATTTTGAGCAGCCGCAATTTGCGTGGAAATAGCCCCGGCCTAAAGGTAAGTTACGTGATGTAAACGATCATAATAAGATCAACAGTTGACCCATTTTGTGGCTGCACCCACAATCGGGTCTCGAAATTTTTAGTGCTAAAGGAGATACAACATGGCGATTCAAGAAGGGGCAGCTCTGCCCGCAGCGACTATGCATACAATGCAAGAAGGTAAGCCAACCCCAGTCACCACGGACGATCTGTTTGCAAACAAGAAAGTGGTTGTTTTTGCGGTGCCCGGCGCGTTTACGCCAACTTGTTCCATGGCGCACCTGCCAGGTTATGTTGTTCACTCTGACGCTATTAAAGCCAAAGGCGTAGACAGCATAGTTTGCCTATCTGTGAATGACGCATTTGTTATGGGGGCTTGGGGTGACAACGCCAATGCAGAAGAACTGGTTATGGTTGGCGATGGCAACGGTGACTTTACTCGCGCTTTGGGTCTAGAAATGGATGGCAGTGGCTTCGGTCTAGGTACACGTTCTCAACGTTATGCCATGATTGTTGACAACGGAACTGTGTCTAAGCTTGCTGTAGAAGCGCCAGGAAAGTTGGAAGTCAGTGCGGCTGAGGCAATTCTTGAAGCACTGTAGTGTGTAGCAATGTTACTTAAAGCGAGTCTTTAAGGCTTCTTAAAAAGGGTGCAATTTGCGCCCTTTTTAATGCCTAATTTTTCTCATTGGTTTTGGGCGTCAATGGTCCTTTTTTCAGTTCTCTATTTTTCAGTTCTCTTTTTTCTAACTCTTTTCGGCTGCAAGCGCAGCTAATCTATCGCGGTTTTTACCAACGGGCCGAATAAGGCATTCTTGTGCGGCCGTGGCCACTAGCTCGCCTGCGCGGTTAAAGAAGTGACCTCTAACAAAACCACGCGCGCCACTGGCGTTAGGGGATTCTTTGGCAAACAACAGCCATTCATCTGCACGAAAGGGACGGTGAAACCAAATGGCGTGATCTAGGCTGGCGCCTCGAATAGACTCTCTGCTGGCATTGCGGCCGTGGGGCAGCATTGAGGTTGACATAAAATCTAGGTCTGACATGTAGGCCAATAACGCTAAGTGTACTTCTGGGTTATCCGGCAGCGGGTCGCGGGTTTTCAGCCATGTATGTTTGACGGGTGGGTGTTCTTTACCGCCACGATCGGTCATTAAAATCTTCTCCACAGCCCGTGATTCTATGGCTTTAAAGCGAAAGCTAAAACGAGCGATATCAGGCTGTTCCTTAGCCATCGCTTCATAGGCTTCCAAGTCGCCGCGTAGAGATTCTGGTGGCGGCACGTCAGGCATAGGCTGGGAGTGACTGAGCCCTTCCTCGCGGCGTTGCCACGAACAGGACAAAGTGAAAATGGCTTTGCCATTTTGTACTGCGGCAACTCTGCGGGTTGTAAACGAACGGCCATCGCGAATTCTATCTACTTCATAGAGGATAGGTCGGGTCCAATCACCGGCTCGCAAAAAATACGCATGCAATGAATGCAGTTCATGTTCTGAGTTGACGGTTCTGTAGGCAGAAGCCAATGCTTGCGCCAGTACCTGCCCGCCAAACACATGTTCTGTGTTGTGATTTTGACCGCGAAAGAGGTTTTCTTCAATGGTCTCGACATTCAGTAAGTCGACAATTTCTTGCAACACTTTGTTCATAGGTTAGTAGCGTCTTGAATCTGTAGTTTCGTGCCGGCACAGGTGCTGTCTGACGGTTGTGCAGGCGGTATTGTATGGACTCTAGAATACACTGTTCTGCAGTCCTAGGGCAGGCGTGCTCTGGACGTGAATTTTTCTAGCCCTTGATCCCGGCCTTTTAATACTGTGTCGGCTTGGCTTTGGATCTGCGATAATTGGTGGTAACGAGGAAGGGAGCGTGATTTTGAGGTGCCGTGCCTAATAACTGCTAGATCGAAGTCTGGTCGCCGTCAGTTTTTGGAGTCATTAATGCGCCCAGTACCAGATTTTATGTTTTCGGCGTGACTTACCATTAAAACGGCCACAAGAAAAAGCGGTCACAAGAGTTTCAGTGTGACGGGTGCGCCGCGCACGCATTTATTTATTCCACTGGTACCAACCAGTAACCTACTATTTTTAAAGGAAATTTTATGACTATTGAAGTGCTGCAAATTGCCTGTCTTGACGATAATTACGGATTTTTGGTCCACGACAATGCCACCGGCGCTACTGCCAGCATCGACACTCCAGAAATAGCACCTATTAATGCAACTTTGGAAGCCAAGGGCTGGAAGTTGACTCATATTCTAAATACCCATCACCATGCTGATCATGCAGGTGGCAACGAAGGCTTAAAGGCCCAATGGGGTTGTACGATTGTTGGCGCAGCCAATGATGCCCACAGGATTCCTGGCATTGATGTGCAGGTTTCTGAGGGCGATTTGTACGAATTTGGCGCAACCATCGTTAAGGTTATAGAAGTGCCAGGTCATACCTCGGGCCATATAGCCTATTACTTTGAACAAGATGACGTGGCTTTTGTTGGCGACACGTTATTTGCGCTGGGCTGCGGTCGTCTTTTTGAAGGTACAGCTGAGCAAATGTGGGTGAGTCTAGAAAAACTTATGGCACTGCCAGATGTCACTACAGTTTATTGCGCCCATGAATACACCCAAGCTAATGCGGCATTTGCGATAACAGTTGAGCCTGACAATTTGGCCCTGCAAGCCCGGATTGAAGAGATTGCGCAACTGCGCAGTCAAGGCATTCCAACCGTGCCAACAAGCATTAAGCTGGAGCGGGCAACTAATCCTTTTGTGCGAGCGACAAGCGCTGATTTACAAAACACCATTGGCTTAAGTGGCGCTGATCCAGTAGCCGTTTTCGCCGAGACTCGTAAGCGCAAAGACCACTTTTGAGTTCGCCTCAACAGGCACAGAACAGTGCGACTGAGTCGTCTAGTGAAACCCAAAAGGGGTTGCTGTTTGCGGTAGGCGCCTATGGTATCTGGGGTATAGCGCCTATCTATTTTGTTTGGGTAGGGTTTGCTGGGCCTTTGGAAATTTTGGCTAACCGCATCGTTTGGGCAATTCCGTTGCTTTTGCTGCTGCTTGGCCTAACCAAGCAGTGGGCGGGAGTTTGGAGGCTCACAAGGGCCCAGCTGGCAATTCTTGTGGCCACGGCAGTGGCGCTAAGTATCAACTGGCTCACCTTTATCTGGGCTATTCAGGCCGAGAAAATTGCTGAAGCCAGTTTGGGCTATTACATAAATCCATTGGTCAACGTCATATTAGGCTGGCTGTTTTTGCAAGAACGTATGCGTCCTCTGCAATGGCTGGCGATTGCTGTGGCAGCTTTTGGGATAGCCACAGAGCTGGTGGTGCAAGCCAGCGTGCCGTGGCTGGGCCTAACGCTTGCGATGAGTTTTGGCATTTACGGGTTGCTGCGTAAGAAGGTAAACCTGCCTGCTGTGGTGGGACTGTTTATAGAGACATTGTTGGTGCTGCCCATTGCCTTAGGGTATTTAATTTTGCTTTATCTTGACCAAGGCACTAGGACGTTTGTCGACGGTGCAAGTTTGGCGCTAGGTGGCGTGATTACTGTCATACCGCTGGTGTTTTTTGCTGCTGCAGCAACGCGCTTGCCCCTGACGACACTTGGTTTTGTGCAATATTTAGCGCCCACTTGTGCACTGCTATTGGCCATATTTTTGTATGACGAATCGGTGCCTGCTATTCGCTGGTTTACTTTTTCTATGATCTGGCTAGCGGTGGTCATTTTTTCTGTAGAAAACGTATATCAATATCGTAAATGAGGGTTGGGAGACGCTAAATGATTACACTTTATACAATGGAACGAGACTACCCGTATGGCACATTACGCTCTACCAATGGCTGCAAAACCAAAGTGGTGTTAGAAGAAAAATCTATTGATTATCAGGTGGTTGGTGTACATCCGGGGGACGTATGGAAGAAAGTGCCCGAGGTGCTTGCAAAACACCCGTTGGGTAAAGTGCCGTGGATCGACGATGGCGACCTCACCGTTTATGATTCCACAGTCATCAATGAGTATTTAAACGAAAAGTCCGACCACGCTCCGTTGCTGCCAGAGGATGTGGCGCTGCGTGCTAAAGCCCGTGCCCTTGAAAATTATGCGGATGAAGGGGTGCTTTCGAAGTTTTTGCCAATGATTTGGATGCCTTGGTGGTCGCCTGAAGAGCAAAGGGACCAAGAGGCGATGCAGAAGGGCCGAGAGGGTTTGGCCAGAGAGATTTTTCCGTTTCTGGAAGAGGCGTTAAATGGGCAAGAGTATCTTTGCGGAGCGTTTAGCCTTGCGGATGTGCCCATGATGTCTGTGGCCATGGTGTTAGAGGTAGATGGCATGGATACTGCCAGCCTTACCAATGTACATGGTTATTTTGCACGACTGCGCAGCCGTCCTTCCTACCAAGCCATTAGTCCAAGCAACAGCTGTGCTGACACAGTCCACCTGCTGAATAAGAGGTAATGCAGGTGGTCAGCCGTTTCCGGGCATTTTGCATATGAGGTTTAGCTACAAGTTTTCGCCGTTGCGGATGGCGTTTTGTAGCGAGCCTAGGTCGCGGAAGTAGGGTTTTAGAGACCTGATGGATTGAGGTCTGCTCTCCCAAGCCTCTTCGGCGATAGGTCTGGATTCATAGACACCTAAAAGCAGGGTATAAAATAGCTTCCCTTGGGATTCGATCTTGGCACCGGAAACACCAAAAAGTTGGTTGTCTGTAACGAAGCTATTCAATGCATTTTGATCTTGTAGGGCCATTATTTGTATTGCCCAAAAGGTCTCTGGCAGATCCAACAAAGCGGTGGGTTTTTCTGGTTTATAAGCCAGAGTAATATATAGAGGGGTCGTGGCTTCAAGTGCTAGAAACGGGTTCGCTGCGGTACTTTCTTTTTTATGGGTTTTGCTTGTTTTAGCTGTTTGGTGGGGGCTTGAGTGCTTTGTTCTGTCTGTTTCCTTGCTTGCTGCAAGCTCCTCAGTTGCTTTTTCCTTCTCGTGCTTCTCTTCTTGTTCGCCCTTTTTAGCTTGGCGTTCGACTTCCCGCTGCGCAATCTGTTGTTTTGTCAGCTGAGAACAATCCCATTCTTTGTTGGGCGCGTTTTTTAACTCGCCTCTTAACTCCTCTTGTAATGCGCTTGCGGACTTGTCTTCCTTGCCTTGGCAAAACCAGCTTTTGGGCTCGTTGCTTGCTTCGTTGGCAGAGGTAGCCGCTGAATTATTGCCTGTGCTAGCGCAGCCGAGTAGCAATGTTGTGGTCAGAGATATAAGCAAAATTTGATTCTTCATTCATTCACTCTGCCGATGTTGTTAGTGGCTGTAAAGAGCGAACTGCTCAGCGGAAGATATGTGAGACCATTCGGCAGCATTGGAAGTTTTTAGCGCCATTTGTTTGCCAGAGAGTGAGTTTTGTCCTATTTTCTTAACAGCTCCCAATGAGCTATTAGGACTTGGTAACTCGTAAGGAGGTTAGATGCTGGCGACAATATCTGATTTTGATCGGATTCCGCGTATTCTCAGACTCAACATTGCTGGGCAGCCAGTAGAGTGGGTCAGTTGGCAAGATGCCGTGTGTCTATATGCCCGGGAGCTTGTCAGTTGGACTGTGGGTGAGCCGTTGTTGTCCATTCGAGGCGGTCATTCGCGCATAGACGGTGAGACAAGCGCCATGACCATTCACAGCATTATTGCATGTGACGGTAGGGTCGTGTCTCGGAATGGAGTAGTGGTGCCTCTTTCTAATCCTGCGTTGTTTCGTCGCGATGGCAACATGTGCCTTTATTGCGGTAAACCTTTTGCCGACTTTGATTTAACACGGGACCATGTTTTACCTGTTTCTAAAGGGGGCGCCGACCACTGGGACAATGTAGTGACCGCCTGTCGCCGCTGCAATCACTTCAAAGGTAATAGGCTGCTAGATGAATGTTCTCTAGAGCTGCTTGCGCTACCTTATGTGCCCAATTTATCTGAGTATCTTGCGCTGATTAATTCTGGGCGAATCTTGGGTGATCAGATGCAGTTCTTGAGTAAGACCTTTGGTGCTAAAAGCCGGTTGCTGAAAGAGTTGAACTGCGTGGTTTAGCCCTTTGGGTGGCGCTGTGGTAAGGGGTGGCGCTAGATTTCTCTAATCAAAACTCTCTAACCAAAGCGCTCTAACCAAAGCGCTCTAACCAAAGCGCTCTAACAAAAATTTTCTAATAAAAGCGCTTCACTCGAACGCCCTAACGAAAGCCCTTAATCACATTGTGCTGGTGAAACCAGTCCTGTTTTTGCATGGCAATTTCAGGCAAAAAACGTGTGGACAGCGCTTGATTCACATAACCCCAAAACCGCGAGTTTGCCGAAGGTCGTGTCAGTGAATTTAGGCGCAGATGGCCAGATAGTGCTACTCGCACAGCGCGTGGACGCCGATAGCGCTCGTAGTCTCTTAGCCCATCGCCAATATCCTCTTCGTAGTTTTCCAGCATCCGCGATAACACCCAAGCGTCTTCCATACCACTGTTGTGTGACTCCAAAAAAGACGGGTGCTGGGCATAGCAGGCATCGCCTATGTAAGCGCGCCGTCCATCTTGGAAGTGCTCTGAGATTACGTGTTGCTCGGGGTTAAACGTTTGCGTGAAGCATTTGTTGGCAAAAGCAGGTGCCAAACTTCTGTGCCATTGCTGCTCTTCAAACGGCAGTTGGCTATGGGTGATGAAAGTATAATGGGTCTGGAATTGGCTAGACCTTTGTAAGATAACCTGGCCTTTACCCATCCACGTAACATTGGCATGGCGCAGCAAATGGTCTTCTGCAACGTTTGCGGTGTATATGTCGAACCCACCCACGCTGCCTTTTGGCGTTGGCTGTGCCACGCGGGTTGCATCACACAATATTGCCAGCTCATAGTCGGCTTCAATTTCCTGCAAGGATTTTTTTGCGGGGCTGGGGTCGAAGGCGTCGTGCTGGGCGAGCAGTTCAATCAGTTCTTTGCGCGTGCAGTTGACCAGCGGCGCACCGTAGCGCTTTAGATAAAATTTGCCCAGTGGCAGTTCGGAAAGTAAATAAGCTGAGCGTCCCAGCCTGACTTGTTCCCGGTCTGGGCACAGGCCAATACTCTCTATGTTAGTTGGGGAAAGTGCGTTAATGATTCTACTGGCGCTGGCAGGAATGCAGTGCACAGAATTTTCGTCACTACTTGACTCGTTGAGTGATGCAAATTGTTTCGTCTCAGCGAAGCCCGCCGCTTTGCAGGCCAGTGCTGCAATATGGGTGGCGGGCGAGTCACCTATTACTGCGACGCTATACACTACAACTTACGCCAGCGCGTGCCTTCTCGAGAATCCTCAAGCTCAATACCTTTGGCTAACAATTCATCTCTAATTTCATCGGCGCGCTGGTAGTTGCCGTCTTTACGGGCACTTTTGCGATCTTCAATTAAGCCTTCAATGGTGGCTGCATCTATATCTGATGATTCGTTAGTAAGGTCTGCTCCGGTGAAGTAAGCCTCAGGGTCCCGGGTTAATATGCCTAGCAACCAGCCACCGGCCAGCAGTGCTTGTCTGTGGATTTTTTTTTCCCCATCAGTTTCAGCGCGTCTTAACTGGCTAGAAATCTCGTGCATAGCCGCCAAAGCTTTCGGTGTATTGATGTCATCAGACAGTGCTGCAACAACACCTTTGGGGTATTCGTTACCTTCTAGACCTGCAAAGTCATCGCTTGTTCGGCCAGTACTGCCAACATCTCGAAGGGTTTGATAAAGGCTGTCTAAACTTGATTTCGCTTGCACTAATAAATCATCTGACCAAGACAGTGATGACCTGTATTGCCCGGAGAGCAGGGCGTAACGCAAAATTTCGCCCGAGTGACTTTGCCCAAGGCTGCGTATGGTCAACACGTTGCCCACAGATTTAGACATTTTTTCGCTGCCCAAGGTAAGCATGCCATTGTGTAGCCAGTAGCGGACATAGTCTGCGGTTTGGTTAGCACAGCGGCTCTGGGCGGCTTCGTTTTCATGGTGCGGGAAAGTCAGGTCTGCGCCACCGCCGTGAATATCAATGGTGTCGCCCAAATGTTTTTTGATCATGGCCGAGCACTCTATGTGCCAGCCCGGGCGGCCGCGTCCCCATGGGCTATCCCAACCGGGTTGCTCCGGGGTAGAAGGCTTCCATAATACAAAGTCCTTTGGATCTTTTTTGTAGCTGGCGACATCTACGCGAGCGCCGTCGATCATGTCCTCTAAGGTGCGCTTCGCAAGGCTGCCGTAATGAGGGTCTGAAGGCACGTGAAACAATACATGGCCGTCGCTGGCGTAGGCGTTATCCAGAGAGATCAGGGTCTCAATCATTTCGATGATTTCAACGATATGATGGGTGGCTTTAGGCACTAAATCTGGTGGCGTCACACCAAGAGTCACCATGTCCTCTTGGTAAGCGGCTGAAAAGCGCTCCGCGAGATCAACAATAGACTCGTTATTCGCCAAGGCGGCTGTATTTATTTTATCGTCGATGTCAGTGATGTTACTGACATAGCTGACTTTCGCGTACTGGCTTCTCAGCAGTTTCACCAGTACGTCAAAGACAACCGCAGGTCTGCCGTTGCCAATATGCACGTAACTGTAAACCGTGGGCCCGCAGACATAGACACTGACGTGGTTGGGGTCCGCAGGCACGAACTTTTCCTTTTTGCCACTGAGCGTGTTGTGAAAATAAATATCTGACATGGTCGACCTGAATCTCTTACTTAACGATAGAAAGCGTTGCGCCGCGTCGTGGTCTTAAACTTCTGCCAAGCGCGCCAGCAATGGCTATGCGTCCATTGTGAGGCCCTCGCGGTGGAAGGTCCAAGGACTACAAAACAGGCGCGCAGTATAGGTCACCGGGGTGACGAAAAGTAGCCGCCAAACTGTTGTTAGCCTGATGCTGGCTTACGCGGTGGATTACCATAGTTCGGGTTACTGCTGATTCTCTTCGCGATTGTAGCGGCTGGCGGGTTATACCAACCCGGGTCGCTGAAATCATTCGGCGCAATGTCATCGCGCACCTTAACCAACGTGAACATGCCGCCCATCTCGATAGGCCCGTATGGACCACTGCCGGTCATCATTGGCAATGTATTTGCTGGGCCCGGGTGATGGCCTGCGTCGATATGTTGTTGGTGTTCCGCCATACCGTTTTCTCCCATAGCCATAAAGCCTGGTAGGTGGTCACGAATTTTTTCTTCTACTCCGCGCATATTTACGCCGGTTGGATTGGGTATGTCGTGACCCATGGCGTTCATGGTGTGGTGAGACATATGGCAGTGGAATGCCCAATCTCCGGGCGTGGCGATAAATTCGATATCTCTTGTTTGGCCTACGCCAACTATTTCTGTACTCTCGCTGCGCCAAGCTGATTGCGGCCAACGACCGCCGTCGGAACCGGTGACGTCTAACGATGTGCCGTGCAGGTGTATCGGGTGGTTCCACATGGATAAATTACCAATGCGAATGCGCACACGTTCGCCGGTGCGGGCGACTATGGATTCTATGGCCGGGAACACCTTGCTGTTAAAAGACCAGAGGTCGAAGTCCACCATGACTGAGGGGTCTGGGCGTGAGGTGCCTGGATGCATTGCCCAGTTGTGGGTCAGTAGGCAATAGTCGCGGTCTATGGGTTCCGGCTCTTTGGGGTGAATAATAAACATACCCATCATGCCCAGCGCCATTTGCGTCATTTCATCTGCATGAGGGTGGTACATATGAGTGCCGTTTTGTTTTAGTTCGAATTCATAGGCAAAGGTTTCGCCCGGTGCAATTTGCGGTTGGGAGAGTCCGCCCACCCCGTCCATGCCGCTGGGTAGGATGAGGCCGTGCCAATGCACGGTGGTGTGCTCTTTAAGGCTGTTGGTGACGAGAATTCGCACGCGATCGCCTTCTACCGCTTCGAGGGTGGGGCCAGGTGTTGTGCCGTTATAGCCCCAGCATTTTGCCGTGCTGCCCGGTGCAAATTCGTGCTCAATTTCTTCTGCGATGAGGTGAAATTCTTTTACCCCATCTTTTTCTGTATAGGGCAGTGTCCAGCCGTTTGGCGTGCGCACGGGGTTGTAGCCCAGTTCCTTATTTGACTTATTTGACTTATTCGACATATTTGTTTCTGGGGTGACGGTAGATTTAGCTTGTGCTGAAGTGGCAGCCAGGGTTGAAAGCACTGCACTCATACCGCTAAAGCCTAAAAAGTTCCTTCTAGATGTCATGGTTTTGCACTCGCTGATTGTGTGTGGTTTTTGTGGGAAGCGTGGTTATCAGGCGCTGGGTTATGGTTGGCGTGTGTAGGCCTTGCTGGCCCAGGTTGGGGTTTGTGCATACCGTGATGTTGGTGTTTGTGGCTTTTCTTAGGCGAGTCGGTACCCGGGTCTGATTGTAGGTAGTCCTCTAGGCCTCGTGACCCATTGTAAGACTGGTCTATGAAGACTTTGGGAGATACCCCTGCTGCCTTTGCCAGAGCGGTACTGGATAGCCAATATTCCTCTACCGCGTCAACAAGGCCTAAAAAGGATTCGTACTGATGTTTTTTGCTCTGCATAACTTCGAACACGCCGATCAGCATGAAGAATTGTTCTTCTTGGGTGCGCGCCACCGCATTCGCTTGGGCGGGTAACAGATGGTTTTGATACTGTATGATTTTGTTGGCGGAGTTTTCTCTGCCCGCCAAAGCTAGGGCAATAGCGTTGTCTAGCTCTAGCACAAGCTGTCTAAGTTGCGCCTGAGCAACCTCTAACTCAGCATTGATTTTCAGCTGATCCTCTTGGCCTTGAGAAAATAGGGGCACTTCCCACTCAACATTAGGGCCGGTTAAGCGTTCGCCATCGGCCTCTCGCTCGCGTTCAGCGCCTAGTTCTATATCGCCCACTTTGTTTTCTAAGCTATGGCTTTTCAGCTGCAATGTGAGCGCTGCAATTTTCGTTTGCGCAGCTTGAAGGTCTAATCTTTGTTCTAGTGCTTGGCGGAGTAACGTGTCTTTTGCAGGAATTTTTCCGAGTTCGCCGTCTGTTGGGTAAAGACTTGCCTTGTTGGGTATGGGCAGCTGTTTTGCTATTTGCCAGTTTTGGCTGGCACGAACCCCCAAGACCTCTGACATTTTTGTTCTAGCCACAAGTACTGCGGCCCTGGCATTGAGCAACGCTAGTTTGGCTTCACTGGACTGTATTTTTGCCTCTGCCAATGCCAAAGCGGTAACGTTACCCGCATCGCTGTAGCGTTGGGTGGTCTCTAAAATTAGGTCGCTGACGGCGCTGATTTCTTCAAATACTTGCAGCCGTTGCTTGCTGGCTAAGTATTGATAGTAATGCTGGTAGGTTTGGGCTTGGGTCGCTATTGCATACGCTTGGACTTTTTGCTCAATGGCCAGCGCCTGGGTTGCGGCGAGCTTTTTTCTCGACCTCAGCGTGATGAGGTCTGTTAGAGATGTGCTGATGCCCCAAACGATCTGATCAATGCCTGCGTTGGAATCCAGTTGACTAAAAGACAGAAGCGGATTTCTTATCCGTGCTCCGGCAAATACCTCGGCTTTAGCAAAGCCAAGTTCTGCGTAAACTGCCGCTAGGTTTTGGTTATTTATGAGCGCTATCTGACCGGCTTTATCAGCGCTCAAAGGGGTTTCATCATTGATAAGTACGCGGTGAGCTAATGCTGCTGCGGGTGTTATCGCTATTGCGCTGTTTGTTGTACTGCCTTGTGAGCTGTTTTTTGCGTTGTTTGTAGCAAAGCTCGCGCAACCTAGAATGCTGCTTGTCGCAGCGATAACTAGCATGGCTCTCATCCAAGGCAATGAGTGTGTGCTGGTACTTTTTTTCTTCACATCTAAACCTTTATCAATTCGATAAAACACGTCCTTTTTTGGAGGTGCTTTTGGCGTATGCAGCCATTTGGTAGGTATAAAAACCAGCTGCAGAATTGAGATTGCCACTACCCAGGTAGGGTAGTTGGCGCAGGCGCAGGGCTAGATGATCAGGCGGTCAAAGCGGGAGAGAGGAGATTCAAAGGCTGTGTTTGACGGGTTATCCGGTGGTGCAAATTCCGGTGGTGCCCTGGCAATATCAAAAAAAGCTAGGGCGATAATATGAGCGGTGTATTCGCCTTCAGTTTGATCACCTTCATGCCAAGCAATGAATAATGTATGGTGACTTGGGGCTACAACCTCGCTCAAAGCGGTGGTGTCTTTTGCGCAGGTTTCTTGTAAGCAGGTGTGAGTTTGAGCGGGGTCGAGGGCTTGGCTATGTTCCTGAACTTGAACTTGAACTTTATCCTTAGCTTGGGCGTGGTGGCTTGTTGTATGTTCTGCATGAGTCGGTTCTTGCATGCTCACATGGTCTGAGCCATGATTCATTGCTGCGTTTTTATCACTCAAACATTGGCAGCCTGCGCCCGGTAGGGCCAGATTCACAATCAGCAGATACGTGATAGTTTGAGTTAAAAAGTGCATTAACGCAGGCTAGGAGAGAATGTTAACTTTTTCAAGCCCAAATTGATGAGCGGTGTATTTGTCCAAAAAAGGGCGCCAATTGTGCTGTGCTAGCCTGCTCTTTATTGAGGGGGCCGGGCGGGTATGATCATTAGCCCTTGGCCTTGCCGAAATTAAATCTTATCCATTGAGGCGTTTAGATCACCCATGCAGGTAGTTATAGAAATCACCCTTTACCCGCTACACAACGATTACATTGCAGCGGTAGATGATTTGTTGGCGCGTCTAAATGCGCAAAGTGAGGTGGCGGTGACCACCAACCGAGTGAGCACCCTACTGCACGGCGAATATGTTCAGACCATGGCGCTGGTGCAGAAGGTGATTCCAGAGATACATGAGAAGTGGGGCGAGGGCGCCTTTGTGTTGAAAATTCTTCCAGGCGCCGAAAGAAGCATTAATGGTTATAGCTAGCGGTTCAGCGGGTAGGGCTTTATAACTCGCAACAGTAACCGTTGGAGAGCTATCGGCTTGGGCGTCCTCAGCTAACCCGGATCTGCGGTGACAACAACATTGTTGCCTTGCACTTCTAGATAGAAGCAATGCTCTCTAAAGGTGTGACAGGCTTTGCCGGTTTGTTCTACGCAGAGCAGTACTGCGTCGCCATCACAGTCAAAACTCATATTGACCAAACGCTGGGTATGGCCGGATGTTTCGCCTTTCTTCCAATAGGCTTGTCTGCTTCTTGAGTAATAGGTAACGGTGCCATCGCGTAATGTTTCTTCAATGGCGCGGCGATCCATCCAAGCCAGCATCAGCACTTGCTGGCTTGTATTGTCTTGGGCAATGGCCGCGATAAGCCCGCTTTCATTAAAGCGCACACTGTCCAAGAAGTCGGTGAGTGCGGTTTGGGTACCCTTGGGGCTACCCTCGAGGGATTTAAGCTTATCCATAGCGTTTTTCCAGGTATTCATAGACGCTGCGCAGAGCCATTGCTTCGCCGCCTTCAGGCCGTGCAGGTCGGTTGCGCGTATTAAATGCCATTATGTCGAAGTGTACCCAGGGTGTGTCGTCAACGAATCGTTGTAAAAAAAGCGCCGCGCTGACAGCACCTGCGTAAGGTGTGGCCGCGGAGTTGACCAAGTCTGCGACCTTACTCTTGAGCATGTAGTCGTAGCCTTTGTGCAAGGGCATGCGCCAGACGGGGTCATCTTGTGCCACACCGCTGGCGGCAATGCCTTCGGCAACTGTGTCCTCGTTACAAAACATCGCACCTATTTCTGCGCCTACCGCAGACCGAGCCGAGCCGGTTAAGGTTGCATAGTCGACAATAAGTTCAGGCTTTTCTTCGCTGGCAATAGAGAGCGCGTCGCATAAAAGTAATCTGCCTTCGGCGTCGGTGTTATCAATTTCAACAGTGAGCCCCTTATGGGTGTGCAGTACATCACCGGGCCTAAAGGCGTTTCCAGCTACGCTGTTTTCCGCAGCAGGTACTAACAAACGTAAGCGAATGGGCAGTTGTTGTGCCATTACAAGATAACTTAAGCCCATTGCTATGGCTGCGCCGCCCATGTCTTTCTTCATTAAGCGCATGCCGCCAGAAGGTTTCATGTTGAGACCGCCACTGTCGAAGGTGACACCTTTACCCACAATGGTGACTTTAGGGTGAGAGGGATCACCCCAAGTGACGTCTAACAGGCGAGGTTCGTCTTCTGCCGCTCTGCCTACTGCATGAATTGCGCCGCATTCCATATCCAGTAATGCATCGCCAACGGTGGCATTTATTGACGCGCCAAACTGGTCAGCCAATGCCTCGGCCTCTGCTTGTAGATGAGAAGGTGCCATATCTTGGGCGGGGGTATTGATTAAATCTCTAGTAAAGAACGTTGCCAATACTGAATTCACTACGCGCTGTCGTTTTTCTACGTCATCCACGTATAGGGCTGCGGGTTTGCGCGAAGCTTTGCTGTACCTTTGAAATTGATAGCAGCCCATACCCCAACCAATAAGTTGTAAATCGGCCACTGAACTGTCGATTTTGTAAAGTCCCTCTGGCAGCGCCATTGGCAGATGGCCCAAAGTATTTAAATCATCGATGCCATCCCAGCCTACAATGACTTGACCATTTTGCAGCCAAGCGAATTGGCCGGGTGAACAGGAAAAATTTTGGCGCTTAAGCCATTCGCCATCTTCGTCGCTGAGTGTTTTCGCAAAGGCCTCGAAGTCGGTGGTTGCGAGTAGGCGCAACGGGCTTGCGTTGGTATCAGTGTTAGAAAAGCCTGCGTTTTCTAGATCAGTCATCAAAGTTCCTTGATTGATGCGGTGTGGGCCACCGGCAGTGTAATTTTTAAAAGCTGTAGTTTAGATCTGCCTGTTTATATCTGTCAGATTAGAGCGTCACAACTCAGAGTTGTACGACAGAAATCATGTCTTTATTGCTGAGACCAAGATTATTCTTCGCAAAGACTTTGTCTGCTCTGTAACTTGATCGAACTAGTGGACCTGAAGCCACTTCCATAAACCCAAGTCCCAGTCCGTATTCGCGAAATTGCTCAAATTGCTCTGGAGTTACCCAGCGGTCAACCGGCAAGTGATTCTTGGTCGGACGCATGTACTGCCCAAGGGTAACGATGTCTACATTGTGTTTGTACAAATCCTGCAGCGCAGCCTCTATTTCCTCGTCGGTTTCACCAATACCCAGCATAAGGCTAGATTTAGTCAGCACCTTGGGGTTCGCTTCTTTGGCGTAAGCTAATACGTCTAATGTCTGTTGGTAACCGGCTCTTGGATCTCGAACCACATGGGTTAGGCGCTCGACGGTTTCTAAGTTTTGCGCGAATACTTCCAGGCCAGAATTGGCCACCACTGCAACGTCTTTCTCGTTCCCAGAAAAATCTGGGGTGAGGGCTTCAACGGCTGTATTGGGATTGGCTTTTTTAATTGCTTGAATGCAGTTGGCGTAATGTTGCGCACCGCCATCGTCTAAGTCGTCACGGTCAACCGAGGTTAAAACCACATAACCCAGGCCCATGAGTTGCACTGACTTGGCTGCGTTTGCTGGTTCTTCTAAGTCTAGCCAGCCGCCGGGGTTGCCAGTGTCTACTGCGCAAAAACGACAGGCGCGAGTACAGGTCGCGCCCATTAGCATGATAGTAGCGGTGCCATGGTTCCAACATTCACCAATGTTTGGGCAATGGGATTCTTCGCATACGGTTGCGAGCTTATGGGTGTTAACGGTTGCACGTACTTCTTGATACCGCTTGCCACCGCCAATGCCGACTCTCAGCCAAGGTGGTTTGCGTTCAGTGTCCAGCACTTCATTGTTTTTGTTCTTAGCGCTCTTCATGCCATTTTTTATGGCGCTAAAGCCCTGGGCAGTTTCGAACTTGTCGCCGCTTTTGATTTTGCTCAAGTTTCTTTCCGAATGAATGTGTAAGTAGGTTTTATCATCGTTGAGTTTTTTCGAAATTAATGCTTACTGAGATTCCTCAGCGCGTTCTTCACTTTGAAATTGTAAAGCATGCAGGGTTGCATACAGACCCTCTGCCGCCAATAGCTCTTCATGGTTGCCAATCTCAGCAACTTGTCCTTGGTCCAATACCAATACCCGATCTGCTTCCTGAATGGTTTGCAGGCGGTGAGCAATAATAATGGAGGTTCGGCCTTGTGTCAGACGCTCCAATGCGTCCTGGATAAGTAGTTCAGTTTCGGTGTCGATGTTGGCTGTTGCCTCATCCAAAACCAATATCTCTGGATCTGCGGCAAGCACACGAGCGAAGGCGAGTAACTGGCGTTGGCCTTGGGACAGGTTTTGGCCTCTCTCGGTTAGGGCAGAGTCGTAGCCTTCCGGCAAAGCGCTGATAAATTCGTCAGCGTTCACGGTTTTGGCGGCCTCTATGGCTCTTGCTCTAGTGACATTTGGATTGCCCAGCGCAATGTTGTCGTAAATAGATCCCGAGAAAATATGGAAGTCTTGCAACACAACGCCCACGCGTTTTCTTAAATCTCTAGTGTGGATTTGGTTGAGGTCAATGCCGTCGAGGAATATCTGTTCATCAGCGAAATCATAAAACCGACCTAACAAGCGGATTAGGGTGCTCTTGCCCGAACCTGTTGGTCCGACGATGGCTAATTTTTCGCCAGCGCCAATGGTAAAAGAAACCTCTGTAAGGATAGGCATGGCGGGGTCATAAGCAAAGCTGACCCTTTTGAATTCTACCTTGCCGCTCAATCGGCTTGGCAAATTGACTGGGTTTGCAGGCTCGTGAATTTTTTCATCCCAGTCCAATGCTTGAAAAATTCTTTCTCCGCTTGCCATGGCGCGGAACAAGATATTTGTTTGTTCGCCGAGAACCACAACCGGATGAAATAGCATGCCAACAAACTGTGTAAATAAAACCACTTCACCTATGCTCATGGTCATAGTCATGACTTGGCTGGCACCATAGTAAAGAATAAGGCCTATGGCGATGTGGGCTAGGCTTTCATTGAATGCCCCATATAAGGTTTCTACTCTAGCCAATTTGTGCTCAAAAGCACGGTTGTCTTCGTTGACGTCGGTATAGCGTTTTAAGTTGAAGGCTTGGCGGTCGGAGATTTGTACGACCTGTAGCCCTGCCAAATTTTCTTGCAGTGTCTGATTCAGTGTGGACAGCGTTTGCCGTACCTGCCGGAACAAAAAACGCGTCGAGCGACGAAAGTAGTAAGTTACCAAAGCCAGCAAGGGGAGGGCGAGTAGCAACATCAATGTCAAGGGTGTATCTATTGCCAGCATGACCGCTAGGGCAACGAAGAAGGGCACAAATTCTCCGATGAGTGTGCCTAGGCCTCTGAGTAATTCGTACAAGGCTTCAACGTCATTGGTTACCCGGGTCATGATGCGGCCCACGGCCACGCGATCATAAAAAGAGGAGGGCCGAGTTTCTAGGTGCCGGAATAAGTCTAAGCGTAAATCACGCAGTCCATTAATTACTGAGCCGATGAGGGTCATTCGATGTGCATGGCCGACAAATGCCCAGACTATTTGTATTGACGCGTAGAGGGCGCAGGCTGCAATGAGCGGGGGTAGATCTAGGCTGTTAGAGATCCAGGTAGTGAGCTCTATTAGGCCGAAATCTGGCGTGTCGGAAGAGGTGTCACCCTGGATAATATGATCAATGACAACGAGAGATATAATGATGGGTAACAGCACTTGAAGCGTTGATGCAAGCAACACTAATGCTGTGCTGAGAAGTAATGCACCTCGGTAGGGCTTCAGCCAATGCAGTAGTCGTCGCAGTAGGCTCATGTTCAGCACAGCGCCGCTAATGTCCGCGTCGAACATAGCGTAGTTGCGCTGTTTAGTTTGTTCTGCCTTTGCTCGCTCTGTTTTTGCTGGTTCGGCGTTTGCTTGCTCTGCTTGTATTTGTTCAGTGCTCATTGAATATTCAATCTTAATCTTTCGAGGTCGTCTTCTTCTGCACCTTCGCGCTGCACTCGCTCTAGTTCGGCGTAGTACCCTTGTTTGGCGATCAGTTGTTCATGGCTGCCGGACTCAAGAATTGTGCCTTGGTCGATAACAATAATTCTATCTGCGTGTCGGGCTGTGCTCACTCTGTGTGAAACGAGAAGGGTAGTTTGCTCTCTGCGTAGTCGTTTCAGTTCGCTAAGAATATGATCTTCTGTCTCGGTATCGACTGCCGAAAAGCAGTCGTCCAAGATGAGTATGGGCGCGTTGCGAATAAGGCCTCGGGCCAATGTGGCGCGTTGCTTTTGCCCGCCAGAAAGGGTGACGCCGCGCTCTCCGATCAGGGTATCTAACTTGTCAGGGAAGCCATCAATGGTGCTTTTTAGGTCAGCTGAGGTCGCTGCTTGCCAAATTTTTTCCAGCATCCTGTTTGGGTCATCATAAGTTAGGTTGTCTTTCAGCGGTTCAGCAAACAGAAACGGATCCTGGGGCACCATGGCAACTTGTGCGCGCAATTGTGACAGCGGATAGTCTTTGACGGGATGATCGTCGATCCAAACCGATTCAGATTTGGGGTCAATAAGCCTGACTATTTGCTTCAGCAGAGTAGTTTTGCCGCTTCCAACCCGCCCCATAATTGCAACAGTTTCGCCTCGAGCAAGGGTAAAGGAGATGCCGTGAAGTGCTGGCGTTGCAGCGCCAGTGTAGGTATAGCTCAGGTTCTCAATGCGCAGGTTGCCGGAAATGGTTGCCGGTGTATTGCCACTCGGTGAGTCATTAATTTCAGGCGGGCGATCAAATACTTCAAATAAGCGCCTGCTTGCAACAGCGGCTCTTTGAAATAAATTGATGATAAAGCCAGCTACTCTGAAAGGCTGCACAACCATGCCCACTAACATGAAGAATGCGACGAAGTCGCCAATGGGTAGAGTGCCTTCTAGTACTTGGTAACCGCCGTAGCTCAAAATGGTCAGTGAGCAAACAGCAGCTAGGCTGGGCATCCAAGACGCCATGGCGGAATTGATGCGGCCTTGTTCGTAAAATACGTCTGCGTAGGCTTGGTTGGTTTCGCTAAACCGATCTATTTCATTGTCCTCTTGGACCATGGCTTGGATGGTTCTAATGCCTGACAAGTTTTCTTGTGTGTGGGTGCCCAAATCTGACAGCCGTTCCTGTACTTGAGTTGATGCCACGCCCATTGCTTTAGAAGAATACTGTGCGTAGAAAAATATGATTGGCATGGGGGGCAGTAACAGCAAAGTTAGTACTGGCGAGTAATAGAGCATAAAGCCAAAGCCGACAATTGCCGCATAAACCAGAATGATAACGAGGATGGTGCCCATTGAGATCAAGCGCTGGATCAGAGAAATGTCCGCCACCGCCCGGGTCATCATGTCACCAATACTGTACTGACCGAAAAACTCTGAACCTTGTTGTTGGAGCTTTTCAAACAATTGCTGGCGCAGATCATAAGAAACCTTTAGCGCGACCTTTCTGACATTGAACCGCGCAAAGGTGACTACGCAATAGCGCGCAATAACGGCGCCAACAATGCCCAACACTTGCAAGGTGATCTCGAAATCGCCGCTGGCCATTTTGTTTATTGCAATCGCAGTCAGAGCCGGCACCATAACTTCAAATAACCGAGCTACACCAAATGCTCCAATACCAGTAAATAAGCCTGCTTTGTAGGGTAGAACAAATTGTTTGAGCTGCCATAAAGCCGCCAACATGCTTTTGGTAGGTAGGCGCTCTTCTGTACTCTGCGGTCCCACTAAAAGTTGGCGCTATTCGGAGTGCGCGGGAACGGGATGGCGTCGCGAATGTTTTCCATGCCGGTTATGTAGAGCACGAGGCGTTCTAAACCTAAGCCAAAACCTGCGTGGGGTACGGTGCCGTAACGTCTCAAATCGCGGTACCACCAAAGCTCTTTCGCTAATGCCGGGTCCATACGCGCATCAAGTACATCAAGGCGCTCCTCGCGCTGGCTGCCGCCGATGATTTCACCAATGCCAGGCACCAATACATCCATTGCAGCGACGGTGCGATCGTCGTCATTCAGACGCATATAAAAGGCTTTAATGTCTTTGGGATAGTCTGTGACAACCACAGGGCCTTTGATGACCTCCTCGGTGATAAAGCGCTCGTGCTCGGACTGCAGGTCGGTACCCCAGCTGACTGGGAATTCAAATTTTTGCTTGGTGGAGGTGAGCAGTTCAACGGCTTCGCTGTAGGTCATAACTGTGAACGGGTTAGAGGTTACGTTAGTGAGTCGCTCCATCACGTTGGTGTCTACGCGTTCAGCAAAAAATGCCATGTCTTGAGGGCACTGCGGCAACACTTTACCAATAACGTACTGCAAGAAATGCTCTGCTAGCTTGGCATTGGACGCAAGGTCAGCAAAAGCCACTTCTGGTTCGATCATCCAGAATTCTGCAAGGTGCCGACTGGTGTTCGAGTTCTCTGCTCGAAAGGTTGGCCCAAAGGTATAAACCTTGCCCAAGGCACAGGCGTGGCTTTCAAGATTCAGTTGCCCTGAAACAGTAAGAAAGGTTTCTGTGCCAAAAAAGTCGTCTTGGTAGTTAGGCTTTGCGCCAGACTCTTGCTGCATCTGATCTAAGGTGGAGACCCGAAAAAGCTCTCCAGCACCTTCGCAATCGCTGGCGGTAATGATTGGTGTATTGACCCAGTAAAAGCCTTCATCGTTAAAGTATTGGTGCACTGCGGAGCTGATGGCGTGTCGTACCCGAGCGATTGCGCCAAAGGTATTGGTGCGAGGCCGCAGGTGCGCTACGGTTCTTAGGTATTCGTAGGTGTGCTGCTTTTTGCTCACTGGATAGCTTTCTGGATCATCTACCCAGCCAACAACGTGTACTGAGCTGGCCTGTATCTCTCTATCTTGGCCTTTGCCAGATGACTCTACCAATGTGCCAGTGATTACTACCGAGCAGCCGGTGCCGAGCAACTGCACATCCGCATAATTGGCTAAGCCGTCATCGGCAACAGCTTGAATGGTGTCAAAGCATGATCCGTCGTAAATATGGATAAAAGAAAAGCCGCCCTTGGAGGTACGTCGTGACCTAACCCAACCCTCAACGGTTACTTCGCTGCCAACTTCTGTGTGGTGGTTGATAATGGATTTGATCGTAGATTTAGAGCTCATAACAAAGGTGCCTAATTAGCCGATTTTTGAAGAGGGTAGTTTAGGATAAGTTGTGCGAAATTTCTGTGTATAACCAAAGTTATATTCGCCCTTGGCTTGGACGCGAGCCGCTGTCTATTCGTCACCCCTTGGCTTAGTCACCTGGGCTTTGCGAATTTGTTCTAGATCTGTGTTGGCGTTGAACGGACTACTTTGCTCAACGTGGGCAATGTCTTCAGCGACGTAGTCTCGCTCTTGTTCTAGGTATCGAGCTACCGCATCTCTAAACGACGGTTCCGCGATCCAGTGGGCGCTGTAAGTGGCGCTTGGTAGGTATCCGCGAACTACCTTGTGGCCGCCCTGAGCGCCAGCCTCAACAGTCTTTAGTCCTTTGGCGATGGCGAAGTCGATGGCTTGGTAATAACACACTTCAAAATGCAGGAAGCGGTGATCTTCAACACATCCCCAATTACGACCGAAGAGGGTGTTTTCACCGATGAAATTCAATGCGCCAGCGATATATCGGCCTTCTCTTTTGGCCATAATGAGCAATATGTCGTCAGCCATAGTAGCGCTGATCAACGAGAAAAACTTCCGGTTTAGATAGGGCGTGCCCCATTTGCGTTCGCCTGTATCTAGGTAGAATTCGTAGAAAGCGTCCCAGTGTTGCTCGTTTAGATCTGCACCCGTGACCCACTCAATCTCTATTCCTTGACTCAGCGCTTCCCGGCGTTCTCGCTTCAGATTTTTGCGCTTCTTTGAGGCCAAGTCTGCCAAGAAATCCTCGAAGCTTGAGTAATTTGCATTGTGCCAGTGGAACTGCTGGTCCATACGTTTGAGGAAACCTAATTCGCCGGCGCGCTGCCATTGATCTTTTGGCATAAAGGTCATGTGTAGCGAGCTGGTTTTTACTTGCTCAGCCACCTCAGCACAGGCACTGAGCAGCAAGTCTTGGCTCTCTGGGCTGCCGTCTCGGCTGAGTAGGCGTGGACCGGTTGCTGGGGTAAACGGAATACTGGCCTGTAGTTTGGGGTAGTAGTTGCCTCCGGCTCGTTGCAGTGCGTCTGCCCAGCCGTGGTCGAATACGTATTCTCCCTGAGAGTGGTTTTTTAGATACATAGGCACCACGCCAACCAGCTCTTTGTTCGCCTCATCGCCGTTTTCCACTACCAAGTGGAATGGCTGCCAGCCGGTCTCATTACAAACACTGCCGCTCACCTCTAAGGCGTAGAGGAACTTATGACTGAGAAACGGGTTGTAAGGCCCTGCACCGCGAGCGCAGCTGTCCCATTGCTCTGGCGTAATCTCAGACAAGCTGTGTAAAATTTTAACGGTACTTTCGGTCAAAAGAGTTCGAGCCTTTTTTTGTTCAATTAAGTGTTCAAATGCGCGTGCACTTTACCGCTTAGCGCCGCTAGGATGGCGGGCTGTGCAAATTTTCTGTGGCTATAGTTTGAGTCTATAGTTTGAGTCTATAGTTTGTGTCTATAGCCTGAATTTATAGACAGGCAGTTTGTTTGCACGCCTCAACAGTACGTTACGCTAATCCCGGAGGTTACTGGAACATTTGTGAAGGAGATGTGCTGATATAGCGGCCTTTCAAAATATTGCCAGCTCTAAACCGGCAGCTAACGCCTGACCCATTTCAGTGCAATGCTGCAGGTCAGCGGGGCTTGGTGTTCCCTTACAAATTAAGGCCGGTTGCACATTAACGAGTGGATAGCCGTTGACTATGCGCTCGATCGACCGCAGTGCGCCGCTGCCATCGTTGCCTGCGCTGATAAATACGCTGTACGGCAATGGGGCAATTTTCCCTTCCACAGCGTAAAACGTGCGATCAAAAAAATCTTTCAGCGCGCCGGACATGTAGCCAAAATTTTCCGGCGTGCCGAGAATAACGCCGTTCGCCCAAAGCAGGTCTGAGGGGCCAGCGTCCAGTGCGCTTAACATACGCACCTCTATGTCCTCTATATCTTTGTCAGTGGCCCCTTGAAGAACCGCCTGCGCCATACGCAGGGTGTTGCCCGTTTGGGAGTGGTAGACAATAAGAAGGTTTTTCAACAGGCGGTCTCAATCTTTGTTGCAGTGTTGTGTTGGCGCAAAGTGCCTTGATATCCCATGTTAACCATTGGTAGCTGGCAGTGAAATGCCTCATTCCTAATGCTCAGAGCGCAGGTCAATGGCAGACGCAGTCAGATAGGCGCCAAAGGCGCGCCGCACATATGTGCATAGCGTCAATTTTGGTGAGTGGGGTATATTCGTATTAATCATTAAGGGAGAGAGAATATGAGATTAACAAAACCAAGAATAGAAGCACTGGTGGACGCGCAGTTGGATGCAGATGCTCAGGCGCTGATTGCCCCCATTGCCAGCCGGGGCAGGGTGCTGAATATTTTCCGTACGCTGTGTAACCACTCTGGTCTGGCAAAGCGTTGGATGGTGTTTGCCAATCACATACTGGGTAAGTCCACGTTAGACCCCAAAGAACGGGAGCTAGTCATTTTGCGCATTGGCTTTTTGTGCAATGCCGGCTACGAATGGGGCCAGCATGTGGTGATTGCTCGCCAGGTAGGGCTAACAGATGAAGAGATTTTGCTGGCGAAATCAGGCCCGCGCAGTCCAGGCATATCAACCCTTTACGGCCTTTTGCTGCAAGCCACCGATGAGTTGCACAGTGACGCGCATATCGCCGATGCCACATGGCAGGGGTTACTAGAGCACTACAATACTCAGCAAATGATGGATTTAGTATTCACCGTTGGCCAGTATAATTTAGTCTCAATGGCGCTGAATAGTTTTGGTGTTCAATTGGACGATGGGGTCCCAGGTTGGGACCTCAAATAAGGCGTCGGCCATTGATTCAACTATGATCTAACTATGATTTAGCTGTCGTTTGGCTATGAGTTAGTTGTGGCTTAATTGTGGTCTAACGGCTTTTCAAGGGCGGGTGTTGCGGGCAATGTCCTCGTGACGTCAGCCAAATGCGGAACCTTACCCACTAAAAACTCGGTACGAGTAACGCCGCGTAACACTGCAGTACCGATTGTCACTTAACGTAACAAAAGTGTTGACTCTCAGCTCAAGGTCGCAAAATATAGCTGACCCCTTATCAGGAAGTGAGGGTAACGCTGTATGGAAGCGATTCATTCCCAAAAAATCCACGCAGATGGAAAGGGGATGCGCTACAAACTTATGTCAGATGCTTTTCTTTGGCTGAGTTTGGTTCGACCTACAGCGACTCAAACAGCTCATCGAGCTGTGATGATTTTTAATATTGGCGATTGTTGATTGTGCTTATCAAGGCATGGATGCAAGCGCGTGTTGATTACTCAGCGACTAGATCCGGGGGAAGTATGTCGAGGACATTAGAAACATGAGAATATTTAACGCAACTGTTGGATTTATGCTTCTTGGCCTAGCCGTTTTGCATGGATTTATTCCTAAATCTCCCTTGCTATCAGTCATATATGCAGCTGGGTCAGTGATGGCCTTGGTAAGCTTATGGCGCAATATTAGTTTTGGTACCGCGCGAGTTTTTGCTTTTTTAACCGTTGCCGCAATGTTCTTTTATTTTGCTGCATTCTTCCGCATCGTCGACCATTTCCACGAAAATTGGTATCGCGGGGGGATGGCTTTGGAGGCGGTAGGCATGTTGCTTTCGGCGTTCGCAATGATCCCCGTACTGTCAGTGTTCAGTTGCCGTATGAAAGCAGACTGCGTTGAACCAGGGTTGACCAGCCAAGCTTTGTTTAGCGCGCCGGATGAAGAAAAAGATGAGGCCTCCGCGCCAGGCTGATACTTGGCGCTAGATAAAGCGCGACAACCACAAAAGCCTTGTCCATGGCGTATATGGACTGTTGATTAGTCTCCTTTCTCCTTTCTCCTTTCTCCTTACTCCTTTCTTTCATTACCCATTACCCCTTACCCATTACCCCTTACCCCTTATCCCTCGCTATTTTTGCGCGCTGCAAAATCGACAACTGCCGTTACCTACGTTTCCTTTTACCTAGATTCTAGAGAGTGGGTGTCTTTGTCATATTCGCACTCTAACTATTAAATCTTCGGATTTACCGTACTGCTTAAGGCGTTGTTGCGACCGCTATATTTTGGGTGGCCGCCTCCCTTGAGGTGGGTTGCTTAGAGGCTTTTATAAAACTGCCTTCTTGGCAGCGGAAAAACGCTTCAATTTTGCTGTTCCCCTATTTTTAAGGTGTGCGCTGAGCGGGATTCTTGGTTTCATATAGGTGACTGTTTTTATTGTATATTTAGACGTTCCCTAAGGCTTTTTTCAGTGCCGGTTTTGGGTCAAATCCCGGGATTTTTGTGGCCTGTGAAATTATCTTGACACGGCGAAAAAAAGGTAGAAGATGCGCGAACTTTTTTGCGGGTCCGTGCGCCAAATTATGCGGTTTTTAATGAGCGCAAAATCCAATGAAATACCCGGTGAATATTGATTTATAAACGAACTCAGAATCTCTCTGAGGGCCCTAACTAGGAGAAATGTAATGGCGCATAATCCCGCAGATCCAGTGAACGACGATGTAACCTATATCGCAGCAGAATTACATCAGCCGGTTGGGCCTACCAGCAGAGCTGGACGTTTGGCCATGGAATTAGCCACTGAGAAAAAACGTCTGATGGATGAGTTGAAAGAGGTTCAGGCAGAAAACGATGACCTTAAATCCACCACGCCTACGGGTACCGTGGACTGGTATGTTAAATGGGTTGCAACGTTTCTCTCCGTGAGTGGCATTTTTTTGATGTCTGCGGGTTTTGTGTTGCAGGGGCAGGTGGCCTACATTTTGAGTGCCGCAGGTTGGGTATTTGTGGGTATGCAGTGGAGTGACAGGGCCATCATGATTGGTAGCTCTATCAGCGCTACGGCGGTCATGATGAATCTGGTGAATTCTTTCCAGTAAGTGAGCGTGAATTTTAGGCCATCGGGGTACCTATTGATGCGTGAAGTTATGTACCTAGTGCTAGCACTGTGTCTCCTGAGCATTCCGTTGATGATAGAAAAGGCATGAGTTCTCAGACAATTAGCCCCGCCTTGATATTTGACTTAGCCTTGAACGGTGCTGGAGGTGTTGTGGAGCCGTCAGGCAGCGGTCTGAACGGTAGCAATCCTCGTTGGATACATCTTGAGTACTCGGGTCATGATATTGAAGAGGTGTTAGGCGCCTATGAGGTTGACCCACGGATAGTGAAAAGCCTGCTGCGCGAGGATACGCGGCCTCGAACGGCGGTTAACAGGGGCGATGTAATTGTGTTTTTGCGTGCTATCAATATGAATCGCGGCGCAAATGCCGAAGATATGGTTTCCCTGCGCATGCTCATTCAAAAAAATAGAGTGATTACTCTGCGTCAGCGAAAAATAATGGCTATCCAAGATGTTCGCGAGTCGCTGTTTGAAGGCACCGGTCCCACCAGTTTGCAAGAGCTGGTTATCTTGGTGATTGAAAATCTAGCTGATCGTATTAGTAGCTTTGTTGAGAGTCTAGAGATGGATATTGATGAGATGGAAACCGCTATTGAGCAGGGTAGTTCCAATCCAGAACTGTCTGCTTGGAGGTCTGCAATATTTTCAATTCGTCGCCAGATCGCCACTGTGCGCCGTTATTTGTCGCCCCAACGCGAGGCTTTAGATTCTCTCAGTCGGCTCGCTTTTGAGTTGTTGGATCGCCAACATGTGTTTTTACTTAACGAGCAATCTGATCGAATCAATCGGTCCATCGAAAATTTGCATATGGTCAATGAGCGGACTTTAGTTTTGCAGGACGTTATCAATCACGAAGTCTCAAAAATTCAGAATGCGCGTATGTATCTGTTTTCCGTTGTCACTGTAATCTTCCTGCCTATTTCGTTTGTTACCGGCCTATTTGGTGTCAATGTTCAAGGCATGCCCGGAGTTAACGAGCCTTTAGCTTTTTGGTTGTTGCTTGGGACTTTGACTGCGCTCTCAATGGGTTCAGCAATTCTACTGAAAAGAAATGGCTATTTTTAAGAGCGTTTCTAACCAAGGCTAAGCCCGCGAAGTTTTAGCTAGTTTGAGCCTACGCCAGTCGAGAAAGAGAGAAAGTAGCGAGAGTGCTCAAGGCAGTTTTGTAGGGGTTGTCAGGCAGTTGGGCCAAACACGCTAGAGCAAGGTTGGTCTCTGTTACTGCTGCGGCATGGGTATAGGCCAGTGCGCCAGATTTTTCAACAATTGCCAAAATTTCAGACATGTGTTCTTGCGACTTATTCTGCAACGCGTGGGTGATGAGTGCTTGGTCCGCAGCGGGAGCTACTTTCAAAGCTTGAATGAGCGGTAGGGTGAGTTTGCCTTCAGCTAAATCATCCCCAACATTCTTCCCCATCGCCTTAGTTGTGCCAGCGTAGTCCAGCCAATCGTCGACTAATTGATAGGCTAGGCCAAAGTGCAGGCCGAACTTGCGCAGTATTTCTATGTTGCCTGCGTCCTGAGCGGCATCTGCCTCCTGGGCCAGTAGCGCGCCTGTGTGCGTGGCGGCTTCAAACAGCAAAGCGGTCTTACAACGAATGACTTCGCGATAATCCGCTTCGGAAAGTGCCATGTTACCAATGTTAGCCAGTTGCATGACCTCGCCTTCGGCGATGGTATTAGTGGCACCGGAAAGTACCGCCATAATGTCCATGCTGGCCAGTTCCACCATGAGCTGGAAGGCGCGGCTATAAAGGAAGTCGCCGACTAATACGCTGGGTGCGTTACCCCATTTCTCGTTAGCAGTAACGCGCCCTCGGCGTAGCCCAGATTTATCAACCACGTCGTCGTGGAGTAGCGTAGCGGTATGTAAAAACTCAATGATTGCGGCCAGTTCAACGTTTTGCTCACCCTTGTAGCCCAGCGCTTGGCTGCTCAGTAGTACCATCATTGGGCGAAGTCTTTTGCCGCCACTCTCTACAATGTACTGGCCGATTTCCTCAACCATGGCAACGTCTGAGGATATCTTGCGCGGAATAAGGTGGTTGACCGCAGCAAACTCTTTTTCGACCAGCTGATAGACATCGCTTAGTGGGTTAGAGTCGGTATGCGCTTCTTTGATTGTATGAGCTGGTGAGATTTTCATTACTAATCGCCGCTGGTTGTATTTAACGCGCCAGACCACCCTAACTCTTTTTCTGTAGCTGTCGTTGCGAAATTGAAATTCGACAAAGAGATTGAGGTTTTAACCGACAGATCGTTTTTTCTAATACTGCAAAACATGAATGTGCGCGCCGGAATTGTCTAATTTGCGTGAGCGGCGATTCTATCTAAATTTGCGCAGGGGTAATATAGCTCCTTTATTTAAATGCGTTGGAAAGAGTCTTACAAAGAATTGCACAAAGAATTGTACTAAGAACTGTGCAAAGAACCTCAGGAAGAAACCTGCAACAGCGGTGCTTCAGACCCGAAAATTGCAGCCAGCAAGCGACCGATGTTTAAATCCGACATTCTAGCCTCGGTTTTGTCTGAATCGTTGTAATCCTTAAGTTTTGCTTATAGAATGGCGCGCCTTTTCCGAGAGGGAGGGTCTGTTTTGTCGCACCTTTTTCGGTGTTAGAACAAGAATTTTAGCAACACTTAAGACAGCTAGGTGACGAAGAGTCATTAGTTGATCGCCAGGAGTAGAGATATGTTTGCGGTTTTTCAGAGCGGCGGTAAGCAACACCGCGTCGCGGAAGGTGACGTTGTGAGGTTGGAAATGCTGAGCGCAGAGCCTGGCGAAGAAATAGTTTTTGACAAGGTTTTGTTGGTTTCCAATGGCGATGATGTAAATGTAGGCGCACCTTACGTTGAATCTGGTCGCGTAACCGGCGAAGTTATGCGTACTGATCGCGGTAAAAAGATCCGCATCATCAAGTTCAAGCGACGCAAAGATTTTTTGAAAAGACAAGGTCACCGTCAGTGGTTTACCGAAGTTAAAATTACCGGAATCAGCAGCTAGAGCGCTGTTCATTGGAATAAAGAGAAGCATCCATGGCACATAAAAAAGCAGGCGGCAGTACTAGAAACGGTCGCGATTCAGAGTCGAAACGATTGGGCGTGAAGAAATTCGGCGGTCAAGTAGTCACTGCGGGCAACATTATTGTTCGTCAGCGTGGAACTAAGTTCCACCCAGGTGAAAATGTTGGTTGTGGTCGTGATCACACCTTGTTTGCAAAAGCGGACGGTCACGTTGAGTTTACGATTAAAGGCCCCTTGCGCAGAAAGACTGTAAACATCGTGCCGCAAGCACAGTAGATCCAACTTATTAGTTGAAAGGCTCTGCTGGCACAGAACTGAGCGGGTTTTGCCAGATTCGTACAAAAGTTGTACGAGATTACGGTTTAATCAAGACTACGGTTCAATAATACTAAACCCCGCTAATGCGGGGTTTTTTGTTTTACCCAGGGGGTAATATGCAGTTCATTGATGAAGCGACAATTCGTGTTCAAGGTGGCAAGGGCGGTAACGGTACGCTCAGCTTTCGTCGTGAGAAATATATCGAACGAGGCGGTCCAGACGGCGGCAATGGCGGTGACGGTGGCGACGTTATTTTGCTTGCCGAAGAGGCCTTAAATACGCTCATCGACTTTCGCTATCAACCCTCTTATCAAGCACGTAATGGGCATGGCGGTGCCAGTCGTAATAAAACCGGTGCTGCTGGAGAGGCGACTTACGTAAAGGTGCCGGTTGGGACCACCGTCGTTGATGAAGAAACTCAAGAGGTGGTGGGTGATTTAAAAGCCCACGGCGAAACTTTGCTGGTTGCCAATGGTGGTGGCCGAGGTTTGGGTAATGCTGCGTTTAAGTCCAGTACCAACCGCGCGCCAAGAAAAACCACGCCGGGTCACTTAGGCGACGTGCGCAAGCTTCGTCTGCAGTTGAAATTGTTGGCCGATGTGGGTTTGTTGGGGCTGCCTAATGCGGGTAAATCTACCCTAATAGGACAAGTTTCTGCGGCGAACCCTAAAGTCGCCGACTACCCCTTTACTACATTAGCGCCCAGTTTAGGCGTTGTGCGCGTCGCAGCGGACGCCAGTTTTGTTATGGCTGATATTCCAGGACTCATCGTCGGTGCTGCCGAGGGTGCGGGCTTAGGTGCTCAGTTTTTAAGGCATTTGTCGCGCACGAGAGTGTTATTGCATTTAGTCGACGTGATGCCTGAAGACGGCGGCGATCCAATTGATAATGCGTTAGCAATAGAAACCGAATTGGCCGAGTACAGTGAATCGCTGACAGAGCGGCCTATTTGGCTGGCGTTATCTAAAGTTGATCAATTGGAGCAAGAGGCATTAGACCAATTGTTGGAAGATTTTGCCGAGATGTTTCCAGATAGACCCATTTATGCGATATCCGCATTGGGCGATATTGGCCTAGAAGACCTTGTTAGGGATTTGATGGCGTTTTTGACAGAAGAATATTTATTAGCTCGAGAGAACGAAAATCACGCAGAACAGTTGGAAGAGTTAGAAGCCAGAATTACTGCAGATGTGTGGGCCCATTCAGAGCGCATGCGTGCCCGGCGTGCGGGTGAGGCGGACGAAAGCGTTGACGACGACCATGATGATTGGGATGCGGATGACAAAGATGGAGAGGCGACAGAGGTCATTTATGTCCGAGAATAATTCTGGCCTAACAGATCGTGCCACTTTGGCCAGTTGCAAACGGGTGGTTGTAAAGGTTGGTAGTTCGCTGCTCACCAGTCACGCTGCGGGTATTGAACACGAGAAAATTAATTCCTATTGCGCCCAGATCAGTGCCCTTGTTGCCAGTGGTATGGAAGTCATTCTGGTGTCGTCAGGTGCAGTGGCTGAAGGCTGCAAACGCCTGGGTTGGTCGCAACGCCCCACGTTAATCCATCAGCTGCAGGCAGCCGCAGCAGTGGGACAAATGGGTCTGGTGCAGGCTTATGAAGACGCTCTGAGTAAATTTTCCTGTGGCACAGCGTTTGTCATGCTCACGCATGATGATTTAGCTGACAGGCAACGTTATTTAAATGCGCGAGGCACACTTAACACGCTAGTTTCTATGGGTGTGGTGCCGGTTATCAATGAAAACGATACGGTAGCCACAGACGAAATACGCTTTGGCGATAACGATACGTTGGCCGCATTGGTGGCAAATTTGTTAGAGGCAGACTTGTTGATTATTTTGACCGATGTTGAAGGTCTGTTAGACGCAGATCCCCGAGTAAACGCTAACGCGAAACGCGTTGTGACTGCGGTTGCTACTGACCCCGGTTTGGATGCTATGCCCGGTGAAGGCGCCGGAGCGTTGGGTCGGGGCGGTATGGTGACGAAAGTACGTGCTGGTCGTCTTGCTGCCCGTTCTGGTGCAGATACCCTCATAGCCTCGGGTCACGAATCAGATGTATTAACCCGGCTAATCAAGGGTGAGGACATAGGCACGCTGCTCACGGCGGAGATTAGTCCCTTGAACGCGCGGAAGCGTTGGATTGCTGGACACTTGCGGGCGAAAGGTACATTAAGGGTGGACGCCGGAGCGGTTTCTGCCTTGCGTGACCGAGGCGTAAGTTTGCTCGCCGCTGGCATTATTCAGGTTCAAGGAGATTTTCTTAGGGGTGATGTGGTGCGCTGTATATCTGAGCAAGGCGCTTTGGTCGCTCAGGGCCTGTCTAATTATTCCAGTTCAGAGATTGAGAAGATTAAAGGGTTGAATAGCGAAGTTTTTGCTCAAGTGATCGAGCACGTAGTAGAGCCAGAGGTGGTGCACAGAGACAACTTGGTATTACTTGAGGAAACATAGGTAAGTAGGGCTCAGTACGCTGCTAGGGCGGCTTACGTGGGTGCAATGATCATGTTGGATGATCGTTGGCTGGGACGAGTGATGCAGTGGCTGCAAAAATAGCCTAACGCGAACATTAGGCTACAAAGCGGCGACTTAGCTGGCTTCAGCGAGCGCCTTGACCTTCTTCGTCAGGCGAGACTTATGTCTAGCAGCCTGATTTTTGTGCATTATGCCTTTGGTCACCATCTTGTCGATAATCGGCAAGGCGGTAGTGAGGGCTGCACCGGCAGTTGGAGCATCTTTTGCTTCAACAGCACCAAGTACTTTTTTAATGTAAGTTCTAACCATTGAGCGATGACTTGCATTTTGCGAGCGACGCTTTTCTGATTGTCTTGCGCGCTTGCGCGCCTGAGGACTGTTAGCCAAGGAATTCTCCTAGAAGAGACAAAAAATTTGAGGCGGGCAATATGCCGCCCGAGGGAGTAGATGTCAACAAACATTCCACCAGAAGCTGAGAAATCTGCAGATTCTGCGTCTAAAAATAGCGGTGATACCAAGCCCCAAAACCTGACACGGCAAGGTGGCGTAGTGGCTGGAATGACGCTTTTGTCCCGTATCAGTGGGCTATTGCGCGATATTGTGCTGTCCTATTTGTTTGGCGCGTCGGCTGTAGCGGATATGTTTTTTGTGGCTTTCCGCATCCCAAATTTCTTTCGTCGGTTATTTGCTGAAGGCGCATTCAGTCAAGCGTTTGTACCAGTGTTGATGCAGTACAAAGCCAAAGGTCATAACGAGTTAACCTACTTTTTAGCCGGGCTTTCTGGGTTATTTGGCATTGTTCTAATCGGTTTTGTGGCTTTAGGCGTGGTGTTTGCTTCAGGACTTACTGCTTTATTTGCGCCCGGGTTCATAGATCAGCCCGAGCAGTTTTCGGCCACAACCGAGTTGGTCCGCATTACCTTTCCCTATTTGGGTTTTATTTCGCTAACGGCTTTCGCAGGTTCATTGCTCAATGCGCATAATCAATTCGCATTGCCGGCTTTTACACCCGTGATGTTGAACCTTTGCTTAATGATCGCAGCAATGCTGGCGCTCACAGGTTGGTTTAATGTGCAGCCAGTCGTGATGGTCGCGTGGGGTGTTATGGCAGCAGGTATTGTCCAGCTTGGTATTCAATTGCCAACGCTGAGTCGCATGGGCCTGCTGGTGCGCCCGCAAATTTCGGCCAAACACCCAGGCGTACGTAGGGTAGGTGTGCTGCTTATCCCCGCGGTGCTGGCTGCGTCTGTGGGTCAGATTAATGCCTTAGTGAATACTGTCCTTGCTTCAACGCTTACCAGCGGCAGCATTGCTTGGTTATATTATGCGGATCGGCTGTTGGAATTGCCGGTTGGGCTTGTGGCAGTTGCCCTAGGTACCGTGATGTTGCCGCATTTGTCGGCAATGGTGGCGCGGGGCGACGCAGAATCATTCAAGGCAACGTTAAGTTGGGGGTTGGGCTTAGGCCTGATGCTGGCGTTGCCCGCTGCTGTTGCCCTTTACCTCTTTGCTCAGCCGCTGCTGGCAGTGTTGTTTATGAGTTTCTCTGGGGGTGCAATGACAGCCCTAGATATTCGCATGTCGTCCTACGCTCTAGAAATGTTTGCCATTGCGCTACCCGGTTTTGTGGTGGTCAAAGTTTTGTCCCCCGCTTTCTTTGCGCACCAAGACACGCGTACACCCTTTCATTATGCGATTGTAGCTGTCGCGGTCAATTTGCTCGCCAGCTTGGCAACTTTTCAGACGATGGGGCATACAGGGCTGGCTATGGCGACGGCTTTGTCCGCTTGGTCCCACGCCGCGCTACTCTACATGGGGTTGCATCAACGAGGCCTATATCGTCTTGACGCAAGGGTGGCTTTAACCGCGGCGAAAGCTATTCTGGCGAGCTCGATTCTCGGTGTGGGCCTGTTCTTTTTGCTACCCGATGGGCAGGTTTGGTTAGACATGCAATCTTTGCCAAGAATAGGTTGGACCGCTGTGGTGATGGTTTTGGGTGTAGCGGTTTATGCACTCGTTTTGCTTTTGTTGGGCACGCGACCTAGAGACTTTAAGCATCAAAGCAGCGTTCGGTAACTTAAATTCCCCTCGGCCTGCTCAGAGGGCTTGCAGGGCCAGCTCCGGGGCAGCGTAGAGGCAACTTAGATGCGGCCTAAGAATGAGTTAGGTCAAATACGCACCCAGTTGAGTTGGCGTTGTGTCGCGCTCTAGTTTCGGTTTAGCGGCAAAAATTTTCGTATCTGCGCATAGAAATTCCCACTAATTGAGTTAATCCGCATATAATCGGGTCCATGGAAATTATCACTGGCTTGCATAACATTCGCCCTCAGCATCATGGCTGTGTGCTCTCTATTGGTAATTTTGATGGCGTACACAGAGGCCATCAGAGGCTGATTGAAAAGCTTTGCCACGCAGGTAAAGAGCACGCGCTTCCCAGCATGTTGATGACTTTCGAGCCTCAACCCCGAGAATTTTTTGCGGGAGAAAAGTTGCCCGCTCGGCTCACGCGGTTCCGCGAAAAAGTGTTACTCCTCAACCGCACAGAGTTGGACAGACTGTTTTGTTTACCCTTCAACGAAGCGGTATCAAATATTCCGGCTCAATGGTTTGTTAAAGATTTTATGGTGGACCTTGTTGGCGCCAAACATGTTGTTGTTGGTGATGATTGGCGATTTGGCCGCGGGCGTGAAGGCGACTTTGCCATGTTGCAACAGGCTGGTAAGAGTTACGGCTATGAGGTCACATCGCTGAGCACCTTGCTAGAAGGAGAGGAACGTATTAGCAGTACTCTGGTGCGGCAGACTTTGGCAAACGGCGACTTTGCCAAGGCGCAAGAGTTGCTGGGCCACGAATATTTTATTATGGGGCGGGTAGTTTATGGTCGCCAGTTAGGTCGCCAGTTAGGTGTGCCTACCGCCAATATTCGCTTGCAACGTTACCGCGCTGCCCTTGAGGGCGTTTATTGCGTGCAAGTAGAGGGCTTACCCGGTGGAAAGGTTTATGACGGAATTGCCAACATTGGCGTGCGGCCTACGGTAGATGGCAAAGAGCCTTTACTCGAAGTGCACCTGTTCGACTTCGCTGGCGATATTTATGGCCGGTTGATCCAAGTTACTTTTAAAAAGAAGCTTCGAGATGAGCAGGCTTTCGCTTCTATCGATGAGTTAAAAACTCAAATTGAAGCCGATATTCAATCTGCCAAATTTTGGTTCTCTTCCAATTGAGTGGGTGGGTCGGTCACCTCCGATTAGTCGCTTACTTTATTCAAACAAAGCTTTTAAGAGGTGACAATGTCCGAGGCTAACCAGCAATCTTCTACCGACAGTTCGAGTGAGGATATTAAACTGTATCAGCACTGGCGTTGGCTGGGTCTTGGGTTTTTGGTTTTACTGCTGGATCGCCTGACCAAGTATGTGGTGGTGAGTGAACTTGCTTATGGCGACCGTATTCAAGTTTTGCCCTTTTTTGCATGGGTGAGGTGGCACAATCCCGGCGCGGCTTTTTCATTTTTAGCTGATGCTGGTGGGTGGCAACGCTGGTTTTTTATTGTGTTAGGCGTTGGCTTTTGTATTTATGTGCTTTGGGAAATGAGCAGGCTGCGCCCAAGTGAAAAAATGTTGGCTTGTATATATGCGCTCATTCTCGGCGGCGCTCTAGGCAATCTTTGGGGACGTATGGTTAACGGTTACGTGGTGGACTTTATTCTAGTGCATTACCGAGACTATATTTTTCCTGCCTTCAATGTCGCCGACTCCGCACTTTTTTGTGGCGTGGCGCTATGGATGGTTCTGATTTTTCGCGAATATCGCGCGGCACAAAAACTTGCCCCATAGATTTTCTTCGGATGATTTCCCAAGCTGATTCTAAAGCTGATTCTAAAACTGATTCTACATTTGGACTGCAAAATAAACTGGATCTGAGTTCACGGTCAAGCGTTGCTTAAGTCAAAGAATCAAAAAGTTTAAAAATTAAAAACGAAACACAAAATTAGAGAATAAACATGTCTGACATTATTGCTTCATCTGAGAATTCGAAGCCGAAAATTCAAATGGGTTCTTCGGTCAAAATGCACTTTGCGCTACTGATGCCAACTGGCGAGGAAATAGATACAACTCGTCGCGGTTCCCCTGCATCTCTAGTACTAGGCGATGGTAATTTGCTGCCAGGCTTTGAGGCGGCCCTAGTGGGGCTTCAAGAGGGCGACGATGTGCAGTTGACGGTGTTGGCAGAGGACGCATTTGGTGAGCGTAATGAGGCTAATGTTCGCGTATTAGCTAAATCCACTTTTGCACAGATGGACGCTCAAGACGGCTTAGAGGCGGGCTTGGTTTTATCCTTTCAAGCCCCAGACGGTGAGTTGCCAGGGGTGGTTTTGGACGTTTATGAAGATACCGTAAAAGTAGATTTCAATCATCCGTTAAGCGGCAAAGACATTACCTTTGATGTTTCTATTTTGGCTGTAGAAGACCCCATCGCTAACGAGGCTTAATGGCGCTTAGTCGAAACGTTAGTATTAGCGATTATTTTGGCTTTTGTTTTTTTAGTTGATGTGAGGTTGATGTGAGGTTGATGTGTGGTTTGTTTCAGACTTACAAGGGCCTAGCCGCAGTTATGGGCAAATGATACTTCGGCCATTGCTGTCTTCATGAACCCCGTCTGTATCGTAGTCGTACGACGGATAGATTCGTCCCGCTGAGTTGATTGTGATTTGTCGCGTAGCCTCTGGCCCCATACTGGTTGAGCAAAAAATGAAGCGCCCGTTTTGCCAGTCGGTCAACCCGTTTTTGTTGAAGCGCAGATAACTGCGGTTGCGAAATGCGCGCCAAGTGACCTCTATGCCTGCATAGTTTCTAGGGAGCAGGGCAATGACTTCATCTTGCCCATTAATTTGCAGATCGCTGTTGTGATCAGTAAACGCCACAGCGCCCTGGTCCCAGGTGTTGCTCGAGCCGCAGTGGGTGGATGTGTTGGCGGCTAAGGTTGCGGTTAAGGTTGCGCCGAAGCTTGGTGTGAATGCGGCAGGGCATAAGACTACTTCTGTCCGCTGTATTATTGCGGCGCTGCGCGCGCTTTGTAGCAAGACCATGAAGTCAGTCTGCGCATTATCCGCGCGCTGAGTTTTTAGCTGAGATTGGTAGCCTGCTACCGCAAGTCCTCCTAGCATGCTAATAATTAGCATTGTTGTTAGCAGCTCAACGATTGTGAAACCCAATGAGTAAAATTTGCTGTGGCTTTTCTCCAAGATGAGATCTGCGCTGCAGCAAGTTCTATGCTTCGGGTAGTGGTGGGCGTTGCGATTATTTGTTGCTTGCATCAACCAATGGTCAATGAGGGTGGGCTGGAATTTAAGCGGTGATCAGCAGCAATAGGTGTAGGCGAAGTCGCAGATGAGCGAAGATAGATGCGCCGACTTAGGAGGAGTTCTTTGTGTTCTTTGTGCTCTTAGTGTACTTGGTCGGGTTCTGTGACGGATTTTGCGAAGGTGGTAGGGCATTCACTACAGCCCTTTAAACCACCGTTCTTTGTTTGCCTTCATCGACGGGTTTTATCCAAAGATTTGGCTAGCCAACAAACGGTAGCCAGCTAAACCAGCCTTTCTTTTCTGCTTTCGCTGGGGTCTCAGCAGTGGTGCTGACAGCGTCTCGTTTTGGCGCTTCGAAACCCTCTGGATATTCGATTGTAATGGGCGGAGGAACGTCGGGGCGATCCAGTAGCCCCAAGGTCATAATGTTTGCCCAAGACCGGTCTCTGTTTCGAATACGAGTTTCAAGTACCAAATTGCCGGCATTATCAAAATCTCTGTACTCGGGGTGGTTTGCCGCAAGTACTCTTAATGCTCTGTTGGCCTCATCTTTAAGGCCTAGTTTCCAGTTTGTTTCAACAAGCGTGGCCAGTGCGTCCGCTCGAGCGGGGCTGTCTGGATAATTTTCAAGCACGTAGCTGGCTCGATTAGCCGCAGCAATATAAGCGCCGCGAGTGAGGTAATAGTTACTAATCTCAATTTCGGATTGAGCCAATATGTTTCTCAGTTGCAGCATCCGTTGTAAGGCATCAGGTGCGTATTGGCTGTTTGGAAAGCGGGTTAAGAGTATGCCGAAATCTGTATAGGACTCATTCAGTGGGCCCATTTCTTTTTTTGCTGGCTCAGCCGAAACTAATTTGTCGAGTAACCCTGGGTCATTTTTATAAGCTGCTAGTGCGCGTAGGTAATAGGCGTAGTCCACGCTGTCGTGACTTGGGTGTAGACGGATGAAGCGATCTGCGCCAGCGCGCGCTGCTTCAGTATCTGCTGTCATATAGTGTGCGTAGATCAGCTCAAGTTGAGATTGCTCAGCGAAACGGCCAAATGGAAATCTAGCTTCCATTAATTCCAGTTGCTCAATGGCGAGAGAAAAATTTGAGCTACGCAGTGAGCGCTGGGCCTGGCTGTAGAGTTTTTGCTCTGTAGTTTCGATGGCCTCAATGTCGACATCCTCTTCCTCGTCGGAACCCAGAAATGGGATGAGGCTGCAGCCTCCCAAAAGGGAGACGAATAGCAGTGTTGTTGCTGTTGAGAAAAATTTCAATCGAGTGTTCTCTGGTCGTGTTTTATCGAGCAAAATGGAACTCCATTTTTGATAGTCATGTTGATGGTTGTATTGATAGCCAACACCGGTTGGTCTTTAAAGATCGCTATTCTTACCGAATTCGGTAGGGTTGCAAACAAATGAATAATATAAATACCGAAAGCACCAGCCAAATTAATCAGCAGACACCTATTCCCTTGGAATACGGTGGTCAGCGCTTTGATAAAGTAGCCGCACTTATATTCTCTGAATTTTCTCGTGCCGAGTTGACTAGATGGATAGTCGAGGGCGATTTAACGCTGAATGGGAAAACCACCAAGCCAAAGACGACGGTTTGGGGTGGAGAAATTCTTGCGCTCAACACCGTGCGTGAAGTTCGAGAGGCTTGGGACAAAGCCGAGCCAGTAGAGTTTGAGATCGTTTATGAGGACGAAGACATACTCGTGATCAATAAACCGGTAGGGCTAGTCGTTCACCCAGGCGCTGGTAATCCATCGGGTACATTGGTCAATGGCTTATTGCATCATCGTCCTAGCCTCAGCGAATTACCTCGTGCCGGCGTTGTGCATCGCTTAGATAAAGACACCAGTGGGGTTATGGTTGTGGCGGGCAGTCACAAAGCCCAGCGTCATTTGGTGGAGGCTATTCAGGAGCGAGAGGTTGAACGTCGTTATATGGCCATTTGCGAGGGCGTAATGGTGACGGGGCAGGACGTTGATAAGCCCATAGGTCGCGACCTCAAAGTGCGCACCAAACAAGCTGTACGAGACGACGGTAAGCCTGCTTTGAGTCAAATTCGCGTGCGCGAGCGTTATCGTAGTCATACGCTGGTTAACGTAAAGCTTGGCAGTGGTCGGACCCATCAAATCCGGGTGCATATGCAGAGTATTGGCTTTCCATTGGTGGGCGATAGCCGCTATGGCTGTCGGCGTATCATTCCAAAAGGTGCAGACACTGAAACTATTGCGGTTTTGCGTAATTTCGACCGTCAAGCCCTGCATGCAGCCAAACTTGCTTTTGCGCATCCGCAAACGGGCGAGATGATGAAGTTTGCGGTATCTCCTCCGGAGGATTTTAATCAGTTAAATGAAGCTCTGGCGGTAGATGCGCGCTAAGCCAACGTGGTTGAAGGCTGAGTGGCCGGATGCAACCGCACGAAATGTCCTTGGTTTCACCACCACCCGCCACGGCGGCTTCAGTTCTGGCGCCTTTGCGAGCAATAACATTCGCTTTGATATCGGCGATGAACCGACAGCAGTTACGGCAAACCGTGCTGAGTTACTAACCGCCATCAATCAGCATTTCGCTGAACAAAATGGTGTCTCTGAGTCTCTACCCATGGGTCTGCAATGGCTAGATCAGGTACATGGTAGAGAGTGTATTTATGTTGATGAGCATTCAATCAACAATACGCCCGAGGCCGATGCCGCATGGACGGATAAGCCCGGTATAGGTATTGCCATACAAACCGCCGACTGTGTACCCATTTTGATTGCCGATCGGAGCGCGACTATTGTCGGGGCCGCTCATGCAGGTTGGCGCGGGTTGGCGGCAAATATAATCAATAGTTTGGTGGTGTCTATGCCGGCCAAACCGAACGATTTGGTGGCTTGGATCGGACCGTGTATTGGCCTTGAGCATTTTGAAGTAGGCGAGGATGTCTGGTCCGTGATTTTGCCGATGCAGCCAAAGGCCGTGCACAAACACCCAAGTGACCCTGCAAAGCGCCTGATAGACTTAGTGGCCATTGCTCGTTGGCAATTGGAACAATGCGGGGTGGGCGCTGTCAGCGGGGCAAATACTTGTACCTATGCCTCAGCAGATTTCTACTCCTACCGACAGGCATGCCATGAGGAATCCAGAGAATCGGGCAGGGTGACAGGCCAGATTGGTCGGATGGCCTCTATCGTTGTTTGCAGCCCCAATTTAGCCGAAGAATAGGCAGTTATTAGGTTAGAAAAAGCCTTCACAGCGCTGTTTTTTAGGGTTGCAAAGAGGGGTAGAAAAACTGTTTCAATTATCCGGTTTGACATGCTGCAACGGAATCACAAGAATAGCGCGCTCGCGCTTGTCTAAAAATCTTTGCCTTTGGAAGGCTGGTGTTGCGTAAAGTCTATATTTTTCAAGGGCTTAGACGATGCTTTCGGTGCTGTTTTGCGACTCAGCTGATTAGACAATAAGCAGAAAAAAAGAGTGCTACGAAGATTACCGCCAATAACAGGTGAGTAATTGTTCGACTTAACCTCTATTTTTTAAGGGGTTGTACAAAGGTAATACTTGGTCAAGGTGGCGGATTTCTTTCAGCCATGCAAAGGCCAAGAGGTTGCGCTTTAAATTCAAGTTTTAAGGGATTGGAACATGACGGAAATGCTGTCTGGTGGCGATATGTTGATTCGCTCTCTCCAGGACGAAGGCGTGGAATACATTTTTGGCTACCCTGGCGGGTCAGCTCTGCATATATACGACGCAATTTTTCGTCAGCAGAAGATCGAACACATTTTGGTGCGCCACGAACAAGCTGCCACGCACATGGCAGATGGCTATGCGCGCTCCATCGGAAAGCCTGGCGTGGTTTTGGTGACATCGGGCCCTGGCGCGACAAACGCAATCACAGGCATCGCTACGGCTTATATGGACAGTATTCCCATGGTTGTCATCGCCGGTCAGGTGCCTAGAGACCTGATTGGTACTGATGCCTTTCAAGAGACCGACATGGTGGGTATATCTCGCCCAGTGGTTAAGCACAGTTTTATGGTGCGAGACGCCTCTGAGATTCCTAGCATTGTCAAGAAAGCCTTCCATATTGCGACGACTGGCCGTCCAGGCCCGGTGGTCATTGATGTGCCCAAAGACACCACGGATCCAGCTGAAACGTTTGAATACAAGTTCCCTGACAGCGTTAACCTCAGGTCCTATCGGCCAGCTTATGAAGGCGATATGGGTCAGGTTAAAGCTGCCGTTGCAGCCATTCTTGAGGCTAAATGCCCAGTCTTTTATGTTGGTGGTGGGGTTATTCAGGCCGATGCCAAAGATTCGCTGCGCGCATTGGTTCGCGCTGTTGGCGCGCCAGTCGCCTCCACACTGATGGGTCTAGGCGCCTATCCCGGCACAGATGAATTGAGCCTAGGCATGCTTGGCATGCACGGCACTTACGAAGCCAATATGGCTATGGATGACACGGATTTAGTGATTGCGCTAGGCGCGCGCTTCGATGACCGGGTGACCAACAATCCAGACAAATTCTCGCCCAAGGCGAAAATCATTCATATGGATATAGATCCAGCGTCTATCGATAAGATTGTTGATTCTCACATAGCCTTAGTTGGCGACGCCCAGTGGGTGATAGAGGCGATTTGGGCGGAATATCAGAGCCAAGTTAAAGCCCGCTCAGCCCAGCAGTCGGAAAGCCAAGCACAATATTTGGCTGACTGGTGGCATCAACTTAATGGCTGGCGTAAAGAACACGGCCTAAATCACGGTTTAAAGCCGGAGCAGGGTAAGGCGATATTGCCTCAACTAGCAGTGCAAACGCTGTATCGGGTAACCAAGGGCGAAGCCTTTGTGTCCTCCGATGTAGGCCAGCACCAGATGTTTGCGGCGCAGTACTATCATTTTGATGAGCCACGGCGCTGGATAAATTCTGGAGGCTTGGGAACTATGGGCTTTGGTCTCCCTGCGGCCATGGGCGTGCAGATGGGGTCACCTGAAGCTGTTGTGGCCTGCGTTACCGGTGAAGGTTCGTTCATGATGAACATGCAGGAGCTGTCCACTTGTCTGCAATACGGTCTACCGATAAAAATTATTAACCTGAATAACCAAGCCCTGGGCATGGTTAAGCAGTGGCAAGACATGCAGTACGGTGGCAGACACTCGCAAAGTAGTTACAGTGATTCACTGCCGGACTTTAAAACTTTGGTTGAAGCCTTTGGTCATGTCGGCGTTAAAGTTAGCGACGCAACTGAACTGGATGCGGCAATGGAATGGGCTTTCTCCGAGGAAAATAAAAACCGCTTGGTGTTTGTTGACGTTTGGGTAGATCCACATGAACACGTTTACCCAATGGCCATTAAGGGGGGTGCAATGCGCGACATGATTTTGAGTAAGACTCAAACCTCAGGGAGGTCATCGTGAGAGCAATATTAGCCGTATTATTAGAAAACGAGGCCGGTGCTTTATCTAGAGTTGTCGGTCTGTTCGCCCAGCGCAATTACAATATTGAAACGCTGACGGTTGCGCCTACAGAAGACCATACGCTTTCAAGGTTGACGCTAACCACATCTGGCGATCAGGATAGAATAACTCAAATTATCAAACACTTAGATCGATTAGTTGAAGTGGTTAGCGTCATAAATTTGTGTGCCGAGGAGCACGTAGAGCGTGAGCTTTTGCTGGTCAAGGTCCGCGCTGTTGGAGACGCTCGTCAAGAAGTTAAGCGCTCTGCGGATGTGTTTCGCGGGCAAATTGTTGATGTCACCTCAGACACTTACACGGTCCAGTTGGTGGGTCCCAGCCAGAAACTTGATGCCTTCATCAGCGCCATTGGTGATAATGGCGAGGAAGCAACCATACTCGAAGTGGTCCGATCCGGTGTTTCTGGAATGGGCCGCGGCAATCGCGTGCTGTCTGCGTAAGCGGTCAGTTCATTAATAATTTTTCGTTCAACCTAAACAATAGGAAGCAAAATCATGCAGGTGTATTACGACAAAGACGCAGACCTTTCGATCATTCAAAAGATGAAAGTGGTCATCGTAGGTTATGGCTCGCAAGGCCACGCACACGCTAATAACCTCAGAGATTCTGGTGTTGCAGAAGTTGTGGTCGGGTTACGTAAGGGGTCAGGCTCTTGGCCCAAAGCTGAAAATGCCGGCTTTACCGTAGCTGAAGTGCCAGAAGCGGTGAAAGGCGCTGACCTGATCATGGTTTTGGTACCTGATGAACTCCAAGGCCCTTTGTACAAAGAAGAGATTGAACCCAACATTAAAGAAAATGCCACTATGGCATTTGCTCACGGGTTCAATGTGCATTTTGAACTGATTGAGCCCCGCGCTGACCTGGACGTGATCATGATCGCGCCTAAAGGCCCAGGTCATACCGTTCGTTCAACTTATGTCGCCGGTGGCGGCGTACCCAGCTTGATTGCTATCGCTCAAGATGCAACAGGACAGGCGAAGAACATTGCACTGTCTTATGCTTCTGCAAATGGCGGTGGTCGTGCAGGTGTGATTGAAACGACCTTTAGAGAAGAAACAGAAACTGATCTATTTGGCGAGCAAGCGGTACTTTGTGGTGGCGCCGCTGCGCTGGTGCAAGCGGGCTTCGAAACCCTAGTAGAAGCGGGTTACGCCCCTGAAATGGCTTACTTTGAGTGCTTGCACGAGCTTAAGCTCATTGTTGACTTGTTTTACGAAGGCGGCATTGCAAACATGTGGTATTCGGTTTCCAACACAGCAGAATACGGTGGTTTAACCCGTGGACCGCGCATTGTTACCGCAGAAACTAAAGTCGAGATGAAGCGCATCTTGACCGAAATTCAGACGGGTAACTTTGCTAAAGAGTTCGTTCAAGAGTATCAAGCTGGTGCGCCAAGCATTAAGGCGATGCGCCGTATAACCGGCGAGCATCCTATTGAAGAAGTAGGCGCTAAGCTGCGCGGCATGATGCCGTGGATTCAAGAAAATAGATTGGTTAACAAAGACGTTAACTAAGCCATTCGCCGGGCAGACCATCTAGTTCTGCCCGGTTTCCGCTCTAGCGAATCTCGCACCTTCTCTTTCGTCTTCCATTTAGCGCCTTTCTTGTAGCGTTTTGTTTTAAAGCCTTTCTTTTAACCCCTTTTCTGGTTCGGATCTTTTTCTGACGCTCAGATACTGTTGGCCGATACCGTTAGCCTGGTTGCTCACCTTGTGGCCTCAGTTGCCATTGGTAATTCATCTCTTTATTGCGCACAATCATCGCTTACCTAATTGTTGTAGTCGCTTTATGTCTAACGAAGAAAAAGTACCGTTGAAGTCCGTTGAGCGCGTCAGCCCCGAGGCTGATGGCAAAACCACTGAAAATACTGCTCGCGGGCCGGGGCGGCTAAAGCGGGGTATTTACCTATTGCCCAATGTCATTACCACTGGCGCGTTGTTTGCCGGATTTTATGCCATTGTTGCGGCGATGAACGGGCAGTTTTTGCCAGCAACCATCGCAATATTTTTTGCCATGATATTAGACACCGCAGATGGTCGAGTCGCTCGGATTATGGGCACTGAGAGCGAGTTTGGCGCTGAGTACGATAGCCTCTCAGACATGGTTGCATTTGGTGTTGCGCCAGCTTTGGTGGCCTTTTCTTGGGGACTCTCTCAACTAGGGCAATTTGGCTGGGTTGCAGCCTTTGTTTACATGGCTTGTGCGGCCCTGCGCTTGGCTAGATTTAATACTCAAGGCGAAAATGCCTCGTTTACTGGCTTAGCTAGCCCTTCAGCCGCCGGTATAATTTGTTTCGGTATTTGGGTTTGTGTAGAACATGGAATCACTGAACCATCGCTGGTGGGCGCAAGCATCTTGGCCATAGCCACCGTTGTTGCAGGGCTGTTAATGGTCTCCAACTTCACTTATTTTTCGCCAAAGACCATCAATATCCGTGAGCGCATACCATTCGTCACTTTAGTGCTGATTGTTATGGGGTTTGCTGTCTTAATGATAGATCCACCGTCGGTGTTGTTAGCAATATGTGTTGTTTACTCGCTGTCTGGTCCATTTAAAGCCTTATGGGCTAAAGTGAAATCAGAAAAGGTGGTAGAGGAGTCTGATTGAGAAGTCTGTTTGAGAAGTTTGTTTGAGAAGTTTGGGGCGTCCAAAAATGACTTTGAACAAAGCATCAATGAGAGTCTCAATTAAAAGCATCAGTTAAAGGATATAACGAGTCATAACAAGGCCATGTAAGGCCATATATGACGCTATAAGAAAAATAAGGCCCACTATTGAGGCCAAAACAGCGGGCGAGAGAGGCATCGCGAGCAGGTTTATAGATAAGCCTGTAATTGGAAAAAAGTATCGCCTGCGCTCGAGATTTAAAAAAACCTCTCTGCGATATGGCTAAACGAGTTATTCAAGCCTAGTTAATATCAGAGGAAAAAAAGCAATGCTGATAGGTAAATCTCCAAAAATCCCCACATCTGAAATCATTTCTGAAACCACCTATATGAACCGCCGAAAATTTATGGGGCAAAGTGCCGCACTGATTGCCGGTTCAAGCTTATTGGGCTCGGCTCAAGCCGGTTTGCAGGAGGATGATGAAATTACGCCAGAAGACATCGTCACTCAATTCAACAATTTCTATGAGTTTGGTACGGACAAAAGCGACCCATTTGAAAACGCTCATACACTGACTACAGATCCTTGGACGGTGAATGTCTCCGGTGAAGCTAAGAAGACCGGTGACTTTGCCTTTGAAGACATTATGAAAGGCATGACTGCGCAAGAGCGCATTTATAGATTTCGCTGTGTAGAAGCTTGGTCCATGGTGGTGCCATGGATGGGCGTCTCATTAAAGAAAATTCTTGAGCAATTTGAACCCACAGGCAATGCCAAATACGTTGAGTTCAAGACCTTGGTTCGACCTGAGGAAATGCCGGGTCAAAGCTCGTTTTTCTCAAGTATCGACTGGCCCTATACCGAAGGCCTACGTATGGATGAAGCTTATAACCCGTTGAGCATTATGGTTACGGGTGTGTTTGGCAAAGAGCTGCCTAATCAAAATGGTGCTCCTTGGCGTTTGATGGTGCCGTGGAAATACGGTTTCAAAAGCGTTAAGTCCATTGTCAGCATTCGTTTTACGGATAAAGAACCCCTTAACACTTGGCAGCAATTGCAGGCCAGTGAGTATGGGTTTTATGCCAACGTCAATCCTGCGGTTTCCCATCCACGATGGAGCCAAGCCAGGGAGCGACGTTTACCGAGTACGTTATTCAATACTAACCGCCGTCCAACGCTGCCTTTCAACGGTTACGCTGAAGAGGTGGCTCACCTCTACAAGGGCATGGACCTTAGAAAGTTTTTCTGATCAGTTTTTGGCCAGTCTTTTGTGAATTTTTTGCGAGCTCTTTGCTAGTTTTGTGGCGAAGGACGTTGATATCTGGCTTAAGGTGTAACAGGTGATGACGAAAACTCGGCCAAATAACACTCCGAAACTTGCCTTAGCGGTGCTCGCCAGCGCGCCTTTTGCTTGGCTTGTTTACCTAATCGCCCTAGAAATAGCGCAACCTACCTCTGGATTAGGCCCGGAGCCTGCTGAAGGGTTGCTTCATTACTTGGGCGAATGGTCCATGATTATGCTGCTTGTCGCATTCAGCGTTACCCCGGTTCGGCGCATGTTTAAACAGCCCCTATTGGCGCGAAGCCGCCGCATGATGGGCCTATTTGCTTTTGCGTATGTGGCTCTGCACTTGCTTGCCTATATCGTGCTGTATGTGGAATCTTCCTGGCAGTTGCTGCTAGAAGATTTTGTTGAACGCACATACATTACCGCCGGCATTGCTGGATTTTTTGGGCTTTTGGTAATGGCGGTAACCTCGACAAAGGGGTGGCGTCGACGTTTGGGGCAAAACTGGCTGCGCTTGCACAAAGTGATATATCTAGTTGTTCCATTAGCGCTGCTGCATTTGATATGGCTGAGAAAAGACGGCTTTGGGGATATAGCATTGTATATTCTTTGGTTTGCAATTTTGCTTGGAGAGCGTGTTTACCAAGTTAGAACGTCTCGCAGTGCCGCTACTTAATAATGCCTGGCGCGCGCCGTGAGTGTCGCGCTAAAGAGATACGCAGATGTAGCGGATGATTGCTTTTATTGTGATTGCTTTTATTGTGGTTGGAAGATAAGACATATTGCCTAACACGCGAATTTCTTTCCCAGTACAATTTTGCTTGGGTTAATATCTAGGCCTTAGCAATCGGAAACACCCATGTCATTAGACTCACCTCAATCGCACCAGCAAATGCCTGACCGGCAGAGACGTATGCTTGTAGATATGGGTATTGATGTTTGGACCTCTCGATCTTCCAATCCAATGGTTACTGATGCAGCGGTAAGCGGCGACGCAGGGCAAGTACCTGCCGCAGCTGGGAGCCAACCGTCCCTTGCCGAAATTAAGGCGAGCTTAGCCGAAGTAAATGGACATGGTGCGGTGGGCGCGCAAAGGGCTAAACCAGATCAAGTTAACGCGGTGCAAGCGCCCTCTACTGACACGCCGCCTGTTGACGCGCCTGAAGTATTGCAAGCAGATCGAATCCATCTTTATTTCGCGAAAAAGGCTAATGTGCTCTACATCAGTGAAGCGCCTATTGGTGGACCCAGCCAATCCTTTGTTCAAGACCTGCTGTTGTTTCTTAATTGGAGTGTCACCAATGGCGAGTTTGACGCCAGCAAAAAGTCTCTGCTGAGCGAGTTTCAATGGCCAGTTGTCGCGACAAGCGGTACGCCAGAGCGCGCAGTAGCGGCCTTCCTAGACAAGCACGGATTAACATCCCCTGAAGGCCTAGGCTTGTTCAGTGCTGGGGCCATGAAGGCTCTGAAACCGTGGCTGCCCAGCGCAACCTCGCGCTTTGTAGAAGTACCGGATCTAGCAGAGCTTGCTACCAATGCTCTTGCCAAAGAAAAGCTCTGGGGTGAACTCGGGCGTCTTTAGATGAAGTTGAGCCATCGCCCGATGTTGGTAGCCGATTTGGTTGAAGTACTGGCCATTGAAAACGCGGCGCACCAAAATCCCTGGACGGAGAAAAGATTTGTTGACTGCCTAGACGCTGCAGCAAAAGGCTATGTCTGCCAGGTGGTACTTAATGAAACCCAGCTTATTGGTTACGCTATGTTAAGCGCGGCTGCTGATGAAGCGCATCTATTGAATATTGCCATAGACCCTCAGTTCCAAGGCTTAGGTTTAGGGCGGCGTTGGCTACACTGGGTAATTACTTGGGGGGTAAGGCAAAACGCCCAGGGGATGTTTTTGGAAGTGCGGTCGGGCAACCTCGTGGCGCTGTCTCTTTATGAGTCCGTAGGATTTAGCAGAATCGGCTTACGGCGGGACTATTACCCTTCGTTGCTGGGCAGGGAAGATGCCGTTGTGATGGGGTTAGACTTGGCTAAGTTGGATATTCAAGAGGCCGCAGAACTATAGACACTCTTTTTGTGTCATCGCCGGTTGCCAAGGAAGGGTGCGCCGACTGGAAATTGGTTGACGGGTGTTTTCAGTTTTTGCTATGTCGCTAAGTGCAGCGAGGTAATAGTGCCTTTGCCTAGCCAAGAACGCATGATCTGCAGGAAGGTTTCAGCCACTCTGTTTTCTTCGAGGTGCTCTGCCAAAAATTCACAGAGTTCGGCTAAGTTTTTGCCTTGAAGCGCTCTTTGCAGTAGCTCAGCTTCTAAACCGGTAATGGAAGCAAATTCTGTTAGCCGTTTTGAGTTTCGCCACACTAACCAATGGTTTGTGCGCTCAATTGGCGGAGGGGGCTCTCGCTCCTCGCGTATGGCTTGCCACATTTCCACAACATTCCACTGCGTACTGAAGATTTGCATGCTTGGATGAAAGCGTAGGGTTGTGTCCGGCCACTCCTCTACCGGGAGTTCAGCTAACGCCTCTTTGGCTACTCTATTTGCCTCAGCTGCATCGAAGGCAGTCATTAACAACCTCTCAAATCTAGCCAGTTCAGGAATTTGCCGGTGTTCGCAAAAGGGCTCTGTGCGCGCCAAGAATCTCGGTAATTGGTCTGCGAAGTGGCGCAATGACGTACGTGATGAGGGACAGTGCTTAACATACTCAGTGGCCATTAGGTCGAACAAATCATCGCCAAGGTAACCGCCTAAAACAGGGTGGTCTACTTCTATCGATTCTCTTAAGCGCATGTTGTAAGCATTTCTATATATGCCTAGGCGCACTTCAATGGCTACGCCGCCTTGATCAGCAATATGTGCTTCAATTTGGCTCTCTTCATTACGCAAGTAAGCCATGAGTTGGTTTTGCTTTTGTTCTAACATGTTCTGTTTGTCGAGGGCCTAACTATTGTACTTGCAGATGAAGAGGGCTGTCATTGGCGATGGTTCTGGCCATGTCTAATTCACTGATCAAATCAGCAAGTGGTGGAATGTTGTCATCTCTCTCGATCATTGTACTGACCGGGCCAAAACGGTGGACAGCCTTTGCGTAGAGGTCCCAGACTGAATCCACCACATCATGATCATGAGTGTCGATGACGTAATCGCCATAGTCGGTATGGCCGGCAAGGTGAAATTGTTGAACTCTTGCCGGATCAATACCATTTAAATATTCCTCTGCATTGAAATCGTGATTCCGTGCACTGACGTAGATGTTGTTTAGATCTAGCAAAATCAGGCAATCGGCTTTTTCCGCCACAGCCGATAAAAATTCCCACTCGCTAATTGAAGAGTCATTGTAAGTGAGGTAGCTGGACACATTTTCTATAAGTATTTGTTGGCCAAGGAAATCTTGGGTGGCGCTGATCCGGGCGCTTACGTGCTCGAGCGCTTCCTCTGTATAGGGCAGTGGCAAAAGGTCGTGACTATTGATGCCGCCATGTTGAGTCCAACATAGGTGATCTGATAACCACTCAGGCTGTACTTCGTTGGCCAGAGTTTTCAGGCTGCGCAGGTAGTCAAAGTTGATTGGGTCGGTGGTGCCGATGGACAGCGAAACACCGTGCATGACCATAGGGTAGCGTTCACGAATTTTGTGTAGGTAATATTTAGGCTTGCCGCCTTTTACCATAAAGTTTTCGGAAATAATTTCGAACCAATCAACAGCCGGTTCAGAATCAATGACTTCTTGAAAGTGTTCGGTTCTTAAGCCAAGACCAAATCCGAGGTAGGGCTTAGCGTTTTTTTTGTTGGACGAGAGATTCCGGCCAGTAGCAGAGCTACTGGTCGGAGTCGTTGGGCCGCTATTAAGCGCCAACCTTGCCGCCGATATCAGCACAGGCTTTAGCAGGAGCTGCAACAAAACCTTGTCCTTTGCATCCAGCTTGTCCTTTACAGGCATTACCAGCTGTCTTGCAATCGTTGTGGCCGCCACAAACGTTGACACCATAGCAATGAGAAAGGTCTGCAGAAGCAATGCTGCCACTCCAGTCGTCTCTGCGCTCGCCGCCAACGTCAGCACATGCCTTAGATGGCAGTGCTACGAAGCCTTGGCCTTTACATGCGCCTTGACCCTTACAGGCGTTGCTCGCAGTTTTACAGTCGTTGTGACCGTTACATGCGTTCACACCGTAGCAATGCACAAGATCACTTGAGTTGCTTGCTGATGCCGCCGCTGAAGAAGATCCAGAAGACTCACAGCCTACTAACCCAGCAGCTGCTACGGCTAATGCGATGCCGGTCAATTTAGTTTTCATTTGTGTATTCACAATTGTCATCCTTTTTAGGTTTAGCTTTTAGGTTCAACTTCCGTCTATTCAACTTCCGTCGATTTACCTGTTGTCTACCCAACTTTTGTTGCATTGAGACTTAACAAGTTCACGTTTATCTGATGCGAAAAAATCAACTTTGAGAGAGTGTTCGTTCCACCATCATGTTTCTGGACTATTCACTAAATTAATCGACATTTATTTAACCAGTCGATTGACGGTAGCTCCTAGGCGACAGTAGAGGTAAGAATTGCCACAAGTGGTAGCGGCGGATATTTCGTTTTGCCTCAGCGGTAGCGTTTTTGGCGAGGCGGCTAAATTTAGAGGAGCAAGTTTGGTGCAGGTTTGTATATTTTTGGTGGTTCTCATTGGGGTAAACGACGATTTAGAGATCTTTTCAACGTTGGCTTTCTGGCTGGAGCTTTTCAATCCCAACTTTATGGTTTTAGTTTGGTGTATATGAAAATTGCTGATGTTCGGGCTTTGCTATGGAAAATCTGACACGGTTACTGATAAGGCTATACAATTGGCGGCTTCAATTTGATCAGTGAATGGGCGCGCTTAATCCCTTAGCCGTGCCTAGGCTTGGATCTAAAACAATATATAAACAGAATATGACAAAGGCAGATGTTTTGAGTATTGAGCATGTTAAAAAAAGACGCACCTTTGCGATAATTTCCCACCCAGATGCGGGTAAGACCACGATCACTGAGAAACTGCTGTTATTTGGCAACGCCATTAAATTGGCGGGTACGGTGAAATCCAGAAAATCCGACAGACATGCGACCTCTGACTGGATGACCATGGAGCAAGAGCGTGGCATCTCGGTGACCACGTCGGTAATGCAGTTTCCCTATGAGGGGCGTACGGTGAACCTGCTCGATACGCCGGGGCACGAGGACTTTTCTGAAGACACTTACAGAACGCTCACGGCTGTGGATTCCGCCTTAATGGTCATTGACGGTGCCAAGGGTGTAGAGCCGCGTACCATTAAGCTCATGGAAGTATGTCGTCTGCGTGACACGCCCATTGTCACCTTTATCAACAAATTAGATCGCGAAATCAGAGATCCGATAGAAGTATTAGACGAAATTGAAGATATTTTGCAGATTCAATGCGCACCCATGAATTGGCCCATTGGTATGGGTCAGCATTTTAAAGGTATTTACCAGTTAGCAGACGATCGCATTGTTTGCTTTGCTAAAAGCCAAGGGCATCATATTTTTCCTTACAGGGTGATAGAAGGACTTGAGAGTGATGAAGCGAAAGAATACCTAGGCTTAGAGCACGCAGATTACGTTGATGAAATTGAGTTGGTCCGCGGCGCGAGCCATGAGTACAACCAAGAAGACTTTGAAAACGCCACGGTTAGCCCAGTCTACTTTGGTACCGCGTTAGGAAATTTTGGTGTTAGACAAATGCTTGATGGGTTTGTTGAACAGGCCCCCTCGCCCCAACCTAGAATGACGCAGGCGCGGGAAGTATTGCCTTCGGAAGAGAAGTTCAGCGGTTTTGTTTTTAAGATACAGGCGAATATGGATCCCAAGCACAGAGACCGTATTGCCTTTATGCGTGTGTGTTCCGGCACCTACCGTCAAGGTATGAAGATGCGTCATCTGCGTACCAATAAAGACATTAAGATTGCCGATGCAGTGACTTTTATGGCCGGTGACCGAGTGCATACCGAAGAGGCTTTTGCCGGCGACATTATTGGTTTGCATAATCACGGCACTATTCAAATTGGCGATGCTTTCTCGGAAGGCGAAAAGCACGAATTTATTGGTATTCCCAACTTTGCGCCAGAGATGTTTAGGCGTGTGAGAGTCAAAGATCCATTGCGTGGAAAACAGCTTGAGAAAGGTGTTAAGCAGTTGGCAGAGGAGGGCGCGACCCAAGCCTTTATCCCATTGTCGAAGAATGAAATTGTTGTTGGCGCAGTGGGCGTGCTGCAGTTCGACTTAGTCTCATTTCGTCTACGAGACGAATATAGGGCTGAGTGTATTTGGGAGAACTCAACTATTTTTACCGCGCGCTGGATACAGTGTGAGGACGAAAAAATGCTTGCTGATTTCCGCAATAAGAATCAAGAAAATCTTGCGATAGATGGCGGTGGATACTTGACTTACTTAGCCACAAGTAGAGTCAATCTCAGTGTCATTCAGGACCGCTGGCCAGACATTAACTTCAGTAAAACGCGTGAGCACTAAGTGATTGTTGTAACGCCAGGGGCGCAGAGTTTTGGACTGTCGAGTAAGCCTGATGACCAAGTCTGATGAGTAAAGACCAACTAATCAAAGCATTCGCCGATATGAGCGCCTTAGAGGCTCAAGAGTTCGAAATGGCGCTGCTGGTTGGAACGCTGATTGATCCAGACATAGACTTGCAGGCGGTTCGAGAGAATTTTGAGCAGTTTATCGCCAGTATCAGTGAGCCAAAAATTGATGGCGTAGATCAATTGTTAGAAAAGTGCAAGCAATTTGGATTTGGCGAAATGCCTCACTCAGTAGTTGACTTAACTCATAGCAGTTTGGATTGGGTTTTAAGGCAAAAACAAGGCATACCAATCGCCCTGAGCATACTGTTGGTTGAAGGTGCGCGGCGGCTGGGTTTGACTGCTTGTGGAATAAATTTCCCGGGACACTTTTTGGCGAAGATTGAGGGAGTGCTTGTAGATCCCATGAATATGTGCGTTATTGAGCCGGGCGATTTAGATGTGGCAAACACCCCGGCAATGCTTATTGAAGCAACTACGATCATGGTTGGACTGCGTATGCTTAACAATATTAAGGCCATGTATATGCAGGCAGAGAATTGGCAGCAAGTATTGGAAATCATCGATTATCAATTTGCTATTGATAACAACAGCCCGGAGGTGATGGCTTCGCTGCACTTTGAACGAGGCGAGTGCTGGCAGAAGTTAGGTGTGCTAGGTGCTGCGCGGGACGAGTTCACAACTTGCGCAGCTATTTGTCCTTATCCTGAACTCACAACGTTGGCTGAAGAAAAGGCCCGGGGATTGGTGGTGAAGGATGAAATCCTTCACTAGGTTCAAACGGTTGGAGTAGGGCGGATTTGCTAAGTCATATCTTCAAACGGGTTTTCTGCGTCTAGTGATACTGGCTTGCCGAATCCTGGTATGTGTATTTCGCTTGGACTAATCGTTAGGTCTGTGCCGCTTAACACATCTTCACCAAATTTGTAGATAGGCGGAATGCTTCCGCCGTCCGCAACATTGTTGTAGTCCTGAGCAAGCGTTTCCGCTTGTTCTTGCTTTGCGCAAAATGCGGAGTAAGCTTTTTTGCCCCAGCGTTGCTCGAGCATCGCACGTGTTTGGAAGGGCGATAAAAATAGTCCAGTGGCGTTGTTGCCGCCAAACCCTTTGGAGTTAATAAATGCGCCTTTCATGGTTTCAGGTTCATGTTCCACGTGCTCCATGGGTAAGTGCAGGTTGCTCTGTTCTACATCTTCGGCAATGTGGTCAATAGTACTGATGCCAGGCACCAAGCCATCTTCCCAAGCGCCCAATATTGCTGAAAGTTGGTCGCCGCCAGCTGGCGCCATTGAGTGACCTACATAGCATTTGATTGCGCCCACTAACCAATTGTCTATACCGAAGTTGCTGGCAAGTTCGTTAAGAATTTGCGACTCGGTGACTCGGTTTTGTGGTGTGCCAGTACCATGGGCTTGCATATAGGTGTGTTGGCGCAGGCCTTCTTCACCAAGGATTGCGCGGGCAGTAGCCATGGTTTTAGCCACCGTCACGTAGTTCCCAATGCCAGGGCCAGGAATGGATTTTTTATAGCCATCTGCGTTAACGGCCACATCTGCAACTGAACCTAGAACGCGAGCGCCACTCTCCACAGCAAGCTCGTCGTCCATCAATACGATCCAAACTGAAGACTCGGCAACGGTAAAACCTGCGTTAGAGGAAAAGGGTCTGCATGCGCGGCGATTGTCAACGCTTGTAGATCCGTCGAGAGCCATCAAGGCCTCGTCTTCTGCTAGCGCGCCCATGGTGCGATAACCTTCTATTACTCCGGGAACGACAGGTGCTTCAGAGTTGCCAACAACGACTATGCGTTTGTTGCCAGATCTGATCTCGTCTAACCCTCTTTTAACGTTGTAGAGGAATGTCGCGCAGGCGCCGAGGATGCCGGCAGTCTCGCCCACTGAACCGAGCACGTAGGCGTTGACAAAGTCGCCAGGCATTTCTGGTAGCCCTAGGGCCACGTGCTTAGAGCTAGGGCGTTTGCCCATCAGCGAATTCTGCATTAGCCCGCCATAAGATTCGGCGTCTAATTGTCCCATGGCAGAGCCGGAATAAACTGCAATCTGGTCAGGGCGGCACAAAGTCTTTAACTCGGGGATAGTAAAGCCTGTTGATCTGAGTGCGTCGGAGGCTGCAAACACTGTCATTTGCAGCCCACGTGGGTGGTTGCGGCTTTGGTAAAGGGCTGCAGGGTCGAACCCTGTGGGAAGCTGACCTGCGCTGGTGACTTTAGACGGTCTATAGTCGGGCAACATAACGCTCAGCGGTTCAGTCGTGGTAATGAGCACTTCTTTGTCGCTAAGCGCTTTAACTTCCCAGTTCTGCGGAATCTCCACCGGTAACTGCTTTTTTGCCAGCACAAAACTAACAGCTTCGCTGCCTTCGCCTTTTAGTTGCGCACTGGATTGCCAGTAAACTCTCTCTGGGTCGAAGTTCTCAATACGACGGATCAGGGTGTGGTCGCGTATGTGTTTGCGCTGGTTGTCTTGAGAAGCACTTTCTGGATCTAGCCCCATCATTTGCGCGAGACTGCGATAGGTAGCGTCGCGTTTCGCCTCTGGTAGTGAGTCAATGACCATGCGTCGATAGCTGTGGTTGAAGGATACTCTGCCGGCGGAATTTACTCCGCCGCACCCAACGATTACAGGTAGTCGACTTTTATTACTTAATTGACTCAATGATTTTTCCTACTTCGGGGTTATAAGGTGCTTGTTTTAGTTGCGTTCTAACGCCACTGCAGTGGCTTCGCCACCGCCAATGCACAGTGCAGCAATGCCGCGTTTTTTGCCTTGGTTTTTCATCGCGTGTGCGAGGGTCACAATAAGTCTGCTGCCGGTAGAGCCAATAGGATGGCCTTGAGCGCAAGCGCCGCCGAATACGTTGACCTTAGCTGGGTCTAAGCCCAAAGATTGAGAGGTCAGCATAGTCACCATTGCGAATGCTTCGTTAATTTCAAAGAGGTCAACGCTGTCCAAATCCCAGCCGGTCTTTGCTAGCAGTTTTTCAATTGCGCCGATTGGCGCTAGGGTGAATTCGCTTGGGTGAATTGAGTGTGTTGCATGGGCAACAATTTGCGCTAACGGGTCTCTTCCAGCAAGACTGCTTTCGCGGGTCAGCACCAGTGCTGAAGCGCCGTCAGATATGGAGGACGCGTTTGCAGCAGTAATGGTGCCGTCTGCTTTAAATGCAGGGCGTAGGTTGGGGATTTTATCGATCTTAGCCTTGCCCGGCTGTTCGTCGTCTTCCACCATGGTGCCGTTAATTTCCATCCCAGCAATTTCAGATGCTAATGATTTATTTTCAATCGCTGCACGTGCGCGGTTTACTGACTCAATGGCGTAAGCGTCCATGGCCTCGCGGGTCAGTTGGTGTTCGTCAGCGGTATTTTGCGCGAAAGAACCCATTGAGCCGCCAGTTTCTGCGTCCTCTAAGCCATCTGTAAATAACGAGTCGAGCATGCCAGCGTGACCCATTCTCAAGCCGGTACGCGCCTTTGCAACTAAGTAGGGGGCATTGCTCATGCTTTCCATGCCGCCGGCAACGACCGTATCAGCGCTGCCAGCTTTAATGAGGTCCATTGCCAACATGGTTGCTTTCATACCTGAACCGCAAACTTTGTTGATTGTTGTTGCAGCGCAGCTGTCCGGCAGGTCAGCCATGCGCATGGCTTGGCGTGCGGGGGCTTGCTTCAAGGCCGAGCTGACTACATTACCAATAATGACTTCGTTGACCTCATCGACGTTAACTTGTCCATTGGCCAGTGCCGCAGCAATTGCATGAGCGCCTAGCTCTGGGGCTGATTGAGATGCAAGGCTGCCTTGAAAGCTGCCAACTGGGGTGCGCGCTGCACCAAGAATGTAGATTGATTCGCTCACTGGATGGTCCCTATTGTTTTACTAAGCAGATTGGAAAAAAATTCTGGTCTCAGTTAGAGACCAGATGACAAATACATATCTGTTGAAACTTGTCCTTGGTGGGCCTGAGTTTACTGAGAGACTCAGTTCAGGGCTACTCTTGAGTGCGCTGATTTCGCCATCATATCGGTATAAGGCGACCCCCAATTCATGAATGAGGGGGTTTAGGCCTCGTTAAAGCGTGGAATCAGTTCTGCGAAGTTGCAGGGGCGAAAATTGATATCTAACTGATTTACCAGAATTTTTGTCCACCCAGTAGTTACGGCGCCGGAGGACCCAGGCAGGCTAAAGATCAAAGTACCGTTCGCGAGTCCTCCTACTGCTCTGGACTGAATAGTGGAGGTGCCAATCTCAGCAAAGGAAATTTGCCGAAATAATTCTCCAAAGCCTTCAATGTCCTTATCAAACAATGGCTTAAGCGCCTCAGGAGTGCTGTCTCTACCGGTAAACCCGGTGCCGCCTGTAGTGATAACAACGTTAACTTCTGGCGCAGCAATCCATTGGGAAACGATTGATCTGATTGCGTAGATGTCGTCTTTGACGATGTCGCGGTCGTGTAATTCATGTCCGGCTTCGCGGATGTATTGGCTCAACAGGTTGCCAGATTTGTCATCTATAAGTGTGCGAGTGTCGGAAATAGTCAGAACGGAACAGGTGATTTTTGTCATATTTTTCATATTGCTAGAATTGCGATTAGCGGCACAAGTAGCTAGAGTAGCGCGAATCCTTAGATAGTCCAAAATAGTGCAAAAACAGCTCATTGAAGGGGATAGGCTTTTTTTTATCGCCGAGAACCTAGCAAAAGACTTTTCATCGTTTCCTGACATCAAGCAAGAGGAACAACCTGTTCCCGGATTATTGTCAAAACACGATATTGAACAACTCAACGACAAACTCTCCGCGCTCGATATAGACGCCTATATAGAGTCTGTCGTTGCTCCCGCCGAAGCTCAAGGTCGCGAACCAGCGCCAGCGATAATCAGACAACTAGGCAAAGTGGTAGAAGAGGACAGCTTAGGCCCGTTTTATCAAGCCGTGCTGCTTATGGACTTTCCAGGTGGCGAAAAGCGCCCCGTAGGGTTCATTGCCCAAGACAGATCCAGTGAAAAAGGCAGTTGGATGCCCCAGCACCATTTGCGCGCTGCATCTTTCGCAGAATATTGTTCTGCCAGAGCCATTCCCTTGGTTAGTTTTATGGACACCCCAGGCGCGGACGCAGGCGAAGAAGCCAACGCGAATAATCAAGCCCACAGTATCAGTCGCCTTATTGCAGAAATGAGTAACGTAGACGTACCCACAGTAGGGGTCATTTACGGAGTAGGGTACTCTGGTGGCGCGATACCTTTGGCTGCAAGTAACTTGATCTTGTGTCTGCGCGACGGTGTTTTCAGTACCATCCAACCAGCTGGTTTGGCGAATATTGCCAGGCGGCTAAATTTATCTTGGCAGGAATGTGCAAAGTACGTCGGCTTGTCAGCGCCTGAACTCCATGCTCAGGGCAATATTGACGCTATTGTCGACTACAGCCCCAATGATCCACCGCAACAAATTGAAAAACTGCGCAGTGCATTGGTCGGCAGCATTGTAAATATTGAAAACTTGACTAAAGACTTTGTGGCGGAAAACCCATATATCTTAGATCACTATAAGCAAAGTCTTTTGCGATACTTGAAGCCTTCGAGCCAATTGCAGGCAATGGAAAACAGCGCCTCACTGACGTTGACAAGAAATCCAACAGAATATGTCAACGTTTTTGGTATCGCTTATCGGTATCTGCGCTACTTGCAAGTACGCAAACGTATCAAGGCGACCAGTGTTCAACAATATGGCCGTCTAGCGAGCCAAGAGATTCCCTCTGGTGAATTGCATATTCGCGCCGATCGCGAACGTCGCCAAACCTTCCTTTATTGGTTACAAGACCCAGACAAAGTGGTTTATGACGAAGCGCTTTCTAAATCGTGGCGCAACTACACAGACAAGCGGCAAGCAATGAACGACGAGCGTGGTCGCATTGCGCAAATGATCTTTGGCGAACCCAAAGAAAATTATGAGCTTGCCAGACATAACATTCTCTCAACGGTAGGGGCGTTCCTTTATAATCGTTGGAAGAAAGAGGCTGCGGGCAATCTAGAATCACTGAAGAGCTATTTAGAGAAACACGAAGATACTCGTCATATATTGCAAATCACAGACGTTAAGAGCCCACGAGAGTTTCTTGTCGTGGCCGCGAACAACGCTAGTTTGCAATCGTTGCTGCAAGAACGTTTTTCCTACGAAGGCAAAAAACTCTTGGTGGAACAAAGCGTCGCTGGATTGTCAGATACCTTTGTGGCAAAACAGTTGACTGCTGAGCTAAACATGCTCATTACTGGTCCCCGCCTGCTAGAGGGTGGAGAAGGTTCTGATGTCAAGTCTAACAGAAGTTATTTGGTTGCCTTGTCCGAGGGCATGATCGCCGCGTTAGCAAGTGGTGGTGAACCCATTGCGATTGCGGATATGACAATTCTCGACGTGTTACTTAACGATGAGTTGCGCCAAGACTTCATTAAAGAGTGCGAGAACCTGCTCTTGTTTGATGCCTTTTACGATGAGGCAATTGGTCGTTTAGAAACCATCGCTCATGAAGCACAAACAGATCAAGTGTTGTCACTAGAAAGTGCTGAGAAGTTGATAGACGGCGCTGTGTCTGCGGCGGGTCTGATGCTTAAAATTCCTGTGAGTAATCCGGTCGAGCAGGCAGCTCTGAAAGATCAGCTATTTGATTGGTATCAGCGCATTTTAAAGATGCCTAAAGGTAGCGAATTTTTCCGCACAGTAGAAGAGTGGAAGAAATTAAGTTTTGCGCATCTGGCGGACGCCTTGTTCGTTATTGTGACTTATTTCTTTAGCACGTTGTTTAACTCTTATGTGGTTGCTGAAAGAGATGGTAAGAATTATCAAGGGCGTATCACGCCGCGCAATATTGGGCGGCGTAAGGATTTTTGGAATCGCTTAGATATGGCTTATAACGACCTGCAAATGCAGGGCGTTTTACGTAAAGTTAAAGCTAACAATAAGTTTGGTTATCAAGACATCATTGATCGCTATTTTGATCAATGGGAAAACCGCTATGATGATTTGCTTAGTTCTGATCCGTGTTCGTTTCCTGGGTTCAGACTGTCTATAGAGAACGCTCTTAATAACGATTTGCCGCCTTGTGGTGTCGTTACCGGTATTGGAACGTTAAAAGAAACCAACGAAGGCGCTATAGCTAACCCGCGTGTTGGCGTAGTTATTTCCAATGTGCAATTCCAAGCTGGTGCCTTTGATATGGCCAGTGCGGAAAAGGTTTGTCGTTTATTGGTAGAGTGTGCAGAACAGAGCTTGCCAGTGGTTTGCTTCATATCCTCTGGAGGTATGCAAACCAAAGAAGGGGCGGGCGCGCTATTTTCAATGGCTGCGGTAAACGATCGAATTACACGATTTGTTAGAGACCATGATCTGCCGGTTATTATTTTTGGATACGGCGATTGCACAGGTGGCGCGCAAGCAAGTTTTGTAACGCATCCACTGGTGCAGACCTACTATTTCTCAGGTACGAGTATGCCTTTTGCTGGGCAAATTGTTGTTTCTTCAAATTTGCCCTTGAAGTCCATCCTCTCCAACTATCTGTCCGCCACTCCTGGTTCTATGCAGGGTTTGGTTAAACATCCATTTTATCCCGAGTTAGAGGAGAATTTGGCTGAAGTAGATGCGGACATACCCCATCCGAAGGACTCTGTAGAAGACGTTATTGCCGGAATTTTGTCCGGTGGCTTAGAAGAGCAGCGCCCTATTGTTGTGGCGCAAAGGCCTGTCTTTACTGACGAAGAATTGATTCGCCCAACCCGTAAAGTATTGATTCATGCCCGAGGTTGTACTGCTGCGAAACTCATTCGTATTGCGCAGCAGCAAAATGTAGACGTTGTGTTGGTGCAAAGCGACCCAGATATGGAGTCCATGGCAGTAGACCAACTACGCCCCCAAGACACCGTTGTATGTATTGGCGGTAATACTCCAGACGAAAGTTATCTGAACGCTATGAGTGTTCTGAACGTTGCCGAAAATGAAGGTGTAGACAGTTTACATCCGGGCATCGGATTCCTCTCTGAGAATTCAGGTTTTGCTGAATTAGTGCGAAGCAGAGGCATCAACTTTATTGGGCCGCCAGTTTCCAGCATGGAAACTATGGGTAATAAGTCCAATGCTATTAATACCGCATTGAGATTGAAGGTCCCTGTTGTACCCGGCAGCCACGGCATCATGACTAATGTTGAACGAGCGGCAGAGGTTGCTCTGGATATAGGTTACCCAATCCTAATCAAAGCCGTGCACGGTGGCGGTGGTAAAGGTATTCAAGTTGTAGAAGGTGCTCAAGAGTTCGAGCAACTGTTTCATCGTGTGGGTTTAGAGGCGCGTAGCGCTTTTGGTAACGGCGATGTGTATTTAGAGAAATACGTTACTTCACTGCGGCACATTGAGGCCCAATTGCTGCGTGATACGCATGGCAATACTCGCGTGTTGGGTATTAGAGATTGTAGTGTGCAGCGCGACAAGCAGAAAGTTATTGAAGAGTCTGGTTCAACTATGTTGCCTGAAGACCTGCTTGCCACTGTCTTACGTTCCACGGCAGATATTGCTGATGAGGTAGGGTACGTGGGTGCAGGCACCGTAGAATTTATTTACGATCTGCGCTCAAATGCTGTTTATTTCATGGAAATGAACACCCGTTTGCAGGTCGAGCACCCGGTCACAGAGTGGACTTCCGGTGTGAACATTGTTGCGCAACAGTTTAGGATTGCTTCTGGCGAATCCATCGCTGATCTTAAAATTACTGACAATGGCTATTCAATTGAAGCGCGAGTCACTGCCGAAAGATTGGTGGTTCAAGCTAACGGTGACGTAGTATTTAGACCGCACCCAGGGCAAATAGACGAGTGTGTATTCCCTGAAGAGGATGGTGTTGAAATCATTGCCACAGTAGGGCCGGGCAAGTTTGTTTCGCCTTACTATGACAGTATGGTCGCGCAACTGGTGGTTCACGCTGAATCAAGAGATGCGGCGGCAGGTAAGCTAATTGACTATCTGAGCCGAGTGGTCATCACCGGTATTTGCACCAACATTCCTCTGCTGCGCATGATCCTTGCTGACGAAACCTTCCGGAAGGGTATATACGACACCAATTATCTGCCAGAGATGTTGCAGCGTATTGATATCGAGGCCCTGATAAGCGACATAGAGTCTAACAGTGGCTCTAAGGGTGAAAGCATTGACAGCAACGCAGTGCGCATTGATGGCACTGACGAGTTGAAGGTGCTCGCGCCTGCTACGGCAATTTTCTACAGCGCGCCATCGCCCTCGGAGCCAGAGTATGTGGCCGTGGGGCAGAAAATTGGCCTGACAGAAACACTCTGTCAGTTGGAAGCAATGAAGATATTCAACCCATTGACGCTGAAAGACTTTAACTTGGACGGGGAGGTGTATGACCCCAGTCGCAGTTATCAGGTGACGCGGGTGAATATCAGTAATGGCCAGCAGGTCAATGTAGGAGACCTGCTCTTCGTAGTGAAACCGGTCTAAGGTTCGGTTTCACTGTTGAAGAGTAGGAATGCAGCGTAACCATTGGCGTTACGCCCCTCGACATTCAACAAAATTATCTATTGAAAGCGGCTCTCTTGAGAGCAGCTTGTAAGCGCAATGGTG
>JAOJBS010000039.1:0-10299 GCA_028228615.1 Pseudomonadales bacterium | reverse complement strand
GTGCTCAATTCAGCGTCGCCATCAAAAGATCATTGAAGAGGCCCCCAGCCCAGCAGTAGACGATGCTCTACGCTCGCGCATGGGGGACGCAGCCATTGCCGCTGCGAAAAAACTTGGCTACTCGTCTGCCGGTACGGTTGAATTTTTGCTCAGTGGCGACGACTTTTACTTCCTAGAAGTGAACGCCCGCTTACAAGTAGAGCACCCGATTACTGAAGAGATTATTGGTAAAGACTTAGTCCGCGAGCAAATTCGCGTAGCAGAAGGTGAAACATTGTCTTTCACCCAAGAGGACATCAGCATTAACGGTCATGCGATAGAAGCCCGGCTTTATGCAGAAGACCCCGCCAAGGGCTTCCTCCCAGCGCCAGGTCCGGTATTGGCTTGGACACCGTCAACCATTGGTAAAGCGCGCTTTGATTCCGGGGTAGAAACCGGCAGTGAAATCAGCACGCAATTTGACCCAATGATTGCCAAGGTAATTGTCCACGCCCCTACGCGTAGAGAGGCCGCCAGCCGACTGGCGCGTGTGCTTGAGACCACAGAGATTCAAGGCCTAAAAACCAATAGAGATTTCTTGGTGACTACTTTGCGCACACCAGAGTACTTAGCTGGGGACACCACTACTGATTTTATCGAACGTGTAAAACCTGCATTAACCCGCGAAGTTTCACGACAAGAGTTAGTTGAAGCGGCAATCGCCACAACGATAGAAGGCCAAGCGCGCAGACGCGCCTCCGCCAAAGTATTGGGCACCATGAGCAGTGGCTGGCGCAATTCCACCATGCCCATGGAACGCATCAGCTATAAGTTTGGCAAAAAAGAGGAAGTTGAGGTGGCCTATAAGCGCCAACGCAACGGCCAGTTTGCAGTACATGTAGATGAGCAAACTATGCACGTTACGTGCTACGCAGGCGGCGAGGGCAATGTGGATCTAGACCTAGACGGACGCCGACTACACTTTAATGTGTCACCCCATGCCGACGACTGGCTGATACACAGTAGCAATGGCGACCTACGTCTAACAGAACTGCCACGCTACCCATCCACCAATACTGACGAGAGTGGCGGCGGTCTCACCGCCCCCATGCCTGGCTCAGTGTTAGCCACACAAGTTGCTGCTGGGGCTACGGTCGCAAAAGGCGATTTACTGGTGATTTTAGAGGCCATGAAAATGGAACACCGAATTACTGCGCCCCGCGACGGCGTGGTGGAATCCGTGCACGTTAACGTGGGCGAACAAGTTGAAAACGCCCAACTGCTAGTCACTCTAGCTGCGGTAGAAGGAGAATAGAAATGGCCGGTACCCAAGCGACACTTTACGAAATAAAAAATGGCGCAGCGTGGATTACGCTAAACCGACCAGAGAACCGCAACGCATTGTCGTCAGCTCTGGTGACAGAACTTTATGACCATTTACTGGCATCTAATGCAAATGATGCCGTGCGCTCTATTGTCATTACCGGCAATGGGCCTGCATTTTGCGCAGGGGCAGATCTAAAAAGCCCGCCAGGACAATTGTCGGAAGGCACATCTCGCGCAGTACCCTACGCAGATGTACTCACTGCAATACTGGACAGCCCAAAGCCCGTGATCGCAGCCATTAATGGCGCAGCCTTCGCTGGCGGACTGGGCTTAGTTGGCGCATCCGACATTGTGATCAGCCGTGAAGACGTGCAAATGAGTTTTTCTGAAGTACGCATTGGTGTCATACCGGCGATTATTTCTGTGGTTTGTTTACCCAAACTCGGCGCACACCATGGCATGAAGTTGTTCTTGACCGGCGAACGCTTTGACGGCCATCAAGCTGTCGCCATGGGCTTAGCACACCGCGCAGTACCAGCGGATCAATTGCATGCGGCAGTAGAAGAGGAGGTAGCCATGATCAACCTTGGTGGTCCCATCGCTGTGCAGGAATGTAAAAAACTGGCCCGCAGAGTGCCCACGTTAACTACTGCTGAAGCCTTTAAGGAAACAGCTGAGTGGAGTACGCGCATGTTCCGCTCAGATGAAGGCGCAGAAGGCATGGCGTCTTTTAGAGAAAAACGCAAACCGTCATGGATTGCAGAAGACTAACAACAGCTAACAATAAATTACTGCGACACCTTTTATATACAACCTGACAAATTCATATAAGAGAAGAGTACAGAAGCAATGCCCTAAAAGGCGCATCTAAGAGGGAGAAGGAAAAATGACAGACGTAATACGCATAGGCAATTGCAGCGGTTTCTATGGGGATAGATTAGACGCAGCGCGAGAAATGGTTGAAGGCGGCCCTATTGATGTACTCACAGGCGACTACCTAGCAGAACTGACCATGTCCATTTTATATGGCCAAAAACAAGCCCGCGGCGAAAACATGGGGTATGTAGGCACGTTCTTAAAGCAGCTCAAAGAGGTGGCAGCAAGCTGTAAAGAGAAGAATATAAAAATTGTTACTAACGCCGGCGGCCTCAACCCCAAAAGCATGGCCGCGGAAGTAGAAAAGATACTTAAAGACCAAGGTGTAGATTCTAAAGTAGCCTACATAGAGGGAGACAACCTTCTTGATGAACTAGAACAACTACAAAAAGACGGAGAGTCTTTCACCAACTTAGATACCCAAGTTGCGCTCGCAAAAACCGATCAAGAGGTACTAACAGCAAATGTCTACCTCGGTGGCTGGGGCATTAAAGAAGCCTTGGATCAAGGAGCGGACATTGTCATTTGCCCAAGAGTCACAGACGCCGCTGTGGTCATTGGGCCTGCCGCATGGAAGTTTAACTGGCAGCGCAACGACTATGATGCGTTAGCTGGCGCGTTAGCAGCGGGACACATTATTGAATGCGGCGCTCAGTGCTGTGGCGGCAACTATGCGTTTTTTGAGGAGGTGCCCAGCTTTAGAGATGTGGGTTACCCAATCGCTGAAATAGAAGCCAACGGCAACTTTACCGTGACCAAGCACGCAGGCACTGGCGGACTCATCTCTGTAGGTACCATTACTGCCCAACTGCTGTATGAAATTTCTACACCCGCATACTACAACCCAGACGTTATCGCGCATTTCGACACTATGAAAATAGAACAGGCCGGCGATGACCGCGTCTATGTCAGTGGTTGCCGGGGCAGCAGCCCTCCACCCACACATAAAGTTTGTTTCAATACACGCGGGCTGTATAAGCAATCTATGGAAACTCTGCTCACGGGCTTAGACATAGAGCTAAAAGCCGAGCGCTTTTTAGACGCAGTGTTCCACAACTTAGGCGGGCGTGAGCAGTTTGAAGATGTAGACATACACCTAATCAGAAGTGATCAGGAAGATCCTGATAGCAATGAAGTCGCCCACGCTGCATTGCGCGTAACCTTAACCAGCGAGAACCCCAGCAAGTTTGGCCGAATTTTTTCTGCCAAAGTCACAGAACTGGGCTTGGCGGGCATACCCGGCAACACCGGCAGGGGCGCGGCAGGCTTCAATGGCGACGCTGCTGTCATTCACTGGCCGGCGTTAATAGACAGCCAGCGTTTAACCGAAGTTGTGCACGTTGGCGGCAAAACTACGGAAGTATTGCCCACCCAACGCTTAGGGCTGGATGAAATTTACTACCAAGAAACACCGGCAGTCATTGCTCCGGCGCCCACCGGACCAGTCAAGCGCATTCCATTTGGACGCTTGTTCGGCACACGCTCTGGAGACAAAGGCGGTAATGCAAACATGGGCGTTTGGGCGCGGTCAGACGAAGCCTATAGTTTTCTCTACGAGTTTTTAACGGTGGAAGAATTCAAGCGGCTCGCGCCTGACTTCGGCATTTATGAAGTAGAACGCTACGACATGCCGAACCTGCGCGCCATGAACTTCTATATAAAAGGTGTGTTGGGTACCGGCGCGGCGTCAAACCACCGGATAGATAAGCAGGCCAAAACATTGGGCGAATACTTCAGAGCGAAATATATTGAAGTACCAGAAAGCTTGGCCGCAGGCCTATAACTGAGCTCAGCAGCGCAGTTAAAAAGCCCTCCATGTGAGGGCTTTTTTGTGTCTCACAGCCCCCTTTTATCTGTCAATTTTTGCGGCTGATTGAAAGCAGTTGGTTACGCAAAATCTGCTCGCGGATAGTTTTGCTTTGAGCGATACCCTTCCAATCGTTTCATCACCTCTATGTAACCTTTAGTCCAATGGCACTGAAAAATGACGAAATGTCCAAGTACAGTAGCAAGCCTAACTTCGGGCGTTCGCTACCTCTGGCTAGGCTCAGTCTAAGTAACACGGGCCTATTCGAGAAACCCAACTTAAGCAGTTAGACTATGTCCATTCTTAGCAGGCAACGGAGACTTCTATATGCCGCTGGTCAACAAAATACTCGTGCGCGTTACAGCAATGTTTCTACTCCCCTATTGCGGGCTCGCCTTCGCAGGAGAACCCGGCAGCGGCGCGCGCAAGTTCGCTCAGTTAGAACAACTGCTGCCCACGCCCAATAGCTACCGCACAGCATCCGGCGCGCCTGGGTTTGCCTATTGGCAACAACAGGCTGACTACAAGATTCAGGTGGCACTAGATGAAGACAACCAATCAATTGTCGGCAGTGAACAAATCACCTACACCAACAATTCGCCAGATACGCTCAACTACCTGTGGCTGCAATTAGATCAAAATCGATTTGCTGAAGGATCTCTCGATCGCCGCTCTCAAACCACCAACCCCAAAGAGGATCAGATCAGCTTTAACCGGCTTCGGCAGGCAAAATCTTTTGCTGACAACGAACACGGTTACAGCGACCTTACTGTCACCGACAAAAGTGGTAACCCCCTACCCTTCGTGGTGGTAGACACCATGATGCGCATTGATCTTAAAAAGGCGCTGAAGCCCAAGGGCAAAATTGTGTTTAACATTGGTTGGGCTTTCAACATTGTTGAGCAAGCGGCTATTGGCGGGCGCGGTGGATACGAGCACTTTGATGACAACGACAGCTATATTTTTTTCCTAGCCCAATGGTTTCCACGAATGGTTGCGTATACCGACTATGCCGGTTGGCAGCACAAAGCATTCTTAGGCCGGGGCGAGTTCACTTTAGAATTCGGTAACTATGAAGTAGCCATCACCGTACCAGAAGGACATATTGTTTCCGCTACTGGCGAGTTGACCAATGCCAGTGAAGTGCTAACCAAAGTACAGCGCCAACGCTTGGCCCAAGCCAACACTGCAAACCCCGTGTTTGTTGTCACCCCCGAAGAGGCTCTGGCCAACGAAAACCTGACAGACAAACCGAGCGGCAGTAAAACTTGGCGCTTCAATGCCCAGCGCATTCGCGACTTCGCGTGGTCATCGTCACGGAAATTCATTTGGGACGCCATGCTGCACAGCCAACTAGGTGCCAAACACGACAACGTATTAGCCATGTCTTTTTATCCCAACGAGGCGGAGCCCGCTTGGTCCCAATACTCCACTCAAGCCGTAATCCATACGTTAGACATCTACTCGCGTTTTTCCTTCGACTACCCCTACCCAACCGCCCAGTCTGTTAACACATGGGAGCGCGGCGGCATGGAATATCCAATGATCACCTTTAATGGCTATAGACCCTCAGTTGAGAAAAAGGACGATAGCGAGGATGAGGACGAAGCAGGCGCTGAAGACAATGCAATTGCCGGGCTTGAGAGCAGCGCCGAGACGGCCTCTAAGCAAACCCAGGACACCATCACCTATTCCCGCCAAATCAAGTATGGGCTTATTGGTGTCATCATTCATGAAATAGGCCACATCTACTTCCCCATGGTGGTTAACTCCGATGAGCGTCAGTGGACATGGATGGACGAAGGCATAAATACCTTTTTGGAATATGTTGCTGAGCTAGAGTGGGAAGAGCGCTTCCCAGCCTTTCGCGGCAAAACCAATGTATTGGACTATATTCCTGAGTACATGACGTCAACGGACCAAGTACCGATCATGACCCAGTCCGATTCAATTTTGCAGTTTGGCCCAAATGCTTATTCTAAGCCCGCCGCCGCGCTAACTGTACTGCGCGAAACTGTCATGGGTCGCCAACAGTTCGATTTTGCATTTAAGCAATATGCCAACCGCTGGAAATTCAAAAGACCTACGCCGGCAGATTTTTTTAGAACCATGGAAGATGCCTCGGGTGTGGACTTAGACTGGTTTTGGCGCGGTTGGTTCTACAGCACAGACCATGTGGATATCGGTATTAACGACATACGTGAGTATCGAATAAAGACCGGTGATCCCGAAATAGATTTCCCATTGAACCGTATAGAAAACGAAGCACTTTACCCTCAGCCCATAATGCAGGAGCGCAACGCCGCAGCCGGTTACACAACCCGTCTGCAACGGCTGCCCGAGATAGCAGACTTCTATAATGAGAACGATGAATTCACGGTGTCCAGCAAAGACAGAAATAAATATCAGTCATATTTGAAGGGGTTGGATGACTGGGAAAAACAAGTGTTAGCACGAGCCATAAAAGAAGAACCTTATGTGTATTTCATAGATATAGAAAACAAGGGCGGCTTAGTCAGCCCACTGCCTATGAACATTACCTACCAAGACGGCAGTAGCCGACAATTGAACTTACCCGCAGAAATCTGGCGGCGTAATGCTGAGAACATCACCCATGTGTTGCTGGAAAACAAAGCCATAGCAAAGGTCTCTATCGATGACAGACACCAAACAGCCGACGCGGACTTTTCCAACAACGCCTTTCCCCCAAGCATCACCTCCTCCAGATTGGCACTATACAAACGCAAGCGCGAGGACAGAAACCTCATGGCTGACATGTTGGTGGCGCTAAAAGGCGGCAACGATCCAGAGGCCAGCAAAAGTGTGCCACTCAGCGAAAGTACTGACCAGTGAGGGACTTACACTCAACCCTGAGCAAATGCTGCTTGTGGGCGGCGCTACTGTGCTTACCTCTATTGGTAAGCGCGCATACGCAGCACCTAAGCTGGACAGAGGTGGCGTTAAGCGATGGTAAAAAATCGGCGGAGATCACTCACCGACTGCATCAACACGACAGCGTCGCCCTGCTCAGGAGTATGGGTTTCGACAACCCAGATCTAGATTCGCTAGAACACTTGGCGGTGCTCGCAGTGTACGCCGCCAGAAATACCCAGCTCCTACTGAAAGACGGTACGTTGGCGGAGACAGAAATCATTGGTGCTGAAGCCGAAGGTGACTTCGTTTTTGTTTATCAGGAAACACTAAACCAGCCCTCACCGCTTGAAAAAATAGCCACGTCCATATTCATGGATATAAATGCTGAACAAATTAATCGAATCAACATTTTGCATAACGGCAATATAAGCTCGCTGAAATTCACCGTTAACAGCCTAGGCGCTAGCAAAATCCAATAGCCACAGCGCTTTTCAAGGTGATCTATTAGAAAAACCTAACCTCTTTGTTTGCCAACCCAACGAGAAGGAAGCCGCAGGTAAGCGCGCTAAATTAATGACAGGCGGTGTTTTAGCGCAAAATTTCTGAGCAATTGACCGTCGACATACCGCAAAAACCTCTAATCGACTAGGATAAACAATGCAATAAGAAACACATAAGAATGCGTTACAAAGCCAATTTTTTGGTACACTACGCCAAAGTACCTAGTATCAATGTGTTTTAGGTCTTTATCGAAAATTGCAAATTTGTAGTCAAACCGATGAGTTTGGCTGACATTTTTGCAATTTCACCAACAAATTAGAGTATAGAAAATGAGTAAAGGTACAGTGAAGTGGTTTAACGCCGACAAAGGTTTCGGTTTTATTACACCAGAAGATGGCAGCAAAGATTTATTTGTTCACCATTCAGAAATCCAGTCTGGCGGCGATTATGCCACATTGAGTGACGGCCAAGCAGTTGAGTTCGAAGTTGGCCAAGGCCAAAAAGGACCATGTGCAAACAAGGTTACTGCTATCTAACTAGCAAGTCACTAAAGACAAAACAGACATGGACAAACTACCCAGTAGTTCGCCCATGTTTGTGGCGTTAACCCCCAAGCAGATTCAACCCACAGCTAACCTTTAAAGCCCAACGCGGCGGAAAAGTTCATAGCCTCAGCTAACTAGGCTGCTCTTCATAGCAATAGACGCCTACAGGTCTTGTAAGTACTCCCCTATTTCCCATCAATTTATCCATTGATTCAAAAATCGATTCACCAATCAATTCAACAAAAAACGCTCCAAGCAAAATAAACAACTGACAACTCGAATATGACAGGCGAACAAGAAAATAATCCACTGCATGGCGTAACCCTCGAGACGGTTGTAACCAAACTGGTAGAGCACTACGACTGGGATGGATTAGCTAACAGAATAGACATCAACTGCTTTAAGAATGATCCGTCTGTTAAGTCATCGCTGAAGTTTTTACGTAAAACCCAGTGGGCTAGAGACAAGGTGGAGAACCTGTACATTGCCACCTTTGCAAAACCATCGCCCTGGCGAAACGCCAAATATCCGCGCTAAGTAATTCTAGACAGGTACTCTAAAAAACTACTGATGCAATGCATTGAACAAACCCGCATCTAACAAACGTTTTTCTTAAAAGCTAACTAAATAGCTATCTAAGCAGTCGCCCAATTTACGCAGATAGGTGCCACTAGTGCCATCAAGGTGCTTTTACCTAGGTACTAATATCTAAGTACTAATATCAGAGCACTAAACGCCAAGTACTGCTTCAAAGACGATTACCAAATTACCTCGATGCCCTACGGAATGTAATGGATGGGCGACGACCAAGCGCGCTCCTGCAAGGTGGCGGCTAAATCTGCGCGCGGCACTGTGCCTGCACGAATCGCATCCCAGGTATTCCAGCGGCAGGTAGGATTTTCTAACACTCGGGTATAATAAAAAGCACGCTCGCTGGTTTTAAACTCTGGATCTGTCCAAACCGTGCGTAGTTGGGCGTCGCCCGTGTTAGCGCTGTAACTGCAATCGCTCAAATTCACTACCGCGTCATTGTCCGGACAACGATTGGTATCTGGGTTTACCCCTACCCCCCCTGCACAGGCTACATCAATAACGTCTTCGTGAGTTTCCCCAGCAGCGTCTATCCAACCTTTAACAATTTGCAGGCGTTGCAGCGGCGCGCTGTTAGCATCTGCTTGGGCCCATATAGCAAAAGATGGCGAGCGCTCGCCGACTATAGTATTCGGCGCTAACTCCGCGCCCATTGTGACGCCGTTAGCATAGGCTTGCGCCACGCCATCCGCTGTTTCCAACAAATCCTTCGGCAAGTTGTACCCCGCAAAAAAGCGCAAACGTATACGCGGGCCGGAAGTGGCAAAAGTTTCCTTGCGTCTAAACGCCGCGTAAATGGCTTGGCGAGTATTTTCTTCCGCCCAAACCCCGGCAAGACCAGATGCGCCAAATTCAGTTTGTTGGCTATCTAAAAAGTCTTCTCCGCCTATTTCGGCCACGTCTTGACCAGGGAGAAAATTTAACGCGACGCTTTCAACAAGACCCAATGGAACAGAGCCCCGCTGGGACCCGTCCGCTGACAAGACGCCTAGTTTAGACAAAAAGTTAGATTCGTCATTTTGCGCAGCGCCGGTGTGGGTATCACTAGAGCCAATTAGACCAAACGCATAAGGGTTCGTTATGCCTTGAGCTTCTAACGCCAGACCCTGCCGCAGCGCTTCGCGCACATAACTGCCTTCAACTTTACTGGCTTGAGGACGCCCCACACCTACCCCGCGAGTGCTCACTAGCTCGAAATCTGCCCACTCATCTCGGGTGGACAGCGCTGGGTGTGTTTCAGAGGTACCTTTTATTTGTGTGATCTCCACCAACGGTTCATTGCGAATACGCTTCACGGCGTAGTCATCATCAATTGGGTCACCAGCCCAATCAACCAACTTGAACATATGGCCATTAGACTTGTTGGAGTTATGCGGTATCGCTATAGATTCCACACCCGCTTCGCGCAGGGTATCCATCCAGTCCCATAAATCTTCTGGGTCTCTGGAATGGATGCGCGAGAATGGCACTTCTGGCACAAGATCGCTGCCTTGGAAGACAACATTGCGGTGCAGGCTGCCTGCGTCATCAGAGGTGGTTGTGTACTCGTAGGCAACAAAGGTCGTAAAGTGGCCAGGTTCGTTGTGCATATCCGCTGCATTGATTGAGTCCGCCCAAGCGCTACGTGTAATCGCCAGCGGCTCACTAACGTCGACCTCGCCCTTAACGATGGCAAGGCTTAACGCCCGAGCAAGGCCAAAGCTGCGCAACCGATCCAACAAGCTCAAGAGACCCATATTGTCCGGCGCATTTAAATCATGCACGACGCTCGCAAAAGGATACTTAGAAAAATCGCTGGTG
>JAOJBS010000038.1:0-10394 GCA_028228615.1 Pseudomonadales bacterium | reverse complement strand
ATGCTTGGAGAGTTTTATGAGTAATTTGCAGGGTAAATTTGCATTGGTCACGGGCGCAGGTCGCGGCATTGGCGCGGCAACAGCGAAGAAACTCACCGACGCTGGCGCCAGAGTGTTGGTTAATGATTTAGATGCAGATGTGGCCCAGCAAGTAGCCGACAAGTTACCCGGTGCCATTGCTTACCCGGCAGACTTAACAGAATTAGATGCAGGCGATCGGCTCGTTGAAGCGGGTATTGAAGCCTTTGGTGGCTTGGATATTATTGTCAATAATGCCGGCTATATTTGGCATGGCGCTATTCACAATATGAGTGACGAGCAGTGGGATGCAATGTTAGATATCCATGTGTCTGCGCAATTCAGAGTATTGCGCGCCTACGGACGCTGGCTGCGCGGCAATGCTGATTCGTCTTCTCACGTACGTAAAGTAGTTAATATCTCCTCAACAATGGGCCTGCACGGTGGTGCAACCCAGCTCGCTTATTCAGCGGGTAAAGCAGCGGTGGTGGGTTTGACTCGGACTCTAGCAAAAGAGTGGGGCCGCTTTAATGTCACCGTGAACGCGGTGGCCTTTGGCGCCATCGACACGCGCCTGACTAGTCCCTACGAAACGGAACCGAATATCTCAATGGTGAAAGGTCAACCACGCAAAGTGGGCTTGAGTCATCAACAGATTGAGCAAGCAAGTTTGGCGTCACCACTAGGGCGTATTGGTACAGCAGAAGACGCTGCAAATGCGATCTATTTGATGTGCGCGCCAGAGTCTAACTGGATCACTGGTGAAGTGATTTTAGCCAGTGGTGGCGTGCGTTCTTAGTAGGTGACGTTATCAAATGATCAGTAAGCTTACGCGACACCGTTAAGTGCCGCGCCTCAAGTAGCGGTTGTCTTTCAATTGGCCAGTTATGTCTTAGTCCTTTTGCGCCAGCGCGCTACTGCGCTACTGCACCACTGCACTAATGCATAGACGGTTTGTTCACGCCCCTTGGTATGCGAATGTTATTTACCATGGCAACAACTTCCGCAGGCACATCTGGTGTCAGCCTAGAGACTACAAATGCCAACGTAAAGTTAACCACCGCGCCTATGCTGCCAATGCCTTCTGGTGAAATGCCAAACAGCCAATACTCCGCAATATTCATTTCTGGCGCAACAAATTTGAAGAAAGCAATATAGCTAAAGCTGAAAACCAAGCCAGCTAACATTCCGGTTATGGCGCCTTCCTTATTCATGCGTCGGTCGAAGATGCCTAGCAATATCGCTGGGAATAACGACGCTGCGGCTAAACCAAAGGCAAAGGCGACCACTTGAGCCACAAACCCTGGCGGGTCTATGCCTAGATATCCTGCAATACCAATGGCTGTGGCGGCGGCAACTCGTGCATAAAACAATTCCTGTTTATCGCTTATACCCTTGGCAAAGGTCTTCTTTAATAAGTCATGTGATATTGCCGTTGAAATAACCAGCAACAATCCAGCGGCTGTTGATAAGGCGGCGGCTAACCCGCCTGCTGCAACTAGGGCAATAACCCAAGCAGGCAGCGCGGCAATTTCTGGGTTCGCCAACACCATAATATCTCTGTCTACATACACTTCATTGGTGTTGTCAGTGGCTGCGTTGGTAATCTCGCGCGAACCATCTGCCCGGCGTTGGTCCGAAAATGTGGGCTTGCCTTGGAAGGGCGCGCCGGGTGCATATTGAATTTTACCGTCGCCGTTTTTGTCTTCCCAGCCAATGAGGCCAATGTTTTCCCAGCTTTGAAACCACGCGGGTATGTCTGCGTACTCAGCGTTGTGTACGTTGTCTATAAAGTTGATTCTTGCAAACGCGCCCACTGCCGGCGCAGTGGTGTAAATCAAGGCAATAAACAGTAGGGCGTAACCAGCGGATTTACGCGCGTCTGACACTTTAGGTACGGTGAAGAAGCGCACAATCACATGGGGTAACCCCGCTGTACCAATCATCAGCGCCATAGTAATGGCAAATACATCAATGGTGCTTTTGCTGCCTTCGGTGTACGCGCCAAAGCCTAAGTCAATGAGGGTGCGGTCAAGTTTCTCTAAGACCGAAAGCCCTGATCCATCTAGAACCTGCGCACCTAAACCAATCTGTGGTATGGGAATGCCGGTGACCAACATTGAGATAAAGATAGCGGGCACCAGATAGGCAAACATCAGTACACAAAATTGTGCGACCTGGGTGTAAGTAATGCCCTTCATGCCGCCTAACACTGCGTAGACGAATACAATAGCCATGCCCACAATCACGCCCCAAAAGATGGGTATGTTCAAGAATTGTGAGAACACAATGCCTACGCCGCGCATTTGACCGGCAACATAGGTGAATGAAATTAGAATGAGGCAAACCACCGCAACCACTCTTGCGGTGGATGAGTAGTACCGTGTGCCAATAAAGTCCGGCACTGTGAATTGACCAAACTTGCGCAAGTAGGGGGCCAGTAGCATGGCCAAAATCACATAACCGCCAGTCCAGCCCATTAGGTAGACCGAGGCGTCATAACCCGCAAAGGCAATAATGCCGGCCATTGAGATAAACGACGCGGCGCTCATCCAGTCTGCTGCTGTGGCCATGCCGTTAAGTACGGGGGGGACGCCGCCGCCAGCAACATAGAATTCGTTGGTGGTGCCTGCGCGCGACCAAATGGCAATGCCGATGTAAACCGAAAAGGTGAAGGCAACAAAAATGTAAGTCAGTGTTTGTGCATCCATGTTATTGCACCTCCTCATTTTTAGCGGCGTCATCTTCATCGTCATCAGACACGCCAAACTTACGGTCAATGCGCTGCATCATCACGGTGTAGGTAAAAATCAAAATGATGAATACATAAATGGAACCCTGTTGCGCCCACCAAAATCCCAGTTTAAAGCCAAAGAACTGAATTTGATTCAATGTGTCGACTAACAAAATACCAAACACAAAAGAAACCAAAAACCAGATGCTCAATAAGATCAGCATGAGCCTTATATTGGCCTTCCAATAAGCGTCGTTATTCTCTTCGTTCATCATCATTTTCCTAGGTGCGCACGCAGTGCGTCGTGTAATACGGCCAACTGATCTATCAGCGCATCTACGCTTTTGTAGCCAGCTTGGAACATGGCGGTGGCGTTTAATGCCCCCCACTCAAAGCCCGCAGACTTTACTGCATCGGCTCGGGCCAAGACGTTGTCTGCGTGCTTATAAAATTGCTTGCCAGCTTCATCGCGCGGCGGCACGTCTAACATCATTTGCATGCCTATCTCATTTGGATTGCGGCCAATGCTTTCAGCGTGCTCGTGTATGCGCTGTATAAAACTTTTCGCTACATCTACATCTTCTATTGCTGTAGCCAACCAACCATCGCCCAGTTCTGCCACCCGACGTAACGCAGCCTTTGATGTGCCGCCAATCCAAATGGGTAACTTGCTGCCTTGGGGCGACTTAGGCTCCATTGCCATGGCATTGGCGGTATAAAACTCGCCTTGGAAATTCACCTCTTCATCGGTCCAATAGGCGCGAATCAGTTTAATGCTCTCATCCATCCGCTTACCGCGATTACCAAAGTCCTCGTTCAGAGCCTCGTATTCAGACGCCTGCCAACCCACGCCAACGCCCAAGCGTACGCGGCCACCAGAAAGCGTATCTAAAGTACTGATTTGTTTGGCCACCAGAGTCGGTTGGCGCTGGGGCAGAATGAGCACCTCGGTACCCAAGCCTATGCGGTCGGTTACAGCGGCGGCATAGGAGAGCACCATTAGGGCTTCCATAATAGGCATTTTTGGTGGGTACATGGGCGCAGGGCGCTGGTCTGTGCCATAACCCATTAATACATGGTCAAACATATCTAGTTGATCAAAGCCAATGTCCTCAATGGCTTTGGCCAGCTTTTTAACCGCAGCAGGCCCCTCTCTATAAGCGACGCTTGGAAATTCTACGCTGAGTTTCATCTTCTTATTCTCCTCTCTCCGTGAGCACCTATTCGCCTTGCTACAACGTCAGCGGGGTTGCCCGTAATTCAAGTAGCCAGCTAAAAATGTACCTGAGCTTATAGCGCAAATAATTGCGCAGTCGAGCCAGTTGATTGCCTTTTAAGGTAGTGCTTGTTTAAGCGCCAACTGAAAAAGCAAAATCGCTCACGCCGCCAATATCTGATCCTGTTTCCCCGCCCGTGACGTTACTAGATTGTATGGAGAGAGAACAGACCTATGGGTTTTTCGCCAGCCATTCCACAGCGCTATCCATCCCACTTTTGCCATTCATGGACCCTTCTTTTAATGCCCCGGCTAATGACCCAACTAATTTGTTCTTTGATTTGTTGTTTTATTTGTTCTTTTTATTAGTCTTGGAAATAGGCGGGCCTAGGGGTTAGCCTCTAATTCTGTTGAAGAAAAATAAATGGGAGAATCTTTTGTCGTCTAGTGCCAACCAAGGTGAAACTAACCCTGCAACTGGGTCGCAGAGCAATGCCGAGCAACCAATTCGGCCGGCCGCAACAGTAATTTTAGTGCGCGAAGCCGCCACCAGCTATGAAATATTTATGCTTAAGCGCACCAGCAGCGCCGTTTTTGCCTCTGGTATGTATGTTTTCCCGGGCGGCAAGGTCGACGCCGATGACCACCAACTGGAGTATGACGCGCACTGCTTTGGGCCGTCAAAAGACCAAGACCTTCAGGTCGCATCACTGGGTGACGATTGGCGCGGTTTTTGGCTAGCAGCCATTCGTGAAACCTTTGAAGAAGCGGGCTTGATGTTGGCTTATAACAACCAAGGCGAATTGGTCTCATTCGCGGAAGAAGCAGTGCAGCAACGGTTCTCTGCTTATCGTGATCCTCTTCATGATGGTCAGATGACCCTGTTAGATATTTGTCAAAAAGAAGCGTTAAAGCTAGCGGTAGATCATGTGCATTATTACAACCGATTTGTTACGCCACTAGGACGTCCGCGCAGGTTCGACACTTGTTTCTTTATCGCTGGTGCACCAGAGAGTCAGCGCGGTAGTCATGATGAACAAGAAACCGTGGCCAGCACTTGGATCACGCCACAAGAAGCGTTAGCCCGACATGCCGCTAAAGAATTTGATCTGATGACGGTCACCAGAATGCAGTTGGAGGCACTGGCCCAATATCCAGATAAAGCCGCGTTATTAGATATGGCTGTGAATAATAAGCACTTCCCGGTAAGCCGCCCTGTGTTGCCGCCGGGGGCTTAGTGTCAAAAATTTATCGGTTAAGCATTAGGTCTGGGCAAGGCTTGGCGGGAGAAGGAAGAAAAACACCGTAGGTCGAAAAAATCTTACCGGTGAGAGGTTAACCTGTACAGCGCAGAGTTGTCTTTATAAGCTTTTGGCATACCGCATTGCCAAGAGTAGCCCACATGGAAAAAGTAGCAAAGAAAGTAGTAAAGAAAGTAGTAAAGAAAGCAGCCAGAAAAACAAAAAAAATTAGGCCCGCAGCTCACAGAGACAGCAATCTAGCCAAGATTGAATACCGACAGCTAAATTTCAATAAAGACATTCAATCCATCAAGCGTATTTGGCGTGAAATTGCGTGGGCCACCCACGAGAACAAAGAACAAGCCATGGACATCATTTTTGCCGTAGACGACACGGTAGTGGGATGTATCAACGGCGAACCTGAGTGCTCGGTGCTCGCCCAGTCTGGCACCATGCGCCTGGACGAAACAGATTTGCCCTTGTGCGTGATCGCGGCGGTAACCACCAGTCGCATCGGTCGAGGCCAAGGTTTTGCGCAAAACTTAACTGCGTGGCAACTTGCCCGCGGCGCAAAAAAGGGCGCTGCGGTTGCCGCCCTGGGTATGTTCGACCAAGGGTTCTACAACAAAGTGGGTTTTGGTACTGGCGCTTATACCAATGAGTTCGCCATCGACCCCAGTTCAATTGATGTGTCAGTAAAACCGCGTACGCCCAGTAGATTAAGCGAGGCCGATTCAGACGCAATGCTCACAGCTATGGTGAATCGTCCGCGCAAACATGGCGCCGTGGTGATCAACAATGCCCACAGCGCTCGGGCCGAATGCCTTATGTCCGAGAACAGCTTCGGCTTGGGTTATTTTTCCGGCAAAACCCTCACACATTTTATCTGGCTTTCCGGTGAAGGCGAGCACGGACCCTATACTTTAGAAAAAATAGGCTACAGCAACGGCGAGCAGTTATTGGAACTATTGGCGTTACTCAAATCTCTTGCCGATCAAATTTACTCCATAAAGCTGCGCGAACCACCAGAGATACAATTGCAAAGTATGCTTAAGCGACCCTTTCGAGAGCAGGCCATTGCTGAAGAAGGTAAATATTACGCCGAGCAAAATACCTACGCTTGGTATCAGTTGAGAATATTAGACCTGCCCGCCTGCGTAAGCGCGGTCCGTTATTCAGGTTCCCCGGTACGCTTTAATTTGTCCCTCACAGACCCAGTAACCGAAGTTTTGCAGGCGGCTAAACAAGTGACCACCAAAATAAAAGAGCCTTGGATGGGCGTTGGTGGCCATTACGTGGTGGAATTTGGTGATAAATCCAAGGCCCGTTTAGTGCCGCAAGGCAAGCTAGATAAATCGCTACCTAATTTGTCTTGTTCTGTAAACACGTTTAGCCGCCTGCTTTGGGGCGTGGCCCCTGCAACCAGCTTGGCCATCTCTGATGGTTTGCAGGCACCGCAAACTTTGCTGTCGGCACTAGATCCAGTTTTCAAAACGAGCCCCAACCCTGTGTGGGATTTTTAGCAAGGCTTGCCCGCCGGCCCGGGCCGCCGTCTAGTGGGCTTGTCTTTTCTTTTTTGTAATGCAGACCAATCTTCAGGAAAAGGCGTTGTATTCTTACAAGCGAGTAGTGAGGTAAATCAGCGCGTAAGTTTGTACACTCTCATGTTCGAGCCTAGCCCAAATTGGTCAAAGCTGAAAAAGGATTTATAACACCCCCGTATGACAATCTACGCCGACATACCCACTCTCAACGTTCTTGGCTGGAAACCTTTTTTTCATGCAAGGGCTGATTAGCGTAAATCCAGATATTCAAATTGATGTGCCGTATAGCGAAGCAACGCCAGCTAAGTCTTTGCGTGTGGTGCGCGTTACCGCGGTGCAGCGCACTGGCCTGCAAGTTGCGCCGGTGTTAAGTACAGGCTCAGACAAGGTGCCGTTAAGCGGTAAATGGTTTCGCGGCGCAGAAGAAAGCCGGCCTACCGTGGGCGACTGGGTGTTAGTAGATGCCTACACAGGCGCACTCACGCATATTTTGCCGCGCCTAAGTTTGGTTAAAAGACTCAGTCCTTCTGGCGGCGGCGTACAGCTCATCGCCGCCAATGTTGATGCCGCGTTTATCGTCACCTCATGTAATACAGACTTCAGCCCCGCGCGCTTAGAGCGCTATCTATCTGTAGTCATGGATTCGGGTATAGAGCCAGTGCTCATTTTGACCAAGTCTGATTTGGCCGCAGATGTAGAAACCTTTCAAGATGAGCTGCAAGCGCAGTTTAGAAATATCTCCTCCTTTGTGGTCAATGCGCTAGATGAAGACAGCGTGGCGCCATTGCTGCCTTGGTGCGCCAGCGGTCAAACCATTGCTTTGCTGGGTTCTTCCGGCGTGGGTAAGTCGACCCTGGTGAATACGCTTACAGGTCACCAAGTGCAGTTTACTCAGAGCGTGCGCGACGAGGACGACAAGGGCCGCCATACCACTACTAACCGCTCGCTGCATAAACTGCCTCAGGGTGGGGTCATATTAGACAGCCCAGGTATGCGTGAGTTACAAATTGCTGAAGCGGAAGAGGGCGTAGACCTGCTCTTTGCAGATGTCGATGAGTTGGCCCAGATGTGCCGTTTTAATGATTGTGCGCATCAGGCGGAGCCGGGGTGTGCAGTGCGTCAGGCCGTAACTGATGGTGGTCTAGATCCACGCCGGCTAGAAAGCTACGCCAAGCTCAAAATCGAAGAGGCCATTAATAGAGAGTCAGTGTCTCAACGGCATAACCGCGAGCGTCAATTCGGTAAGAAAGTTAAAGCTTCGGCGGCAGACAAGCACCGCAAAAAGGCCATAGAAGACTAAAGCACTCCTCAAGCTTTAATAGACTTTTTTGCCCCACAAGCAATTGTCCTGTCGACAGCACCCAGTAAAGCTCATAAAGTTGTGACCAGTTTTATGGCCTGCTTCTATCAAGCCTTGTAGCGCGGTTATTGGGTTCATAAAGTTAGGTGTGAGCGCCGCCATCTTGGGTTTCAGCAAGCGGCGCGCAATTGATATGCAGTTAAAATTTTCAGCAGTGAATAAAGGGAAGTAGATTGGCTAACTTAGTCGCCCCAAAAGTACAAAAACAAGCAGTTTCGGTCACACGGAAAATGGCCGCATCGCTGCCTGGCTTGCGTGAAATCGCCAACGAGCGTGGACTTAAAGTACACCACTTAGGTGCGGGCTACCCCCACCCAGAAGTCACCGATCCCAGAGGTTTTTTACAGCATCAAGCAAGCTACTTTGCGCATTTGCGCGAGCAGGAAGGGTTGAACGACCCAGATGTTTTGCCAGAGTACTTGCGTGAATCTTACTCCTACACAGACACGCTAGGTCCAGTCTCGGTGCGCGAGACATTCGCCCGAGTCTACGGCAAAGACTGGGGGCGTACATTAGACCCTAGCAAACTCATTCCTACAGTTGGCGCATCTGGCGGCATCAGCCTAATTTGCTCCATGTTTGAACGCAGCGGCGAGCAGGTGGCCTATATCACCGACGCGCCCACATACGCGGGCTTCACAGCGCGCGCGGCGTTATGCCAGCACGCCAGAATTTTCAGTGTAGACATGGACGGCGAAGGGCCAAAGCCAGAGCTGATGCGCAAGCAGATTAGAGCAGCGCGTGAGCAAGGCTACTTTGTTCCCTTTTATTACACGGTACCAGATGGGCACAATCCGGGCGGATTTTCCTTCACGCAAAAGCGCCGTGAAGAAATTTTGGGTGTGGTTAAAGAAGAGGGCATTCTCATTGTTGAGGACGCCCCGTACTTGTACATCAATTTCGCCGATGCAGATAAGCGTCCTAAGCCCTTCTTCAGCATGGCGCCAGACCAAGTAGTACACCTGTTTACCGGTTCAAAAATTGGTTTTCCCGGCCCACGAGTGGGCTTCCTTTATAGCGAGGCAGAGCTAGAAATCAGCCAAGGCCAAAGCGTGCCCTTGTCTGAACTGGCACTGGTGGAATCTAGCAGCGAGCTGCTCTTTCATAACCCCGGTGCGCTGATGGGTTTTGAAGCCCTACTGCACGAAGCAGATGGCGAAGGTGGCTTTACCGAATTACAAAGCATGTGGCCTTTGGCCGAGAGCAAGTTGGTGGTCTACCGCGAAAACCGCGAGATATTGCTAGAAGTACTAGAACAAGAGTTGGGTCAGTACCGTGAGTATTTCAGCTGGACCCTACCTGATGGCGGTTTTTTTACTGTGTTCAGTTTTTTGGCAGACGGCGTAAATGGGCCTGTCCTCACAGACGACGCAATGATTGAACAAATGGTCATGCAGCACGGACTAGTGGTTATACCCATGTATGACTTCTACCCCATCGATGCACGGCAAAGAGACACAGGCGCAGGCATGAACCAACTGCGGTTGAGCTTTTGTTTCAGTGAAAGTGCAGGCCAAGCTCGGCGTGACGATATGCGCGAGGCAATACATGCCTTTTGTGTCGCTGCCAAAATGTTGGTGGGCCTTCCTACATAGAACGCTGATTAGACAGCTGATTAGACAGCCGACTAGGCAGAGTTTGGGCGCCTGTCTAATAAATTTCTATCAATCTAGCTCCTATCTATTGAAAAGACCCTTCACCCCCCCCCCAGCGCTTGAACAACAATAGATAGAAGGCATAGATAACAGCCTTAGATAACGGTCATAAGAGGGGCTAAGTGCGTTAAGGGCCTGTTGTGGGCTTTTACGTCCCTTTACGCCCGGTTACTTTTTTTAGGTCCCTTTACAATAGGCGTTGGTGTTCAATCTTTGTGCATAAATCCACAACGCACTGCATGCCGCCTGCCTCGGCAATCGCAACACCCTCATCGCTGATCACGCCCAGTTGTAACCACAAAAACTTAGCGCTAACTGCAACCGCTTGTTGGGCAATATCAGGTACCGCGGAGGATTCACGAAACACATCTACCATATCAATGGCCACAGGCACCTCGGCAAGGCTGGGATAACAGGTTAATCCCAGTACCTCTTGCTCCCGAGGGTTCACTGGAATCACTGCAAAGCCGGCATTAATTAGGTACTCGGCAACGCCGTAGCTGGGCCGCATAGGATTAGAGGATAAACCCACAATGGCAATGGTCGATGCGCCAAGTGCTGCCGCAATCACCTCAGGTTGCTGTCGTAGTGTACTCATAAACGCGATACCTTTATATTAAAAGTTG
>JAOJBS010000037.1:0-11859 GCA_028228615.1 Pseudomonadales bacterium | reverse complement strand
TGTATGTAACAACTGTGTTAGACGAACTAATTAACAAACTAACGAATAAAGACATAAAACAAGGGGAAGGGTGTGAAGACCGCCACTGATCAAGTTGCTGGAAAAGATTTAATGCACGAGGTGTTGAGTCGTATTTTACGCATATTGCCCGTCATGCCAGCCATTGACTGGAACGTAAGCACTGCCGCCGTATGGCAGCGAGGGCGGTGGCAGTCAGATTTTGTTGGGTTTCCTGAAACACAAACCCAAGCGTTGGATGATTTGCTGCACATTGATGCTCAGAAGGCGTCATTGCAGCTTAATACTGCCCAGTTTGTCGCCGGCCTTCCTGCTAATAATGCGCTGCTTTGGGGCGCTCGCGGAGCGGGTAAGTCGTCGCTAATACATGGTTTGCTGCAGGAATATGCCAAAGACGGCCTGCGGTTGGTGGAGCTGCGCAAGGACGAGTTGCAAGAGTTGTCGGAGATAGTTGCGCGTCTGAGCGCTGAGCCTTATCGATTTATTGTGTTCTGTGACGATCTGTCATTTGAAGAGGACGATGCCTCCTACAAAATTCTGAAAAGTGCATTAGAGGGGTCTGTGTTTAAAGGCGCTGCCAATGTCATTTTTTATGCGACCTCTAATAGACGCCATTTGTTGCCAGAGCGCGGCAGCGACAACAGCAAAAGCGGATTAGTTGAGGGTGAGTTGCATCATGGTGAAGCGGTGGAAGAAAAGATCTCGCTTTCAGATAGGTTCGGTTTGTGGCTGTCGTTTTATCCCTTTCGTCAAGAGGCTTATGTGGATATGGCAGAGGTGTGGGTGCAGAGATTGGTCGCCGACTACGACCCCAGTCAAATTGATAGGGAAGAATTTCAACGTGCAACTTTCCGTCAGGATGCTTTGCGTTGGGCATTAGCCCGAGGTGTGCGCAGTGGTCGCACAGCCTCACATTTTGCCCGCCACTGGGTGGGGCAGAAGTTGCTCGAGATAAAAAGCGGCCAATAAGCCAGCTTCGATATCTGCTCTGAGGTCAGCATCCAACTCAGAATCAAAGACAGAACCAAAGACAGGAAAGACGGCGGATAAAAACGCACAAACTGACGACAAAACCAAATTGAAAAAAGTTTTAAAAAGTTCAAAAGAAACTAGAAATAAGAATCGGTAAGTTCAGCCGACATTAGGAATAAGTAAATGACGCGCTATTTTTTGCTGCTTTTGTTCAGCACTATCATTCCAAGGGCTGCACTTGGGGACACCGTGGTTGTAGAAAACGGTGATGTGTTAACGGGTGAGGTAGACAGCATTGCTGGGGGGCGGCTGGTTTTATCTACCACTTACGCGGGCGATGTGGTCATTGATATGGCGGCAGTTCGCGAAATAGAGACAGAAGGGAACTATACCTTACGTTTGCAGGACAAACGGGTGGTGGGCCGCTTAGCCAGTGTTGATGGCGCCCCTGTTGCGATCACCGCCAACGCTAACATACCGTTCGCCATTGAAGACCTGGTGCTCGCAACTCAAAGTAGGCTCGCGTTCACCTCGTTAGTTAGGGAATGGGATTCTCGGGTAGATCTAGCGTTGGCGCTGTCGTCGGGAAACTCCACGGCTGAAAGTTACAATACGTTGATAGAGTCCGACTATAAGCGCGACAGAACTGCCCACCAGATTACCTTGTTGGTCAACACTGAAGACAGCGAGGGGCTAAAGACTAAGGATCAGCTAGATTTGGATTATGGCTTTAAACTGTTTTTGTCTGACCAATGGTTTAGCTCTGCCAACGCAGAATATTTCAGTGATCCCATCAAAGATGTAGATCAGCGTATTAGCTTAGGTATGGGTGCCGGTTATCAGTTTGTTGATAACAGTTTCGGCGCGTTATCTACAGAACTGGGTCTCAGTGCGGTTCAAGAGGAGTTAGACGGCGATGATGAGGTGAGTCCAGCCATCAGGTGGGGTCTAGACTATAACCGTTACTTTTTTGCCAAGCGGGTTGAGCTATTTCATCGTCAGACCTTGTTGATTATTCCAGAGGATGACCGCGGTCAAGTTTTGTCCAGTTCTTCGGGGCTGCGCTTTGCACTCAATCATCGAATTGATACTGCATTTCGGGTGGATCTTAATTACGAAACTGACCCCACGGAAGGCAATGAAAAAACAGACACCACTTACACCCTAGGTTTAGGCATCCGTTTTTAGCCAAAAGTGCACTAAAGTCGGTTTCATGCAAATTCATGCAAAATAGATACAGCGATTACTTGACGTGCGCGAGTCTGGTTCATAGAATTCGCGCCTTCTCCAGAAAGCAGAAATGCGAAGTTTCTGAAGAAGACCAGTCCCCATCGTCTAGAGGCCTAGGACTCCGGGTTTTCATCCCGGCAACAGGGGTTCGACTCCCCTTGGGGACGCCATATTGAGAAGCCCTCTAAGACTTATGTCTTAGAGGGTTTTTTCATTTCTGGGTCCGCATTATTGTCCACTCGAATGAGGCGAATGCCCTCGTCTATCCTAGCGAAGTAATACCCACCGCGGTCATTCTTGGCTACCATTGCGAATGATCTGGATATATCCCCGTACGCCTTGGGCAAAGTTCGCAACCGTGATTTTTTCATTGGTACCGTGAAAGCCAGTGAGATCCTCTGAAGCTAAAACAAATGGATTAAAGCGGTAGGCGTTATCCGCCACTTGCCCATAATGTTTGCTATCTGAGCCCGCTATCATTAGCCCTGGCGCCACGGCAATATCGCCGTAAACCTCGCGCATGCTCCGAGCAATGTCCTCATAACCCTTAGCGTTCCAGTCTGATACCGCTGAGGCATTGATGCCGCCACGCGCGCGTACGCTAATGGTGTCGCTTGCCACAAGTTGGGTCACGTAGTCTTCAATACTCTGCATGTTATCTCTTGGATGAATTCTAAAGTTGACTGTGGCAATGGCCTCAATAGGTAGGACATTAGTCTTAACGCTGCCGGACAACATGGTAGGCGCGGTAGTGGTGCGCAGCATGGCGTTGGTAGTGGCTGAGGCGCTGAGTTGTTGGTCTATCACTGGACCGAATAGCCATTGGTTGGCGAAGAGGCCGCGCATAGTGAAGGGCATGTAACGGCTGACATTGTCGAACATCTCAGTGCTCAGTCCGCCCAAACCGCCCGGTACCGGGTTGTCTTGCAGTTTGGTGATGGCTTTGGCTAAGTCGCTCACCGCGTTGTTCTGAGGTGGCATTGAGGAGTGGCCGCCGGGGGCGCTGGCGACAATATCCAGGGTAATGCTGCCTTTCTCTGCCACATTAATAGACGCCATCAACGCATCTAGGCCGGGGAAAATGCCGTCGAAAACAAAGGAACCCTCGTCCAGTGACCACGCTAATTGAACGCCTTGTTCTTTAAGCAGCGCCGTTATCGCCCCGGCGCCATTGCGGCCACCAATTTCTTCATCGTGACCAAAACTCAAGTACACGGTGCGCTGAGGTTGAAAGCCTTGTTCCAGTAAGTAGGTGACGGCTTGCAAAATGCCAACAACACCGCTCTTGTCATCTAGCGCGCCTCGGCCCCAAATGACACCATCAACAATGTTGCCTGAGAAGGGCGGTTGCTGCCATTTTGCCTCGGAGCCAGGAATGACGGGGACAACGTCATAGTGGCCTGTAATCAAAATGGGTTTTAAGACGTCATCAGTACCTTGCCATTTGTAAAGCATTGACTGATTCACAAGCTCAAGTTGTAAGGCCTCATTGACTTGCGGGTAGGTGGTCACGACCCACGCTATAAAATCACTGAATTCTTTGTTTTGCTTACCTTTGGAGGCTTGATAGGAAACGGTTTTGAAGCGTATGGCGGCGGCGAGATTGGTTGCCAACTTGGCCTCATCTAACTGAATATTTACTTTGGCGACGTCACTGAAAGGGGGCGGCGTATGGCTGAGTGTTTTAATCACCACGATTGCTGTAACGGCAACGGTCAGTATAACTAGGGTTACTGCTGTATTTTTGATAAGTTTTTTCATTAAGGTCCTCTCCTGATCCCTTTTGCTCGTAAGCTATGAGCTTAACTAAATATGCCTTTTGCAAAGATTCTTTTGCAAAGATCTGCGCGCAAAGATCCGTGCGCAAAGATGCCTGTTGTAAAGAGCCTCGGTTTTCGCCTCACACCTTGCGCTCAGCTTGGGCCGGTTACAACGGCGTAGTCGCCGCCACGCGATCAATTGCCACTGGTCAATTGCGCCTAAAGCGAAAGCCATTCCGCCCTATTAAGCATGCCTAATCCAAAAAAATACACCATTCGTCAGTGCCCAGTTATGTTAGCGCTTACTTTCTGCTAGGAGTAAGGTGCACAAAGTATAGTAAGGAGATTGGAGCATGTCTGAAGGTTTAAGCGCTGGGGCGACGGGCGGCGATTCGCAACATTCAGTGCCCGTCTCGATGCGGCGGGAATCTGTTCGCGTACCCTTTAAGTTTCATGGCGAAGGGGGTGAGTATTTCCGGATATGGATCGTCAATATTGTTCTGACTATTCTGACGCTAGGTATTTACTCCGCATGGGCAACAGTTAGAACAAAACGCTATTTCTACGGCAACACCGAGCTAGACGGTGATCGCTTCGACTACTTGGGTGATCCAATAGCAATTTTAAAGGGCCGTATGCTGGCCATAGGTTTGTTGGTGCTCTACCAAGTATTGGTGTCTTTTGGGCCCCCGGCTCTCAGCGGGCTGGTTGGCTTGTTGTTTGTCGCCGCACTGCCTTGGATCATTTATCGAGCACTGCGCTTCAATGCGCAAATGAGCAGTTGGCGAGGCGTCCGATTTGGCTTCGATGGTGATTGGGGTGGCGCGGCTAAAGCGTATCTCTTGTGGCCATTGTTTGGTGTTGTGACGCTGGGTTTTGGCCTTCCCTATGCTTGGTACAAACAAAATCAGTATCTACTGTCGAATTATCGATTCGGTGGATCCAACAGCACCTCTACCACCGAACCAGCTGATTTTTATCTGCTGGCATTGGCAGTATTCGGTTTTACGTTGGTAGGCGGCATATTGCTTGTATTGTTGACCTCGCTGCTTGGCGTTACAGGTTTTGGTGCTAATGAAGATTTTGGCTTTGGTGCGATGGGCGCGTTCGCGGCTTTGCTAGTTGGCGCGGCTTATTTCGTTTTTTACATCATGATTTTTGCTGTGTATCAGGCGATGTATTTTCAAGCCGTCTACAACAATATTGAGATTGCCGACAATTATGTGGGTACGAGTGTCGCTGTCACTGGGCTGGGTAAGATTGTTGTAAGCAACACAGTATTAGTACTTGTGACCCTAGGTTTTTATTACCCCTGGGCGCAGGTCCGGATGACTCAATATTTGCAGGACAATTTGTGGGTAGATGCGGTTGATTTGGACTCGTTTGTGGCGAAGTCCGGGGGCGAGAGCAACCCACTTGGCGAAGAAATTGGCGAGGCATTCGATCTTGGTATTGGCATATGAGAGTACTTTCCGGCACCTATTATGACGGCGTGAGCAGTCGTGGACATCCCGCGACGCTAACTGTTGAACGCCTGCAGGCTGTATTGATTTATGCTGAGCAGAGGCTTCAACTTGATCCAAACCGCTTAAATATTGAAGCGGCTTTAGGCCGCATGCCGCGCAAAATAACTTGGCAGGGAACCGATTTTTTTGCCGCTGATGCGTCAGCGGAATTAGATCAGCTGGTTGCGTCTTTAGGTAAAGGATCAATCATGGACTGGGTGGCGGGACTAGAAAAGCGGGGCGGCATTATAGTTGCGGCGACACTTGGTACCCTGCTTTTTATTCTTGGATTTGGGATCTATGGGGTGCCTAAGTTGGCGGAAGCAACGGCCTATATCTTGCCGGAAAGCGTCAGTGCAAAACTGGCCAATTCGACCCTTGAGAAGTTGGATCTTGCGCTAGATGACTCCGCATTGTCTGACGAGCGTCAGGCGCAGTTGCGTGCATTTTTTCTCGCTCGGGGTGAGGTAGATGAATTGTATTTTCGTCAGGCTCAACGTGTGGGTGCAAACGCTTTTACTCTGAGTCAGACCACCGTGGTCTTCACCGACGACCTTGTGCAACTCACCAGTGACGATGAAGAGCTATTGGCCGTGTACTTCCACGAGCTAGGGCATGCCCGATTATTGCATGTGGAGCGATCAATTTTGCAGAGCGTGGCCTGGGCGGTGGTGTTAACCATGATTACCGGTGACATAGGCGGGGTTGGGGAGCTCGTGTTGGCGCTGCCATTAACCTTGGGGCAGGCCGCGTATTCCCGTAAGCATGAGCGTGAAGCCGACGAATTTGCCATTGTTGAACTCAAGGCGCTAGGAATTTCTCCCTTGAAGCTCGCCACTATGTTGGATCGGATTGAAGCCAGTCACGGTGTCTCCCATGAAGATGAGCTATCAATTAGTTTGGACTTGAAAAGCCCAGAAAGCCCAGAAAGCCCAGAAAGCATAAGTCTTGGCCCGCAAGTTGAAGGCTCAGCCAATAAAGACAGTCAAGGCGCTGGTGTGAGTAATGCAAGAGAAGATTTGGCTGAAAACCCAAACGACGCAAAAGACGAGGAAAGTAACTTTTCTAGAAGTTTGCTCGAGTTGCTGTCCTCTCACCCCATTACCTCTGAGCGTAAGGCCTATATTCGAGCGGCTGCCCAGGACAACTAGCCGCTGGGCTAAGCGCAGTCAATGTGGCGTCGGACTGGGTATCAACTTGGCCAGTTCAGGGCGTTCTTAATCTCAACGAGTAACCACTACTAGTAACCACCAATGGCTCGCCGTAAACTGTATGCAACAGTAAATCTCAACACGCCCTCCGCTTTGCTGGTCAGGGGTGTTGAGGTGGGGTGAGGGTAAGCTGCAGTGTATGACCATATGTAGCTAGTAGAAGAAGGGGATGAAGTTGAACAGTCAAATAGAGCCTACTCAGGTTGATGTGGTAGTGGTCGGTGCGGGTTTTTCCGGTATGTACATGTTGCACCGTTTGCGCCAGCTGGGGTTGAGTGTCCAAGTGTTAGAGGCCGGCAGCGATGTAGGAGGCACTTGGTATTGGAACCGTTATCCGGGTGCTCGCTGTGATGTGCCAAGTATGGAGTATTCTTATAGTTTCTCTGAAGAGCTGCAGCAAGAGTGGAACTGGAGCGAGGTTATGGCAGCGCAGCCGGAGATTTTGCAGTATGCCAACCACGTGGCTCAGCGCTTTGATCTACGTTCAGATATTCAATTTGACACACGCGTAGCCAGCGCTGTATTTGCGGAAGAGAGTAAACGTTGGGATATCAGTACCCAAGCCGGTGACCATTACAGCGCGCGTTTTTGCATTATGGCAACAGGCTGCTTGTCCGTTCCTAATACGCCGACTATTGCCGGTGCAGAGGATTTTGCTGGGCCTATTTATCACACCGGTAACTGGCCTCAGCAGGGCGTAGATTTTTCAGGACTATCAGTAGGTATCATTGGTACTGGTTCATCGGGTATTCAATCTATTCCCGTGATTGCTGAACAAGCCAAGCACTTAACAGTGTTTCAGCGCACACCTAACTATACGATGCCTGCACAAAATGGGCCTTTGAGCGCAGCCTTCCAGCAGGAGGCGAAAAAGAACTACGCAGCAATTCGTGACGAACAGCGCGCTTCGCAAGTGGGCATTATTGGTTATGGGTTCGGTTTTGGTGGCGCTGAAAGTGTCGAGCCAACAGACGAAATTCTGGCGACCACGGAAGCCCAGCGGATGGCGCTGGTTGAAGAGGAAGGCTTTGTGGCCATTCGGCGCTTTGCTGACGTGTCTGTGGACCCAGAGGCAAACGAGCTGGCTTGCGAGATGTACCGACAGCAGATTAAGCGGGTGATTAAAGACGGTGACACCGCCGAGTCACTGATGCCTCGCGATTACCCCATGGGGTGTAAGCGCCCGGTCATCGATACCGATTATTATGAAACCTTTAATCGGGATAACGTGACCTTAGTGGATTTACGCAAGGGCGGTATAGAAAACATTCAGGCCAATGGCGTTAAAACCGGCCAAGGTGAGTACGAATTTGACGTGTTGGTTTACGCCACTGGCTTCGACGCCATGACCGGTGCTCTTGGCAAAATTGATATTCGCGGCAGAAATAATACGGCGTTGACTGAGCATTGGGAGGCAGGTCCACGAACTTATCTGGGCTTGCAAGCCAGTGGATTCCCCAATCTCTTCACAATTACCGGGCCGGGTTCACCCTCCGTATTGAGCAATATGATTGTCTCAATAGAGCAGCATGTAGATTGGATCAGCGACTGTATTGCCTACATGGATAAATCGGAGCTGGCCACTATAGAGCCAACCCTAGATGCAGAAGATAAGTGGATTGCGCATGTGAACGAAGCAGCTGAAGGCACCATGTTCACGGCTGCCTCTTGTAACTCTTGGTATCTGGGTGCGAATATTCCCGGCAAGCCGCGGATATTTATGCCTTATGTAGGCGGCGTGGGCACCTATCGAGAAACCTGCGATAGAGTGGCCGCTAATGACTATGAAGGGTTTGTGCTCAGCGCTTCCTAGATTGTTTAACGCGTTGAGTTATTAAGGCTCGTTGACGCCCCAAATGGTAGGCAGGCGTCTGCTGCTTACAGGGATACTGTTTTTCGCTTATCTAGCAGCGTGGGCTGCCAGATAACCACACGGTAGCTCGGCTTTTATATTTTTCGCTTAGAGGTGACGTAATTAATTCTAGAAATGGTTATCTGTTAGCGATCTCCTCTTGGTATGGGGCCTTTGGTATGCAGTCTGTGCTGTTTGCGTGGCTGGTCACCATTGTATTGCGCGAGAGCGCTGAGCGTGTTGGCTTGGCGCAGATGTCGGTGCTTTTACCGGGCTTATTCCTAATCCTTATTGCCGGGGTTTTGGCCGATCGAATAGGCCAAAAACGCCAGGCCATATGGTCACAGCTGTTTGCGGCAGTTCTGCCATTGTTGCTGATCTTCGCGTTACTGTTCGACGCTTTGTCTTATCCTGTGATGATTGTTTACGCGTTGCTGATGGGGGTAGCGCAAGCATGTTTAACCCCAGCAAGAGACGGGCTATTGAACTTGGTTGCCGGACAAAATGTTCAGCGCATGGTCATGCTCACTAGCCTCTGCCAGTTTGGTTTTCAAATTCTTGGTTATACCTTGGCGGGTTTCGCAGACACAGTAGGGCCTGTATATCTTCTTAGTTTTCAAGCCGTTATCTTACTCTTAGGCACTTGGGGATATTTCCAGTTGGGCGAAATTGGTCGCCCAGTGGTGGTGGCAAAAAACGATCGCGAGACCGTACTGAAAGGTTTGTGGGAGGGTGCCTCCACTGTGCTTGGCAACCCGGTAATGCGGGCGGTGTTAATTCAGAACATTGCCATGGGCTTCTTCTTTATGGGCAGTTTTATTGTTGCTTTCCCTTTAGCTATACGCGAAGTATTTGCCGGTTCTTCCGCTGACTTGGCGGCCCTCAATGCGTTGAACTCCCTAGGTTTGGTTTTAACGATATTGGTGTTGTTGCGGGTGGGCTATATTTCCCGTGCAGGTCGGGCGCTGATCCTAGCCCAAGGTATTGGATCAATGGTGTTAATGAGCGCAGGTTTTGTCTCCAATCAAATAGTGTTTACCAGCCTTGTTTTTATCTGGGGTATTTGCGGTGGGCTGGCCATGCCCATGTCTCGGACTTTACTACAGCAGTTGGCACCCCCCAATCAACGCGGGCGGGTGATGAGCTTTTATGCATTTTCCTTTATGGGCGCAGGTCCATTTGGTGCTCTACTCAGCGGCTACATGTCAGACCTATATGGCCCTCAGCAAGCCATTATTTATTCTGGGCTTGGGATGATTATCGTTTTGCTAGTGGTGTCTTCAGTGAGTCCGCTCTGGCGCAATGTCATCATTAATGATGAGGCCAAAGCTTAACTATGTGAGAGCAGGGTAGGGCTGTGAGTTCGGCGCAGGCTATATCCGGTAGACGACGCGTTAGAAAGGTAGCTTGAGTGTAGTGATGAGGCTGGGTGCTAGGTGCGCAAGTGAGCTTGATGGCGCGCAATAGGGCTGTAGGAGCATCTGTTGTGCGAGTTTAGCAGCTTAAGCCCGCTGGCTCTGGTGGTAAGTGAGACGACAAAGTGTCCGTCTGACGGGGTAGAAGCGGATTACAGAGGGGTTTGGGATAACGCTTATAGGAAAAACTCTTCAAGTAACGTGCTTCAGATAGTTTTCTTTAAATAGCGGTCCACAAAGTTGTGCGCAAAAAACTTTCTAACTCTCCAGTTTCTGACTCTCCACTTTTTAACAGTCAAAAAGTGTCCCCCAAATAAAAAGGGCCGGTTAAAAACCGGCCCTCATTGCTCGTATGTGAGGAGCAACTAGGAAGGTTGTCCCTCGAAACTTGCAATAGATACCACTGATCACCTCCTTTAGTTGTTGTTAATTGGACCCTGATTATGTCCCAAGGCGGGCATATTGCAAGCCGATATTTACGGTTTTTTGAATGGTTGGTGAGATTTTTCAGCCTATAACGAAGATAGTTGAGTCTATGTGCGTGATTGGGTTTGACTCCCAGCCGTACTTCGTTAGAATTCCGCTCCTGTTTAGCGCAAAGCTACACAAAGCGGGAATAGCTCAGTTGGTAGAGCACCACCTTGCCAAGGTGGAAGTCGCGAGTTCGAGTCTCGTTTCCCGCTCCATTTACATAAAGTCTCCCTAGTACTATGGCCTATCCAGTTATGGAGCTTTTGCGTTCTGCGTGGGGAAACGAGACTTGCGGCTTTGTTACTCGGATTTGTCTAACGCTCTTTCAGCCCGTCCTTCTTGAGCGCCCACAGCAGCACATCTAGGCGATCTTGGCCAAAGTATGCTTGGCCCTTGTATCCGCAGGTGGGTACACCCCAGTGTCCTGCTGCATCGTGCGCTTTCTGGTTGGTTTGTATCGCCGCCTCTAAGCGTGATGACTCTTGCTGTATCTGTTCATCCATAGAGCCAAGATCAAGCTTACATCTGCTTGCTGCGTCCTGCAGTTTTGTGCCTTCGTGCCAGTTTTTGGTGCCGGACCAAATTAGCCGAGAGATTTCATCAGCAAATTCAATGCCCTGGCCTTGCTCCTGAGCAAGTATGCCCAGCATAGTCAGCCTGTGGATGTAAGGCTGCTTTTCTTCGGTATAGGGCTTGCCATCTTCGCCATGGTATTGGCCCACAGGATCTGGTTGAGGCCAAATCAAAGGGAGCTGTAAAAAATCCGCCACGCGCATTAAGTCTGTCATGAAGTAACTACTCCACTGAGCCGGTACCTGGTGAAAAAAGTCTGGCGTGCGGATTGCGATAGGGTATACCGGACGAAAGTTAACGGTTAACTCGTAGCGCTCTTGCCAAAGTCTGAGACGCGGCGTTGCCAGATAGGACCATGGGCTGCGGAAAGACCAAAACACATCTATTTCCATTTCTTTCTCCTAAATAAATTTATAAGGTGCGTAAGTGGGTAGTTAAAGTCTCGTTAAACTTTAAGCCGCCCCAAGGTTTGTCTAGGTACTATACTTTGCTTTCAGTGTCTTGGTGTCTAACTGATTGTTTTAATTGAGATAAATCTACCAAAATTGTCCACTATTAGTGATCAAATACTTATTCAAAGCCACCCTTCACCTTAGACTATTTATGACCACCATGTTTAAAATTCTGTGCGATTTTTGCTCAAATCTAACCTAAATTGTTCGGTCATATTGAAAACGTTTGCGTACACTTTTGGTATCTGTTAAAAAACGCGCCGCTTTCATTCAATAACTGGAGAGTAACTTGATGATACGAAAGAACCGCCTCATTTCCGGGGCCGCGTTAACCGCAATTCTTGCGCCAAATTTGCTTTTGGCGGAAGGTCGTCAGATTGAAGAGGTCATTGTGACCGCT
>JAOJBS010000036.1:0-13645 GCA_028228615.1 Pseudomonadales bacterium | reverse complement strand
TTCAACTATGGCTATGCGCATGTCGGACGCGGACTATGAGAATTTGCTTAAGTACGTGAAAGACTTAGACCCAAATGACGACCGCGAAAGCTCAAAAGTATTGCGCGCTCAAGTTTCAAGCTTTAAGCAATGGGGTGAGGCTAATGAAGCCCGGCACAAACTGCGCTGGGTCTGGCACGAGTTCTTCGGCAAATACGATATTTTGCTCACACCTATGATGGCAACGCCCGCCTTCAAACACGACCAAAGACCCTTTGCCGAACGCACGCTGCAAGTAGACAACCAAGAGCGTCCCTACTTTGAGCAAGTGTTCTGGGCTGGGCTTACTGGGGTCTCCTTCCTACCCTCTACGGTTATCCCCACGGGGCTGAATAAAGATGGGTTGCCCATTGGCGTACAAATCGTTGGACCGGAGCTGGGTGACTTAATCACCATCGGTGTAGCGCAAAAACTGGAATTGGCAGGGTTTGGTTTCACACGACCGCCCGCTTATATGTAGCACTTATTTAGTACCCAACTAACCCTCAACCAGGGCTTAACTTGCCGAAAGATAGGCTGTAAGTCGCTGATTTATCGTCTATTTTTTTGCCTCTTTGACTTTTGGCCTTTTGGCTTTTTGGCCTTTTGGCCTTTCCAAGATGACGCGCACTTAGGTCCTATGCGTTGGCCACTCAGCGCACGCTTACCTGAAAATTTTGCCTCCAGCCCAAGCGAGCTGCTCCCACCGGAAGATATGAGGTAACATTGCGCCGCTATGCAAAATACAACTACAGCCCAAGCGCACCCAAATATTGCCCTAGTGAAATACTGGGGCAAACAAAGCAAGCCCGGCAACCTGCCCGCTACGCCCAATCTGTCTATTACCCTGTCAAATCTGACCACCACCACGAAGATAAAGGAAGGCAAAAAGGACGCGTTTCACCTTAACGGTGAACAGACTGCGGACGCAAAGATAGAACGCTGGTTGCAGACGCTTCGCAGTGAATTCGAAGTACCCAGCCTGATCATCAATAGCGACAACAACTTTCCAACCAGTGCGGGTCTCGCCTCTTCTGCATCTGGCTTTGCGGCCCTCATCACTGCCGTTAACGCTCATTGCGACCTCGGTCTAAATGAGGAGATGCGATCAAACTGGGCACGCCAAGGGTCTGCAAGCGCAGCTCGTTCAATTCACGGAGGATTTGTGGCGTTAGTACCGCCTCAATGGGAAGCCATGCGCCTGGCGCCCAGCAGTCACTGGCCCTTAGAAGTCGTCGTTGCTGTGACCAGCAAAGCAGCAAAAGTGGTGAACTCTACTCAAGGTATGCAGCGCTCCAAGCAAACCTCACCTTTTTACAATGCTTGGCTAAGAGGTGCAGCCGAAGACTATAGCGCAGCCGCCCAGGCAATTAGTTTGCGCGATTTCACTCAACTGGCCCAAGTTGCAGAACTGAGCTGTCTAAAAATGCACAGCTTGATGCTGACCAGTAACCCAACCTTGAGCTACTGGACACCCGCAAGTATTGCTTGCATGGATTGCGTAAGAGCCCTGCGTGACCAAGGCCATCAGGTGTTTTTCACCGTAGATGCAGGGCCGCAAATTAAGGCCGTGTGCACAGCCGAAAGTCGCCCCGCCGTCAGCGCCGCACTGGCGCAAGTGCCAGGCGTGCTAGAAATTATTGACTGTGGACTGGGCGAAGGCGCACAGATTATCGACCAGTGATATTTACTGCACCGGGCAAAGCAGTTCTTTGGGGCGAGTATGCGGTACTGGCAGGCGCACCGGCAGCCATCATGGCAGTGAGTGCTACGGCACAAGTCAGCATAAAGACGCACAGTGACCATACCTGGCACTTCAGCAGCGCTGGCTTCGACAGCCCCAGCATCAGCGTCAACAAGGAAGGCGAAACATTACCCACCGGTCCTGCCACCGGTTTCACCACGGCCATATTGCAGCATTGGGGTATCACTCAACTCAGCGACTTATGCGGTGGCATGCACCTACATACAGACAGCTCTGACTTTTTTTCTGCGGGTCACAAATTGGGTTTAGGCTCCTCAGCCGCAGTATGCAATGCCACCTATGCGGGACTATGCCAGCTACTGGGTAAAGTTCCCTCTCGCAACTGGCAAAACGGCACAGGCAGTGGTTTAGACGTTGCCTCGTCTTGGTTCGGTGGCGTAATAAGCTACCAAAACGGCATCGCTCAACCCTTGCAATGGCCAGAAGATCTGCATTGGCAGCTGGTGTGGACAGGTAAAAGTGCTAAAACCGCAGAACACATATCGCGCTTTGATACATGGCGACAAACAGATGAATCTGGCCTGCTTGACGATCTATCTGCGCTGAGTCGCCTGTTGTGCGAGCAACCCATCAAAGATGAGCTGCTCACGCACTATCAAAAAACACTTTTTGCGCTAGATCAAAGCGCAAAGCTGAATATTTTTACCACAGAGCACCTCAGCTTGGTTAAACTGGCGGCCTTAAGCGGCCTCACCTATAAACCTTGTGGTGCAGGTGGCGGCGATATCGGCATTGCGCTGAGCCAAGATAAAGACGCACTAGAAAAATTTCGCAGTAAGGTGTCGGATCAGAATTTTTTGTTACTAGATTTGGAGATGGCCGAACATGGCATCACAGTCAAAGACTGAACAAGACCAACAGGGATCTTCTCGGATCCCAAATTTTTTCCGCTTAAACATCAATCAACGCATTGCAGCCCTGCACCAGCGCGGCCTGCTCTCCCAAGAAGATGTACAGCAACTCACAACAGGCAGTCACCAAGTGCAACTTAACGTTGCAGATAAGATGATTGAAAATGTCGTCGGTGTCTTTGGCCTGCCTATGGGCGTTGCGCTGAACTTCCTCATTAACAATCGCGACTACGTCATACCGCTAGTGGTAGAAGAGCCATCTATTGTTGCGGGCTTGTCCGGCGCAGCGCGCTTGGCACGTCTGGGCGGTGGATTTGTTGCCGAAGAGGTCACCCCCATACTCATTGGCCAAGTACAGGTAGTCCTCGATGGCGACCCGGAAGCGGCTAAAGCTGTGTTACTAGAAAACAAAGAAGAAATATTGGCGCTGGCCAATAGCTTGCACCCGAAAATGGTGGCGCGAGGCGGCGGCGCACTGGATATAGAAGTATTTGACTACAAGGCAGAACACGACGGTCGCCTAATGGTAGTCATGCACCTGCTGGTAGATACTCGAGACGCCATGGGCGCTAACTTGGTTAACACCATGTGCGAGGGCGTTGCCTCACTGGCTGAAACCCTTACGGGCGGCAAAGTTTTCTTACGCATTTTGTCCAACCTTACAGATCGCGCAGTGGCTCGAGCGAAGGTGCGCATACCTATCCAAAATTTGGAAGGTAAAGGCTACACGGGCGAAGAAGTCAGAGACGGCATAGTCCTCGCTAACGACTTAGCACTGGCCGACCCCTACCGTGCAGCAACCCATAACAAAGGCATTATGAACGGCGTGGACGCTGTGGCTATTGCCACAGGCAACGACTGGCGCGCCATTGAGGCCGCAGCACACGCTTATGCCGCAGCAAGCGGTCGCTATAAAGCATTAACCGTTTGGCACAAAGACGAGCCGGGCTATTTAGTTGGTGAAATTGCCATCCCAATGAAGGTGGGCACGGTGGGTGGGTCATTAGAAACCAACCCTAGCGTTAGAATTAACCACAGACTGCTGGGGTCACCCAACGCCTCTGAACTGGCAGGCATTATGGCGGCTATTGGCTTGGCGCAAAACTTTGCCGCCCTACGCTCGCTGTCCACCGACGGCATCCAGCAAAACCATATGAACTTGCATGCCCGCAGCGTGGCCAGTTCTGCTGGCGTTTCAGACGAACACTTCGAGACCGTGGTAGAGGGTCTTATTGAGTCCGGCGAAATCAAAGTCTGGAAAGCTCAGGAGATTGCTAAAAATCTAGCGCGCAAAATTGTCCAACCTGACGTTGCTGAGCGCCAAGCCGCCTGCGGTAAGATCATTTTGCTTGGCGAACACGCTGTAGTTTATGGCAGACCGGCAATCGCCCTACCCATTCCGTTGGCAGTGGAAGCCGCTATTCGCAAAGGTGGCGACGGCATCAATGTAGTGATTCCACGTTGGGGCGTGGAACAAAAAGTCCGCGTCACTAACCCAGGCTTTACCGGCATCATTGCGCAAATGTTAGAGCAACTTGGCCTCGACGAGGAGAACATGACCATAGAAGTTTTCCCACACATTCCCCGAGCAATGGGACTTGGCGGAAGTTCTGCATTAGCTGTGGCCATTATCCGCGCCATCGACCACGCCTATAAGCTAGGCCTGAACGATGGACGCATTAATGAATTGGCTTTTGAATGCGAAAAAGCAGCCCACGGCACACCTTCCGGCGTGGACAATACCGTGGCAACCTATGGCTCACCCCTGTACTACCAACGCCGCGACGAACAACCCTTATTCAGCACTGTAAAACTTGGCCAACCACTAGAGTTGGTTATTGGTATGACAGGTAAAGAAAGCCTGACCGCAGATACTGTGGCCAGAGTCAGAGCTTCATGGCAACAATACCCAGAACGCTACGAGACGATATTTGATCAGATTGGTCACCTCACCATGTCCGCTAGCGAGGCCGTAAAAAGCGGTCAATTGAATGAGTTAGGCGAACTGATGAATTTGTGCCATGGCTACCTCAACGCATTACAACTCTCCACCCCTGAGCTAGAAGAGATGATTCACGTTGCGCGACAAAATGGCGCGGTGGGTGCAAAACTGACTGGCGGCGGTGGCGGCGGATCAATGATAGCCCTATGCCCAGACAGTTCTGCGCCAGTTAAAGCGGCGATCGAGGCAGCTGGCTTCAGAACCTTGGCGATCACACTAGACTAAATCGACTAGGCGTCTTATTCAGCCTCAGCGTTTGTTGGCAGGGCCCTTGGCGGCACCCCAACAACTCGCGCAATCAGGTACGGATTAGTCGTACCTTGTACCAGCAGGCTGAACAGCACCACGCCAAAGACCATTGACTGAATTGTCCACCAGTAAGCCAAACTTGTAGGTAGGGACAGCACCAACGCAATGGCAATGGCACCGCGCAAACCGCCCCAAACCAACAACCCCTGCCACGCCAAAGAAATAGGCGTGCTGAGAGGGCGGCGCACCAACAACTGACACCTACGGCAACTACTCGAGCAATAATCGCTGCTGCAATGGCCACCAGCATGGCCAGCCACTGGTCACGGAACATGGCCAAGGTAATCACGAGCCCCATAATGGCGAACAAAGCACTATTAAAGTATAAACCCAACCATTCCCATGTACCGGCAATACCTTCAGCAACAGTGGTCTCTACTTCTCGCAATGTAAAGCGGGCGACAATGGCGGTCATCATCACGGCTAAGATGCCTGAAATGTGCAACACGTGCTCTGCCACAAAGAAGCTCGCAAAGGCGGAAAAAACCAATATAAAGGGGCTGGCCACGGATGATCCCACCAGCAAAACAACAGCGCTGACTACCAATCCAGCAATGGCGCTAAACACTAAGCCGCCAACAGCGACCAAAGAAAAGAATGCAAAATAGCTGTCCCCAGCATCCACGCTATTGGTAGCCAAACCAATGACAATACTGAACAGCACCACGGCAGTAGCGTCGTTAAAAAGACTTTCGCCCTCGAATATTGTGGTGAGATCCCCAGATACTTTAGCGCTGCGTAATTGGGCAATAACCGCTACGGGGTCTGTGGCCGCCAGAATGGCACCGGTCAAAAGTGCAGCCATCCAAGGGAACCTTTTGGCGTGACCAATACCTAAGTAGATAAGTCCAGCGGTGATAAATGTACACAACAACACACCCAACGTGGCCATTAGTAAAATGGGCAGCAGCCACTTTTTTAGTAAGACCGGCTTGAGTTCCCAAGCTGCTTCAAAGATGAGTACCGGCAAGATCACAAAAAACACTAGGTCATGTAAATTGCTGGCTCTTATCCCGGTATCAAAATCTGTATATTCCAAACCTAACCCAGCAACGAATCCTACCAACAAGCAAGCCAAGGTCAGTTCAATACGCAGCAACCGTTGCAGCAACAAACCCACCACGGCCACTCCGCTGACCGCCAAAACCTGACCCATAATTATGCTTATCATTGCTCAGCCCCTCTTTAACTCGTAAAACCCATCCTTAAAAAACCTACCTGTAAAAATCTAATTCTGAAAACTACTTTTAGAAAACTACTTCTAGAAAACTACTTCTAGAAAACTAGCCTATTAAATTTTGAGTAAATGCCATCCGACTTAGTCTGACGAAGGTAGTTTTATCTTTTGGCTAACCACTGGTGTTGGATACTGCTCTGCCAGCGATACGGAAAGGCCACCTGACTCGATAATACGCACGTGATGACGCTCTAGTTCCCGCGGTTGAGAAACCCCACACGAGTGTGCAATAACGCCAACGTCGTAAACAATTTGCTCTGCAAAGCTAGCCACTCGCAAGGATTTTTCCGCTGGCACTAGGCCACGCTGCAACTCTTTTTGGTGCGTGGTAATACCTGTAGGGCAAGTATTCTTGTTGCACTGAAGCGCTTGAATGCACCCCAAAGCGAACATAAAACCTCGCGCGGAAGTAACAATGTCGGCGCCGCAAGCCAGTGCCCATGCAACCTTTCCTGGTGTAATAAGCTTGCCAGAGGCAATAACCTTAATTCGATCGCGTAAACCATACTCAACTAATTTATCAACAATCATCGGCAGGCTTTCACGCAATCCTAACCCGACGTAATCCATAAGAGGCTGAGGTGCTGCGCCGGTACCGCCATCGGCGCTATCCAAGGTTATAAAGTCCGGCGCACTGAGTACGCCACGTCGATTAATTTCATTAAACAAGTCGTGGAAGAATTCTATTTGCCCAACAACTATTTTAAACCCCACCGGTTTCCCAGTAATCTCACGGACTTTTGCAATCATGTCGAGCAGGTCGTTTACCGACTTTATATCTTCGTGACCATTTGGACTGATAGAGTCCTCGCCCGGGTTTATACCTCGAATTTCAGCAATTTTCGCCGTTACTTTACCGCCCGGCAAAATGCCACCCTTGCCAGGCTTAGCACCCTGACTCATTTTTATCTCAAACATCTTCACTTGAGGGTGAGCGGCAATCGCCGCCAACTTAACTGGGTCTAACCCGCCTTCTGCGGTGCGAACACCGTATTTGGCAGTACCAATTTGAAACACGATGTCACAGCCGCCTTCTAAGTGATAGGGCGAAAGCCCACCTTCGCCAGTGTTCATCCAAATACCGGCAGCAGCGGCACCCTTAGACAATGCGCGCACAGCAGGTTTGGAAATGGCACCATAACTCATACCGGAAATATTGATTACCGACTTAGTGGTGTAGGGTTGTTTGCAACTCCCCTGCCCTAGGGTAATTGCCCTAGCATCCGCGCTGTCTTGGGAAAGCACTGGAAATGCGCTGTTAAGAAAGATCACATCGCCTGGCTGATCTAGCGGCCGAGTGGAACCAAAGGCAATGGTTGTATCTACTTTTTTGGCTGCACGGTAAACCCACGAACGTTCGGCTCTGTTGAACGGCAGCTCTTCGCGATCCATGGCAAAAAAGTATTGGCGGAAAAATTCACCAAAATGTTCAAACAAATAGCGCAAGCGGCCAATGACCGGATAGTTGCGGCGGATGGTGTGTATTTTTTGCGTCTTATCTACCAGATATAAAACAAATATCCATAGCATCCCAACGCCTAAAAAAAACAAAAGGAGTAACGCACTCCACTGTATGATTGATTGCGCTAATTGTTGTAGTTGATCCATTGTTATTATTCTCCCGCTGATTCACTTGTTCTCTATACTTGGACTTTTTAGCTGCCCATTCATTTCACCTAATCGGTGGGTTAAAAGTTGGTTTTCGTTGCAGCCGATTCGCATCTTGGCAAGGCCAACCCCCCTATGTTTAAAGGTTTCGATCGAGGTATCCAGCCGATATATCCACATATTGGTAGTCCCAGTTGAATAACACGGCCAATAGCGACCAACCTTAATGATTGAAAGATAAAGCCTTGCAACGACAAAATTGCCCCGCCTCCCTAGACTTATCTATCAAATCAGACACCTTTGGGCCATCTCTCGGCAAGTAATTTACGTCTCCTTCATTACCACCCCAATTACGATGCCGTCTATATCGTGAAATAAACTTTTGGTATACAGCCTTTCGATGGGAGGTAGTAGCTTTCAGACTTACGTGTATCTCCGAAGTGCTACAGTGAGATAATTTTTTCCACCCGTCATATGGGCACTTCATTAACTCCAAATTAGAGGTTGAGGATGGAATCTAGCTGGCTTTCCTATGCAAAGAGGATTCAAAGCATTGCCGACACCGGCATGACCTTCGCGACAGATGACTTTGACAAAGAGCGCTACCAAGAACTTGCTGATATTGGTAATAAGATGCTCGCCGAGCTGGGTAATGTGCCTATTGAGCGAATTGAAAATTTGTTGGGCGACTTGGGTAACGGCTATGCGACGCCCAAAGTAGACGTGCGTGGCGCAGTCGTCAATAACAACAAGATTCTCTTGGTCAGAGAGAAAACAGATGGTCTATGGGCGTTACCTGGAGGTTACGCTGACAGCGGACTTTCTGCGTCACAAAACGTCAAGAAAGAAATCAGCGAAGAAGCGCAAATTGAAGTCACCGTTACAAGCTTATACGCCATAAAACACAAGGCCCAACACGACTACGCCCCAGATGTTAGAGAGTTCTACAAACTGTTTTTCTTGTGTAAGCAAAACGATGAACGGGTAATGGCAACGCCGGGCATGGAAGTGTCCGACGTCGATTTTTTCTCATTCAGCCAGCTGCCGCCGCTGTCCACAGGCCGAGTGAATCTAAATGACATTGAGACCGCATTCGCGGCGAGTGCAGGCAAGCTAGCGAAGGTTTTATTCGACTAGCTTGGCGCTGCCAAACCGTGCGGGAACGGCTTGCGCGTAAGCCACTGGAACTAGGCTGATTTTACTTGGCGCTAAAACTTGCTCTAGCATCCATCTGCGTTTTCCAACGAGTTAGATTTGGCGGTTCTGGCAACTCAAATACCTTGACCATACTGGCAAAGTCGAGGCTTATACCTAATGTGATATCAGCAATAGAGAAATGATCTCCTGCCAAGTATTCACTTTTCCCAAGCTGCGCATCAAACATGTCTAAGGCCTTGGGCGCACGTTCAGCACACACTTCCCCCCATTCCTTAACGCAGGTTTCACGGTCTTTGAAGACGCCAGTAAGATTACGGAAAGCACCGGCGAGCTCGAGCAAAAAATTAAACTCCACGCGGCGCTGCCACATATCAATTTGTGCGGCTGCTAAGCCATCGTCGCCAAACAACTTGGGGGCGCCGGTGCTAGGTGCAATAGATTCCAAGTAGCGGCAAATAGCGACGGACTCTCCGATAAAGGTGCCGTCATCCAACTCTAAAACGGGCACTCGCCCACCCGGATTCTTCGCCAAAAACTCAGCTGATAAATTTTCCGCTGCGCGAATATCTACCGCAACGCGCTCACATTCAATACCCAGTTCAGACATAAAGATGTGGACTCTGCGGGCGTTAGGAGAAGGGGCTTCATGTAGCTTCATCGAATTTCCTTTTTATTTAACAGTTACTTATGAGTTATTTCCGAATTATTTCGGTGTGGTTTGTCCCACAGCCCAGCGTTCACACTCGGCATTGGGCTGCTTAATAAGAGTTATATTTTTATTCGCAAACTGTCGCTGAAGCGCGGCCCACTGATAAAAAATCATCCAACAAGTGTCACCCTAGTTGTCGACCAATAATGGCATAAACATTGACGCTTTAAATCATTGCATAAGCACATTTCATTGTTTGGATTACACGCCAAATTTTCCCCAAACTTTTTTTATATACAAATTTCCTAGTCAAGGTAAATTGGAGCAGCTAAATAGGAGAAGCAGGATGGGAACACAAGCACGCGTGGTAGTACTGCCACAAGACAGCAATACACTTAGAGTAGAAACCATTGAATTGCCCGACCCGCAACCAAACCAGGTCGTGGTACGTCAATTTGCATCTGGTATCTGTCATTCCCAACTACATCAAATGCACGCCCCTAGACAAAACCCAATCATTCTTGGCCATGAGTCCACGGGTATCGTATTGAAAGTGGGTAGCAATGTGAGCCATGTGGAAGAAGGCGACATTGTTATGGTCACTTGGGTGCCTAGAGATATCGAGGCTGCGGCCAACCCACCAGAAGCAGCCAATTTGCAGGTCAGCGACGGTATAGCCACCTCACAAAACGTTTTTACTTGGGCAGATCACACCATTGCGGACGAGCAGTATGTGGTGAAGGTAGATCCAAATATCGAGAAAGATGTCAGCGCCATCATTGGCTGCGCGGTAATGACCGGCGCCGGAGCGGTAATTAACACAGCTGATGTACAAAAAGGCGAAAGCGTGGCCATCTTCGGCGTAGGCGGTGTTGGTCTATCTGCGGTAGTTGGCGCAAAAATGGCTGGTGCCCACCCAATCATCGCGGTGGACCTAGATGACGGTAAGCTAGAATTTGCGAAAACCTTTGGCGCAACTCACTGCATTAATGCCAGTAAGGAGGACCCAGTGGCTGCCATTCATGCTCTGACGCCTCGACCAGGACAATTCAATATTTCGCGGCAGCCGGTTTCAGGCGTTGACTACGCATTTGACTGCATCGGCATAAAGCAAACTATGGAACAGATTGTGCCCGCGTGCAGAACAGCCTACTTCGGCGCTAAAGAAGGTGGCACCGCCATATTGGTTGGCGTACCCACAACCCCCGTGGAGCTTAATGCAGTAGATGTACTGATTAATGAAAAACGCTTTGTTGGCAGCATTGGCGGATCCTGTGCACCAGACCGAGATTTTCCACGCTTTCTTGAATGGCAGAACAGTGGCGACCTGAACCTTCAGGGGATGGTCACGGCAAGGTACAAAATTGATCAAATTAACGAAGCCGCTCAAGCCCTAGAAAGCGGCCAAATTACTGGCCGAGCCATTTTGGAGTTCGATCACTAAAACGCCGGGGCAAAATGCCAAACAAGTGACGGCCCGCGCATGCCCTACCTCTTCCGGAGAGGTAGGGTACCCAACCAACATGATGAAAAAGCGCTCGCGACAAAAGCAGATACTGTATTTGCGATAACCCGCTCGGTATTATCCCCCCCTGCCATTCACCCACTCAACTTAGGAACAATACAGTGCAGTATTACAAATCTTCCCTATTCGCCACCCTACTTTTTTTAACTTTTAGCATGAGCCTACAAGCCGCCGCGCCAGTCGCCGGTGTTTGGTTGCTGGAAGTAGATGGCCCTAGGGGAAAGTCCACGCCGACACTGACTGTCTCCGAGCAGGCGCCTGGCGAGTTTTCAGGTTCATTGACTGGACCCAGAGGCAGCTTTGCCATAGACAACGTGGCGGTAGAGGGCAACGCATTCAGTTTTCCGTTTCAGATGAAAACGGCCTTTGGCACATTTGAACTGAAATACGCAGGGCAAGTAGATCAAGACTCTATGACCGGCTCAATGCAGACACCTAGAGGCGACACACCCTTTACTGGTAAGCGCCAATAGATTTAGCTGCGGCAGCCAAGAAATATTCACGGCTCGTTGCTTGACCGCAATATATCGCAATTACTAACACTTACCCTAAAGCGCGAGCAAACAATTGAAAGGCTGCTGAACTGAAGGCCCACATATTTTCTTCGCGGTCGCGGCTTCCGGTTGCAACGGTTATGGTCATTGGCTGCGGACCGTCTACCGCAACCACGCTGGTACCGGCATCCACGCCATAAGGTGCGCCTGTGGGGCCGGCTATGCCCAACTCAGCAATCGCCCACGTTGCATTCAATTGCGCCCGCGCAACTTCTGCAAAACGCAGTGCCATGGCTTCCGTCATAGGCTTTAACCCCTCAACGTGAGAACGATTAATACCCAGCAATTCTTTGCGCGACTCTAGTGTATAAATCACCGAGCCCCCTTTGTAATAAGCAGATGCACCCGGTACCGCCAGAAGCGCCGAAGAAATCAGACCACCGGTTGAGGTTTCCGCAACGGCCACTGTTTCGCCGCGCTCCTTGAGCAGCTCGGTCACCGCTAAACTCATATCAGTCAATGATTTCATAAATATCCTTTGTTTAAAGTCCTCAAACGTGGTCTCGTTAGAACCCTTGCTGACACTCTTTGGTAAAAATTTTGTTCGCGTCTTTCGACTATTTCTTTGGACGATTTTTGAAAAAAAACGATTTCTATCTATCGCTTCTATCCACTGCTTCTATCCACCACTTCTATCCACCGCTTCTACGCTCCACTATAACGGCTGGCAGCTCCGCCCCGAGAGTAGGTTATAGAAATCCTCCCTCTGGGACTCGTTCAAATCGCGGTTGGCCCACCAAGCAACATGGGTATCTGGCTTTAAGGGTGTTATTTCAATACCCCACATGGCCGCTACCTCATTTGGCAGAAAGCTGTAACGCATATCTATGACCTGACCTCGCGCATTAACGGCCAAATAGTCATCGGAAAACCAACGAAATCGCTCTATGTCAATGCGCTGCTGACTCTCTGGTGCCAAGGTGGGGAATTGCTTGTCGACATCGAATTTTGCAATGCGTTCACCCCCACACCACTGCGGCTCATTCAGTACCCGCACCGCGTCCACATAATAGTCACCGTCAAATTCGTAAATGACCTTCCACAAAAATAAATTAGCAAAACTCGGTTTCACCGTTAATCGCTCTGGAATATGCCCGCGCTGGACTGCCACCAACTCTCCGGCGGCAACTGCGCGATCTACTTGCAGCCCACCTAAACTCAGGTAGCTCAAAGCCCAAAGACACGCGGCAATAGCAAAACCGCGCCTGCGTTTGTAGCCCGCTAACGCCACTAAAACCAGCAGTGGCAAAGTAAACAGCGGGTCAATGATCGAGATGTTATTCCACGCAAAACGTTCATCGCTAAACGGCCAGAGCAACTGTGTGCCGTAGGAAGTACACGCATCCAGCAGGCCATGGGTGGCATAGCCCAACAAACAAAACAGGTAGCTTTCCCGCAGTGACAAATACGGCCGAAAGAAACGCACCTGCAACTTAAACAGTGGCCACGCCACCAACAATGCCCCCAACGGAATAAAGATCAATGCGTGGGTAAATTGCCGGTGGAACTCTAAGAACAACAACGGATCTGACGGCGATTGGATTACCACATCCAAGTCTGGCGCCATTCCTGCCAATGCCCCAAACCACGCGGCCGCAATAATTTTTTCTTTGTTTTTGGCGGCAGCCTGAGCAAAGGATGCGCCCAGCACACCCTGACTAATGGGGTCCATATATACCTCAGAAAATCTGGAAAACCGGTGCGAGCACCTTTAGGCGGCTAACTCTACAGCCATCTTGGTAACGGGTAAATTTACGCGCCAAATTGCTACTCAAACCGCCGTTTTCTTTTCTCAATATTAAGGGCATTCTTGCAGGCCAATATAAAGCTGCGATTAACGTTAATGCTCTTAGTGCAACTATCGTGAACTAAGAATCTTAAACCAAGGGCCGCCGCTTGAGGGCCTTGAACAAAAGGCCTTATTTAAGAATCCGTAGCAAGCCCTACGCCAAAACTGACAGCGGAGAAG
>JAOJBS010000035.1:0-13819 GCA_028228615.1 Pseudomonadales bacterium | reverse complement strand
AAGCAGAAAAGCAGAAAAGCAGAAAAGCAGAAAAGCAGAAAGCGATAACGAGAAGTAATAATGGAAACAAAAATAAAAATACCTGCGCCCACTGCGCCGAATAGCCAGGAGCGGCGATTATTGCGACGCAATATCCCTAGCTCAATGTGGCTCAGGTTTTTCTATGTCTTTGGCATAGTCATGCCGTTCATTGTGCCTTTGTTTCAAAGCAAGGGTTTAGACATGCAGGAAATTTTTGCGCTGCAGACGATATTCGCGCTGGCTATGTTGGTCAGTGAAGTGCCTTCTGGTTACCTCGCGGATGTATTTGGGCGGCGCAATATTATTCTTGTGGGATCAATCGCTGCTGGGCTTGGTCACAGTCAACTTTTGTTTGCCGACAGTTTTGCAGCCCTAGTTGTTTACGAGTTTACCTTGGGTATTGGAGCATCCTTGCTTTCCGGGGCTGACCTTGCGCTGCTCTATGACACTGAACTTGCGTTAGGCAAGGACACTAATCGACAGCGCCGTGTGGTGGGCAAACTGTATAGCGTTGGCACATTTTCCGCCGCTATATCTGCGGCCATGTGCTCCATGGTGCTTTTGGCTGGAAGCATCAATGAAGTCGTTTGGGTCCAAGCGGTTATCGGCTGGGGGCCATTGTGTGTGGTGTACTTTTTGGTTGAGGCGCCGCGCCCGCACAAGCCCTCTGTGCCTGTTGTTGCCAACACTTCTCATTGGCAGGCCTTTGGGGAAATTGTTCAGGTGCTATTAGTGCAATCGGCAATTTTGCGGCAAATATTTTTGGCGCTGTGCATTTGGCCTTTAACAACTTTTTACGCGACATGGCTGTTGCAGCGCATATGGCAAGACCAAGGGGTAGACCTAATTCACTTCGGCTGGTTGTGGGCGGCGTTGACGTTATTGACCGCGATATTTTCGCGCGTCAGTCACCGCATAGAAGCATTGCTCGGACCGCGTATGTTGTTGGGCTTTATTGGCCTTGCGCCGGTCCTCGGCTTTGTTGCGTTAGCAGAATTTGGCTTTTTGCTTGGCCTGTTAGGCGCGGCAATATTTTTTGTCATCAGAGGTCTGGCTACGGTGTTGTTGACCGATGCGCTGAACCGCCGGATTTCAAGCGACTACAGGGCTACGGCTAATTCCTTAACGAGTTTCGGCTTTCGTAGCAGCTTTGCCTTAACCGGCCCAATGGTGGGTTTTGGGTTTGATGTTTGGGGCTTGGAAGTGCTGTTGTTGGCTCTGGGGCTAATCAGCGGAGTGCTGTTTCTTGTGATTCTTTGCCCGCTCATGCGCTCGCTGCCCGGACGCAGAGTATTTAGAAAACAACAAAAAGATATGAATTCATTGACGATAAAGGAGGCTTGATATGCAGCGTAAGGCAACATTGGTTGGTACCAACCACATCGACTCCACGTTAGAGGGCGTTCTCAAGGACAACCCTAACGAGGAGATTGAAGAGGCGATTGAAGAAATTCTTCAAGACACGCTAGGCGACTTTCCGTCAAATCAATACACAGAGGGCGCAACAACTATGCTGCGCAAGCCTGGGGTGGAGTACGAATTGAAACTTATAGAGGGCAGTGGCGGCCAGCTTGGGCTTGTGGAAGTGCGGCCAGAGCAGAGCTTTTTCATTCGCTGGTTTTTAGCCTATGGAAATGCCCTGCAACACCATGACCTCTTTATGTAGGTCTCTAGTTAGATCTGTAGCTAGATCTGTAGTTAGGCCTGCCCTATTGTTTACATTTGGGCCTGGGTATAAGTGAGAGGTTTAACCCTGTTTGTGCTTAGGCATTGTCTGGTTTGAGATATATAGCTGTTTATAGCAGTTTTTCTTACCGTTAATTTTTCCGGTTGACGCGGGTCGGGATGGATATCAGCGTAAGTTCTCGCTATGGTCCTGACTGCTTTTTACCGGAGAGGGCAATGTCTAAGCCAAACATCATTTTTATTTTCGCGGATCAACATCGCCATGACGCACTGGGGTGCGCGGGCAATGAAGTTATTCAAACACCCAATTTAGATCGTCTAGCAGGTGAGGGCGTGCGCTTTGCTAACACCTGGTGCCAGTCGCCCATTTGTCAGCCTTCTCGTGCGTCTATGATCAGCAGCGCCTATCCAAACGAATTGGGTGTTATGCGCAATTTTGGCCGCGACCTTGATAGCAACACCCCCACTTTTATGCAGCACTTACAAAGCGCCGGCTATCGCACGGCCAATGTGGGTAAAACCCATTACTACTCTGAAGGTTTGGTAGAGCCAGATAAGGACGATGGCGATATGCGTCAATTTGATGCCCAAGTTAAGGCCTTTGGCTTTGATCACAACGTGGAAGAATTCGATCGCTATGTGCACGCTATGGAGGGCGTCACTACGCCTTACACCGAATATTTAAAACGCGAAGGGGTGTTTGAGCCTTACAGTGCTCTGATTAAATCCATATGGCGTTTAACGCCTCAGCATTGGGATGGTGTGACCAGTCCAATAAGTAAAGAGCAGGATTTAACCAGCTTTTTGACTAGGGAAGCCCAGCAATGGATTGCCACGCAAAAAGAGGATCAGCCTTTCTTTCTGCAACTCTCTTACGTTCAACCCCACGTGCCGTTAATGGGTGACCCGCAATGGGCCGAATATTATGCCCAAGCTCCAATCACTCGCGGGGCAGCCCTTGTACAGCAGTCACACCCGGAGGTTTGGCAGAACTATCTAACTTGGTGTGATCACCATGCAAACGGTAAATTGCTCACCGATGAATATGTATTAGCTGGCGCACGCCAGTACTATGCAATGATATCGTTAGTTGACGAGAGTATTGGCAAGATTTTGGCGCAACTTGAAGACCAGAATATGTTGGACAATACGATGATCGTGTACAGCTCGGATCATGGCGAAATGCTCGGTGATCATGGGTTAATGGCTAAATTCAGTTTTTACCGCAGCTCGGTGCAGATTCCGCTCATTGTTAGACCTGCTGGTGGTTGTGCGGGCAAGGTATCAGATGCGTTAGTTGAACTGGTAGATGTAGGGCCTACATTATTGGACGCTGCCGGTGTTGCAGGCCTAGAAGGCACACAAGGCTGCTCGGTACTGCCACTGATGAGTGAGGACGATGAGTTTAAAGGCGTTGCTCAGAACGGTGGGCGAGAATATTTGTTCAGCGAAATTATGCAGCAAACCAGAAGTAAAGATGGTCCTACATTTCGCGCCATTCGTAACGGTCGTTATCGTATGACGATAGAAACTAAGACACGAACTCCCTGCGAATTCTTTGACTTGCAGGAAGACCCCAACGAGCTAAACAACTTGGTTGCAGGAGCGGGCGCTGATCTAGCAAAGCATGCGGACACAATGGCGGCCATGATGGGTGCTATTGATAGCCGAATTAGTAATTCTAGGGATTAGCGTTACAAGTACCCATTGCTCGCCTGTGCAAGGATGCTAATGCAAAAAACGGCGAATCGATAAGCCCGGTTAGGTCGGAGAATATGCCGGTTTTTGCGCTTGAAATAGCAGTCAAAGGTGCTATTTTGCGTTAACTGCGTAGTTGAGCGAAAGCACGTTACGCGGTTGTTGTCGCAACCTTTGCAGACGGTAGAGTGGGCCCATGAAAGATATCAATGATTGGCAGGCAAACCTGCAACACCGTTATCCTCTTTTCGCAGAAAAATTCGCAGAAGGGACTAACGAAAAATCCGCAAAAGATTTTCGTAACTATGCTTATTTTTATTCGGATAGTGATGTGAATAGGAGTAAAGACACGGATAGAGGGGCATTAGTTAACGATTTTTACCGCAAGAATCATCGCTATCAAACTTACGATTTTGTCTGTGAAAAGGAAGCAGAATTTTTACGATTCGATAAAAAACAATGCACGGTTTGGCAAGCGCTAGACTTTTTAAATACGTTGATAGATGACAGCGACCCCGATATTGAGTTAGATCAACTGCAACACCTAATGCAAACATCGGAGGCGATACGTGCGGATGGTCATCCTGATTGGTTTGTTTTGACCGGATTGCTGCATGACTTGGGTAAGGTGTTATGCCTGTTTGATGAGCCGCAGTGGGCGGTCGTTGGCGATACGTTTCCCGTTGGCTGCGCCCATTCGGATAAAATTGTTTACGCGGACTTTTTTCAAGATAACCCTGACTACTCAAACCCTAAGTACAATCATAAATATGGTATTTATAAAAAACATTGTGGCTTAGAAAACGTTAAAATGAGTTGGGGCCACGATGAATATCTTTATCAAATACTCAAAGACAAGTTGCCAGAGCCAGCGTTAACTTTGAGGGTGAATACTACCAATTGATCGACGCAACCATCTCGCCAAAACCCGTGCAGTCGCCCATGCCCCTTTGGGTTGGGGGTTCTGCGCCACAAGCCATTGCGAGAACAGCGCGCTGGGGTACAGGTTGGCAAGCTGGCATAGAATCCGCCGCAGAAATAAAGCCTGTCATTGAGGCGATCAAAATAAATGCTGGAGAGCTGGGGCGAAAAATCGACGACGACCACTTTGGCGCGGGCTTCGGTTTTCGCTTTGGCAAGCAAAGTGATCCCATGGTGCAAAAGTACAATGAAGTGTTGGAAAAACGTTTAGGCAAGGACCCTGCCGCTTACAGCGCCGTTGGCGGCGTGGACGAAATGATGGCGATGGTTGAAGACTTTCACGCAAGTGGCGCGCACAAATTTATTCTGCGGCCCATCGCTTCTGGCACAGCGGATATGATTGAGCAGACCCAAATGTTAGTTGAACAACTGTTGCCCGCAATAAACGCTCTAAACTAAAAGCCTGAGCGTCGAGCGCATCCGCTTTGACCCGCAACAATCAATCAAGATGAGGGCTCTTAAAGAGCCCTATTGAATACTGTAACCCACTAAAGCTCTAAGTAGGCCCAGGTATATGCCCCTTGGCTTGCGCCACATAGCCACGGTTATACGTAGGGCTGATGGTCAAATCATTAATGCACACGTGGTTGGGCAACTGCGCCAAAAATCGAATCACTTCACCACAATCTTCCGGCTGCACCATCTGCGCGCGATCCTCCGCAGACACTGGGATCGGTCTGTTGTCTAAAATCGGCGTGGCTACTTCGCCAGGACACATGGCACAAGCTCTGACGCCAAAACTACCCGCTTCCATATTGATGCTTTCATTCATGGCGTTCATCGCATGTTTGGCAGCGGTATAAGCGGGACCAGTGACCACACTGACATATTTACCCGCCCAAGAGGAGATATTAATAATCAACCCGCTACCCTGCTCTTTCATAGTGGGCAGTACCGCCTTGCAACAGTAAAAAGCGCCATCTAAGTCAATCCGAATCACGGAATCCCAGTCATCCAAGCTGACGTTATGCCAATTGCGCTCTTTTACGTTGATGCCCGCGCTGGCGAGCAAAACATCAATGCGCCCAAACTTTTGGATAATTCTTTGTGCAACCGCTGAGACGCTGTCTCGGTCCGACACATCTAGTTCTTCAATGGTTGCGCGGCCCTCACATTGGGCGGCAACTCCTTCGAGTTTTTCCTTACGACGGCCGGACAACACCACATGCATACCCGCCTGCGCCAGAGCAATTGCGCCGCTTTCGCCAATACCTGTACCCGCACCAGTCACCCACGCCACTTTGCCTGATAAATCTTGCAACATACTCTCTCTCCCTTAGCTAAGTTGGGCCGATCTAGTGATCAGTACCCGTTAGCCTTGAGCATAGAATCTGCACCTTAGAAGGTCCATAGTGGCAGGCAGAAGATTGGCAGGTGGAAAACATATGAATGATCTAAACGGCAATTTAACAGAGCGCTTACAAGCGATAGAAAACGATGGATTTACGATTATTGAAAATGCCATTGATGGCGCATTGGTAGAAGAAATTCGCAGTGAACTCGCACCCTTTTGCCAAGGCAAACATCCGGGTAGAAACAATTTTGAAGGCCACCACACCGAGCGCGTCTATGCGCTGCTGGCTAAGGCACCGTCGGTGGCAAAAATCATAGAGCATTCATGTGTTATGGCCTTAGTCGATCCACTCTTGCCCAACAACTATTTACTCTCTGCGGCGCTGTCGATCTTAGTACACCCCGGAGAAACGCCCCAGCCCTTTCACTACGACGATGCCGTCGAGCATTTAGGCATCAACAAACCTAGGCCCCGCTTTGGTATCAGCACTATTTGGGCATTCGACGACTTCACCCAAAATAACGGCGCCACAGAGGTTATTCCCGGCAGCCACCGTTGGCCTGAAGAAAGGCTAGGTAGCGAGGGCGAGGCCATTAAAGTCATTATGCCTGCCGGCTCAGTTTTGGTATTTGATGGCGCCCTAATTCACCGAGGCGGCGCAAATAACTCAGCCGCCGACCGTTTGGCCATTACGCCCCAATACTGCTCGCCTGGACTGAGGCAAATTGAAAACATGGTCTTGGCCGTGCCGCCAAATATAGCGGGCCAGTACAGTGCAAAAATTCAAAATATGCTGGGCTACAATATTATCGAACCCGGATTCAAAGGCTATGTGGATGGTATGCATCCCAAGAAGTTGATTGATGCGCAATATAAGGGGCGTAAATATCAAGCGAACCTACCGGCTTCGTAACCGCCTTCGTTGGCCACGGTGGTGGCCCATCGGCATAATGCGCGCGCTGACCAAGTATTCTTGAGGCTTTGCGGCCCCACCCCCTAAAACAAAAGCGCTACCGCGTTGGTTGTAAGCTTTGGCTCAACGCAGTTTCGTTCTATAGTGCGTTTTTCTTTATTGGGGTATGCCCTTGCAGCGGCAAAAAAATATCGCAGTGATTGGTTTAGGTTATGTGGGTTTACCCATAGCCACGGCCTTCGCAAAGTACTTTCCAGTGGTTGGCTTTGATGTCGACGAAGCGCGAGTGAGCGAACTAATAGAGGGCTACGACCGCACAGGCGAACTGAGCACACAAGACCTCAACGCGCTGACCCGACTCACTTTATCTTCGAACCCAAACGACATAGCCCAGTGCGACTTTTATATTGTCACCGTACCCACACCGGTAGATGAGTCTAACCAACCTGATTTCTCACCACTGATCAGCGCCAGCAATACGGTAGGTAAATTTCTAAAAGCCGATGACATAGTGGTTTTTGAATCCACCGTATACCCCGGCGCAACGGAGGAAATTTGTGTCCCTGTTTTAGAGTCGGTGTCTGGCCTTAAGTTCAACGCAGATTTTTATGTCGGTTACAGCCCTGAGCGGATTAACCCCGGTGATAAAACCAGAGGGCTTACCGACATTGTTAAAGTCACATCAGGTTCGACGCCTGAGGCGGCAAAAACTATTGACGACATTTACGCAAAGGTCATCACAGCAGGCACACACTTAGCACCCAGCTTAGCCGTTGCAGAGGCAGCGAAAGTCATAGAAAACGTGCAGAGAGACGTAAATATAGCGTTAGTTAATGAGCTTGCTACGCTGTTTGCAGAACTTGGACTAGATACTTTGGACGTACTAGAAGCTGCGGGGACTAAGTGGAACTTCCTACCCTTTAAGCCCGGCTTAGTGGGCGGCCATTGCATCGGGGTGGACCCTTACTACCTTATCCGTAAAGCGCAGTCCGTTGGCCACAATCCAGAACTGATTAGGGCCAGCCGCAGAATCAATAATGCCATGGGCGCTTACGTGGCTGATCGAGTCATTCGTCTGATGATGCAAAATGACGTAGCCGTAAATAACGCAAAGGTTTTGGTACTGGGCCTTACCTTCAAAGAGGATTGCCCTGATCTACGCAATAGCCGCGTGATAGATGTTGTGAACGAATTCACGGGACTCGGTATGAATGTAGATGTCTTTGACCCTTGGGCAGACCTTGAACAAGCAAAAAGCGCCTACAACATTACCCTGACTGGCCAGCCGGAAAACAATACCTACGACGCCATTGTTCTGACCGTCGCTCACGAAGCATTCAAAGCCCTAGGCACAAGTGAGATTAGAAAATGGGGTAAAGGAACGCATGTGCTTTTCGACACCAAGGGCGCATTACCCGGCCACGCCGTAGACGGCAGACTTTAGTGACAAGTCTACGCCCGCACATTTTTACAACTCGGCACTTGTCCCTAACCTCAAAGCCTGCGGCACTTCTGCAAAATGAGCAGCGAAATGCGCTGAATAAGCAGCGATGAAAGTTATTCAGTTTTTACCTAGTCTAGAGAGCGGCGGCGTTGAACGCGGCACGTTAGAAATAGCCCAAGCGTTAGTAGACTGCGGTCACGAATCTCATGTGGTCTCAAATGGCGGGCGCTTAGTAGATCAACTCATCATGCAGGGCAGTGCGCATCACAACTGGCCATTGCACAAGAAGTCACCCATGACTTTGCGCTACGTTCGGCCACTCAGAAAATGGTTACAACAATCTTCTGCTGACATTATTCACGTGCGTTCGCGCATGCCCGCATGGATTGTCTGGCTGGCGTGGCGTAAGATGGATCCCGCCACCAGACCTAAACTGGTCACCACGCTGCACGGTTTGCATTCGGTTAATCGCTACAGCGAAATCATGGGCTGCGGCGAGACCGTCATTACGGTATCTAATGTTGCGAAAAAATATCTTGTCGACAATTATCCTAGAATTGACGCTGCCAAGATAAAGGTCATTCATCGCGGCACAGATCCAACGGATTTCCCAAGAGGCTATCAACCCTCGAATCAGTGGCAGGAAAACTGGACGGCAGATTGGCCTAACCTAGAGGGCCAAAGATTAATTTGTCTGCCAGGCAGGCTATCGCGACTGAAAGGTCACAACCATTTAGTCAACCTCATCCAACGCCTTAAAGAACAGGGCGTAAGTGACGTCAAAGGTATTATCGTTGGCGGCGCAGACTCGGACCACGACACCTATTTGGCCTCCCTAAAGGCAGATATTGCGAGCAAGTCACTACAAGACGACATCGCCTTTATTGGGCATAGATCTGACATCCGCGATATCTACGCGGTTTCCTCAGTGGTCTTAGCCGTATCTACCAAGGCCGAGTCATTCGGCAGAACGGTGCTTGAACCTTTGAGCATCGGCACCCCTACCATCGGCTTCGACATTGGCGGCGTTGGGGAAATTTTGAGCGTACTGTTTCCAGAGGGGCGGGTGCGCGCACAAGATGGCGATGATTTGTTTGCTGTATGTCAGCGCATACTCAGCGATGAACCGCAGAACGTAAAAGCTAAGATCAAGGACAACACCGACTTTTTGCTGGAGAACATGTGCAAGCATACCCTTGATGCCTATGAAGAATTGGTGCGCCGTCATGGTTAACGCAAATCCGCTCAAGGTTAAATTGTAATGTTGTGGCTTATCTGTTCAGGTCTCATTGTCTTTATTTTGCTCTCTCTCAAATACTGTTGGTGGCGACCTAGCGTTGGGTTTGAGCACCCGCGCGTGCTTATGTATCACATGATCAGCGACTCTCAGCCAAAACAAAAACACCGAGGCCTAAGGGTTAGCCCAGAAATGTTTGAGCGGCAAATTGCTTGGCTCAAGGCTAACGACTGGACTTTTATAAAGGCTTCAGAACTGCTCACTGAAAAAGCCCAAGGCGACAAACGGGTGGCCATTACTTTTGACGATGGCTACGAAGACAACTACAGCCAGGCACTGCCTATACTGAAAAAGTACGACGCCTGCGCTACCCTTTACTTAGTCACCGATCGCCATGAAAGAGATTGGTCTGTGAGCAAAAATGCCAAACACAATTCTGGCGACTTAATGCGCGAGGCTAAACTCAGCGATGCACAGGTGGTAGAAATGCTTGCGTCCAACGTATTTGAACTTGGCGGTCATACGCTGACCCATTGTCACCTACCCAGTGTTGATGTGGGCACTAAGACATTTGAAATTAATGAATGCAAAAGGGTATTGAGCGAAACCTTTGCCACCCAAGTGACTAGTTTTGCTTACCCCTTCGGCCACTACGGTGACGACGACGTTAAGCTGTGCGAAGCCGCAGACTTCAGCACGGCAGTAACAACAGACGAGGGCATAGATACTCAGCCAAATGCTTTTCGACTAAAACGCATAAAAGTTTCCGGCAAGGATAATTTTTTCGCCTTTAAAACCCGCCTACGCATTGGCTTCCGCGGACACATCTAATTGCGCCGCAAACCACAATTCACATAGACAGATAAAATATGACAACCACCGCGAATAACACAGAACAACGGATAGCCGAACTTGAAACTCGCCTTGAGTTTCAAGACGAAACCATAACCGAGTTAAACGACGAGATGGTGCTGTTGCAGAAGAGGCTTTATCACCAAGAGAAGCGCTTAAAAATGCTCACTGAAAAGCTGCAATCCCAAGGCCAAGAAGAGGAAGGCGCAGAGCCGCAAATAGAACCACCGCCACCTCATTACTAATACATAAGACGCCCCTTTAGAGCATGAGAGACCTCAAGACCAAATAGCTAACTGGTTTTTTTATACACGAGAGAAAAATTATTCGCAGGCATCGGCTTAATGCTGATGCATTGCAAACCCTGCTCAATGGCCGCCAAGGTCACTTCCTCCAAATCTCGAATGCCCCACAGTTCATTACGCGCCCTCAGACTCGCGTCAAACGCTTCGTTGCTTGCACTGGTGAACTCACCCGCCGCTTTAAAGGGACCGTAGATATGCAAAATACCATCGGGCACCAATACCCTTGCCGCACCGGCTAACAAACCCTGCACGGTAGCAAATGGGGATATATGCAAGAGGTTAGCAACTATCACCGCATTCACGGTGATGTCTGGCCAAGCCTCAAGCACATCTAAATCAGTGGGGTCAGCCACATTACTCAGCCCTGTTTGCTCAATGATGTTATGCAGAGGCACTCGATAGGACTCATCAGGCTCGCTGGGCAGCCAGCGTAAATTAGGCAATGCCTTGGCAAAATGCAGAATATGCTGGCCGGTACCACTGGCTATTTCTAGCACATCGCCACTGCGCGGCAGCACGTCGCGCAACGCGGACAAAATCACCTCCTTGTTACGCTCCGCCGCAGGCGAAAATTTCGCTTCAAACATCCCTTGAACCCTTGCCCACTGTTATCATTTTTGGCTGCTAATTACCTTTCAAACTGCCAAGGAACTCTAACGTTCGAGCATAGGCGCCTTCTTCCGTATCCATAATAGCTGCATTGAAGTCGGTCACACCCAAATCTTCAAAGCGCTTAATCTGACCACGCAACTGATTTTCATCACCAACAATTGCAATATCAGCGGGACCGGCAGCTCCTTCGCGGTCGAGCATGGCGCGATAGCTGGGCAGCTGACCATAAACGGTTAAGTTTTCCGCAATCACAGCTTTGGCTTGGTCGACGTTGGTGGTCAACACAATAGGCATGCCCGCAACAATGGCTGGGTCTGGCTTACCCGCATCACGAAAACTGGGAATAATATGCTCTTCCATGGTCTTTGGACCCACCATCCACGTATTGGTGCCGTCAGTCATTTGCGCGGCGAGCTTAATCATAAGCGGGCCGAGGGCTGCCACAACAACAGGTAAATCGTTGCCGCCAGGAATATCTAATGTCAGGCCATTAACCTGAAACTCATCACCCTTATAATTAACCGTTTCGCCACGAATCAGGGGCATCAGTACATTCAAATATTCCTTCATATGCTTGGCTGGCTTGGCGTAGCTCATGCCAAACATGTTTTCTATAACCACCTTGTGGGACAAACCAATGCCTAAGGTAAACCGACCCTTGGAGGCCGCAGCAGTAGTCATTGCTTGTTGCGCCAGCGCGCCCGGATGTCTTGGATAGGTGGGGGTAACCGCCGTGCCCACACGAATGGTAGAGGTTTCTCGCGCAATCAACCCAAGGGTAGATATGGCGTCATAGGAAAAAATATTGGCTAACCAAACATGGTCAAGGCCCGCCTGCTCCATGTCTTTACCCAGCTGGATCACTTCGTCTATTGAATTTTTGGTGCCGTCCGCACCAATCATTGCACCTATCCGCATCACCCTCTCCAAAATTGAAAAAAGTAAGGCTGGCCCAAGCCTGCAGCTAATACAAGTGGAATGTCACGGCCACACATTCTAAAGGCCAAACGCCGTTTATGAGTAGCAACACGCCTTTGTACAATCAAGGGTTACAAATACGGACTTTTCATTACCTAGTGAATAACGGCATAATCCTGCGCCCTAATTCAAAGATCTGGTATTTCAATGTCTACAAAAGAAACAGTCGCCATTCTTGGCGGTACAGGTGACCTCGGTACAGGCTTGGCAATTCGTTGGTCAAAAGCCGGTTACAACATCGTTATTGGCTCAAGAACTTTAGATAAAGCACAGGCAGCCGTAGAGGCATTGCAGGCCATCAGCCCAGATACGCCAGCTCAAGCAATGGAAAATGGCGACGCTGCTGCAGCGGGCGACATTGTGGTATTGACCGTACCTGCCGCACACCAGATTTCTACACTAGACGCCCTTAAGGACCACCTTAAAGGCAAAATCCTCATCGACGTCACCGTACCATTGGTGCCGCCCAAAGTTGGCACCGTCCAGCTTCCTGAAGAAGGTAGCGCAGGCAAGCGCGCACAAGACTTTCTCGGCGAAGAAGTGCATGTCATCAGTGCCTTTCAAAACATTGCAGCGCACTTGTTGCAGCAAGATGTGGTCATTGAGTGTGACGTTTTAGTGGCTGGTAACAGCAAAGATTCTCGCGCCAAGGTCATTGAAATGATCTCTGAGGCAGGCATGACTGGCTGGCACGCAGGCCCTATTGCCAACGCAGCAGCAGCCGAAGCATTGACTTCAATCCTGATCCAGATCAACCGTGGTGGCATTTTGTCCCACTCTGGCATCAAGATCATCGGTCAAGAGCACTAATCCATGGCACCGCGCTTCTCCGTCATAGGTGTGCCTGGCATTCCTATGGTGGAATCTGGAGATGATCTCAGCGAGATTATCTCTGGCACCCTCAAGGCTCAAGATCTCACACTTGAGGACGGCGATGTAATTTGCCTCGCACAAAAAATTATTTCTAAAGCTGAAGGCCAAACGGTCTCTCTCGCCAGCATTGAAGCTGGGCCAGAGGCCATTGAACTGGCCGCTGCGACGAACAAAGATCCACGCATGGTACAGCTGATTCTGAACGAATCTAGCGAAGTCATGCGACACAAACCCAACGTCCTTGTAGTGCGACATCACCTTGGCATAGTTGGCGCTCACGCAGGCATTGATCAGTCCAATGTCGACCACAGCGACGGCGAGCAGGCACTTTTACTACCGAAAAACCCAGACCACTCAGCAGCGCTCATACGCGAGCAGTTACAACAACATTTTGGCGTGCAAATTGGTGTAGTTATTACCGATTCACACAATCGCGCTTGGCGTATGGGCACCATTGGCAGTGCTATTGGCTGTGCTGGCATTAAGGTGCTGGACGATTTCCGTGGCGGTGAAGACATTTACGGTCGCTCACTACAAGCCACACTGGTCAACAGAGCCGACGCCCTGGCGAGTAGCGCAACCTTGATGATGGGTGAAACCACAGAAAAATTACCTGTAGTGATTTTGCGAGGACTGCCTAAGGGCTCGACCCTAACCAATGATGGAGACCCCGCTCAAACCGCTCAGGACATTAACCGTCCTTTGGCTGAGGACATGTTCCGCTAATGGCTAAAATTCTCGCGCTGACCGGCGGCGTAGGCGGCGCCAAATTGGCTTTAGGCTTGTCGAAAATCCTTGGCCCAGAAGAGGTCATGTTTGCCGTTAATGTGGGCGACGACTTTGAACACCTTGGCCTACATATTTCTCCAGACATAGACAGCCTTACCTACGCTTTGTCAGGCGAAAACAATCAAGAATTAGGCTG
>JAOJBS010000034.1:0-14612 GCA_028228615.1 Pseudomonadales bacterium | reverse complement strand
CCATAAGAGACCCAGCGGCTAGCCGGTGATTGACCAAGATCGCGACGAATGACCCTCATGGGCGCAATATCTTTCAGGTGACTAAACGCTGGCATAGCAAAAGCGGTTGCACAAATTAAGCCTGTTGTTGCGCCCAACAAAAAAGGTCTAGCTGTAGGGCTGGGCAACTCTACCGAAATTAGATTAGCCAACGCTTCAATAATAATAACGTGCAAAAGGCCGCCAGCAGCGAGGCCCAAGACAATGGCAACACTGCCGACCAGTAGCAGAAGCGACAAAAAACCGTAGAGAATTTGCTTAGGCGTAGCGCCCAAAGTTTTCAGCACACCTACATGATCAAAGTGACGTTGCGCGTAGCGATGAGCGCTAAGCCCAACCGCTACACCCGCGAGCAACACCCCAAGCAAGCCGCCCAGGAGTAAAAAGCTCTCGGCTCGGTCCAATGCACGACCAATGCGCGGGCTGCTCTCGCGAATACTTACCCAATTATAATTAGGCGCTAAATCCAGTTGTTCCTTGAGGCCTTCTAAATTGTCCTCTGCTCCGGCGAGCAATAACCGATAAGACAAACGACTACCTGGCTGCACAACCTCCGTAGCAGGCACATCCACCAAATTCATTAAAAGACGCGGTCCAAGGTCAAAAAATGAACCACCCCGATCTGGTTCCGCCACCAGTACTCGAGCAACTTTCAGCTCGGCCAAACCCACTTCGATAACGTCACCGGGTTTAACATTCATGGCTGGGAAAAGTCGGGAGTCTAGCCAGACTGTGCCGGGTTCGGGCACATCCTGGGTGGGCGCGCCTCTGGCAAAAGGCACATCGCCTACTATTAATTTACCGCGTAAGGGATAGCCTTGATCTACGGCCTTTACGCTAACCAGTTGATTGGTATCCCCTGCGAACACCATTGACGGAAACACTAAGGTTTGCGCCACTTCCAAACCGCGTTCTTGGGCAGCCAGTGTGAACGCTTGGGGTATTTTTTCGCCGCTGGATATTTGCCGGTCTGCGGCCAAAAAATTAGAAGATTCTTGCACCAGCGCGGTCTGTAACCTGTCCACGAAGAGGCTAATAGAGGTCACCGTGCCCACCGCCACCAGCAGCGCCACCAGCATCAGACCCATTTCTCCTGAACGGATGTCGCGCCACGCCAATCTGAGAATCAGCGACAGGCTCATGCTTGGATCTGCCCAGCAGCAATGGCAATGGTTCGCGCACAGCGTTCAGCTAAGCGACCATCGTGGGTCACCATAATCAGTGTTGTGCCAAATTCGCGATTTAAATCAAACAGCAAATCGCAAATAAGCGCACCCGTCTGCGTATCTAAATTTCCCGTAGGTTCATCGGCGAATAAAACTGTTGGCGCTGAAGCGAAGGCCCGGGCGATTGCCACGCGCTGCTGCTCACCACCTGACAATTGCCGAGGGTAATGATCAATGCGATCAGCCAAGCCCACCTTCGCCAACAGCTCAGTCGCTTGGGACTCAGCTAAGGTGTCGCCACGCAACTCCACCGGTAGCATGACGTTTTCTAGCGCGGTGAGAGAACCAAGTAGTTGAAAGGACTGAAAAACAAAGCCAACGTGCAGGCCACGCACTTTCGCCCGCGCCTCTTCATCTAAACTCGAAATTTCTTCGTCAACCAACATGACCCGGCCAGCAGACGCTTCATCTAGCCCCGCCAAAATGCCCAGTAACGTTGTTTTACCTGACCCGGATGCCCCTACAATGGCAACTGTTTCACCTTGTTTGATTTCTAAATCAATGCCATCCAAGATAACCAGACTTCCGGCAGCAGTTGGGACAACTTTTTCAACAGCTTCGACACTTACTACAGTTCGGCTCATACGGTTTTTCTCTATGTTTCAATCTATAAGCAAAAATTTGCTGAATTCCATGCTCAACCATGAGTCTTCAACCAGCGCACAACCTATATCACTGAATGTCAAAATATTGTGCTTTATAGTGTGCTTTGCCTGCCTATTTCTGGTCGGTTTAACTCATACGGCTCAGGCAGCAAATACAGTCTCCAAAGCGACGGCTTCCGCACAAACACCTGCAAAGACACTCGTTGTCTTAGGCGACAGCATCAGCGCTGGCTATGGAATGCAAATAGAAGAAGGCTGGGTCAACTTAATGGCCATCACTCTAACCCAACAGGAAAAAGATTGGCAGGTGATCAACGCCAGCGTTTCAGGGGAAACGACAGGAGGCGGGTTGGCGCGGCTACCCGGTGTTTTAGCGGCCACATCGCCGCAGATAGTGGTCATTGAGTTGGGTGGCAACGATGGTTTGCGTGGTTATCCGATCAATAAAATGAGGGCCAATTTGAGCCAAATGATCGACCTTGTGATTGCAGCCAACGCTCAACCTATCGTGGTCGCCATGCGCATTCCGCCCAACTATGGGCCCAGGTATAGAAACGCGTTTGAAAAAGCTTTTACAGAGGTGAGCGCTGAGAAGGGCGCAATTTTGGTGCCCTTCTCTTTAGACGAAGTTGCAGTGACACCAGAGTTGATACAAAAAGATGGCATACATCCCACAGCTAAGGCGCAACCGCTGTTGGTAGAGACGTTTCTTCCCTATATTGAGCCTTTGCTTTAAGCGCTCTATTAAGTAGTCAAGCCACTGCTTGTTTGGCTTTTGTTTGGCTTTTGTTTGGCTTTTGTTTGGCTTTAGGCTTTCGTCTTAGGCCTTCTTCTTAGGATTATAGCCAATGTGGTCACGGCCTTGCTCGGCGGCAAGATGCACCTGTCGCTGACGCTCTCTAAACTGCACCCGGCGATCTTCACTGGTTAAATCTAGACAATAAACACAGCTCACACCGCGCTCAAATTCAGGACTCGCCAGCTCTTGCTCGGTAAGCGGATGGCGGCAGGCGTAACATTGCTGGTATTGGCCTTGAACCAAGTTTTCATCTACAGAAACCCGCTGATCAAAAACAAAGCATTCACCCTGCCAACGCGAATCTGCGTTTTCGGTGTCCTCTAAGTACTGCAATATGCCACCGTCTAACTGAAAAACCTCATCGATGCCCTGTGCGCGCACATAGGCTGACGCTTTTTCACAACGAATGCCGCCGGTGCAGAACATCGCTACTTTTTGGTGTTTGCTTGGGTCCAGGTTCTCTTCAACCCATTTTGGAAACTCTCTAAAACTCTCGGTTTCTGGCGAAACGGCTTGGTCAAAGGTACCAATATCAATTTCGTAGTGGTTGCGTGTATCAATAACCAGCACGTCAGGATCATCTACCAATTCGTTCCAGCGCTGGGCATTCACATGCTCGCCGGTGAGAGACATATCTAAATCGCTGACACCAAAACTGACAATCTCGGGCTTAACTTTAACTTTATAACGCAAGAACCCACGATTCTCTTCGTTCACCGCAGACCACTTAAAGGTCATTTCACCGTAGCGTTGCTGCAAAAATGTGACGAGTTTTTCGAGGCCCTCTTGAGTGGCTATGACCGTGCCGTTGATGCCTTCCAGGGCCAGCAAAATAGTGCCTTTGAGCGCAATCGTCTCACCAAAAGCTTCGATCTCATCGCGGTCTTGATCCGGTAAGGGCAATTGTATGAATTTGTAAAATGTCAGCACACGACGAGCACTAGGGTGCATCGAGTTCTCCTATCCTAATTACGTGTTATTGAAGCGCTGCTGGTAATTGCGGTTTTTCGCTGCAGTTTTCTCCTCCAGCACCTTATTCCCCTCCAGCGCAGGGTGGCGACATGGGGGCTTGGCCAAATTTGTCTAGCCATTGCTGTGGGTCATAAATGTGCAAAGCCAGAGCATGCATGCCGCCATCGAACTCGGTCTGTAAAATCTCATTCAGCAATCGGTGTCGATTAATCCGCGACTGACCGACAAAAGACTCACTCACAGCAACTACCTTAAAATGACTCTCCGCGCCTTCTGGCACGTTGTGACCGCTGCTTTCGTCCAACACTTCCAAGTGTGTCAGCGCTAATGCCTCACTTAACGCTACTTCAATACGTTCAACTCGCTTCATCATAAAGCCTTCGCCTGTATCTCAAAGCCGTGGAGTATAGGGGTCCCTTATACTTCGATCAAAATCAAACTGACATTATCCTTGCCGCCGGCCTCTAGCGAGCACTGCAACAGTTCGTCGGCACAAGTCTCCAAGTCGGCTTCTGCCATCAGCCGCTGCATGTGCTCATGCGCCAACTGATCAGACAAACCGTCGCTACACAGAAGATAACGACCGCAAAGCGCACCGCTTTCATGAACACTCGGCGCCAGTGGCGTGCGCAGGCCTAAGCCCTGAGTCAGCACATGGCCGTAGTGCTTGTGCACATCTACGCCCTCTTCCACCTCACCAGAATCCAACATGCGTCGGGCCAAACTATGGTCTTGGGTAATTTGCGTTAACGCATTGTTATTGAAATGGTACAGCCGTGAGTCGCCTACATGTGCCACCAGCCAACTGTTGTTCACTAAGCACCAAAGCACCACTGTGGTGCCCATCTGCGCATTCATCTCCATTAACTCAGACTGCCTACGCACGGCTTCATCAGCGTTTTCAATAGCTGTAGTAATTGAGTCTTCAGACCATAAAGACGTGCTCGTAAAATGTGCCTTGAAACTGTCTATGGCAACGTTGCTGGCCATTTGCCCACCCATGAGGCCACCCATACCATCCGCCAAAACTGCCACACCAAGATCACTATCGAACCAAACTGCGTCTTCGTTGCGAATGCGCACTAGTCCTCGATGGCTACGGGAGGTCATTTTCATCAATTTGCTCTCAAGTGTTGCCAACCTATTTTAACAGATGGCTATCGTTTGATATTACAGTCATTTGGCCTCCATGTGCCAACTTCGCCGCAACCACGCAATAACCTCGACTAGTTTGCAAATCGCCTCAGGCGCAATCGGGTTTTGGTACGCAAGGTCTGGTTACCTTTGTTTTGAACTTCGTTTTGAAATTTGTTTTGACCTTCTTTTTAACCTTATCTTTAACATTCTGTGCACCCTGCTTTGAGCAAAAAAAAGGATGGGTTAGGCTCTTGCTCTCCGCTAAACTTAGCCCTCGCCCTACAACTTGCGATAAAGGACAAAAATGCTGGCCATCATTTCTCCCGCTAAAACTCTAGATTTCGTGTCTCCTCTAGCGACGGATAAATTTACCTTACCTGATTTTGCACAAGAATCTCAGGAACTCATAAAGACGTTACGTAAATATGATCCTGCCGCTATTTCAAACCTTATGGGCATCAGCGATAAATTGGCAGCACTCAACCACGAACGCTATCGCCAATGGCATATTGACGCCGATGCAGATAAAGCCCGACCCGCAATTTTGGCCTTTAAGGGCGATGTTTATATGGGTTTAGATGCACAAACCCTGCAGGCCCGAGACTTCACATGGGCGCAGAAGCACCTACGCGTGCTGTCTGGCCTACACGGGTTACTCAGACCGCTGGATCGTATTCAACCCTACCGCCTTGAAATGGGTACTCGCCTGCCTACGGCCAAAGGCGCAAACCTTTATGAATTTTGGGACAACAAAGTCACTGATGCGGTAAATCAAGGCTTAGCCGAGCAGCAGCATAAAGTGCTTATCAACTTGGCATCTAACGAATACTACAAGTCCATAAATCCCGACAAAATTGATGGCCGTATCGTTACCATTAACTTTAAGGAATGGCGCCGAGAGGCTTACCGGTTTGTTTCATTTTCCGCGAAAAAAGCACGAGGCCTAATGTCTCGATACATGATCGACCAGCGCATAACTGCGCCGAATAAGCTGAAGGATTTTGACTGGGAGGGTTATGGCTTTAACCAAGAACTCTCCAGCGATGACGAATGGATTTTCACCCGCAACCTCACCTAAGAGCGCAAAACATGAACGACCCACAACAACAGGCTCAAATAGAATTAGAGGCCGCAACGTTTCGGCGCTTGCTGGCTCACTTAGATGAACGCAAGGACGTGCAAAACATTGACCTTATGATTCTAGCGGGATTTTGTCGCAACTGTTTGTCCAAGTGGTACAAAGCAGCAGCGGACGAGCAAGGCCAGGACATTGACTACGACGCAGCCAGAGAGCGCGTTTATGGTATGACTTACGAGGAATGGAAAGACAACCATCAACTGGAAGCCACCGCCGAGCAGCTCGCTGCCATGAAGGCGCAGGCCAACTAGCGCTCGCTGCCAACAACCCATGGGATAACCCTTGATGCAAACCGGTGACCGCCACCTGCAACCCAATACCTCGCTGTCACAGAGCATTTGGCGCGACTGGCAAGGCGTCATTGTATTCATATTCGTTATGGTGATGTTTCGCTCTGCTGGGGCTGATTGGAACCAAGTCCCTTCCGGGTCGATGCTGCCGTCGATCCTTATCGGCGACCGGGTTATTGTCAACAAACTCGCCTACGACTTAAGGGTGCCACTGACGTTGACACGTATTGCCCATTGGGAGAATCCACAACGGTCAGACATCGTCACCTTTGAGTCACCCAAAGACGGCCTACTGTTGATCAAACGAGTTATTGGTATTCCGGGCGACATTGTCGGCCTTGAAGATAATCGGCTGAGCATTAACGGCGTTGCTGGGGAATACAAAAAACTGCCTAGCCAGTCTATGCACACAGATTTACAAATGCCGTTTAGCCATACCGATATATTTTTAGAAAAAATACTCGGTCAAGAACGCAGAATCATGTTGTTCCGCAAACCAGCAAAATCTACAAAGTCGTCCTTTCAACCCATCACGGTGCCACAAGGCCATTACTTAATGTTGGGGGATAATAGAGACAACAGCGGCGACTACCGAGCCATCGGACTAGTGCCAAGGTCAGCCATCATCGGCCGCGCAGAGACAGTGGCATTTTCACTGAACTATGAGGACTACTACCTGCCCAGAGGGGATAGGTTCTTAGTGGATATAAAGTAATCAGCAAAGATTAGCGGATAAGATTGCCGGATAAGATTTCGCGCCTACAGCGAGATGCGCTATAACACTGACGCCTTATAGCCAACACCTTCAAAAGAACACCTTAAAAAGAGCATCTCAGAAACAACCCTCTAGAAGCCTCCTTAATTATAGAACCCCCCCTAGTAGCTGCGCCCTGCCAAAGAGAACCAAGCCAGCCTAGTCAGACCCGCCGCGTAACCGCTTAATCAGTAGTTTGAGCAACGACAACATCAAAGCACCAAACAAACCCGCAAACACCAGCCCCACAACAAAAATGGCACTGTACGCCAAGAACTGTAGGGTTTCTTCTGGCTCGATACCATATTGGTCGCCTATCCAAACAATGGCACCTGATACGGCCATTGTGCCAAGAACAATTGTCCTGGCTAGCCGGGCTGCGGAACCTTTTTGTCCAGATGTGCGCTCACTGGCGTGGGTGCGCTCTCTTCGCGCTCTCACCGCGCGCGCTTTTTTGTCTGCTGATTCGGTGCTCATGTTCACTCTGGTATGGGTTGAAGGGTGCTTTACCACAGCGACAGTCTACCGCGCTTCCAAGCCTTTACCCAAATGCTCGGACAAACATTAATGCGATCAGTGGAAGTTAGGCAAAAAGAAGGTGTCGATTTAAGGTAGACTGCGCCCCTGCAAAATTTACCGACATAAGAATTGATCAACGCCAACCTGCCCAAATCAACCAGCGAGTATCGCTACGCCAGAGTTATACTGCTTTTAGCGCTTGTATCAGTGGGCTTCGGCTTCACTGTGCTATTCGCCATTCTTGGACCGTTAGGCCGAGAAGTGGGCTTCAGCGAACTGCAGATCAGTTCAATCATCGCCGCATCTTCACTGGTGGTTTTCCTTGCCAGCCCTCGTTGGGGTCGGCTCAGCGACCGAGTTGGCCGCAAGAAAATTATGATCTTTGGCCTCATCGGCTACAGCTGTGGCAACCTGCTATTTGCCATAGTCTTTCATGCCACCTTGATGGGCATACTGATACCGCTAACGGGTTATCTGTTACTCATGCTGACAAGGGTTATGCACGCATCCGTGATGTCCGCAATCATGCCCGCCAGCAGTGCCTACATGGCCGACATTACTGACCTAAGTAATCGCACCAAAGGTATGGGCGCAGTGGGCGCTGCAAATAACTTAGGCGGAATTTTAGGCCCTGCAATAGGGGGTCTACTTGCCGGCATAACTCTGCTCACGCCTTTGTGGGTCGCATCAGGCTTAGCCCTAGTCACGGCGCTGTTTGTCATCTTCTTTCTTCCAGACAGTCCAACTGCCACCAAAGCCCCAGAGACTAAGAGCAAAAACCTAAGCTACTTTGACCCACGAATTTTGCCCTTTATCATAGTCGGCGCACTGATGTTCATGGGTATGGCTTTAGTCCAGCAAACACTGGCCTTTCGTTTTCAAGACGTACTAGGGCTTACCGCTGTAGAAACCGCACAGACCTTTGGCCTCGCCATGGGGTGTTCTGCCGCGGCATCTTTAGCCAGCCAAATAGGCTTAATGCAGCGCTTCGATCTGTCGCCCTTTCACTGGCTGCGCATTGCTATGCCCATCCTGATTTTAGCTTTTGCATGTTTAGCCTTAGCCGATAATCAATACCTACTCTTAGTTGCAATGGTCTTACAAGGCGCAGGCATGGGCTTGGCTGGGCCGGCATTTATGTCTGGGGCATCTATGGCTGTTGAAGCACACGAACAAGGCGCAGTAGCGGGTGTGGCTGGATCTTGTGGACCATTAGGCTTCACCATTGGCCCGTTACTGGGTGGATTCTTTTATCAGATACAACCAGACTTACCCTACTGGTTTACCTTTGCTGTTTATCTGCCGCTCTTCGCATTTGTTTTAAGTAAAACACAGAAGAAAAAAACTCAAGCCTAAGGTCATCGTTAACACCCTCTGTCTATAAAAAAGCTGCAAAAAAACTGCAAAATGTCGCCGACGCGGTGCGCAAAAAAACAGGCAAACTAGCGCCCAAAGCGTACAATGTTTGGACAACTTTTCTATTCGTGCCACTATTTTGAGGACCGCTCATGATCAACGCAGCGACAACGCCTATTAGAAAAATAATTCATCCATCACGTCAATCCTACCTGGGCACCTTACTGATATGTGCAGCTGTGCTCGCACCGAGTATTGCACTGGGTCATGGCACAGCACAGACACCTACTGGCCCTAATGACCGCACCATCGAATTCCCAGACACTAAGGAATACAAAACTCTTGTTGTAGACCTACACACCCACAGCGTGTTTTCTGATGGCCACGTATGGCCGAAAATCCGCGTAGCTGAAGCATTGCAAGACGGTTTAGACGGCTTGGCGATTACCGAGCATTTAGAATACCAACCCCATAGAGCAGACTTACTCAACCCGGACAGAAACAGAGCCTACATTGAGGCAGCAAGTGCCGCAGAGGGGTCTACGTTAATGGTCATCCGCGGCAGCGAAATTACACGCGAAGCACCGGCAGGGCACATTAATGCGATCTTTATTGAAGACGCCAACAAACTACTTAAGGTAAAGAACCCTCCTAAGGATAAGTCTGACGTTCTGGGTTACTACACCGCCGCCAACCAATGGCCCTCGCAAAATACGGTAGAAGCGGCGCATAACCAGGGTGCATTCATCTTTTGGAACCACCCGGACTGGACTAGGCAAGCACCTGACGGTATTGCGCGCATAAACGATTTCCACGCGCAAAATGCCAAAAACGGCATTCTTAACGGCATTGAAATTGCTAACGGCGACTATTATTCCGAGGAGGCTTTTGCCATTGCTCTGGAGTACGACTTAGCGATCATAGGCGTGTCTGATGTTCACGACTTGATTGACTGGGACTACAAGCCTCATGAAGGCGGCCACCGTCCGGTCACCTTAGTGCTGGCCAAAGACAAATCCATTGCCGCTCTCAAAGAGGGCCTTTTTGCTAAACGCACGGTAGTTTGGACGCGTAATACTCTAATGGGGCGTGCGCCTGACCTGATCCCTATCCTTCAAGCAAGCCTCAGCACATCTAAGCTGACCTACCGCCCAGACACCAGTGTGGCCATTGTCACCCTCAGCAATAACTCTGATATGAACATGCAGTTGAGGTACACCGGCGCCCACAGCCTATTACTCGGGACAGACCGTATCACCGTACCAGAACATGGCGAGTACGAGTTACACGTGAAACCGGGGAAAGTGGTTGATACATTAGACCTGCCCTTTGTTGTGGAAAACGCATTGACCGCGCCCGGGCAAAACCCATCCATTGTGCTGAGCAGCCAACGCTAAGCGCGCAACTCACCCTCTTCATCAGACCGGCGGTGCCAATTCGCAGCGCTGGTCTGATCTAATCATTTGCAAAAATAATAAGGAAAACCATCATGCAGCAACCGATTTGGCAGGCGGCCAGCGCCGAACTTTACGGAAAAATTGAAATCGCTGAAGGCGTATCCATCTGGTCTAATGTGGTGATGAGGGCTGAGTCCTCGCATATAGAAATTGGTGCCTTCACCAATATCCAAGATTTCACCATGATTCATATTGCAGATGGGCCAACCATTATTGGTGAATATTGTTCAATCACTCACCACTGCACCATTCACGGCGCAACTATTGGCGACAACTGCCTGATTGGCATTAACGCCACTATTATGGACGGCGCGGTCATTGGTGAAAATTCAATCGTCGCGGGCAACAGTTTGGTCCGAGAAGGCGCGGTGATTCCGCCGAATTCAATCGTTGCTGGCACACCGGCAAAAGTCATCGCCCAACGCAACAACTTTGTCGCTAACCGCTTGAATGCACTGGCCTACTATGACAACGGCATCGCCTACAGCCAAGGCAACCATCGAGTTTGGTCTGAGGATGAGCAGCTGGCCAAAATGGCCCAGCGCAAGATAGACCTAGAGAAACTCCTCACCGGGCAGTAATCCTTGGCGTCAATTCCCATCCAATGCGCCGACTTTCAAGCCGCTAATTTACAACACTGACACACGGCACCTCGCCTTTGCCTTTGCCTTTGCCTTTGCCTTTGCCGCTTTCACGCCCTGGCTTTCTTCTTCCATCTACGTTGTTCTACCGTTGATCTCTTTTATTTTACCAAGGTTTAATTAAGGTGGGTTTTTGCTTAATATATTTACCTTGGTTTTATTATTGAAGTACTACATGTCCTTGTCATTTTCTGCGTTTACGCCCAAGCAATGCCTAATCACCGGCAGCCTTGAAGAAGCAGCCTTGGCGGCCTTTCACCACCTAAAGAGCCAAAGTGCGGAATCGGTACTGATTTTTAACGATGAAACCTACGCCATTATGGACATTGACCTGAGCGGTGATGCCGAGTTGGTGAAGCGTAAGGCCGCCAGTTACCCCGCATCTAATACACCAACAAAAAAGGGTCCGGGCAGACCAAAACTAGGGGTCGTTGGTAAAGAGGTCACGCTACTGCCCAGGCATTGGGAATGGTTAGCTGGCCAAAAAGGCGGGCCGTCGGTGACCTTAAGGAAACTCATAGACGCAGCGCGCAGAGACCCGCAAATCAACGAGCAAAATAACCGCGAGCAGGCGCAAAATTTGACCTACAAATTTTGTCATGCCATTGCAGGGGATTTACCCGGCTATGAGGAAGCATTGCGCTGCCTCTACGCCAAGGACGAAGCTGGCTTCAGCGGACAGTTGAGTGAATGGCCAGTAGACATTGCAGGACGGGCAAAGTTTTTGGCCCAAGGAGCCTGGTAAATAGCGGAAGATTAATGGCAGGGGTAGCTAGATTAAGGAAACTGTTAGCATAGAGGGCGCTGGTTAAAGCGGTGAATACCCAAAAGGCAAATAAGCAAACAAGCAAAAAGCGGCGCTGAGTCTAAAAATGGTCCTCAGCGTCAACCCCCTTCAATACGCGGCATAAAATATATCTCGCTGTCGCTGTGTAGCGGTTCATACATGGCGTCCTGATAAATCAGGCCGTCTATGGCCACAGAAGACCGCTCTAGCAAGGGCGCCAATTGGGGCCAACGGGCGACAAGTTCTGCGATCGCATCGCGATAGTTATCTACCGGCAACTCTAGCTCTCGGCACCCATCAGCCAACACCGAAAAATTTTCCGACAACACCACTTTCACCATAGCCACTTAATCCGTTAGGCCCTCTTCATTGGGCGAGCTATCAGTTTGCACGTTCACAAACACTCTTTGGCACACTACGGCGACCAAAATCTGCATCAAATCTGAACAAAAACCCTCATAAACGAGCTATTAAAAAAGGGGGCAAAGCCCGCTTTCTATTTGCCGTTATAGCCATCGACCGCAGTATAAATACTAACCGTCAATTTGTGCCAACAACCGTGGTGGCGATAAAGGCAGTTCACAGACTCGTTGTTGCAAAGATCTCGAAATGGCATTAGTTGCCACAGCCAACGGTGCAACGATGGGCGTTTCACCAACGCCTCTAACACCAAATGGATGTCTTGGATTAGCCACTTCTACGATGTGTGTATCAATCATCGGTAAGTCCGAGGCCACTGGAATTCTATAATCCAAGAACCCAGCATTTTGCAGAATACCTTCGTCATCAAAAATATACTCTTCGTTTAACGCCCATCCCAATCCTTGAGCGGCGCCGCCTTGCATCTGACCTTCTACGTAAGCCGGGTGAATGGCTTTGCCCGCGTCTTGAATGGCGGTGTAACTCAACACGTCTACTTTGCCTGTTTCGCGATCCACTCGGATGTCAGCAAAATTCACTGAGAAACTTGCGCCAGCGCCCTGAGCGTTAAGAGAGGCACGCCCCTGAATGGGACCACCGGTCTTAGCCGCTTTGCCTGCTAGTTCCGCAAGACTCAAAGGTTTCACGTCTGCGTTCACGCCAGGACCGGGAATTGCTTGACCGTCTTCCCATTCAACTTGGTCTTCATCTAAGCCCCATGTCATGGCTGCACGACGCTTGCAGTCAGCAATGACGTCTTCACACGCTTGGGTCACCGCCATGCCGGTAGCAAATGTAGTACGGCTTCCGCCTGTAACATTACAAAATCCGGTGCTTTCTGTGTCGCCCACTTGCGCGCGCACATCTGCATACTCGATACCCAGAGTTTCCGCCGCCATAAGACACATAGACGCCCTAGAGCCACCAATATCTGGGCTGCCTTCAACAACCATCACGGTACCGTTGTCATTAATATGAACCTCGGCACTAGACTGCATGCCCACGTTAAACCAGAAACCCGCAGCAACACCGCGGCCTGCACCTTCAGGAATGGGCGCAGCATAATTGGGGTGATTTTTAGCGGCCTCAAGACATTCTCTAAAACCGATAACAGGATACTTAGGTCCGTAGGAAGCTTGGGTGCCCTCTTCAGCGGCGTTATGTAAACGCAGGTCAATAGGGTCCATATCTAATAGTTGTGCGGCCTCATCCAATGCACATTCAAAAGCGTGCATGGCTTGGGGTGCGCCCGGCGCACGATAGGCCGCAACCTTTGGCTTGTTCACTAGCACGTCAAAAGTCTCCACCAAAAAGTTCTCTAACTTGTAAGGTGCGTAAATGGTCATGGCGCCAGGCATATAGGGTGCGCCAGCAAAAGCGCCTGCTTCAAAGGCAATCCAAGACTGAGCCGCTGTAATGGTGCCGTCATTCTTCAAACCCACTTTCACCCGTGCAACAGTGCCCGAAGCAGGACCGGTGGCGCGAAAGACCTCTTCGCGGCTCATCGACATTTTCACTGGGCGACCGGACTTTTCCGAAAGCATGGTGGCCAAAGGCTCTAGGTAAACGACCGTTTTACCGCCAAAACCACCACCAATTTCAGTGGCAACAAACTTAAGGTCGGCAATATTTTTGTTCAGCATTTTTGCCGTGGCGGTACGAAATTCAAAGTGACCCTGAGTAGAACACCAGACGGTACCGCGACCGGTCTCATCAATACTCGCCACACATGCATGGGGTTCAATGTACCCTTGGTGCGCCATAGGACATTTAAACTCACGCTCAACAACTATGTCCGCCGCCGCAAAACCCTCATCCAAGTTGCCGCGCTCTAAGCGACCGACATTGGCTACGTTACTGGGGTTTTCGGGCTTCTCTGGCAGGTTGGTGAAGTTGTTTTCATCGACCAATGGCGAGGCATCCGCCATAGCCGCCACCACATCTAGGACCGGTGGCAGCGTTTCATATTCAACCTTAATTGCTTTCAGAGCTTCCTGCGCCAAGCGAGGTGTTGAAGCGGCAACCGCCGCAACTGCATGGCCGTGATAAAGCACTTTGTTTCTGGCAATAACGTTTTTAGCGATGTCTGTTAAAGACCCTCCTCCTTCGCCACTGGCCTCGCCTTCTAAAGCACCACCGGGAAAATCTGCACCGCTGATTGCGGCGAAAACGCCGGGAATTGCTAACGCGCCACTTAAATCGACACTCTTAATCTTGGCGTGAGCATGGGGGCTGCGTAACACCTTACCGTAAATCATGTTGGGCAGAATCATATCGGCACCAAACTGGGCGCGGCCTGTGACTTTATCAATGCCATCTGGACGCACAGGGCTCGTTCCAATTTGCTTAAATTCTCGTGCTTCAGCCATTGCCAAACTCCTCAACTCGTTAAGATCTATTAACCATCAAATCTAGCATGATAATGACCAATCTGGGAGCGCCAAATCAGGGTATCGCAAAGTTAATATTCGC
>JAOJBS010000033.1:0-18071 GCA_028228615.1 Pseudomonadales bacterium | reverse complement strand
CGTGGGTTTCGTGCCGACTATGGGCGCGCTGCACCAGGGCCACTTGTCGCTTCTGCGCAGAAGTGCTGCTGAAAATGAGACAACAGTACTGTCGATTTTTGTCAATGCCACCCAGTTTAATAACAAAACAGACCTGGAAAATTATCCCACCAGTATTGAAGAAGATCTGAAGCTTGCACAGTCTGTTGGGGTTGATCTTGTGCTGATGCCAGATTACTCGCAAATGTACCCGGACGACTTTCGTTTTCAGATGCGTGAAGATATTTTTAGTCGAGACCTATGCGGTAGCGACCGTCCTGGACACTTCACCGGTGTGCTCACTGTCGTACTCAAGCTGCTGAATTTGGTCCAGCCTGAGAAAGCTTACTTTGGCCTGAAGGACTATCAGCAATATCTTTTGATCAAAGATATGTGTGCGGGGTTGTTTTTGCCGATTCAGATTGTTGGTTGTGAAACTCTGCGTGAAAGCGATGGTCTGGCTATGTCGTCACGCAACCGGCGGTTAGATCCAACTGCTCGCAGTTTGGCCGCGCGTTTTAATCAGATTTTGTATCAGGCAACCTCTGATCAAGAGGCCATTGCCGAGCTCAAATCCTTAGGGTGCGGTGTGGCTTACATTAAAACCCAATATGGGCGCCGGTTTGGTGCCATAGAAATTGAGTCACAGGGTGACAGTGTGCGCCTGATAGATAATTTGGTGCCTAAGACTTTGCCCGCAGAAGGGGCAGCGGCAGAAAGCTTTGTAAGTGGCATGCCGAGACAATAATGGCTAATGAATTAGAGGAGAGTTCAATATGATTTTGGTGCTTGATGTTGGCAACAGCCAAATTTTTTGTGGTGTATTTGAGGATGAAACACTGGTGATTCAGTTTCGCTATGCGTCCACCGCTCGAGGGTCTTCAGATGAGATTGGCGTTTTTCTGCGCGGCGCCTTGCGTGAAAATGGCATAGCGCCAGAGGACATTGCAACCATAGCTATATCGTCTGTGGTGCCGGAACTGAACTATACCCTTTGGTCCTGTTGTCAAAAATACTTTGACCTAGAGCCGATGGTGTTGCGTCCTGGACTAAAAACAGGTTTAAAGATCGACTACAAAGATCCCAAGGAAGTGGGCAGTGACCGCATTGCCGATGCCATGGGTGCGGTGAAAATGTTTCCGGGCCGTAATCTAATCGTTATTGATTTTGGTACCGCAACCACTGTCTGTGCGGTCTCTAAGGACCGCGTATTTTTGGGCGGCAACATTATTCCCGGCGTGCGCTTGGCTATGGAAGCACTGGAGGCGAAAACTGCAAAATTACCTTCTGTTGAAATTAAGCCGGCAAAGCGGTCTATTGGTAAAACTACGATTGAAAGTATTCAAAATGGTCTGTACTGGAGCAATGTGGGTATGGTGCGAGAGCTGACCAGTAGAATTACTGCCGAAGTGTTTGCTGACGATCCGCCGCTTACCATTGCTACAGGTGGCTTTGCGCATTTATTTGATAAAGAGCAATTGTTTGATCACGTGGTTTCAGACCTCATTCTAACGGGTCTCATTGAGGCTCTGCGTCTGAATGGTTATTTAGACAAAGCGCAATAGTCAGCTCAACCCTTGGTGTGTTGGCATTTGAGGGCTGAACTGGGTCTTAGAGAATAGGAGACTAGTCTGCGACGTATTGAGTCTGCAGACGCCGCATTCCTTTCAGCCAACGGTCATAGTCAGCGGATTTACGCTTCATATATTCGGCAACTTCAGGGTGGGGTAGGACCAAAAACTTTTCTTCGCGCAATGTCTCCACTACTGCTTCAACGGCGTCCTCTGGTTCAATCATGCCGTCGACGCCAGCAACGCCTGCGCCACCAGCAACTAAAGGGGTGTTAACGGCTTGAGGGCAGAGCACTGAAACTTTAATACCTTGGTCGCCATAGGTGATAGACAACCATTCCGCTAAAGCCACAGCGGCGTGTTTGGTGACCGCATAGGTAACAGAACCAATTTGATTGAGTAAGCCGGCAGCTGAAGACGTGTTGAGAAGGTAGCCGCCGCCTCTAGCGATCATGAGGGGTACTAAGTGGCGGGCTGCCCATACATGCGCCATTGTGTTGACCTCCCAAATGGTCTGCCAAACCTCATCGGGTTCATCAATATTTTTGCCAATGCCGATACCCGCATTGGAACAAAACAAATCAATGGGTCCAAATTGCGCTTCGGTAGTGTTGATCAGTTCGACAATTTCGCTTTCCTTGCGCACATCCACAGCCATGGAGAAACCGCCAAATTCGGCTGCAACCGCGGCTGCGCCTTCGCCATTAAGGTCTGCAACGACTACTTTTTTTGCGCCTTCCCGTGCGAAACGTCGGCACATCTCACGGCCTATACCGCTTGCGCCACCGGTCACTACGATAATTTTATCCTTCAACTCCATGAAACTTCTCTCCAGTGAAAATATAGTCGGTCTATCAATAAACCTCGCGGTACTTCCCAGCCAATGGAACCTCACAAGGTCGCTGACATGTGCCAAATGTGCTGTTAGCTTTGGTGTGCAAAGATAGACGTTTTGCAGTGCTGATTCTATAGTGTCGCCCCAGCCCGAGTGGCATAACCAATACAAGGCTTGCCATAATCGTGTCTCTCACAACCCAATCCAAAGACCTTCAACCCAATAAACGTCACTACGGCTGGGTTATTGTCGTTGTCATGATGTTGGTCCAAACCGTCAGTTCTGGTTTGGGTTTTTATAACATGTCTGTGTATATCAATCGTTTGTCAGTGCAGTTGAGTGTGCCCTTAGCGGATATCTCCTTTGCGGTGAGTTTGTTTTTCGTGGTCGGCGGCATTGCTGGGCTATTTGTTGCTGAACTACTGAACCGCTTTCATGTACGCGCGCTGGTGATCGCGGGGGCTATAGTTTCCGGCGTTGCTATTGCTGCAGTGGGCTGGGCAACCCAGCTGTGGCAGGTCTATGCGCTGTTCGCAATTTTTGGCGTTGGTAACGCCGGCATTTCTATAGTTATCGCCACCACGTTGATCACCCAGTGGTTCCCTGGACCAGAACGCTCAATGGCGCTGGCTATGACTTCCACTGGTTTGTCATTGGGTGGCGTTGTGCTCACGCCTTATTCAGCCTATCTGATGAACACCATTGGCCTAGGTGAGACCATGCCAATTTTAGGTCTGATTTTGATAGGTTCTATCGTGCCTTTATCGCTGCTTATTCGGCAGGTAGAAAAACCGGCAGCGGATACTCAAGTAAATGCGAGCGGCAGCGGTGGCTTTGACTCAAATCTATTTAAACAGGCGGTAAACAGTCGCTTCTTTGGGTTGCTGGCTGGAGCTTACATTTTAATAATGGCGGCTCAGGTTGGTGGCATTGCGCACTTATATAACCGTGTGGAAACGTTGGCTGGGTTTACCTATGCCGCATATGCCGTACAGGCGTTGTCTATTTGTAGTATCTCAGGTCGATTTTTTGGCGGTTGGTTGGTTACACGTATTCCAATTAGGCGGTTTGCGTTGGGTAATTTGTCCATGCAGGCCCTTGGTTTAACCTTTATTGCCCTTGCACCTAATGGCGCACTGGCGGTTGTGGCGGCGGGTTTCTTTGGCCTGAGTGTAGGTAATTTATTGATGACCCAGCCTTTGTGGCTGGCGGAAGTTTATGCCACCAGCATTTATGCCAAAGTATTTGCGCGCGCAAATGCATTAAGCGTATTGGGGTTGGCGGTGGGACCCTATTTTATTGGCTGGGCCTTTGACACCATTGGTGCCGGTCAGTCGTATTTTTGGCCCTATATGGCGGCGGTAATCTGTTCTATATTTGCTTTTGCGATAGTCTTTGTGGCGAGCGCTAGCCCGGTTTTAGCAAACCAAGAAACATCTGAGTCGAATAACGCGGGCTAAAACTTATACAACGGCCTGTTAATCAGTGCAGGTGAATAGAGTCGCTAAACAAAGTAGCCAAAAATTAAAAGCGCAGACTTTTTGCGGCATGGCTGAGTCATAAGTCGGTGATCGGTCGGCGATCGGTCTGCTATCGGTCTGCATAGAATCTGTATTGGTCCAGCAACGGAGATTAGGTAATGAATGTGCAATACCGCTTTCCAAGTATTGTTCTTAATATGAGTTTTATTATTGGTCTGGCCTGTCTATTGATTGGCCCGGCGCAAGCCAGCAGTCAGACATCCTCAGAATTGCTAATTGCCGCTGTATTGCCCCTGTCTGTACCCGTTTCGGCAGCTGCTAACGGTGAAGTAAGTCAACCGCTACCCAGCCTTGCGGATATGTTAGAGCGGATTAACCCTGCGGTAGTTAATATTGCTACGCGCTCTACAGTTCGCGAGGGTAATCGCCTGCTGCAAGACCCATTTTTTCGGCGATTTTTTAATGTGCCTGAAAGCCGCCGGCGTTATCGACGTACGCAGAGTGCCGGGTCTGGCGTGGTCATTGACGCAGCCAACGGCTATATCGTGACCAATAATCATGTTGTGCAAAACGCCGACGAGATCAGTGTTGGATTAGCAGATGGGCGTATTCTCAGCGCTAAATTGATAGGCCGAGACGCTCAAGTGGATTTGGCTCTACTGCAAGTGGAGGCAGAAGGCCTCACTGCTATTAAATATGCCGACAGCGGCGCGGTGAGAGTAGGGGATTTTGTGGTTGCCATTGGTAATCCATTTGGCCTCAATCAAACCGTAACCAGTGGCATTGTGAGCGCGCTAGGTCGCAGTGGTTTAGGTATTGAAGGCTTCGAGGATTTCATTCAAACAGATGCGCCAATCAACCCAGGTAACTCTGGCGGTGCGCTGGTGGATTTGCGCGGCGATCTGGTTGGCATTAATACGGCCATCTTTGCACCTACTGGTGGCAACGTAGGCATTGGTTTTGCCATACCTGCCAACATGGTTAATGCGGTGCTTACCCAATTAATAGACAAAGGCGAAGTGAACCGAGGATTTGTTGGTGCCATAGTGCAGCCACTGAATAGAGAGTTGGCCAGTGCCTTTGGTGTGCTGTCTCCGGGAGGGCGTCCTAAAGGCGTGGTAGTGGTTGATGTTGAGCTTGCCAGCTCTGCTGAGAAGGCAGGCCTTGAGCCAGGGGATGTCATTGTCGCAATGGATGATAAGCAAATTGCGACAGTTGCCGATTTTGCTGGCCAAGCCGCCATTATGTTTATTGGCGATGAAGTAAAGGTCGATATAATTCGTCAGGGCGCGCGCAAGACAGTTAACCTAGAAATTCTTGCCGACGACCAAGAACAGGTAGATGGCCAACGTTTAACACCCCGCCTGCGCGGAGTGGTTTTGCAAAATTTCCATAATCCCGATGAGCAGACCAAGGGCGCGGGCGCATTGGTTATTGAGGTTGATAGCAACAGTACAGCTTATTCGTTTGGCCTGCGCGAAGGCGACATTATTGTCGCAGCAAATCAACGGCCCACAGAAAACATTTCTAAGTTGAGAGACGCGGCGCGGGCAGAAAAACGCCTACTGCTGCTGAGGGTCTATCGCAATGGCCAGTTTGGTGATGTGATTATGCGTTAAAGGTGAGTTTTAAAAGTATCGCTAATTCTTACGCTAGACAGAGGCGCTAAATAGAGACGTTAAATAACGTCGCCAAAAAACCGAGTACAACAACAGGCAGAAAAAAGCCGGCATAAAGCCGGCTCTGAACAAATCGACTAACGCCTAGTCGAACATAATAACGCTACGGGCAACTTCGCCGGTTTTTAAGGCTGCTAGGCCATCGTTAACATCTTCTAGCTTAATTCTGCGCGAGATCAACTCGTCTAAGTGCAGGCGACCCTGAAGGTATAAGTCAACAAACCTAGGCATATCCACACGGAATCGGTTGGATCCCATGTTAGAACCCTGCATCTTCCTCTCCATAAGGAATTCAGGGCCATGTAGCTCCACCATGGTGCCGACGGGAATCATGCCAATGATGGTGGCGGTGCCGCCCATACCGAGCATTTTAAACGATTGCTGAGCGGTCTTTGCCAAACCGATGGCTTCAAAAGAGTAGTGAACGCCACCTTTAGTCATTTCCCTTACCGCTTCTACGGGGTCTACTTCGCCTGCATTGACCACGTCAGTGGCACCAAATTTACGCGCCAGCTCTAATTTGCTTGGCACCATGTCGATGGCGATGATGCGAGCGGCTCCAGCTAGGGCTGCGCCATTGATGGCAGACAAGCCAACGCCGCCACAACCGATCACCGCAACAGTGCTACCAGGCTCTACTTTAGCGGTATGAATAACCGCGCCGATACCCGTGGTTACGCCGCAACCGATTAGGGCCGCAATATCCATGGGCATATCTTCGCGTATTTTTGCCACGGTGTGCTCGTGCACTAACATATATTCCGCGAAGGAAGACAGGTTGAGGAATTGCGAAATTTTCTCGTCGTTCTTGGCTAAGCGGCTGGGGCCCTCTGGGTCCCGTTGCAGCTCAGGCTCTGCGCATAAAGACATGCGGCCTGTTATGCAGGGCTCGCAATGCCCACAAAATGCTGACAGGCAGGTAATAACATGGTCGCCTTTTTTGACGTAGGTCACATCAGATCCCACCGCCTCAACGATGCCGGCAGATTCATGCCCCAGAATGGCGGGTAGCTGGTAGGGATATGAGCCGTCTTGGAAGTGCAAGTCAGAGTGGCAGACTCCGGCGGCTACCGTGCGGATCAGCACTTCTCGCGGCGCTGGATTGCCATATTGAACATCTTCAATTACCAAAGGTTTATTGATTTCTCTAAGTACTGCTGCCTTCATGATCTGTCCCCGCAAATTGTTCTAAAAATTCTTTTCCTCATGGTGCCAAAGCAGCCAAAGGATTGCTATAGCTTGCTGCGCTGTGGCAATGGATTGGTCATTGGAAACGGCTAAACACTTTTAAACAAATCCTTCAGCGACCAGTGCGCTTGGGGTGGTAGTATGACTGCTGGGGCTGCAATATGGTTCCGCGTCGTACATACGACCTAATAAGTGGTGCATATAAGTCCTACACATTAGTCGTACATAAGACCAAATAAAAAGAACAAGTTAGGATGCTTTCAATGGTTTTGATCGGTCTGGGTTCAAATCAGGGTGATTCAACGGATACAGTAGTAGCGGCTATTGAGGCCCTGCAAGCGTTTGCACTGCCGTCTACGCTCAAGAGCGCGCGGTTGTTGCGCACCTCGCCGGTAAATTGCCCACCCGAATCTGGTGACTTTATTAACTGCGCGGTGGTTTTTGAACCCAAGGCGGGTTTAACGCCAGAGGCATTGCTCAGTGCCTTAAAAGCAATTGAGCATGATTTTGGGCGACGCGAGAAGTATGTCCGCAATGCACCTAGGGAATTAGACTTAGATTTACTGCTGTTTCACGATGAAGTTCGCAGCAGTGAAGAATTTACCTTGCCGCATCCCCGCGCTATTGATCGGCTGTTTGTATTGCAGCCCGCGTGTGAGCTTATTCCCAATACTCAATGGCCTGGCACAGGGCAAACTATTCAGCAATTACTGGAACAACTAGAAACCGATGAACAGGTTCATATTCTGGAAGAAATTCCTCCTTATTATTGCGCTTAATGTAGGGTCGTTTGGGTCTCTTGCGTTTGCCTATGAGGGTGATATTCACCAGCAAATAACATTTATTGCGGCCAAACAAATAAGTCGCTGCGAGTCTTTGCCTGACCTTGCGCCGGGTGCGCGACTGACAGCGCTAGATACCCGTTATATTGTTAAGGCGAATGTTGCCCAAGCTGGCAGTAATGTTTTTGTGCGCATGTTTAGGTGGAATTACTACAACCCCATGGGGGATGAAGTGAAGCCCGTGCTGGGCATGATAGACACGCGCTTTGACAGTCACTTTAATGCGCTGCTTGAAGAGTTGGCGGAGTCGGATGAGCGTCAACAGCGCTTAAGTATGTTTGGGCGTATTCTCAGCTACGTACAAGATGTGACCTCTCCTGCCAAAGTGGTACCGGTATTTACGGGTCGTTGGTGGCGGTTTTCATTTTCTGATCGGTTCGACAAATTTCCGGTGGACGTGCCGCGCCTGCAACAAGCCTTGGGCAATTACTGCGCCGATTTAGAGCCCCACTATCTATTGGATAAATCCGATATAGCCACGGCCATGAATACGTTGGTGCGGCGTACAGCGGAAGAAACGTTAGGTCATGTCGAAACGGCGATTGATGGATTTCCAACCACTTGGGCCTCGTATTGGCAGCCGGCCAAAGATGAAGAGGAGTTCGGCGCTTATGGTCCAGCGGGTAATAACTTTGGTGTGCGTGCTGAATTTACCTGTGGTGAAGCAGAGCAATGTTTGCTGCTTAAAGATGATCCGCTTTACCAAGAATTTGCCCACGGCCAACACCTCACCGCGGTGCGCGCCACAATTCAGGCGATGTTTTTGATGCAATACCAAGAGCAGGCGCTTAGAGAAGCCGCGCTAAGATAAGGCGCTTCAAGAAGTGGCGCTAGGATAAGCCACGCTAGGATAAGCGGTGCGAGTAATGGTTGCGCGGAGAACGGCGATACAAGATCTGGAACAATAAGAATAATACGGATTTGCGCGGCTGAAGAATGGACATTCGCCTCCACCTAGAAGCTTCTTAGCAGCTTCGCAAAATCAAAAAAAGAAAAACCGATAAAAGAGACACTAAGTTGGCGGATAAACCTAAAGAACAAAATTCAGCTGAGGACTCTGCAAACCCTCCCGAGCAAACAGTGGAAGGTACGCCGCCGGATGCAGGGCAGGAGTCAACCGATTCGGCCCTTATAAATCCTGGCTCAGGGCTTACGCCTTCTCCGTCGGGGCTTACGCCTCTCCACTTGGGGCTTACGCCTCTCCACTTGGGGCTTACGCCCTGGAACTTCCATGACATGTCGGCAGCGAGTTTGTGTGATCAGGCGCAATTTGCTGAATCTCACGGCTATCAGTCTATTTGGGTGCCCGAGAATCATTTTGGTCCGCAAGCGATCCCAGATCCCTTAATGCTGCTGGCCAGCATTGCCGGCGCCACCCAAAGTATTCGCCTTGGTACCACCTCCTATCTTTTGACCCTGCGTAATCCTTTGCAGGCCGCCGAGCAGGTTGCGGTGTTGGATCGCTTGAGTGGTGGTCGTTTAATGCTGGGTGTTGGTCGAGGTTATGCCCCTGAAATGCTGCGTGCTCACCACGTGCCGGTGGCGCAAAAACGCAAAATATTCGCTTGGACATTAGACCTAATGAAGCGTGCTTGGATGGGGGAACCGATCACTCTAGATGACAATCCAGAAAACGCCGTGGAGGTGCATCCGCGACCTATTCAGCAACCCTACCCGCCAATTTGGGTGGCGGCATTTGGCCCTAAGGCCTTGGCTCAAGCGGGTCGGCTGGGGTTACCTTACTTGTCCTCGCCCATGGAAAGTTTGACCACGCTTGCGCAAAACTATGCCCAACATCAGCGATCTGCGGAAGAAGAGGGTGTTTCAAAGCCCACTGATGTGCCGTTAATGCGTACGGTCTTTGTCAGCAAAGATGCCAAGCAGGTGGAAAAATTGCGCCAGCTTATGGCCGACCAGAGCGAAAACAGCCGCTTAGCGGACGGCGAGACGTTGGATGATTGGACAATTATTGGCGAGCCGAACTATGTGCGCGAGCGAGTGGAGGAGTATAGACAACGCTTGGGTATGACTCACCTCATTGCAACGCGGATAAGAGTGTCTGGCCTTGCTGAGACTGAGTTGCGTGCCAGTGTGGCATTACTAGCAGAAACACTGAGTGGTCTGTAACATCATTGGCTCGAATTATTTTGTTGTGGGAGAGGAAATATGACTTTTAGAATACTTTGGCCTGCCATGCGCTGGCCTGATGGGCGTGCAATTGAAGAATCTAGCGTTGGCGAACATACGGCAGAATTTTCCGAGCGCTATACCGATGTCACCGACGAGCAGTGGGCCAATTGCGATGCCGTGGTCAGTGTTAATGATATCCCCGCTGAATATCGCGAGAAAATGACCAAGTGCAGAATTTTTGCCACACCTAAAGTTGGCTTCGACAACATAGACAGCAAGGTCTGGGCAGAAATGGGCATTCCTGTTTGTAACGTGCCAGATTACGGCACCCAAGAGGTGGCGGACCATGCCATGGCGCTGATGTTGTCGCTGATGAAAGGCATCACCTTCCATACCCGCGAGTTAAAGCAAGACCCTAAGGGCCTCTGGCGTCCTGCGTTGAACCCATTTGGTAAGCGGTTGTCCGCCTGCGTGTTTGGCGTGGTTGGTTTAGGGCGTATTGGTACGGCGGCTGCGCTGCGTGCAAAAGCGTTTGGTATGGACGTGGTCATGTATGACCCCAACCGCGAAAACGGTGCCGAGTTATCTATTGGCATTCGTCGCGTGCATACGTTGGAAGAGCTGTTCGGGCAGTCTGATGTGGTCAGCTTGCATGCGCCGCTTTCCGAGCGCACTGAAAAGCTCATTAATTTTGATGTGTTATCTCATTCCAAGCCGGGGTTGATTCTAATCAATACTGCACGAGGTCCGATCATTGACCTTGATGGTCTTTATGAAGCGATGAAGGCAGATAAGATTCAGGCCTGTGGCTTAGATGTGCTGCCAGAAGAACCAGCGAATCCGGATCACCCGTTGATTAAAGCTTGGGCAGCGGATGAAGAGTGGATAGATCATCGCTTGTTGATCACACCGCACTCGGCATTCTTTACGCCAGAAAGCGTATACGACATGCGGTACAAGGGCGGCGAACTGATTGTGAAATATTTGAGCGGCGGCCGCTTGGATAATTGTGTTAACCAAGAATGGTTAGTCAACCCCCGGTAGGGTGCTAACCGGTGTCGGGCGGCAAAATCCAAAAAAGCAGAAATAGCAAAAGTAGCAAAATAGGCTGAGCCATGAGTGATACATCTGATGAAAGATCAACCGATACGTCGACCGATATGTCGACCAATGCAGCGATCGATAATTCGATAGATTATCAACGGCGCAGACAACGTGTTTTTCTGATCCTATCCGGTGTGTTTCTAGGCACGTTGGCATTGCTCAACGTGCTTGGCATCAGCCGATTTTTAGATTTGTCCTTCAATGTGTTTGGTCTAGAAATTCCCATGTTTGTTGCGGTAGGCGTTTTGCCTTATCCAATAACCTTTCTCTGCACCGACTTAATCAGTGAGTTATACGGTGAAAAGAAAGCCCAAGATATGGTTTGGGTAGGCTTGCTGCTGAATATTTGGGTGGTCTTTTTGCTCTGGCTTGGCGGTATTTTACCCGGCAGTGGCATGGACCCAGTCACAGGCCAAGTATTGGTGGATGAAGCGGGGCGAGAGCCAGTGTTTTTTGAAGTGCGGCAACTCGCCTTTGGCGCTGTAGCCGCATCAATGATTGCGTATCTAGCGGCACAGTTTTGTGACGTCAAATTATTCCACTTTTGGAAGCGTGTCACCAACGGTAAACATCTTTGGTTGAGAAATAATGCCTCTACTATGGTTAGCCAAATTGTCGACACAACTGCAGTGATTTTGGTCACCCACTTCTATGCTAATGCGCTGCCCATTGATGCAACCCTGCCAATATGGCCGCAACTTATGGTCTATATTGCGTCAGGCTATGTTTTTAAGCTGATGATCGCTGCAATAGATACAGGGCCTTTGTACATGGCGGTCGCTTATCTACGGCCGTATCTTGGCTTGAAACCGAACGAGGAAGCTACGGATACGTAGAAAGCGCTGAACCAATTGGGTTGCGGGCCAGTCAGTAAGAATCGCTGGGCTGGTAAGGTTGTAGACCCGCCGATTATCACAAGTACGCGTGTTTTGGTTGCTGCATTCCAGATGCTTTTGTGTTGTTTTTTTCTGTGGCTGATATGCGCCGCCGTCCACAAGGAATACGCCGCCATTTGTCGCGCCGGCTCTGTGTGAACACTCTTTTAGCCTCAAATGGTCCCACTATGAAAATAAGACCTTACCAAACATCGGATCTTGATCAGGTTATTGCACTATGGCATGCCTGTGATCTGATCATTGCTGCTAATGATCCACTTAAAGACATTCAACGAAAGCTAGCGGTTAGTCCAGAACTGTTTTTGCTCGGTGAGCTCAAGGGTGAGGTGGTTGCCAGTGTAATGGCAGGTTATGAGGGCCATCGCGGTTGGATTAATTATTTGGCCGTAGAACCCGACCATCGTCGCAAGTCTTATGGTCGCTTAATGATGGCGGCTGCGGAGCAACTGTTAGGCGAGTTAGGCTGCCCGAAGATCAACTTGCAGGTGCGCAGTGCAAATGGTTCGGTTGTCGCATTCTATGAATCCCTTGGTTTTAGCACAGATGAAGTGGTGAGTATGGGTAAGCGCCTGCGTATAGACTGAGACTGCTTTTTTGGCGGGCGTTTTTTTGCAAGACGCGTTCTGCGCAGCGGACCGAGCGCGATTAGCGCTCAATTTGGCCCAGGTTGGCGTTGATTGCCGCGCCATTGAGTACTGGGCTTTGCGCCGTAAACAATAAGGTCTGTGCAATTTCTTCAGGTTGAATTAAACGTTCAAATGCACTCATTGCCGCAATTTGTGGCATCACGTCAGCGGGTACGTGGGTGCGCAGCATTTCTGTGTCGGTGAAACCGGGGTTAACGCACGCTGTATGTATGCCGGTGCCAGCTAGGTCTTGGCAGGTGGCGCGCATCATACCGATGCTGGCGTGTTTGCTGATCACATAACTGAAACTGTTGGGTACTGCTTTTTCGCCTAAGGTTGAGCCAACGTAAAGAATGCTTGAACCCTTGTCCATGAGTGGAAGCAATAGTTGGTTGAGGCTGTTTGGGGCGACCAAATTAATTTCGAATATTCTTCGCAACTCGTTGGAATCAGTTGAGCTAACGCTATCGTTGGCCAGTAGCGCTGCATTGTGTATGAGTACTGTTTCTCTCACTCCGCCCAGTTGTTCCTGCAGTTGCGCCGATATTTCTTGCACAAAGTTAGACTGCGAGAGATCGCATGCAATGCTAGTGACGCCCGCTTCGGGACAAGGTGTGCGAGATAAATTGATGACGTTGTAGCCCGCTGTTTGGAATGCCGCAGCGGTGGCTTGACCGATACCGGAGCTTGCGCCGGTAATAACTAAATTTTTCATATCGTTTCCATGTAATGATGGCGAGGCAAATCTAAGGGTAGATGGGATTTGTTTGACGTTTGATTGCTATGCTCGGCAAATGTCTATTCTGGGCCGCTTTCGTCCTTATGCCGCAGAACTCCATTTTGCACTGGCCCATTGGCCTTCGCCCGAGGCGCAGCGCAACAGCATATTATCTATGTCCAAGGCCTTTATATCTTCGCGCTCCAGCAACTTTGCCAGTAGGTACTGGGCCAGTTCCTCCACCGTAATGTTACGAATGGGCAGTAGGGTGAGGTCTCGTTGTAAAAACGGAATGCGCTCGCCATTAAAAACGACATAAGTATAGTCGTCTTGTTCGTCTATTTCTAAGTAGGGTGAGCGCGTGGGCATAAGTACTTGCTCGTCCAAATCGTCGCACAATTGCTTAACAGCCTTCTTCAAAATGTTGTAGTCGAAGGTTAAGCCGTCGTCTTGCATTGGTGCGTCTGCATCCAAGGTCACCTGAAAGTTGTGCCCGTGCAGGTTTTCCCGCTCGGTTGCGCTGAACAGGGTGAAGTGCGCTGCGGCAAAGTGCAGATATTCTTTACTGATTTCTATAGTGGTGTTTTGCATAGCTCAAGATTAACACTGGTTTGAAGATTTCGCTTTTCCTTGCACAGAATACATTTTGCGTGTCTTGATTATGTGAAGGTAGCTTTCGGTAGGTTAGGCCTGATTCAGGGTGATAGATTTAGCCTCAATTAGGGGTAGTATTCTTTGCAGAGAAAATTGGGAGAAAGAGTATGCGTTTCGATTTAACGCCGGAACAAGTGGCCTTTAAAACAGAAGTTGAGGCATTTCTACGCGAGAACTTGCCCAAAGCTGTGGCGGATAAAGTGCGCTTTGGCGCCAGTGTTTCCAAGCAAGAGCTGGGAGATTGGACCAAAGTTTTAAATGCCAGAGGTTGGGCCGCGCCGCATTGGCCGGTAGAGCGTGGGGGCACAGGCTGGAATCTTGTGCAGCGGCATATTTTTGATGTTGCGTGTCGCGCCCATCATGCACCGCAATTGTCGGGCTTTGGTTTCAATATGGTGGGCCCCGCTATTATTAAATATGGCAATGCCGAACAAAAAGCCGACTGGTTGCCAAAAATACGCAATGCAGAATTATGGTTTTGCCAAGGTTATTCCGAGCCTCAGGCGGGTTCAGATTTGGCCAGTGTGCGTACGCGTGCAGATAAAGACGGTGACGACTATCTAGTTACGGGCTCCAAAATATGGACTTCTGGCGCCGAAATGGCTGATTGGATTTTTTGTTTGGTGCGCACTAATCACGATGTGCAGCAACAAAAGGGCATTAGTTTTGTGCTGTTCGATCTTTCCTCGCCGGGCGTCAGTGTGGAGCCGCTTTATGCATTCAATGGCAAGCGCCTGTGGAATCAGGTGTTTTTTGATGGCGTGCGCGTGCCGATGAGTCAGCGTTTAGGCGATGAGGATCGTGGCTGGACCGTGGCAAAAAGCCTGCTCGGTGACGAGCGCATAATGGTTTCTAGAGTGGCTGAAAATAAACGTATTCTCGGCAACGTGCGTGAAGTGATGGCCGCGCAAATTGAACGGGGTATTGATCTGCCCAGCGGAGTGCGCGATGAAATTAGCGCGTTAGAGATTCGTCTTCACGCTTTGGAAATGACCAGTATGCGCATTTTGACCGAGGCTGACGCGGGCACTCAAATTGGCGCAGAGCCGAGTATGTTAAAGCTCAAGGGCAGCGAGTTGGTGCAGGCGCAAGATGAGTTGTTGTTCCGCATGGTGGACTACTTGGCGTTACCAAAAGATTCCAGTCATTTGGAAGGCGGCCCGGTAGGGCCGGTGTGGGCGGAATATGTGGCTTCAGGCCGTTACCACCATCGCGGCTATACTATTGCGGGTGGCTCTTCTGAAATTCAGCACAACATTATTGCTAAGCAGGTACTCGGGCTCTAGGTGAGTAAATAGAGGGGCAAATAGCTTTGCTAATAATTGACAATAAAAAAGGGGGTTGTCGGCTCCCTTTCTTTTTCTTTTTCTTTTCCTTTTCCTTTTCCTTTTCCTTTCCTTTCCTTTGCTTTCCTTTCTTGTCTGCTCTGCTGAGCTTTTTAAATTTTTCAGCCAATCACGCCAGCAGCGATTTTAGATCAGTTTCTGGGTCTGCTAATTTGGCTGCATCCGCAGGTTTGCCGACCAATTGCTTGCATAACATAAATTCTTTCGGGCTATTAACAGCATCCGCTGCCACTACTTTACCGTCCTTTAAGTAGAATATTGCGAATTGATGGGTGTCCATATCGCCGCGCAATACTTGGCTGTCGCCGTCTGCTGAGAAGCCTACCATCTGTAGTTTAAGATCGTATTGATCTGACCAGAACCAAGGTATAGCTGCGTAGACTTTATCATCGCCGAGCATGTTAGCGGTACTTACCCGCGCTTGATCCATTGCGTTGGGTACAGACTCTAACCGCAGGCGCTTATTCATTAACGGGTTGGGGTGGTTGGTGCAATCACCCGCAGCGTAGATATCTGGGTCCGATGTGCGGCAGTGGTCGTCTACCACAATGCCGTTTTCACAGTGAATGCCTGCCTCTTCAGCGATCTCAGTATTTGGGATGATCCCAATGCCCACAATAACAATGTCTGCATCAAAGCTTTCGTCGCCACATAACACTTTTTCTACGCTACCGTTGCCGGAGAAACCGGTGACCCCGGTTTGGGTGTGTATGTGCACGCCGCGATCAGTGTGCAGCTTGTGGTAGTAGGCCGACATCTCAGGTGTGGTGACGCGCTGTAAAATGCGTTCTTCCATTTCTAGCACGTGGACATTCATGCCCAGTTCTATGCCAACTGCTGCGACCTCTAGGCCAATGTAGCCGCCGCCGACAATGACCAGATTGGCGCCAGGCTTAACGTCTGCGCGAATGCCATCTACATCATCCATTGTCCGTAGGTAGTGGATACCCGATAGGTCGCTGCCCTCAATGCTTAATTTACGCGGGCGCGAGCCTGTGCTGATGAGGAGTTTTTCGTAAGCAATGGTTTCGCCATTGTCTAAGTTAATGGTCTTTGTACTGGGGTCGATTTGGGTGGCCCGAGTATCCAGCATGAGCTGTATATCTTTGTCCGCGTAAAATTTCTCTGCACGCAGGTAAACTTTGTCAGCGAGTTGAGTGCCCGCTAGATATTGTTTCGAGAGCGGTGGGCGCTGATAAGGCACGTGTGCTTCGTCACCGACAATGGTGATGGGGCCTGCAAATTTTGCTTGGCGCAGGCTAGCTGCGGCTTGGCCGGCTGCATGGCCTGCGCCGATGATGACAATACCCGTCATGGAAGTTCCTTGGTGCTTACAAAGTGGGTAGTTTAACCTGTCACGTGAGGGATTCGCACTTTAGATTTGTAGGAGAGAGAAATGTCTAAAATTCGTAGTTTGACCGAGGCGGTAAAGTTAGCCCGGGAAAATTTGAGCCAAGGCGATTGGGACTATTTGGTTGGGGCCGCAGATACGGAGACTAGTCTTAGGCGTAATCGTGGCGCGGTGGAATCTTGGGCATTTCGACCGCGCATTTTGAATGATGTCAGCGATGTGCAAATCGCCTCCAAGCTGTTGGGTAGTGAAATGCGCATCCCCGTCATTTTACCCCCCATTGGCTCGGTGCAAGCGTTCTCGCCTGGTGGGGGTACTGAGGTTGCTCAGGCAGCGCAGGAATTCGGCATTCTGCAAATTTTGAGCTCAGCCTGTGCGCCAGATTTTGAAACAGTTGCTCGCGAGGTGCCCGGGCCGCGCATTTACCAACTTTATTTAACCGGCGATGAAGCGTGGATGGACGAGCAAATTGAGCGCTCGATAGCAGCCGGCTACACGGGTTTTTGTTTAACCGCAGACACCCAAGTTTATTCTCGCCGCGAGCGCGACATACTGAAGCAATACACGCCCATGTCCGGGCGTTCAGCTAGCCCAGACGGCGACTTCAATTACCAGTCTAGTATGTCTTGGGACACTGTGGCGCACATTAAGGAGAAGTTCGATCTTCCCCTAATGGTCAAAGGCGTAGTGGTTGCCGAAGACGCCAAACGCTGCGTAGAGGCAGGGGTCGATGTGGTTTATGTGTCTAATCATGGCGGTCGTCAGTTAGACCACTCCCGGGCCTGCATTGATTCTTTGCCAGAAGTGGTGGAAGCCGTTCAGGGTCGGGTGCCGGTTATAGTTGATGGCGGATTTATGCGCGGGGCGGATGTTGTCAAAGGTTTATGCTTGGGTGCAGACATCGTTGGCATGGGCCGGTTTGAAGGCTTGTGTATGGCTGCCGGTGGCAAAGATGCATTGGTCCGAGGGCTGACTATTTTGGAGCAAGAGATCCGCATCACCATGGCATTAGCGGGGGCAGCAACTTTGGCTGATTTGAACCCTAGCCTTGTGGAACGCCTGGAACCCGTTGGCACCCCGAGTGTCTTGAGTTCTTTCCCATTGTTGTCTGAGATCGAATAGGCATTTGAACGCCTAGGCTTTTGAGCGCTTAGGCAGGGAGCGTCTACTTATCCGAAGGCAGTGGCATTGGAAACGGCGTTACCGTGCCACCTTTGGTGTCTGTAATTTTGGCTATGCCTTCTTTCTCTACCTCGTCAATGCGCACGATAGAGTGCATTGGAATAAAGGATCTTTGCACGCCCTCAAACTCGCTGCGTAATCTTTCCTCACTGGGGTCAATCAGCAGCGAGGAGCGGTTGCCAAAGGAATAATCTTCTACTTCCACAAAGCCATATAAGTCGCTTTGATAAATATTGCGGGCGTACACTTCATAAACTTGTCCCTGATTTTGGAACAATATTTTGAAGATACTTTCTTGCTTGTCTTTACCCGCCATTACCTTGTATCGCCTGTTGTAATCCGATTGCTGCATTTGCGTGCCTGCATATTTCATTGCTGAAGGTTTTACAGTGCCTGCAAGTGCTGGATAGTTGGGGATAAATGCTGGGTTTTCAAGTGCTCGTTCATGCG
>JAOJBS010000032.1:0-19757 GCA_028228615.1 Pseudomonadales bacterium | reverse complement strand
TTCACCCGTGCGCATTTCCGCAATACGCCCTTCGTGCAACGTGATACCACCAATCAACTGCACGTCGAAATGGCGCATGCCCTTGGTTCGCTTTGCCGCTTCGCGCACTGCCGCGAAAGCCTCGGGCAACAACTGATCTAGTGATTCACCGGCATCATTCCTAGCACGCAGATCTGCGGTGAATTGGATCAAGTCTGTATTGGAGTCGAAATTCGCTTCTTGGTTGTTCACCGTATCCACGATTTTTTGCATACGTGCAAGCTCGCGTGAATTCTTCGTTCCAAAAAGTCTCGTTAGAAAGTTAGCCATGGTCTAAATGTACATGTGCAGAAAATGGGGAGGAGCATTGTAGCGGTTGAATGACGATTTCTATACCGGCAAATTCACCCTTAGAGTCTTTATTTGGGGCAAATTGCAGAACTACAATTCAATAGCGAAATTTATCCGCGATTAACAAATTTCGCCGGGTTGATGGCTTTACCTTTGCGTAAAACTTCGAAGTGCACGTGAGGTCCAGTTGACCTGCCGCTACTACCCATACGGCCAATAACGTCGCCTCTTTTTACAGTCTGGCCAGGAGTGACTAATAACGAGTCATGATGCCCGTAGCGAGTACTCACATCGTTGCCATGATTGACTTCAACCATCATGCCGTACCCATCGCGTCTACCTGCATAGGTGACCACACCGTTTGCTACGGCAATAACATCGGAGCCATGACGCCCAGCGAAGTCCATGCCGGCGTGCCAAGCTTGCTTACCATTAATTGGATCTACACGCTTGCCGAATGGAGAGGACATCCACCCTTGGGTGATAGGTCTACCTGTGGGCTGGGCGGCTGCGTCGCTGTAATAACCAAGCAATACGTCATCTAAAATGCCTAGTTCTTTTTCGCGGCGCTCTAAACGAGTTGATAAGGAAGAAAGGTCGCTCTGCAGATCCGCCCAGGGCATAACTTTTTGGCTGGGGTCTATTGGACCGCCTTGAGCGAGAGGTTGGTCAAAACTGAATTCGTCTTGAGGCAAGCCAGTAGACTCGTGCATATAAGAGGCCAGCGCCTCCATGCGCCAAAGCCTACCCTGCATTTCCGCAAGTTGACGACCAACGGCTTGGCTTTGCGCTTCGGACTTGCCTTGCAGTTCTGCGACCAAGCCCTTCTGCTCGGCTAATTGGCTGCGCCAGCTGCTTATGACATCTGAATCTACAAAGTCGCGCTTCACCATTGATGCGCCAGCAAAGAAAATTCCAGCACAAAAAACCACAAAAAATAGGCCCGCAGCCTTTGCACCCCAGGGGCTAATGGATAAGTTTTTTGGATCACCTAATTTGTCGATCAGAACAATTTTCATGCAGGACTAAATTTCACTATCAAAAACATATATGAACATAACAAAAAGTCGGCCAGCAATACATTACCTTTAGCAATGCAATTCAACTAACGCTTAACTTGCCAACCCTGCTCTAGTGCATCAGCACTAACACCGCCAGCAGCGACCAAAAAAAATGGCTGCCCGGAGCGGAATATCTGTGCAAGGTATCCACGCGGCGCAAAGCGAGGCACATACTGGCGTTTTTCCTTCCAAATTCAAACAGAATTTCTGCCGCTAATCATCGTTTTTCAGCCACTTAGAAGAAAATCGGCCTAAAACACCCAAGTTCCGCTTTGACTAGCCTGTCCCTGTTCAAAACCCTACCAGAACACTGCCCCTTACAACCAACCACAAGGCTAGCAAAATGCTTCGATTTGTTCTGTTCATGTTACTCGCTTTACACAGCGTAGCTTCAACCGGCGCAACAGCCGAGCCACCCGCAGAAATGGCAAAGTGGAAAGGCTGGATATTAGCCGGCGTCCCAGAACACACCTGCCCATACTTTGGCCAAACAGCGGACTCTAAAAAATGCGCGTGGCCTGGCACTCTAAAACTCAAGATTGATGGCGAAGGCGCAGAATTCACCCAAACTTGGACGGTCTTTGATGACAGCTGGATAAGTTTAGTGGGCAACGAACAACTATGGCCCGAAGGAGTCAATGTTTATCTGAACAAAAAACTACAACACCCACCGGCTGTGCTTTCACACAACGGTCGCCCGAGAGCACGCCTAGAGTCTGGTCAATATGAAGTGACTGGTCGCTTGCGTTGGCTCAAGCAACCGCAATCACTGCCTATTCCATATGACAGCGCCATTATTCATCTAGACATTAACGGCAAACGGGTTGCGCTACCCGATTTTGACGAATCTGGACGTCTGTGGCTGCAACGTACGGAAAAACCAAGCGCACAGGGCACGGATAAAGGCGACGATGTGAAAGTGGAGGTATTTCGTCGCATAACCGACGCTGTTCCATTACGCAGCAAGAGCATTTTAAAAATTGCCGTTTCGGGCAAGCCTCGAGAAATATTGCTAGGTAGGTTCCTTCCACAGGACAGTGAAATTTTGTCTCTAGTTTCGCCCCTGCCCGCCCGCATAGAAGAAAACGGTGATCTATTGATACAGGCCCGCTCCGGTACATGGGAGCTTGAACTCAATGCGCGCTACAAGAACAACCCAACCTCTCTGCGCATGAACCGGTCTACTGAAAATTGGCCCGAGCAGGAAACTTGGAGTTTTAAATCTGCTAACGCATTGAGGGGGGTCAAAATTGGCGGAGTGCAAACACTCGACCCCACCCAAATTGACCTGCCTAGACCATGGCACGAATTGCCCACCTACCTTGTCGCTAACGACAGCAACTTTAGTATAGAAGAACAATACCGGGGTGACACGTCCAATAGCTCTAATCGCATTAGTCTACAGCGCAAGATATTTCTCGACTTCGACGGCGCTGGCGCCACCATAAGCGACCATCTCAGCGGCACAATGGACAGAACACCGCGACTTTCAGCACAACCCACATTAGATCTTGGCAGAGCATCACTGCGCGGAGAACCCCAGCTCATTACCCAACTTGAAGGTGAAAGCGGCAAGGGTGTCGAAATTCGCGACACCAATCTCAATCTCGACACCGTCAGCCGCTTGGAGAATATTCAACAACTTACAGCCACGGGCTGGCAGCATAATATCGCCAATCTTTCGGCAGACCTTGAATTGCCGCCGGGGTGGAAACTTTGGCACGTGTCGGGGCCAGACGAGGTTACGACCTCTTGGTTAAGTCGGTGGACTCTTTGGGACATTTTTTTGTGCCTGCTGATTTCAGGCGCAATTTTTAAACTCATGGGCGTGCGCTGGGCAATTCTGTCCTTAGCAACTTTTGCACTGAACTACCATGAAAGCAATATGCCCCTCATAAGTTGGCTAATTCTAATTTTCGCCCTACCACTTTTACGCGTCTTGCCTACAGGCAGGGTGCGCTCGGCGATAAATGTCGCGGCTTATCTCACTCTGTTTGTCCTAGCACTCGGCACCTTGGTGTTCGCGGTGCAACAAATCCGCACAAGCCTTTACCCACAGCTGGAACATCGAAACGCCACCGCAACCTCAGGCTTTGCAGATACGCAACGACTCGTTGGCAAAAATACGCCAAGAAAAGTTAGCGAGTTCGAAATATCGAGCAAATTGGAAGGCGCGGATTTACGCGACCCCCTCCTCGAGCCGGTGATCGATTCTCTCTCCGTAACCCAAAAAAGTCGCTCTAGCCCCCCTCTACGAAAGCGTTATGAGCCCGACTCCTACACACAAACCGGACCGGGCCAAGCGATCTGGCGATGGAATACTGTCAATTTGAACTGGTCGGGCCCTGTAACTAAAGACGCGCCGTTGACGATCTACCTAACCGGCCCTGTAAGTACTAGCGTGCTACTCATGTTACAAACCCTCATGGTAGTTTTGCTTGGCATAGGGTTCGCCTTCGCGCTGATAAAAACCTCAAAACCAAACTGGGGTTCGGACACCGACATGTGGAGAAACGCCACTACTAACAGTGTCAATGTATTGCTAATCAGTTTTATGGCTTACGCAGCATTTCCTGCAGATGCCGCAGCTAACACAGGGTTCCCGCCAGAATATCTGATGAACACTTGGCAGCAGCGCTTGTTGGAGCATCCAGAATGCCTGCCTGAGTGTGTATCCATAGACAACACCAGAGTGCACGTTGAAGACGACCGATTGACAATCACCATGCTTGTCAGCAGCGGTATTCATATCGGTCTGCCCATTGATCAAGATGCATCTTGGCAACTTCGGCGCGTGTTAGTAGACAACAAAGACAGCCAGCAATTTTCTTTAGTGGGCAAGAAATTTTGGCTCAACATCCCTAAAGGCAAGAGCGAGGTAGAAATTCAGGCATTAATCGTCGGCGACACCGTGAATCTGTCTTTTCCGCTAAACCCTCATAACATTGCTTTAAGCGCCGCTGGTTGGGATGCCTTCGGACTGCAAAATTACACTCTACCCAACAGGACCCTTGAGCTACAAAAACGAGAAAGGAGCGAACAAAGTGAATTACTAGTCGCGGTGCCTGTAGCGCCTTTTGTTACTGTTAGAAGAAATCTGGAAATAGACCTCGATTGGCAGCTTACCACTCATGTATGGCGAGTGGCTCCAGAACAAGGTGGATTTACCGTCAAAATTCCACTGATTAAAAACGAAATCGTTATCTCAGAGGATATCGAGGTTATAGAAGAGGGTGTCGAGCGTTACCTCGTTATAGGATTCAAGCCTGGACAGACAGCATTCACATGGAACTCAATATTTGAACCGACAGAAACTATTGGCTTGATAGCGGCAACACATCCATGGCTCACGGAAACATGGCACTTTTCAAACACACCCCGCTGGCACGCAAAGTTCAGTGGCTTAACGCCTGTTAAAGAAGCACCCCTTAGGTTCGCTAAAACCACTTGGCATCCATGGCCAGAGGAGCAAGTGCCCATTAGCCTAACCAAGCCGAATGCTACCAAAGGACCCTCCACAACCATTGAGGCTGTGGAGGTGATCCACAGCCCTGGCCAGCGATCATCTGATGTCACCCTTAAGCTCCAGCTACTATCAAGTGTAGAAGGCGATTTTGTTGTGCCTGCACCACCGGACGCAACACTAAAACATATACGAATAGGTGGTCGAGCAGTCACAGTGAAAGACGAGAACAAAAAAATTGTTTTGCCACTCCGCCCTGGGTTGCAGAGCGCTGAAATCAATTGGATCGTCGATGGCGGCGCAACATTTAGAACATCTACTTTAGGCCTTGAACTTCCGCTCAAGCCTAACAACATTAGCTTGTCGCTAAATCTTCCTGAGTCTCGCTGGCCGCTATATGTGGGCGGTCCGAACCTCGGTCCAGCCATGCTTTTATGGGGTGTACTCATTGTGATTCTTGGCTTAGCGATTGGACTTGGCTATGTTGTAAAAAGACAGAATCTGAGCATTCCAGTGAATACCACTCAGTGGGTGTTGCTGGCTCTGGGCATGAGCTCCATTAGTATTCTGAGTATTGTGCCGGTGGTTTTATGGTTTTTTGCCATGGAGGCGAGATCTAGACTCAAAACGATTGGGAAACGTAGCTTCAATCTATTGCAGGTGGGACTAGCCGTCTTAACAGTGGTAGCAATATACAGCCTATTTTTAACCATACCCGCAAGCCTTTTGTCAGCCCCAGACATGCAAGTAGTCGGCAACGGTTCTAGCAACTATTACTATCACTGGTTTCAAGATCGCGCTGTCGACAGCCTGCCACAAGGTTACGTAATCAGCGTATCAATATGGGTGTATCGGCTGAGCATGTTGCTCTGGTCGCTTTGGCTTGTGTTCGCGCTGTTTAAGTGGGAGGCATGGAGCTGGCAGTGCTTTAGCCGAGATAAAATTTGGCACACGGACAAAGTTGGTGCTGAGTAGCATACAGCCAATTTCAATGGCTCAACATTCGAACTGATCCGAATTGCATCTAGGAGTAAAGTATTAGCCACGAAAACTGTAGAGTGTCTGCGCCATAATTTTAGCGCACTCAAGGATAATAGCTTTGCCAACGCAAAAAATTGAAAACATACTTAGTGAGGATCGCACTCGGTATTCGCCGTTACAGAAACTTTTGCACTTATCTGCCAATCAAAAGGCATGGACCGCAGAGTTTCGCGCCGTATTAGACGAGCCGCTAAAATATAATGTGGAGGTGACAAAGATTCAGGGGCCTGTTGCCCACATACTTTGCAGAAGTGCATCAGCGGCAACAAGAATGCGCTTTAAGGCGCCAGAAATTTTACCCCTACTCAATCAATTGGCCAGTTTCAGCCAAGTTTCATCGTTCAACCTGAGGGTGGCGGACGATGGCGGAGGTAGCAAACAGGATTAGGAGTAGCTCTAAGCCAAGTCTAGTTCCCCCTAATCTAGTACCGGCGCTGCTCTTCTATAGGCTAAAGGCACCTCTTCATCGCAGGCAAAGGTGACTATTTCATATGCATCAGGGGTGGCGAGCAATTTACGCAACAGCGCATTGTTCGGGCCGTGGCCTGACTTATGACCATGAAAGCTGCCTATCAGACTGCAACCCAAAAGATAAAGGTCGCCTATTGCGTCTAGGACTTTGTGTTTTACAAACTCATCTCTCACACGCAAACCATCTTCATTAAGAATTTTTGAATCATCAACAACGATGGCGTTATCTAAACTACCGCCTTTGGCTAAGTCCATATCTTGGAGTTTTTCAATATCCGCCAAAAACCCAAATGTTCTTGCTCGACATACTTCTTTTAAAAAACTCATTGAAGAAAAATCAACGGTTGCAGTATGTTCATGGGCAGCAAAAACCGGGTGGTCATACTCCAGCGTGTAGCTCAACTTAAACCCTTCATAGGGGCGCAACTCCACAGAGAAATCGCTTTCTTCGTGTTTTATTGTTTTCAACACGCGCAAAAACTTTTTCGGCGCTTCTTGTTCTAATATACCAGCGGATTGAATGAGAAAGACAAATGGCGCAGCGCTGCCATCCATAATCGGCAATTCTGCGGCGTTAACTTCTACTACAGCATTGTCTATACCAAGGCCTGAAAAAGCGGACATTAAATGTTCAATCGTAGAAATTTCATCCTGACCGTTGGTCAGCGAGGTGGCCATATGCGTACTGCCCACGTTCAGCGCATGAGCATGAACACTCATTTCTTCATTGAGATCGGTGCGACGAAAGACTATGCCGCTGTCGACAGGGCCGGGGCCAAGAATCAAATTCACTTGCTTGCCGGTATGCAGGGCTAAACCGGTGGCACGGACAGAATTCTTCAGGGTTTGTTGGCGAATAGAACCGTTCATAAGCAACTCTCAATATTCCGCCTACTGTTTTACAGCAACTGCAATAAACCAATAGCGCGATAAGACCAGATAGATCATGGGACAACGCAAACAATTGCACATCAACTAGAACAAAAGGGGGAGGTCTCCTCCCCCTCATACGCGTCTAGCAGGATGCGTTAATTATTTAGCTTTAGTCTGCCTGACGCCTCAAAAAGGCTGGCACATCCAAATAATCAAGATCTTTACCTTGAAGATCTATCGCATTCACATCCTTCGTTTCCAAAGGCTGATTACGCTGATAAGTTGGCTTATCCAACTCGTTCATATTGAGCGGCGCGGAAAGCACATCTCTAGCAATCCCATTACCGTTGTCTACCACCACATGCGGGCCAGCAGCGCCGCCCAATCCAGTGGCCACTACAGTCACCATAATGTCGTCGCCGAGAGACTCGTCGATGACCATGCCGATCACTACGGTAGCGTTAGGAGAAGCGAACTCTTCTATTGAGTTACCTACTTCGCTGAACTCGCCAATGCTGAGGCTGGAACCACCCGATACATTAACCAATATGCCGCGCGCGCCATTGAGGTCAACATCTTCTAGTAAGGGTGAGCGTATCGCCGCCTCGGCAGCAGAACGTGCTCGTCCTGGACCAGACGCCATGCCTGTGCCCATCATTGCTGTGCCCATTTCAGACATAACAGTTCGCACGTCAGCAAAGTCAACGTTAATCAAACCAGGTCGGATAATTAGATCGGCAATACCTTTCACAGCACCCAGTAGTACATCGTTGGCGCTACCAAATGCATCCAAAAACGAAGTATCCGCGCCAAGCACGTCTAACAACTTTTCATTAGGAATGGTAATCAACGAATCCACGTGCTGAGAAAGCTCTTCAATACCTTTCTCTGCCTTGGCATCACGGCGCTCAAAACCAAAGGGTTTTGTCACGACAGCAACGGTCAAGATACCCAGCTCACGAGCAACTTCTGCAACAACGGGTGCCGCACCTGTGCCTGTACCACCGCCCATACCAGCGGTAATAAAAACCATATCCGAGCCCATCAACAGCTCAGCTATACGGTCGCGATCCTCTAGGGCTGCGTCCCTGCCTATTTGCGGGTTGGCGCCAGCGCCAAGTCCTTTGGTAATACCACTACCAATTTGCAACGTGGTCGGCGCAGTTAATCCTGCCAATGCCTGAGCATCTGTATTGGCGCATATAAAATCAACGCCACCTACCTCTTGAGTCAACATGTGCTGCACAGCGTTGCCGCCGCCGCCGCCGACCCCTACAACTTTTATCACTGCACTCTGAGGTGCACTATCTACTAATTCAAACATCGCCTTCTCCTGCTAGAAGTTTTCAGTGAAGAAACTTTTAACTCTGGCAAACATACTGCTCTTACGGCTGCTTCGTTTACTCGGTCGTTCCTTCTCTTGGTCTAACCCGTACTGCAACAGCCCAACACTGGTTGCAAAAACGGGGTTCCTTACGATGTCCTTCAAACCCGCCACATTACGTGGCGCCCCCAAACTGACTGGCATGTGAAATATTTCTTCAGCAAGCTCAATCAAACCTTCCATCTTGGCACCGCCTCCCGTGAGGACGATGCCTGATGCAATCAAATCTTCGAAGCCGCTACGTCGCAGCTCCGCTTGGACGAGTCGGAAAAGCTCGTCATATCTAGGTTCCACTACCTCGGCAAGGGTCTGCCGAGATAATTCGCGTTCTGGTTTTTCGCCTACTCCTGGCACCTTAATCACTTCATCAGCTTTTGCAAGCTGAGTCAGAGCACAAGCATAGCGAATCTTAATGTCCTCTGCATTCTGCGTCGGCGTTCTGAGTGCCATGGCGATATCATTAGTAACCTGATCGCCGGCAATTGGTATGACAGCAGTATGCCGTATTGCGCCGTTAGTAAATATAGCTATATCGGTTGTACCGCCACCAATATCGACAATACATACCCCAAGGTCGCGCTCATCATCAGAAAGTACCGAATAACTGGAGGCTAATTGCTCCAAAATCACGCCATTTACGGCCAAACCACAACGCTCAATACACTTTTCAATGTTCTGGGCCGCATTCACCGCACAAGTCACCATATGCACTTTGGCTTCTAAACGCACACCAGACATACCCAAAGGCTCTTTAACGCCCTCTTGTGTATCAATGATGAATTCCTGGGGCAGGACGTGCAAAATCTTTTGGTCGGCTGGTATCGCCATGGCCTTTGCCGCATCTATAACCCGCTCTATGTCTTGAGCAAATACTTCGCGGTCGCGGATCGCAACAATGCCGTGAGAATTCAAACTGCGGATATGACTGCCTGCTATGCCGGCATAAACCGCGTCAACCGAACACCCGGCCATAAGCTGAGCCTCTTCGATAGCACGCTGGATAGATTGCACAGTGGAGTCAATATTGACCACAACACCCTTTTTCAATCCTCGAGATTGGTGCGTGCCAATACCGATAATTTCAAGTTCTTCGCGTTCATTGACATTCGCAATGATCGCAGCGACCTTATTTGTGCCTATATCTAGTGCAACAATTTTGTTCATTTGTAATTCAGTCGCCATAGCTAAATTCCAGATAAAGAGCTTTGATTTATATTCAGGGCAAATTCGTTAACGCTTGAGCGTGTGGAACCTGCCACTGGGTCGTTTTGATCTTGTATAAATTTTACAGCAATGCCACTCGGATAGCGTGCATCTACGTAATCTATTATTGCAGCCTTTTCGCGCAAAACGTTGTCATAAGCGCGAAGAAACCTATTCATGCGCGCATTAATTTCGCGGCTACCCAAATGTAGGGCCAATCCGTTAGCAAACTCAACAATCCACTCGCCTTCGGCAGATTCAGATAAATCCATAATACGAAGCGCCTGCCTTGAAGCAAATTGCTGTAACAGCCGATAAACTTCCATACTCTGTTGTGGATTACTTACCGATGAACGCAGGGTAGGCAAATTCGGATATTGATCCGGCAGCTGCAACAGACTGCCATCTGCAGCGATGTAGGCATCCATTCCCCATTTTGCTACCGGACTTTCCTTGCGGATATTAACGATCAACTTATTTGGCCACTTGCGGCGAATGTCTACACCCCGAGCCCAGCCCATAGATTCCAACGTGCGCTCAAAATCAGCGAGGTCGGTACTCAAAATACCCTCAACACCTACATCAATGAGCGCGTCCTGAATTCGTTCACGCTCCGCCGGAGTCATATCACCTTCAACAACGAAGGTATCAATGGGTTTATCTAATATGGTCCAAAGCTGCCAACTGACAGCAAGTACCAGCAGCGTGCCAAAGGTTTTCAGGACTTTTCTAAGCATGAGCATCCCGTAAACTGTTAGATATCACGTTGACGTTACCCGCACCCTGAACCAAAAGTACTTCGCCGTGTTTTACTAATGAAGGCAGCAGCGCCAAAGCTTCATCAGGGTCTTGTGCATAAACTGGGCTGACTTGGCCACGTTGCCGTATGGCTTGGGCCAGCGCTTTGCTGTCAGCGCCGGGAATAGGCGCCTCTCCGGCGGAATATACTTCGAGCAATATCAGCGTATCGACTTCCGATAGCACGCGCACAAAATCATCAAATAGATCTCTGGTACGCGAGTATCTGTGAGGCTGATAAACCATGGTTATTTTTTCTTCAGGCCAAACACGTCGCGCGGTCTTAATAACGGCCTCAACCTCGGTTGGGTGGTGGCCATAGTCATCCACCAGCGTGACCTGTGCACCACCTAGAGTAATGTCGCCGCTGACTTGAAAGCGCCGATCCACCCCAGCGAAACCGTCCAGGCCCGCCAAAATGGCGTCGTCACTAATCCCCTCTTCGGATGCGACAGCAATTGCAGCTAACGCATTCATTACATTATGCTGCCCTGGAATAGATAGACGCACATCTAGGTTTTTACCCCAGCCTGCTCGCTCCACGGAAAATGTCCAATGCTGTCCATTGGCTTGAATATTGGTCGCACGAAATTGCGCGTCTTCTGCGCAGCCGTAGGTCAATACAGGTCTCGACAATGATGCAATTAGGTTCCTTGCTTCCGCATCATCAATGCACAAAACAACACTGCCGTAAAACGGCAGGCGGTGCGCAAATTCAACAAAAGACGATTTCAACTTTTCAAAGTCATGGTCATAGGTTGCCATGTGATCTTGGTCAATATTAGTGATCACTGCGGTCATGGGTTGCAGGCGCAAGAATGAAGCGTCACTTTCGTCGGCCTCAGCAATCAGATAACGCCCCAGACCTAACTCGGCATTCGTACCCGCACTGTTTAGTAACCCCCCAATGACAAACGTTGGCGACAAATCTGCGCAACGAAAAATCTCTGTAATCAAACTAGTTGTTGTCGTTTTACCGTGCGTTCCCGCTACAGCGATACCGTGCCGATAACGCATCAGTTCGCCGAGCATTTCTGCTCGAGGCACTATAGGCACTCGCGAGTCTTGAGCCGCAACTACTTCTGGATTGGTTGTGTCTATAGCGGAAGACACTACCACCACATCTGCACCCTCTACCCACTGAGCGCTGTGTCCAATATGAATTGTTGCGCCTTTTTGCTGTAACCGATTGGTAGTAGCAGATCCACGAATATCAGACCCAGTAACTTGGTAACCCTGATTAATTAAAACCTCTGCGATACCGCACATGCCTGCGCCACCGATACCGACAAAATGAATGCAGCGAATACGACCCATTTCTGGCACTTTATAATCGTTGGATTCAGACACGGGCCTTACCCTCCAACAACGAACTGCGAAAAACCAGACCAAATAGAGCGCATGAAACCATTAAGCTGCTGCCGCCATAACTTATAAAGGGAAGGGTGAGGCCTTTAGTGGGCAACACACCTGTATTGACGCCCAAATTAATGAGCAATTGAAAAGCGAAAATCAGGCCGACGAAATAACACGCGTAGCCGGCAAACAAATGACCGCTGTCAACACAGCGTCGCGCTACAGCAAAAATTTTCAAAACCAAAAAGCTAAACACGGCTACTAAAACTATCGCACCTAGCCCACCCAGCTCTTCGGCAATGACTGCGAAAATGAAGTCGTTATGAGCTTCAGGCAAATAATAAAGTTTTTGTATACCTTCACCTAACCCTAAGCCAAATAGCTCTCCGCGACCAAAGGCAATTAACGCTTGAACCAACTGATAGCCGCTATCAAAGGGCATCGCCCACGGATCTGTAAACGAATTCAGCCTGCGCATTCGGTAGGGTTCCATCCAGATTAACAGCGCCAACAAAAGACTTGCGACAAGCAGCAGCAACAAAACATAACGCAACTTAGTGCCGGCCAAGAAGAACAGCGAACACACCGCTGCCATAATCACTACCGCAGAGCCCAGATCAGGCTCCACTATAAGCAAGCCAGCCACAAATGTAGTCATCATTAAGGGGATTAAAAACTGTAACGGCGACTCAACCACGGAATCTGAATATCGCTGTATGTACCCAGCCAAATATAAGACCAAACCAAACTTTGCCACTTCAGATGCTTGGATTGTAAAACCCGCTATCGGCAACCAGCGCGAGGCGCCATTCACTTCACGGCCAATACCCGGTATCAACACAAGCACGGCAATGATTACAGCTACCACCCAGCCCAACATGTAAAAACGCGACCAAATAGAAATTGGCACCAATGCAGTAGCTAGAAATAGAGCCAACGCGAGCACCAGAAAGATAAGGTGTTTGGATAGATAGTTGCCATTGAGGGCTACTGCCGCTGAAGCCACCATGATGCTGCCAAAGACCAGCAGCACAAACCAAGGAATAAGTAATTCCATGGCATCACGGCCAACAGGCAGATTACGCATAGTTGTAAACATCAGGACTGCACCGCCGCAAAATCTGCACCGGTCAAACTCCGGACAGCGCTGGCAAAAACATCTCCACGCTGCTGAAAATTGTCAAACATATCCAAACTTGCGCACGCGGGGGACAAAAGCACTAAATCGCCAGGAGCCGCAGCGTTTGCAGCAGCAGCAACCGCATCTTCCATGGTAGCGGCAAGAACATGAGGAATACCGCACTGATCAGCTACCGCTGCGACAATCGGGGCATCTTTTCCTAATGTAACTATTCGTTTAACCCGGCCTACTAGAGATTCAGCCAGAGGACTCAAATCTGCGCCCTTCGCATCACCGCCTGCGATCAAAACCACATTACCCTTTGGTTCTAACCCATTTAGCGCAGCCACTGTTGATCCAACATTAGTCGCTTTCGAATCATTCACAAAGGCCACGCCAGCTCGTTCAGCTACCGGTTCAAATCTGTGGGCAAGGCCTTTGAAATCGCGCATATTGTTTGCCGCAGCAACCGGCTCTAACCAAGGTTCAACCAGCGCCATGGCAGCCATGCAATTAAGCATATTATGACGACCCTGTAAGGGCAGGCTGACAATAGAACAAACGGGCAGTTCACCCCGAAAAACCCATTCTTGTTGTTTGTGGATTGCGACCCCCCAAGCACCTTGAGCAGTTGGTTGGTCCAACCCAAAACTCGCGGCACCCGCTAAATCAGCACCTTGGGTACTTTCGTCCTCGCGGCTATAGATCCAACTTTTTGCGTCAGTTAATATTTTTTGCTTGGCCGACACGTAGTTGCCCAAAGAACCGTGGTGATCCAAATGATCTTCACTGACATTAAGAATAACCGAGCGTGCCAAAGGCAAATTTTTACTGTGCTCAAGTTGAAAGCTCGAAAGTTCCAAAACAAAAAGGTCCACCTCATCATCAAGCAGATCAAGTGCCGCCTCGCCAAGGTTACCGCCAATAGCGCAGTGAAAGTTTGCCCTACTGAGAATATGACCCACTAAAGATACAACGGTACTTTTACCATTGGTGCCGGTGACACCAATCACTGGCGCACTAACATTCGCAAAAAATAAATCTATATCGCTGATAATGGACAGCCGAGCAGATCTGGCTTGTTCTAGCAAACAGGTATTCAGAGGCAAACCTGGGCTAACAATCACAGTCTCTGTTAGCGATAAAACCTGCTCTGGCCATGAGTCACAATGCCAATGAATTTCAAGGTCGGCGAATTCGGCATGAACGGTTCTTTCCGGGCGTGTATCTAACACCACTGGATTTTCCCCGCGCGCAAGCAAGTATCTGGCCACTGACTGGCCTGTTATACCAAAACCTAGTATTGCGTTACGCGCCGTCATGCCGATTACAACTACCTCAACTTCAAAGTGGAAAGGCCAATAATCACTAACACTAAGGTTATGATCCAAAACCGCACAATAATTTTTGGTTCAGGCCAACCCTTTAATTCGAAATGATGATGAATAGGCGCCATGCGAAAAATTCGCCGCCCGGTAAGACGGAAGGAAATTACCTGAATGATGACACTGGCAGTCTCCAACACAAATAGCCCGCCCATAATGAGCAACACTATTTCATGGCGCACGATAATTGCGACCAAGCCAAGTGCCGCACCTAGAGCCAAAGCGCCCACATCGCCCATAAAAATTTGCGCCGGATAAGTATTGAACCAAAGGAAACCCAAACCTGCACCGATCAATGCTCCACAAAAAATCGCTAATTCCCCGGCGCCAGGGATATAGGGAATTTGCAGATAATTTGAAAATTCTGTATTTCCCGCCAAATAGGCAATCAGACCTAGGGCAGCACCCACCATTACAGAGGGTAAAATTGCTAAGCCGTCTAAACCATCCGTTAGGTTGACCGCATTACTCATGCCCACAATCATCAAGTAACTTAAAGCGACAAAACCGACCCCTAGAGGAATAGCGACACTTTTGAAGAACGGTACGTAAAGCATGGTTTGCGCTGGCAGTTCCGCCGAATGATACAGATAGACTGCAGCAGCCAAACCGAATACTGACTGCCAAAAGTACTTTAGTCTGCTCGACAAGCCTGCACTGTTTTTCTTCGAAATCTTTAGATAGTCATCTACCCAACCGACAGCGCCAAATGTAATGGTCACACCTAATACTAACCAGATATAACGGTTTGTTAGGTCTCCCCAAAGCAGCGTGGTGATAATGATGATGACCAAGATCAATGCCCCGCCCATCGTAGGTGTCCCCGCCTTACTAAAATGCGAAGCGGGGCCATCGTCTCTTACAACTTGTCCAATCTGCGCCTTACTCAGCCTTGCGATCATCCAAGGCCCAATCAGCAACGACGTTGCCAAGGCTGTCATCACGCTGACCATGGTACGAAGAGTCAGATACTGGAAGACTACGAATCCGCCAACATACGCAGAAAGATAATCGGTTAACCACAGCAGCATTAACGCATACTCCTTAATAATTCCTCAGCATAATCAACATCGCTAAAGCGATTGTGCTGACCTAGTATTTCTTGGGTGTTCTCATGGCCTTTTCCCGCGATTAAAACCACGTCATCGAGTCCAGCTGATTCGATAGCCGCCTGAATGCACTTTGCCCTATCGACTTGCATATACACCTCGCAGGACGCATCCTCTGGAACGCCCGTTAACATGTCTTGGATAATACTCTCAGGATCTTCACTACGCGGATTATCAGATGTCAGCCACACTGTGTTGCTACCCGCACAGGCAAGCTTCGCCATCTCAGGCCGCTTGCCCCGATCTCTATCACCACCACAACCCACCACGCAGATAACATTGCCGCGACACTGGGGTCTTATGGCAGCCAGCACTTTGTGCACTGCGTCAGGAGTATGCGCATAGTCGACCACAACTTTGGGGCTGTTTGAGCCGCCATTTAGCACCTGCATACGCCCAGGAACTACGCGCATGTTTTGCAGTGCATTGCAGACATCGGGTAATTTGTGCCCCATACCCATCATCACAGCCAACGAGGCGGCTATGTTGGCGACGGCAAAATCTGCCGCAACCGGTAACAGGCAACTTACCTTGCCCCAAGGGGTAGCAAACTTCACATCCATACCTTTGCTCACTGCAGAAGCACGCCAACTCACATCACCGCCTTTACCGTAACTAATCACCTCTTGAGCGCGATTGGTCACAGCCAAGCTCCGACCAAAGGCATCGTCACTATTTATAACGGCAAGCTTAAGAGGCCAATGAGTAAAGAGCCGTGCTTTGGCTTGACCGTAGTCATCCATGGTTTTATGAAAATCTAAGTGGTCGCGAGTAAGGTTGGAAAATACTGCCACGTCCATCTGCACATCATCTATGCGGCCCTGAGCCAGCGCATGAGAGCTCACTTCTAACGCCAAGCGGGTAACATTTTTTTCGCGAAGACTAGCGATTCGTCGCTGCATCTCCACAGCGTTAGGGGTAGTTAACGCAGCTTCAGCCAATTGCGTCACACGCCCCCAGCCCAGAGTGCCACAATACCCACAAGGCACACCCAGCGAGTCGCTAAAATTGGCTACGTGGAAACCAATTGATGTCTTACCATTTGTGCCCGTGATGCCAATACACTCAACGTTAGCACTGGGCGACGCAAAGAATTTAACGGCAAGCGCGCTTTTACGAACGGCCAAATCTGCAACACCCAACATAGGAACGCCGCGCTCAATAGGTGGCGTTCCATCTTGATCGTATATCACTGCAGCGGCGCCAGCGGCTAAAGCTTGCTCAATGTGCTTTTCTCGCTGAGATGGATCCGCGGCACTTGCAATAAATATATCGTCAGTTAACACCATGGCAGAATTTTCACAAAGACCAAAACTACCGCGATCCTCCATAGCAGCGGAATCGTTAACCAAATTTTGTACAACAGTCTCTATAATGGCGGTCATCCTCGCCCCCCAAATCCAATGGGGGAGGCCGCGTCTATCGGGGCGCGCGCTAAATCAACATCTACTTTGTCTGGGCTTACGCCAAGCAAGCGCAAGCTGCGCGCCGCTACTCTGGCAAATACTGGCGCTGCAACCTTACCGCCGCCAGAGCGACCGGCCTTGGCTTCGTTAATTACAATGATCATGACCACTTTTGGATCAGATACAGGAGCCACGCCTGCAAACCAGGCTATATGCCGCTCATCGTCGTAGCCATTAGCACCAATCATTCGCGCCGTACCGGTTTTACCTGCCACGCGATAACCAGACACGGCGGCATTAGCCGCGGTTCCTTCGCGAGCAGTCACAAGTTCCATCATTGTTAAAACGTCTTTCGTTGCTTGTGCTTCAAACACTCTTTCGCCAGTGTCTGGCACATCACTTTTGACAATACTGATAGGAAGCCGGATGCCGTGACTGGCTAGCGTCAGATAGGCTTGGGCGAGTTGAATTGGCGAAACACTTAGCCCATACCCGTAAGCCAGCGTTGCGCGGACAACCGGATACTTAAGCTGCGCACTAGACAATTTCCCATAGGCTTCGCCTGGCAACTCAACACCGACATAGCTCCCCAATCCCGCACGAGCCAACACATCAAATACGGCATCTTGTTCTAGGTCCAACGCAAGTTTGGCAAATGCAACCTGACTCGACTTCTGTATAGACTGACCCAACGACAAACTTTTTCTATTTATCGGATCCTCAATCAATTTGTTACCCACCTTGAAATATCCGGGAGCAGTATCAATCATAGTTTCTGGCGTATAGCGGCCGCTTTCTAATGCCGCAAGGGCGGTAAACGGTTTAATGGTGGATCCTGGTTCATAGGCGTCCACTACTGCGCGATTACGCATTGTATTTTGCTGCTTGTCGCCACTATTGGGATTAAACGAGGGCTGATTGACCATTGCTAAGATTTCGCCGGTTTTCGCATCCAGCATGATTAGCGAGCCACTTGCCGCTTGGTGACTATTCACGGCTGACTTCAATTCCCGATAAGCAATAAATTGTAGACGCAAATCTATCGTTAGATTCAGGTCTTCGCCATATCTAGGCGAGCTAAGGTAATCCAAATCACGGATTGAATTTTTCTTGCGATCTCTTAATACGGTTTTTGCCCCAGAGTGGCCACGCAAACTTGTTTCAAAATTAGATTCAAGCCCTTCAATACCCTTGCCGTCTACATCAGTAATGCCGACCACATGAGACGCAATCTCCCCGGCAGGGTAGTAACGCTGGTATTCTGGCTCTAGGGTAAGGTGGCTGATATCTAGCTGTTTGAGGGCATTACTTTTAACCCAGCTCAGACGCCTTTTCAGGTAAAGAAATCCTTTGTCCTTATTGTCTTCAACTTTTTTGCGCACGGCTTCTTTGCTCAACCCCAACGCATCAGCGATTTGCTGTAATTCCAACTCCTTGAACTTGGCGAGCTGGGGGTTTGTAGTCACAGCAAAAACCGGTGTACTTACCGCTAAGGGTTCTCCGTTTCTGTCGTAAATCATCCCGCGCATGCCAGGGATAACCTCTTTATGTACGGAGCGCTCATCCCCTTCTTGTTGCAAGAACTCGCGCTCGGTAACGCCCAGATATAACACTCTCACGGACAAGCCAACACCCACCAATAAAAAGGCGCACAACACTAGATAGTGTCGCCAGGGCTTCAATTATTCACCTGCACAATATCTTCTGGGAAAAACATCTGCAGTTCGGTAGTCGCCACAACCTCAACGGTTTGCATACTCGCTAACGTACTGCGCTCCAATAAGAGCCTACTGTAGTTAGCCAACAGAACATTCTGATTTGCTTGCAACTCGTCCATAGAACGGTACAAAAAGCGCATTTCGTCTGCAGATTCAACTAACTGCAGGCCACTGTAGAAGATGCCAGCCAATAAAATAGCCACGCCGGCCACCCATTGCGCTGGGACGGATTTTTGCTGTTTAGGTACAGCCGTCGCTTTGAATGAGCTTTTCTTGGCAAGCGGTTTAGGCTTCAAGGTTTTGACCTCGCGCAGCGCCATCTAACAAATCCTCTCTATAACCCGTAGGGTTGCGCTACGCGCTCGCGGATTGGTCGCCAGCTCATCAGATTGCGCTTTAATACTTTTGCCAATAAGTCGCGCGCTAATGCCCTGATCGCTGTGCCGTACTGGCAATCGCCGCGGCATACTCGGCGGACGACTTAAACCTCTGAACACATGCTTAACTTGCCGGTCTTCCAACGAATGAAAGGAGATCACCGCTAACCGCCCGCCAATGGCTAAGGCTGCAAAAGCGTGCTCAAGGCCTGCGCGAAGCTCTTGGTCCTCTGCATTTATAAAAATGCGAATAGCTTGAAATGTTTTAGTCGCAGGGTGCTTGCCCATATTGTTGCGATTGCGCGGCACACAGGCTTCAACGATATCCGCCAGTTGCAAAGTGGTGCTTAACGGGCGGGCCGCAACAATATTTTTGGCTATGCGGCGAGAATTACGCTCCTCTCCGTGCACGAAGAGCACTTTGGCAATATCCTCTTCAACTGCAGTGTTTAGCCATTCCGCTGCGCTCAGACCTTGAGTGGGGTCCATGCGCATGTCTAGTGGCCCATCGGCATTAAAACTAAAACCGCGACTGGCATCGTCTATTTGAGGCGACGAAACACCAATATCTAACAGAATGCCTTGGGCCCCGCCCACTACACCGGCTTGCTCAAGCACGTCCGCCAACTGTGAAAAACGTGCGTGAAAAATACTGAAGCGAG
>JAOJBS010000031.1:0-20436 GCA_028228615.1 Pseudomonadales bacterium | reverse complement strand
GCTTTAGTGCTCAAACTTTGAGTGGTTGCGTATCCAACTTAAGGGCGCTCTATGGGGGTACTGGTTGTTATCCTGGGTTTAAAACGCCCTCTTTGATTGAAATCGCTGTTCTCTATATCTCTTTGAGTGAATAATTCACGCTCGCGGCTTTGATGGCAACATTGCCACGAAGCAATTTTCATAACGCCCTATTTATAAACCCTTAGGAGATACTATGCGGCCAAGTGGTAGATCAACCGATCAGCTCAGAGACATTAAATTTACGCGCAACTTCACCATGCATTCTGCGGGATCTGTGTTGGTTGAGTTTGGCAATACCAAAGTCATCTGCACGGCCTCCGTAGAGAATTCAGTGCCTGGATTTTTGCGCGGTAAAGGTGTGGGTTGGGTGACCGCCGAGTACGGTATGTTGCCGGGTGCCACTAACAGCCGTAATGATCGTGAGGCTGCGCGTGGTAAGCAGGGTGGTCGTACTGTTGAGATTCAGCGTCTTATTGGTCGCTCGCTACGTGCCATGGTCGACATGAAGGCTTTGGGTGAGCGCACTATTCGTCTAGATTGCGATGTGATTCAGGCTGATGGCGGTACTAGAACTGCGTCAATTACTGGCGGCGCAGTTGCGCTGGCTGACGCTATTGCCTCGGTCAATGCTCCTGATGCGTTGATCGGTATGGTGTCTTCGGTGAGTGTGGGCATTTACAAAGGTACGCCGGTTCTGGACTTGGACTACGCTGAAGATTCCAATGCTGAAACCGATATGAACGTTGTTGCCATGGGCGACAAAGGTTTTATTGAGCTGCAGGGCACCGGCGAGGAAGCACCGTTCAATAAGACCGAGCTGTTCGCTTTGATTGAGCTGGCAGAAAAAGGCACTGCCGAGTTACTCGCTCTCCAGCAGGCCGCATTGGCTCTGTAATTAGCGCCGTCATTGGTGCAATAAATTGGCAAATAAATGGGTGCGATAGCCTGCGCCTTTTGTCCCCAACAGGAAACTGATGGGGACACTTTTGGCCAATATTAGGTTTGCGGCCAAGGGAACAATTGCCCTTTTGATGACTTATCTACTTCCTCAACGTTTTCTTTTTAGTTTGGAGAAAAAATGACAGCTACTACTTCCACCGCATCTTTTATCGAATTTTTAGTTGGCCAAGGTGTCTTAAAATTTGGTGACTTCACTTTGAACTCAGGTCGCAAGAGTCCGTACTTTTTTAACCTAGGTTCGGTAGACGACGGCCCCGGTTTGTTAACGTTAGGCAGGGCCTATGCGGATGCCATTGTGGCGTCCAAGGTAGAATTTGATGTTCTATTTGGGCCGGCCTACAAAGGTATTCCGATTGCTGTTGCTACCGGATTGGCGTTAGCCGAGCGCGGCATCAATGTGGGCGTGTCCTACAACCGCAAAGAGGCTAAAGACCATGGTGAAGGTGGCAATTTGGTCGGTGCGCCAGTGCAGGGTCGAATACTGTTGGTAGATGATGTTCTTACGTCGGGCAAAGCCATTCGCACGGCGGTAGACCTGATTAAAGTAGAGGGAGCAGAAATTGCTGGCGTGGTGATTGCGCTGGACAGGGCTGAATTTGGCCCGTCGGGTCAGACCGCCGTAGACGACTTGGCTACAGATTTAGCTGCGCCGCTGGTCTCCATTGCAGGTGTGGCTGATGTGATTAGTTTTCTGCAAGGGCAGGATGATATGCAGTCGGTTTTGCACAGTATGCGCGCGTATCAGCAAGCTTATTGCAAGCTTGCCTAGTGAACTGTCAATGCCCTAATCAGTGGGCGCATGATTCAATTCGAAGTAGGCTGAGTTACAAATATACTGCCCGCCAATAATGCCCATTGGTCTTTCCAGTGGGCTGTAGGTAGTTGCCTAAAGTCAGATCTAACAAATTGCAGTATATGCCCTTCCGCACTGGCTAGCAGCAGGTTTGCTTTAGCACTGATCCCGACGTCGCCAAACTGCTGTAACGCGCGCTCCTCACGCATGCACTGACGCATTTGAGTTTCTATTCGGTCCAACAGCTGACACATTCGAGCGCGCAGCCGTTCGGTTTCTCCTTGTAGAGCGTCGCCAACAAATAGTCGAGCAAAGCCCGGATTACGTTCTACAAACGTTAGGAGTAGAAAGAGGATGTTGTGGCACCTTGTCGCCGCGTCTTCATGATCGCTGAGTATTGTGCCAATGCGGCTGAACAAAGATTCTTCTGCAAACTCAATTAAACCCTCGATCATTCGTGCTTTGCTAGGGAAGTGGCGATACAACGCCGCCTCCGAAACACCCACCTCTTTGGCAAGGCTTGCTGTTGTGATTTTACCGCCAGGTGTGGCTTCAAGCATTTGTGCTAGAGCCTGCAGGATCTCCTGCTTACGATTAGCTTTCGACATGGTCAATAATCTGTGTGCCAATGCCAGAGTCTGTAAAAACTTCTAACAGTAGTGCGTGGGGGACTCGACCATCCACTATTTGCACGCTGCTTACGCCTGATGAGACCGCTTTTAGCGCGCAATCTACCTTGGGCAACATGCCTTCATTGATCACACCGTCGGCGATCAGTTGCTCTACTTCGGCCTTAGCAATGGTGGAAATGGTTTCTTTGTTGGCATCTAAAATGCCAGGCGTGTTAGTCAATAGAAGCAGTTTTTCTGCGCCTAAGTATTCGGCAATCGCGCCGGCCACGATGTCGGCATTAATATTATACGACTCACCTTTCTCGCCAACGCCGATGGGCGCAATAACAGGAATAAACTGTGAGTCTTTAAGCGTGTTAAGCACGTCCACGTCGATATTTGTAATGGCGCCAACGTGGCCAATATCAATAATTTCCGAGGCAGAGCTTGCGGGGTCTGCTGATGCGGGCATAGGTAATTTCTCAGCTTGTATAAGGTTACCGTCTTTGCCTGTTACACCCACGGCTCTGCCACCATGGGTATTGAGTAAAGAGACAATCTCCTGATTGACTAAGCCGCCCAAAACCATTTGCACCACATCCATAGTTTGCGAATCGGTCACGCGCATGCCGTTGACAAATTTCGACTCAATGCCCAATTTTTCCAGCAGGTTGCCAATTTGCGGGCCGCCGCCATGAACGATTACCGGGTTAATGCCCACCAGCTTCATAAGTACAACGTCTCGGGCAAAGCTGTTTTTCAGGCTTTCGTCGGTCATGGCATTGCCGCCATATTTGATCACAACAGTCTGGCCGTGAAAGCGTTGGATGTAGGGTAGGGCTTCAGTTAAGACCTGAACCGTTACTGTATTGGATGAATTCATAGTGGTTTTTGTGTTCTTAGCGAAATTTAAGCGTGTCGTCTATGTTAGCCAATTGAGCCTGAAATTCATCCTGAATGCGATCTAACGCCTCTTGGGTGTCGGCTTCAAATCGTAATGACAATACCGGACTTGTGTTCGAGGGGCGTATGAGCCCCCAACCATCCTCGAAATCAACGCGAATGCCGTCGATCAAGGTGACGCGGCCATTGCCAAAGTCTGCATTGGCAATGAGCTGGTCCATAACCCAAAACTTGTGGGTCTCCGCTGTCAAAATCTTCAGTTCCGGAGTGGTGAATGTAGTTGGATACTTGGCAAACACCTCGTCCACATTTTGTTCGGTAGCGCTGAGCAGTTCGAGCAGGCGCACGGCGGTATAAAGCGCATCGTCAAAGCCATACCAGCGTTCGCCAAAGCATATGTGGCCGCTGAATTCTCCAGCAATAGCGGCCTTGGTTTCTTTGATTTTCGCCTTCATATGTGAGTGGCCGGTCTTCCACATCAGCGGCTTGCCGCCAGATTGCAAAATAATTTGCTCAAGGTTGCGGCTACATTTGACGTCAAATATGACCTTAGAATCTGGCACTCGTGCACAGATGTCCTCAACAAAAAGCATCATCATTTTGTCTGGCCAAATGACTTCCCCAGCGGGCGTCACCACGCCAAGCCGATCGCCGTCGCCGTCAAAGGCCAGGCCAACGTCGGCTTGTTCAGCCTTTACCGCAGCGATCAGGTCTTCTAAGTTTTCAGGTTCAGCTGGGTCTGGGTGGTGATTGGGGAAGTTACCGTCAATTTCACAGAACAAGGGAATGACATCACAGCCGAGTTTGGTCAGCAGCGCTGGGGCCATTTCTCCAGCAACGCCATTACCACAGTCCACCACAACTTTTAGTCGCCTAGATAGCTTGCCGGCGGCTAATGCCTGATCAATGTAACGCTCATCCATTACTTGCGAGGAGGCGCTGCCCTGTCCCTCAATTAAGGTGTTGTTGAGTAAGTTTTGATAAAGGTCTTGGATCATTGATTCCGCAAGCGTAACCCCGCCGATCATCATTTTAAGACCATTGTACTCTGGTGGGTTGTGACTGCCGGTGATCATGATCCCTGTGCCGGTGCCCAGCTCGTGAGTCGCATAATACAGTACGGGCGTTGGCACCTGACCAATACTGATCACCGCCATGCCGCCCTCTACCAGACCAGCGATAAGCGCTTGCTCAAGAGCTGGGCTTGATAAGCGCCCGTCTCTACCCGTAACCGCTTGAAGGTTGCCAGATGGCACCGCCTTGGTGGCAAAAGACCTGCCAATCCAATAAACCATGTCTGGGGTTAGGTTGGTTGTAACAATGCCCCTAATGTCATAGGCACGAAAAATGCCCCCGTCTACTTCGGTTTGTTCAAGGCTTGTTGGGGAAAAAACGTTATTGCTCATGGGGTCTCTTATTGTTTGTTCGCGATTTTTTTGGTTAGTTGTTTTGCAAAAACAGAAATGATTTCATCTAGCAAGTGCTCTGCTATTTGGCCTTTGCTCTGGCGCGGATATCTGGTCTCACCATCTTGGTGAATAAAGGTCACCTCGTTGTCTTGGCTGTTAAAACCAATGTCGTGGTCGGAAACGTCATTGACAATAATCGCGTCTAAACCTTTGCGTTGGCGCTTGGCGCGTGCGTATTCCAAGGTGTCGTGTGTTTCGGCTGCGAAGCCAATGACCAGCCCAGCGGACTTGCTGGCCACTACGCTGGCGATAATGTCCGGATTTTCTACAAGGCGCAGATTCATATTTGGATCTTGCGTTTCCGTGCGTTTGATCTTCTTGTCCTGAATCGCCTCAACTCGATAGTCAGCGACTGCCGCAACGCCGATAAAGACATCAACATCGTCTAAATGCTGGTGCACTGTGTCATGCATTTCTAAAGCAGTGGTCACGTCTAAGCGGGTGATAGACGGGTTAGATTCAGGTACCCGTGGTCCTGCAATGACGCTGACTTTGGCGCCACGCGCGAGGGCGGCATTGGCAATACTTAATCCCTGTAATCCTGAGCTGTGGTTAGAGATATAGCGCACTGGGTCTATGGCTTCCTGTGTCGGTCCAGTGGTAATCATGATGTGCAACCCGGCCCATTGTGCACTCTTTGCGCTTTCCGTCATGGGTGAATATTGCTGGGCAATTATGGCTTCAATGATCTCTTCGGGTTCGGTCATTCTACCAGGGCCGTCGTCGCCACAGGCTTGGTCGCCGTGGTCCGGCCCAATCAGCCGATAATTGTAGTTGGACAACGTTTGCAGATTGGCTTGTGTCGCGGGGTGTTTGTACATCTGCTGGTTCATAGAGGGCGCAACACTAATAGGCGCTTGTGTGGCCAAACATAGCGTCGTCAGCAAGTCGTCAGCCTGGCCCTGAGCGAGCCTTGCAATGCAGTTGGCCGTGGCCGGTGCTATAACAATTTGGTCCGCCCACCTAGCTAATTCAATATGCCCCATGGCAGCTTCTGCATTTTCGTCCCAAAGGGTATTGCGCACAGGGCTGCCAGATACAGCTTGTAGGGCCGTTGGCGTAACAAAGTGGTGGGCATTTTCTGACATCACAACTTTAACTTCCGCACCTTGGGCAACTAAACCTCTTACAAGAGCGGGGGTTTTATACGCAGCAATGCCTGACGAAATACCAAGCAAAATATGCTGCCCTGCAAGTTTGGACATAGCAAAACCTTGAAACATTTAGATGACGAAAATCACCTCTGCACTGCGCCGCCAACGTTCGAAAGAACGCCTCAAGTGCCTGAAGCAACCTTAAAAAAAACGAAGGTTAACATTGAACCTTGTAAAGACGTAATCACTAGATGGCAAGAAGATGAGCGGCCACGAGAGAGGCTTTTGCGTCATGGGCCGGAAACTCTGTCGACAGCAGAACTTTTGGCGCTGTGTTTAGTTTCCGGTAGCCAAGGCGAAGACGCGGTGCGTATGTCTCGTCGGTTGCTGGAAGCGTTTGGCGGTATTGGCACGCTGCTCGGCGCGCCGGTTAGCGCGCTGACCAAGTTTCGCGGAGTCGGCCAGGCCAAAGCCGCCCAAATCAAAGCGATACACGAGCTTATGGCGCGGGATGTTGAGGCTGATTTTGCCAAGGGTGAGCGCTTCAATGACCCGCAGTCGGTGAGTCGATATTTGCGCAAGCGTATTGGCCATTCCCCCAGAGAAGTGTTCGCTTGCTTGTACCTAAATTCCAAGCACGAGCTACTCTCTTTTGAGATTATGTTTAACGGCTCCATAGACCGGGCTCATGTTCACCCCCGGGAAGTATTACGTCGGGGAATTGAGTTGAATGCTGCAGCCATAATATTGGCGCATAATCACCCTTCTGGTGTTTCTGAGCCGAGTCAGGCGGATATTTTTTTGACCAAAGAGTTGGCCAACTTACTTAGACAAGTAGATATCCGTGTTCTCGATCATTTCGTCGTTTGTGCCAGAAATACGGTTTCTTTGGCCGCTAGAGGCCTGATCTAGCCTTTTTTGTTGCTCTAATTCCCCCACTTTGGTATAAACGCGCCTCAAATTTTCTAGGGATCCCGACTATGTCTAAGGTATGTCAGGTCACAGGCAAAAGACCAATGGCTGGCAACAACGTCAGTCATGCAATGAACAAGACGAGAAGGCGCTTTTTGCCTAATCTGCATTACCATCGTTTTTGGGTGGAATCAGAAAAGCGCTACGTCAGATTACGAGTATCCTCAAAGGGTATGCGTATTATCGACAAGAATGGTATTGATATCGTTCTTAAAGACGTGCGTGCTGCAGGTCATAAGGTATAACAAACTCTACTCGCCTGACTGCCTAGCAGCTCAAGCGGATCAAAGAGTATAGTTGCGAGGCGAAGGTTGGTTGTGAACTGGCCTAGCGACGAACAAACGGATTAAAACTATGCGCGATAAAATTAAACTCGTTTCAAGTGCCGGTACCGGACACTATTACACGACTGATAAGAACAAGAAGAACACACCAGACAAGATGGAAATTAAAAAATTCGATCCTGTTGTGCGTAAGCATGTGCTCTACAAGGAAGCTAAGATCAAGTAAGGAATGCCTGAACTCCCCGAAGTCGAAACGACTCGGCGGGGCATAGAGCCCTTCCTCCTTGATCAATCGATTCTAGCAATCGAAGTCCGGCAGCCTCGCCTGAGGTGGCCGGTAGACTTGCCTCCTAACCTTGCGGGCAGCAAGGTCATTAATGTCTCGCGGCGCGGCAAATACATTCTCATTACCACCCACGTTGGCTCTTTGCTCATACATCTTGGTATGTCAGGTAGCCTCAGAGTTGTAAGCCCCCAAACCCCACCCAAATTGCACGATCATATTGATATTAAATTGACGGGCGATCATTGGCTGCGTTTTAACGACCCGCGCCGATTCGGTAGTTTTCATTTCCAAAAGGGTGATGCGCACGAGCATTGGCTGCTTAAAGATTTGGGTGTCGAACCTCTGGAAAATGAGTTTTCCGGTGACTATTTATTCAACAGTTCTAGACGTCGTAAGGTGGCCGTGAAGAACCATATTATGGACGGCAAGATTGTGGTGGGAGTAGGCAACATATACGCTGCCGAATCGCTGTTTATGGCCAAGATTAGACCAGCAACGGCAGCCCAAAGAGTGAGTCGACTGGCTTACGAAAATTTGGCCCAAGCGATTCGCATGATTTTGGCGAGAGCCATCAAGGTGGGAGGTACTACATTACGGGATTTTGTGGGTTCCGACGGACAGCCCGGTTATTTTAGCCAAAGCCTGAATGTCTATGGTCGAGAGGGTCAGCCGTGTCGAGAGTGCTCTAGCACCCTTAAAGGCCAGATATTGGGTCAGAGAAGCACGGTTTATTGTCCTAGCTGCCAAACCTTCAGTGGGTGGCGCTAGTTGCCTTGATCGCCTCGCTATTGCGAAGCTAAAGCGGTTGTATGCTTAACGAGTAGTCGGCACATGCCAATGAGCGCTACTATCACTACTTCTTAGCGTTTTTACTCGCCAATTCAGAGATGACCTCTGGGTGGACAAACTGCGATATATCACCGCCTAACGCCGAAATCTCCCTGACCAGCGTGGAAGAGATAAACGAGCAATCTTTTGATGTAGGTAAAAATACGTATTCAAGCTGAGGGTCCAAAGACCTATTCATTTCTGCCATTTGGAATTCGTAGTCGAAGTCAGTCACTGTGCGCAGCCCGCGAAGCACGAAGCGGGTGTCTTTGGCGCGAACGTAGTCAACCAAAAGAGAGTTAAAGCCCTCAACTGAGACTCTGTCACCATACTGTGCAAGTACCTTTTCGCAAAGCGCAATTCTGTCAGCTAGATCCACTTTTGGGTCTTTGTTGATGGACGTGCCAATAGCCAAGACGACATGGTCAAATAGGTGTAGTGCTCTTTCTACCAGATCCGTATGCCCATTGGTGATTGGGTTGAATGATCCTGGGTAAACCACAGTTCTTTTTGACATAGTCTTTTCTCTGCGTCTTATGACGTCTAATTTCATTCGTGAGGGCGCGATACTAGCGCTGGGTTTTTGCTACTGCAAGTTGATTGAGATCAACAAAATATGCTCAAGGTTTTGGTAATTTGCACCAGGCTAATGCACTAAAGGTATTGCCGCCGGAGGTTGTTCTGTCTAATTCAAAGCCGTGAGCAGCGCATATTTCCTCGATCAGTTGAGCCTGATTAGACTCGAGGTAAACGTATTTTTTCACCAGCTTTTGTCGTGCTATGAGTTCCAAGCAAGCCCCTAAGAGTTCTGGTTGGGCATAGGGTGGGTCGAGAAAAATAATATCAAAGGACTCGTTTAAAGCGCTGAGATAGGCGAGCGCATTGGTTTTTATCACTTGGCATGTGGGGTCGCCAAGCTCGGAGATATTTTCTTCCAGTGAGCGAAAAATGGTCGCGTCGCTCTCTACCAGCACTACCTTGCCAGCGCCTTGCGAAAGCGCCTCTATGCCCAAGGCGCCGGACCCAGCAAACAAATCAAGGCAGGTGGTGCCTGCGATTTCTGGTCGCAGCCAGTTAAACAAGGTTTCCCTAGTTCTGCCCAATGTGGGTCTTAAATCGTTAATCTCAGGGAAGGTAATTTTCCGTCCTCGCCACCTGCCACCAATAAGGCGCACCGACTGAGATTTGGTAGTTTGCTTTTTCATAGGGAGTTTAACGAGCAAGGCATAGATTCGATGGCAAATATTATAGAATGTTCAGCTGCATTGCGCTTCAAGCTTAATGCGATCTAACTCTGTATTGACCGCTGGGATTTAGGTTAAGCGCGCACAATTTACGTTATAGTAATGCAACGCTTTGGGCCCTGGGGTTCAAAGGCTTTTTCGAAAAGAATTTCACCATAGATGTTACCGATATGTCAGATAAGCAAGCGCCCGGTTTTTTTTCTAAGCTAAAATCAGGTTTGGCAAAAACCCGCGCACAACTCGCAGATGGTGTGGGAAACCTCTTGCTCGGCGAGAAAGAAATCAATGACACGGTCTTAGAGGATTTAGAGACCGCGCTGATCACCACTGATGTTGGCGTGGATACAACGCAAGACATTATTGAGAACCTGACACAACGTGCCCAGCGTCGCGAGTTGGCAAACACGCGCGCATTGCACGAAGCCTTGCATGGCCAATTGGTTGAGCGTCTTTTACCCATTGTCAAACCCTTTGAGTTGCCTGAGAAAAGGTCCGGCATGCCTCGAATCATTTTCTTCGTGGGTGTAAACGGTGTCGGTAAAACCACAACCATCGGCAAGCTGGCCAAGCGTTTTAAGGATGACGGCAAGAGCGTGTTGCTTGCAGCTGGCGACACTTTTCGCGCAGCAGCGGTAGAGCAACTGCAGGCCTGGGGCGAGCGTAACGACATTCCTGTAATCGCCCAGCCTCAAGGCTCAGACAGTGCGTCTGTGGTGTTCGATGCGGTCCAATCCGCTCAAGCTCGCGATGTAGATGTACTACTAGTCGACACCGCTGGTCGATTGCAGGCGAAAACTCAGTTAATGGATGAGCTGGAAAAAGTTCAGCGCGTCGTAAAACGGCTAGACCCAGATGCCCCCCATGAGGTGATATTGGTCCTTGATGGCGGCGTTGGTCAGAACGCGCTGAGCCAAGTTAAATTGTTTGATGAGGCGGTAAAACTCACTGGGTTGGTCGTTACCAAACTTGATGGTACCGCCAAAGCGGGTGTCGTTTTCGCCGTTGCGAGTGGGGCAGGCGGTGTGCCAAAGATCCCTCTATATTTTATTGGCGTGGGCGAAGGCGTGGATGATTTACGCCCCTTCGATGCAGACGATTTTGTGCAGGCATTGCTCGCCAGCGACCAAGAGGACGATTAGGCACAGTGGCCAGCATAGTCCTAGAAAACGTTACCAAGCAGTTTTCCAGCGGATACAAGGCGTTGGCAGATGTTTCAGTGGAGTTTGCCTCTGGGTCCATGACTTTTTTAACCGGTCATTCCGGTGCGGGCAAGAGTACTTTTTTGCGTTTGTTGATTGGCGCCGACGAGCCTACCCGAGGCCGAGTTCTGGTGGGTGGTGTGAATATCAGTCAATTAAGTGCACAGCGCATGCCTTGGTATCGACGCAATGTAGGGGTGGTATTTCAAGACCACCACTTGCTCGCCGATCGCTCAGTTTTTGAAAATGTGGCATTGCCGCTGCGTATTGGACATTTTCCTGCAAAAGAGATCGCCCCGCGGGTAAGAGGCGCGTTAAGTGCGGTAGACTTACTTGATAAAGAAAAACTCCTGCCGGGTTTTTTGTCCACCGGGGAGCAGCAGCGCGTTGGCATCGCTCGGGCGGTGGTGAATAGACCCAAAATCTTACTGGCAGATGAACCAACAGGAAACCTCGATCCAGATTTATCGCAGACCATAATGGATCTGTTCACTCAATTCCGAGAGATTGGCACCACGGTTATTATTGCGACTCACGACATAGAGTTGGTGAAAAATATGGGTCAACCCACGCTAAAATTAGTTGCTGGGTGCCTTGAAGACCCAGTTGCCGCGCCAACAAAAGTCACTGAGTTCAATTTATGAAACGCCAGGTGCCCTTTGTTTAGCAAGAAACCCGACAGCCTTGACCCCTGGGCTAAGCCATCCGGTGGTCTTATCAATTGGCTTAAGGATCATGGACGCACGTTCAATGATACGACGCTTTATGTCAGCCAGCGTTTGGCGAGTAGCCTGTTTGTTTGGTTTTTAGTCGGTATCGCGCTGGCCCTTCCCGGCATACTTTGGCTCGCTCAGGCCAACCTGCATGCGGTTGGAGAGGGTTGGCAGGGGCGCGCAGGTTTGACCGTCTACTTCGAAGCCGGGGTTAATCCGTCGAATATAGAGGCGGTACTAAAAGACTTGGAAACCATGCCGTTGGTAGACAAAACGGCGTTAACAACATCTGATCAGGCGCTACAAGATTTTGTCGCCCAAACATCTGACTCCATTGAGTTGCGCAACATCTTAGCTAGCCTGGACGAGAACCCGCTACCTGCGTCCATCCAAATTACCAGCAGAGTGGGTGCGGACTTTATTCAGCTTGAAAGTTTGCAACGGCAGTTAAGAGCCAAATCTCAAATCAACGATGTAGTCATTGAAAAGACTTGGTTGGAGCGGTTGCGTGACATTACGAGCTTGTTAAACCGGCTGGGTTGGATACTGGGGTTACTGTTTGGTCTAGGAGCGATCTTTGTCACTTCTGCGTCTGTGCGCTTAGCCATTGAGTCGCGCTTGGAAGAGTTGCTGGTATTGGCCCTTGTGGGTGCCACCAAAGGGCAGATGCGGCGACCATTTATATATTTTGGTGCCTGCTATGGCGTTGGCGGCGGCGTCATGGCTGTAATGTTCTTGGCCCTCATTCTTAATGCTATAGAAGGACCGCTGCAGGCGTTACTCGGCAGTTATCAAGTACCGCTTGTCGTGCAGGGCTTCAACGGCCAGTTTCTACTTAGCATGCTAGGTATTGGTATTTTTCTTGGCGTAATTGGCGCGTGGGTTGCGGTACGGCAACGTTTGCACAGCGCGCAATTTCTCTAGCGGCAATTTATTTATGACCTTGCCGTGGCGGTTTTGAGTAACTTTTGTCAAGATTTAAGGCCCAAATCTTTGTTAGCACTCCTCAAGTTAGAGTGCTAATATCGAAATTCGTGTTACCGGAAGTATCACCATGACAACAAATATTATGGCAATGCCAAGCATCGCTCCAGGTCGTGACCTCGATGCCTATTTACGCACAATCAGTCAATTCCCCATCCTTAAGCCGGAAGAGGAAAAGCTACTCGCTGAGCGATTTTACGCTGACCAAGATTTAGATGCAGCCCGCGAGCTAGTCATGTGCCACCTGCGCTTTGTGGTTCACCTTGCTCGATCTTACAAAGGCTATGGACTCTCCCAAGCTGATTTAATCCAAGAGGGTAATGTTGGATTGATGAAGGCCGTTAAAAGATTCGATCCTAATGTAGGCGTGCGTCTGATTTCCTTTGCCGTGCATTGGATTAAGGCCGAGATTCACGAATACATTCTGCGCAACTGGCGCATAGTCAAAGTGGCTACGACTAAATCTCAGCGGAAGTTGTTCTTTAACCTTCGTGGTGCCAAGCGCAGTAGTGCATGGTTGAGCTTGGCTGAGACCCAAGCGATTGCTAACGATCTGGGTGTGTCTGCGGCAGAGGTGACGCGCATGGAAGGCCGGCTGAGTGCCAGCGATATGGCCTTTGACGGTTACGGTACAGACGAAGAATCGGCAGCTGCTCCAATGCACTTTTTGGCTTCTGCAGCGCCTGATCCAGCGGATATTGTTGCGGATGAGCACATGCAACAAGACTCCAGCCTTCGCCTCAGTGCAGGGCTTGCGGGTTTAGACGAGCGCAGTCGAGACATTTTACAGCAGCGTTGGTTGAGTGATGACAAATCTACGTTGCATGATCTAGCTGCTGAATATGGTGTCTCCGCAGAGCGTATCCGCCAGCTGGAAAAAAACGCGATGAAGAAACTCAAGCTCGCCATTACTGCTGACTAGTAGATGGCCAAATTGTTTATTCTTTTCGGAGGCTCACTGGGCCTCCTTGGCGTGGTGTTCGGTGCATTTGGCGCCCATGCTTTGAAAACCCGCCTCTCTGAATCCAGCTTGTCGAGCTGGGAGACTGCAGTTTCCTACCAGATGTACCACGCCCTAGTTCTGCTCTTCGTCGGCGTATGGTTACTACTCGATGGTCCCGCTTCGCTTCGCTACGCAGGCGCGCTCTTTATGGTGGGCATCGTACTCTTCAGCGGCAGCATTTATGCGTTGGTTTTAGGCGCGGCTTCTTGGTTTGGTCCCGTAACACCTCTAGGTGGTGTAACTTTGATAGCTGCGTGGGCCACCCTCATATATTCTTCTCTCGCCCTTAATAACTAATTAGCTGCCTCAGCTTCTGGGAGAAAATTTTAGTGCCCGAGCAGGATTCCGCCAGTACTCCAAACGCCGACGGGTCGTTGTATAACGACTTCGCCCATAGCTATATCCGTCGCCGTGGTCGTTTTACTAAAGCCCAAGCCAGTGCGCTGGAACGTTTAACCCAGCATTATCGTTTATCAATGCCCGCAATAAATGCAGATCCGCGCGAACTGGGTATCGAAATTGGTTTTGGTATGGGTCACGAACTCATCATTTGGGGCCAAGAACAACCGCAAAAATTACTTTTGGGTATTGAACTTTACCAGCCGGGTATCGGCTCCATGCTCTCAAGACTCGAAAATCTCAAAATTGAAAATGTTGCCCTTGTAGATCAACCCGCACAGAAAGTGTTGGCTGAACTTACGCCTGAGTCTGTGTCGGAAATAAGAATATTTTTTCCAGACCCATGGCCGAAAAAACGGCACTTAAAGCGGCGGCTGATTCAGCCCGAGTTCTTGGCGCAGATGCTTGGCGTGCTAAAACCTATGGGTATTGTTAGGTTAGCAACAGATTGGGCCGAATATGGCGAGTGGATGGCGGAACATTTCGCCATGAATGACAACTTCAAATGTGAACTTGATGCAATTAGAGACCCAATTTTGGGTGAGAGCGGCCTGAAAACGGAGCTAGACTCAGACGGTACAGCGCGCGGTCGAACTAAATTTGAAACTCGCGGAGAGAAGTTGGGCCATCGTATTCGCGATTTCACGTATCGCCGCATTAGCTAACAAACTTTTCCAATACCGTATCTAGGTACCGAAGCCCAAGTTCAGTTGTACTGCAGCGGTCGGGTCGGACTAACCCTTGGGCGAGGAGTCCGTCCCATTGTGTTGCAATAACCTGCCAATCCAAGCCGGTTTTTTCAGTAAAGGTGGTCAAGCTGGTGCCGTCAATTAGACGCAGGGCGTTCATCATAAACTCTAACGGCAACTGTTCTTCGGCTACCCTTTGCGCGGATGTTTTGGTTGGCTCGCCTTGATATAGCCGTGGCTGGGAGGCCTTTTGCGTGCGTAGGATCTGCTTGTCTTCGCTGACCTTTCCATGGGCGCCCGCACCTAAGCCAACGTAGTCTCCGAATGACCAGTAGTTAATGTTGTGTTGGCAGAAGGCGGCGTCTTTTGCGTAAGCGGAAATCTCGTATCGACTATAGCCTTGCCCAGCGAGCAGTTCGTTACCCTTGACCTCTATTTCAGCGAGGATGCCATCTATGGGCAGTAGGGGTGGCCGTTTGGCAAACTCTGTCTTTGCTTCAATAGTGAGTTGATACCAAGAGATGTGTTGGGGCGACAGTGCAATGGCGCTCTCCAGATCAAAAAGCGCATCCTCTAGACTTTGGCCGGGCAGTCCCCACATGAGGTCTATGTTGATGTTTGTGAAACCAGCCGCCCTCGCTTTGGCGACAGCGGCGACGGTTTCGGCAGAATTGTGCACTCGACCCAGTTTAGCAAGCTGGGTGTTTTGAAAAGACTGCGCGCCAATGGAAAGCCGGTTGATCCCAGCGCTTAGATAATGCTCAAAGTCAGTATATTCCTGGGTGCCGGGATTGGCCTCCATGGTGACTTCCGCATCTACAGCAATGGGTAATTGCTTCAGCAGTTTTGCCATGAGTTCGGGTTTAAAAAGGCTGGGTGTGCCACCGCCAAAGAAAACGGTCTTAAAGCTATCTTGCGAAAAATCTGCATTTTCTAGTGCAGGAATAGTAGTCGACTGGACCAGCCAATCTTCAAGTAACGAATCTAAATATCTCGTCTGGTCAACGTCGTCCTTGAGAGGGTGTGAATTGAAATCACAGTAGGGACATTTTTTTATACACCAAGGAAAGTGAACGTATAGCCCGGGACTATTTAGCATCTATGTTAAGCATCTGTGTGAAAAACAGCCGACAGCTGCGTAATGAGGTGCTGGCTGGCTTGGCCGCGGTGACTCAACTGGTTTTTAATGTCCGCTGGCAGTTGTGCGGCGCTACGGTCGTGGCTGGCGACAAAGAATAATGGGTCGTAGCCAAATCCGCCGTCACCTTGAGGCGCGCTAAGAATTTCTCCCCACCATTGCCCGTAGGCTATGATTGGTGTCGGATCTATGGCGTGGCGGAGCATCACCATACAACAAAAAAAATACGCTGATCGTGACGCTTGGTCTGCCAATTGGCTGAGCAATTCGTTGTTATTTTCTGTGTCGGTAGCATCTGCATGCGCAAAGCGTGACGAAAAGATGCCGGGGCGTCCATTTAGCGCGGGTACCACCAAGCCGCTGTCGTCGGCGATAGCCGGCAGGCCGGATGCTAAGCTCACGGCTCTGGCTTTAATCAGCGCGTTTTCAACAAAGGTGGCACCGTCTTCCACTGGGCTTGGAATATCCGTGTCGGTTTGGTTCTCAAGCTCAAATCCCAAGGGTTCCAGCAAACTGCGCATCTCAACGATTTTGCCATTATTTCGAGTGCCGAGCATGACTTTCATTATTCAGCCCAATATAGTTTTTGATTGAATTTCAGTAATGTCGATTTGCCGTCAGGTGCGGTGGCTTCAATTTGAATTCGGTGTACCTCTTGGTCGGCAAAGCGTATTTCCGCGAGGTAGTAGATCGCGTCGCCCTCAGTAACTTGCTTAAAATCCAAATCTTGCAGCTGGCCCAACAGATTTTGACTGTCGCCGGTCATGGTCGCGTTGACTGCTTTCTTTTCACGGTTGAGCACCGACACATTAACCAGTGCCCGATCTTTACCACGCGAAATATCGTATTCCGCAGCAATTTCTGGTTTCAGCATTGTTGTAGGAATTACAATGTAGTGAAGTTCGTACTGTCCAAAGCGCTGCATTTGCTCGGCAACGCCAAAGGGGCTAAAAATGATTGCTGCTACTGAAAGCAAGACAGTTAATGCTGTTCTTATAGTCATGAAGACTTTCCTAGTCGATAAAATGCATAGGTACCAAAAAAGTTAGGCGCCCAGTTAATAAAAGTTTTCTCTTGGTGGTTCGCGTTAACCACTCGGCGTTGAATGATATTTATAGATTCAGCAGCGCACAGTTGCTCAAAATCAGTGAAAGTACATAGATGAATATTTGGCGTATCAAACCAGCTATGTGGTAGCTGTTTAGAGACCGGCATTACGCCCTTCAGCGCCAATTGCGCTCGGCAGCGCCAATGGGCAAAGTTGGGGAAGGTGACAATACATTCTTCGCCGATGCGCAGCATATCTCTAACAAGCTCTCTCGGCTCTTTGACCGCTTGCAAAGCATCTGTCATCACTACCATGTCAAAGCTGGCATCGACAAAGTTGGCCAAGCCCTCATCTAAATCTTGTTCAATGACATTGACGCCTTTACTCACGCAAGTGCGTATATTCTCTGCGTCTCTATCCAAGCCGTAACCGTTTACGCGTTTGTCGCGCTGTAGATGATCCAATAATTCCCCTTCGCCACACCCTAAGTCGAGTACGCGTGCGCCAGGATTGATTAACGTTGCGATCACCCCTCATGAATCCACCTCGTTTTCTCGAGCCAATAGCTCGGCTGAGTTTTCTAATTCCGCAAAGGAGCGCTGCAGAAATGCACTAAGAACTTTTGTATATCGCTCTATGGGCAATAAGAACGAGTCGTGCCCATGCTCAGATTCGATGATCGCTGAGGCTACATTCTTTTTCGCTTGAATGAGGGCGTCGACTATTTCTTGAGACCGCTCAGGTGAAAAACGCCAATCAGTAGAAAAGGAAAGCACTAAAAATTTGGCTGTGGTGTTTTCTAGCGCTCGAGTCAGGTTTCCATCAAACGCTCGCGCCGGATCAAAATAGTCTAGCGCCCGGGTCATCAAAAGGTAGGTGTTCGCGTCAAAGTACTGAGTGAAAGCCCGCCCCTGGTAGTGAAGATAACTCTCAACCTGAAATTCAACATTGGCGCCTTGTTCAAAGTCGCCAGATTTAACGTCGCGATCAAATTTAGTTTTCATGCCGTCTTCTGAGAGGTAGGTAACGTGCCCAACCATTCTTGCGAGCATTAACCCTTTCTCAGGGTTTTTATTAAACTGTTGGTAATCTCCAGCGCAGTAATCTTCATCTGTCGTTATGGCTTGTCTGGCGATTTCGTTAAAAGCGATATTTTGCGCAGACAATTTGGCTGCGGAGGCAATCAAGACTGCTGAATACAGCCGTTCTGGAAAGTCGATACTCCACTGCATGGCCTGCATTCCACCAAGGCTGCCGCCAATTACCGCAGCAAATTTTTGGATTCCGAGATGGTCGGCAAGATGTGCTTGGCTAGCCACCCAATCTTTGACCACTACATTAGGAAAGTTCGGTCCGAATATTTCCCCTGTACTTGGGTCAATGGAGTTCGGTCCGGTGCTGCCATGGCAGCCACCTAGGTTGTTTAGGCTTAGAACGAAAAAATTGTCAGTATCAATGCACTTTCCTGGCCCTATACAGGCGTCCCACCAGCCAGGCTTAGCATCGTCTAAAGCGTGGAAGCCTGCCGCATGGTGGTGGCCTGATAGGGCGTGGCAGATAAGTATTGCGTTAGATTTTTCAGCGTTGAGTGTGCCGTAAGTTTCGAATACCAATTCGTACCCATGCAGCTGCTCGCCGTTTTGTAGTAAAAACGCTTCTGCATGACGGTAGAATTGGGGCTCAATTACGCCCAACGAATTTTCTTGAGTACTGCTCATTAGATGAAGGCGTACGCATTGGGTAGTGACCGTTGCGCGATAGACAACATCAAAATAACGACCATGGGTGAAAAATCTAAGGGGCCCATTGAAGGCAATATACTTCTAATGGGTCGTATCAGAGGGTCTACCAATTGATCTAATAGTGACAATCCGGGGTGACTATTGCCCTGGGAGACAAAGCTGGCGATAACAATGATCAACATTGACCACCAATAAAAGTCCACCAGTACGGAAAGCGTGCGGACTATACCAAAAATAGCATATTGGCTTATTGTTAGGCGTCCCATGCTAATAAGGGCTACGAAAACAACGCCCATGACCAATGCTAACAGTAGCGCCGCCAAGTCAAATTTGCCGATAGAGGGTAAGAGTTTTCGCAACGGCGCTGCTAGGGGGTCGCTGCCTTTAATCACGGCTTGGCTGATGGGGTTGTAGAAGTCTGCGCCGCTGGCTTGCAGTAAAAATCGAACAAGAAATAATAATGTGGCGAGCCGCATTACCAAGTCGATGATCAGGATAAGTGTTTGGGTCATGATTTAGCTCCAAATTCTGCGGCCAATTCTTTGGCTCTATTTTCCGCCGCGCTTAAAGCGTCGATAACAGTAGCGGGTAATCCTTGCGCCAGCATTAAATTCAAGGCTGCCTCAGTGGTGCCTCCGGGAGAGGTCACGTTTTTGCGTAAAGTGCCAGGATCTACATCGTTCTTTTGCGCCATGAGGGCTGCGCCGAATGCGGTTTGTTGGGTGAGCTTGCGGCTTAACTCCGCATCTAAGCCAAGCTTTTGCCCGGCGGCGATCATGTTTTCCATGAGCAAGAAAAAGTAAGCGGGTCCGCTTCCTGACACGGCGGTTACGGCATCTAAATGCGCTTCCTCATTTACCCAAGCCACTTCGCCAACTGCTTCGAGAATATGGGTGGCTGATGCTTTTTGTTGATCAGATACCTGACTGTTTGCAAACAGGCCAGTCATGCCAGCGCCCAATAAAGCAGGCGTATTTGGCATACAACGTACGATGGGCTGATTTTCAGGTAGCCAAGTTTCGAGGCTCCGCAGGTCAATACCTGCGACGATAGAAATAATCAGTTGGTGAGGATTCAGACCTGACAAAGCCTCCAGCACTGCGCCAGTGACTTGGGGTTTAACGGCCAGCACTATGACATCAGCTCCGTCCACTGCTTGATCATTATTACTCGCGGTCACAACACCTAAGGCAGCGAACTTCTCAAGCTGTATGGCCATCGGGTCAGCTGCTGCGATTTCCCTTGGGGCGGTACCACTTTCAAGCAGGCCATTGATCAAACTGCCGGCCATATTGCCTGCCCCAATAAAGGCGATACTCACTGTTCATCTCCTAACGCTAAAAAAATACAAATGACGTAATTTACTCTCGTGGGCCAAATAATGCCGTACCCACCCTAATCATTGTGGCACCTGCGGCAATAGCGTGCTCTAAATCTCCGGTCATGCCCATTGAAAGGGTGTCCCATGCGGCGGTGAAGGCGGGATGCAACTCACCTTTTAGCGCAGCATGTAATTGTGCCACGGTTTCGTAGCCTACCCTAGGATCAGTGTCTTGACTCAATATGGTCATCAAGCCGCGTAACTTTAAATTCGGCAAATTGCTCATCTGCTTAACTAGGTCGATGCATGCTTCAGGGCTTGCACCGCCCTTGTTGGGGTCATTATCGACGTTCACCTGGAGCAGAATGTTTAACACTTTGCCCTCTGGGCATTGGCTACTCAGGCGCTGTGCAATTTTTAGTCGGTCTACTGTGTGCACCCACTGAAATGATTCAGCGATAACCTTTGTTTTATTCGACTGAATACTGCCTATGAAATGCCAAGTGAGCTGCTTGTCACCAAGGGATTGAATTTTTTCTGCGGCCTCTTGGAGGTAGTTTTCGCCAAAGTCAGTTAGGCCCAGCTCATGAGCCTGCGCGACACTTTGCCCAGGTTGGTATTTGGACACACCGATGAGCAGCACTTCACTCAGCGCTCTGTTGCTGCTCGCGCAAGCTGTCTGGATGCGCTCGTTTAGCTGGTCTAAGCGTTGGTTCAAAGTCGTCATAAATAATG
>JAOJBS010000030.1:0-21459 GCA_028228615.1 Pseudomonadales bacterium | reverse complement strand
CCTGCGAAATTATTGTGGTGAATGAAGCGGGAGAGCGACTGCCGCCCAACGAAATAGGTGAGGTGTTTTTACGCCCACTCACGGGGCAAGGTTCCACCTATCGTTACATTGGCGCAGAGGCAAAAGCCATAGACGGCGGCTTTGAAAGCATCGGCGACATGGGATACTTCGACGAAGACGGCTATTTATATCTCGCGGATCGGCAGACCGATATGATTTTGTCAGGCGGGGCAAACATTTACCCAGCTGAAGTTGAAGCAGCCATCGACAGCTTCCCCGGCGTGCGCTCATCCGCAGCAATAGGCTTGCCTCACGAAGACTTAGGCAACTATGTGCACGCGATAGTCGATGCACCGGACGGCATTGTGGAGGCAGACTTGCTAAACCACTTGGCTGAAAGGTTAGTGCGTTACAAAATCCCTAGGACCATTGAGTTTTCTAATGAACCCATGCGCGATGACGCGGGCAAAGTCAGAAGGAAATCACTGCGGCAGGATCGGATAGACAAGACAAGCTAGATCAATCCTGCGAAAAATTGTGTGTCGATGTTGGCTGGTAAACAGATGGGCTGATGGATTGAGAAAAACAACCAAAATACAGGCTCGATACATAACAAAAAACGAATCGGAGGGAGCAGTATGAGAATTGGAATTGCAATGATGAGCCACGAGACCAACACGTTCTCGCCGGTGATCACAGACCTTGACCGCTTTTCAGGCGGGCACGGCAAGCCGCTTGAAGGCGAAACAGCACTGAACACATATCGCGGCACTGCATCCTGCTTGGGCGGTTATATTGAAGTAGCCGAGCGACAAGACGTTGTCATTGAAATGGGCATTGCCGCGGCGGCTGCACCCAGTGGCCCGGTAGAAAACGATGCCTACGCGTATATGTGCGACTCAATTGTCGCTTTGTCCCAGCGCGTAGATGCACTGTTGCTGGATCTGCATGGTGCAATGACTACCCAGACCTTTGACGATGGTGAAGGAGAACTACTGCGCCGCATTCGCTCGGCCAACCCCAATTTACCCATAGCCATATCACTAGATATGCACGCAAACATTACCGAACTTATGGTCAGCAATTGTGACGTACTTGCCGGTTACCATACTTACCCACACATAGACATGGACAGCACCGCCGTGCGCGCTGCTGAAGCTTTTTTCGCCATGCTCAACGGCCGCGCAAAGCCGGTACTGCGCTGGGGCAATGCCCCCATGCTGCCCCACGTTATGCGCCAAGGCACGGACGACCAACCCAACAAAGGTTTACAGGCGCGAGCTATTGAATTAGAAAAACACGACTGTTTGGGCGTAAGTGTCTTTACCGGCTTCCCCCATGCAGACATCTATGACGCTGGCTTTAGTGTGGTTGTTATGACCGACGACAAGCCAGAGGCTGCCCAAGGTTATACCAATGAACTGCTTAATCGGGCTTGGCAGGCTCGGGCAGAATTTGTCTACCAGATTGAACCATTGGACAGGTCCATGCAAAAAGCCGCAGAAGCTGCAGCGAACCCTGGCGAAGGTCCCGTAATAGTACTAGATCACTATGACAACACCGCTTCCGGCGGCACCATGGACACCACCGAAGTACTCAGCGCCGTGTTAGATGCTGGCCTAGAACGGGTAGCCGTATTTGGCTTTTACGACCCAGAAGTGGTTGAGCAAATGGCCGCAGCCGGTGTAGGCGCAATGGTTACCGTGGCTCTGGGCGGCAAACTACCCATGCCCGCGTTGGTTGAACAAAGCAAGCCCATAACGCTTACTGGCGAGGTCAAACTCATATCAAACGGTAAATTTCAGGCGCAAGTGGCGATGGCCAGAGGCCTTACAATGAACATGGGCAAATCTGCGGTACTATCAGTGGGCTCTGTGGACATCGCAATTATATCTCGACATATAGAACCCTATGACCCTGAATGTTTCAGAAGCCTTGGCATGGAACCCACTGCCTATCAATATGTGATGCTAAAAAGCCGTATCCACTACCGCGTGGGCTTCAGCGAAATGGCCAAAGAGGTCATTGAATGCGCAGGCTGCGGAGTATGTACCTCGGATTACAACCAGATTACTTTCAACAAAGTTCGAAGACCCGTCTACCCATTGGATCAAGATGGCGAAGGCGCTAACGAGAACTGGGTACTGCCAACGACAGAATGAGAAGGCTAGGCGAAGTCACTAACGAATTCACTATTTTGTCAAACTAGACAAAGCGAAAACTGGCCATTGATGTGATATCTTTGACCCACAATTATAATAAGGATTAAAAATGAAAAACCTACTTTTACTCGCTTTTACAATGACATTCTCTATGTTGGTGAATGCCGGTCACCACGCCGAAGGTGAAACTTCAGGCCACGCCGATCCAAAAGCAGTGGTCACTGCGGCATACGCAGCTTTTGGTTCAGGAGATATTGACGCATGGACTGCACTGCATGCGGATGACTTCAAACTCACAATATTCGGTCAGTTACCACAATCTGGCGTGTTTATTGGCCCCAAAGCAGTCATTGAAAACGTCTTTGAAAAGATTGCAATCCACTGGCCTACATTCAAAATCACACCGATCAGCATGACTGCGGTGGGAAATACTGTTTATGCTCATGGTAAATTAACCGCAGATGGGATGGACAGCGAGACCATGCAGGTGTGGGTTGTGGAAGGTGGCAAAGTGACCGCATTCACCGCATTTGACGACACCGATTCAATGCGCCAAGCGATGGTTACTCAGTAATCACTTTTTGTTTTGTAGCGTAGTGTCGTTCACTAGGCTGTAACGGCAAGCAGCATATAGGCCCCACTTGATTTTTCATTTGGGGCCGTTGCTCGCGCAAGGGCCTCGCTCCATTCACCTCCTCAATTGATAAACGCCCTACTTTTGCCAACCTAACAAAACTGCACCTATAAGTGACTGCCTCAGGCGACACCCTCGAATCCCACAGCAAATTAGCGTAACGTCTTATAAACCGAATTTATCATGACTTTCAGGACGCCCGAGCAGATGAGCACAGTGCCCGTTGAATTTGACCCAACCGACGTCGCGACAAAAGCCAGCACTGGTACGCCAATGTACCAAGAGGAGCTGGCGTCAAAAGACCCAATGAACTCCGTGCTTGAAGCAAACCCTGAAATTTACTTCGTGCCGCCCAAGCGCTCCAGTGAATGGGGTCAATGGGAATTCAAGCCGGGTTCGTACTACGACACCACCACTGCTGCGAAGCACTCCTACTGGAAAGACAAAGACCTACCCATTCCAACAAAAGATATTCAGCGGCTACGTGCGGACATGTTGAACTGGGGTTACTGCAAAATTGAAAACGCACTGTCCGCCAAACAAGTGGCCGTACTCCATCAGCGGATAATGGACCAAGCCGAGGGTGAGCGCCTTGCAGGCATAGCGCAGAAAACCCCCAGCGGCCAAAACATAAACTGCTGCGTGAATAAAGGACAATGCTTCGAAGCATTACTTGAGCAACACCCAGACATGGTGCAAGGCGGCCCACTGGTTGAACAAATTGTTACGGAAGCATTAGGCGCGAACTGGATCAGCAACTCACTGATCGCGTCTATCGCACTAAAAGGTGGCGTGCCCCAAGCATTACACCAAGATCAAGACATCGCACTGGACGCCAGAAGCCCGCTGACCATTAACGTTATGTCTTTGATCACAGACGTCGATGAAATCAATGGCGGCACATTGATCATTCCCGGCAGCCATCGCACACTGGCGGACGCCGTGCGCGCGCAGGAACCGGTGGGCAAACTACCACCGGCTATCAATCTAGATGCTCCAGCAGGCACAGTGGTCATTACAGACGGACGCCTACTGCACAGCACCGGCATTAATCACACGGATACACCTCGCGTTGTGATGCTCAACGGCATGCAACACCCGGTCATCAGGCAACAAGAAAACTGGATGCTGTCTGTTAGCCCAGAAGTACTCAAGCGCGCAAGCCCAAAGCTGCTACAGCGCATGGGGTATCAGGCAACCAACGCGGCGCAAACCAATGAAGGCCATGGCTTTGGTGCAAGCGGTATGGTTGATGAGCTTTTTGGTGCTACCGTTGATTTTCGCTTCGCAGCAGATAGCGGAAGTTACCTACGCGTTGGCGAGCTAGGCCCAGACTCCAGCGCAGAAACGCTCAATGCCCCTTACACTTTGCGAGAAGTGGTCACCAAGGCCCGGGCAGGTGGACACAGCGCGCCAGTGGGCATCAGTGGCAATAAGCGCAACCCTTAGGGTGCAAAAAACAACAACAAAAACCCCAACACATTTACGCCCAAAAGTACCTCCTGAACTATTTAGCACTTTCGTTCCTTCGCGCGTGCGGAGGCGGTTCTGATAGCTCATGACGAGCCTATAGATGCTGCCAGCTTAACTTGCGTCCAAGCCCCTCCCCTTGCCGCTTGCTTATCGATGTGGGCCAACAAAAGAACTGCCTGATTATTTTTCGCCGCCATTCCGCCGAGCATTCCCTTCACGAAGGCACGAACTTCACTACGATCATTTTCATTCCCGGCGAATCCGTCAGATGAGTTATCAATCATCACAACATCATAGTCACTGGCGATTTCTGCCAGTCGATCCATCGCTGGCGTTCGACGCATTGACCGCACACCGTCTTGTAAGCGCGCCGCAGCCAACGATAGATGGCTTAGCAAGTTAGACAAAGAGCAGGTTTGTCCGTTGCTGCGTGGGGTAATGACGGTGAGTTTATGGGCCGCTCAGCTACCTACAGAAGCTTTGTAAGTAGTGAGAATATCGTGGAATGGAAAAACACCCTTCGCAGAAAGTGGTTCAATAAAATTATTTTGTAAATGAGTTTTCAAAGCAGTATCTGTTGTGAAGCCACTATTCAAAGCAAGTGAATCTACATGAAGCAATCGGTTGAAACGCTCCAGCTCCGTTTTGCTTAGTTCATGTAAAGCCGCACGAGTCCCCCAACGTTTTGATAACTCTAACGCCTCCAAAATCCTTTTGTTTTCTTCGCCGACATACGAAGAGCTTTTTTCTACTAACAAAGAAATCTCTTCTAAAATTTTGTTTAATTGAGTGTGCAAAGGGATACTTTCTAGGTTTGTGATATTTGCGCTTCTCTTATCATTTGGGAAGTTAACAAAAGTTGGCTTAGCTATACCTAATTTATCTGTATATACCTTCCAAAATTCTTTTTCTGAAGTCTTTATTAGTTCAATGGGTAGTATAACAACTTCAAACCCCTGTTCTTCAAACACGGATTTAATAAAATTAATATTTAAATTGTGGTATATCGTTTCTTTGGCTCCAACCAAATATTCCTCAAACGACGCTGAACCACCCTCTTTAACGTGCTGAGCATGGGCGCTTACTATCCATTCAATTGGATCTCGTACGAGCATTAGCACTTTTGAACATAACCCTTTTAACAAAACTGCCATCGCTTGTTGCTTAAGTTGCGTTAAGTGGCCATTTTGAAAATCTTCAATAAAGGAAAACGTCACTCCCTCTGAGCTGAAGACATTCATTTTATTATTATCAAGCTTTGGAAGCTCGACATTAATTGATTGAATTGCATCAACGGCTGAGTCCAAGTCGTTTTTTTTATCTCTAATCAAATTTGTAATGTGGGTTGCTAATGGATTTAGTGAACCATAATTGTAGTTTTCAGAATTTGCCCACAGTGTCTGTAGGGATGTAGACGCACATTTGCCTAGTCCAATATGTATAAAAGAAGCTGTCACAGAAAACCTCCATCGGTTGTATGCCAACCTTATATTATAAATTTGGCAAGGGGATGAACAGCAAGTTTTTTTACACGTCCGCTGTAGCGCGATGATTTTAGGGAAAAGTATTTGCGTTGCGTTTCACTTTGCTAAAGGAGCTGTCTTACAGATCTGATCAAGACTTTTGCACTAGCACATAGGCCCTTACCATTACTCGGACTTTTATTAGCCTAATGGCTTAACTAGTAATCTATTGACTACCGTAAGGAAAAGTTATCTTATCTAGTGATGCGTATTAGTACCGTTGTCAAATACTTAACCTTTATCTCCACATTGATGTTGCTTAACGCGTGTGGTGGCGGTGGTTCATCAGCCGTTCCTTCTCCTACTGTTTCTATTGGTGCGAGTGGAAGTTCTATTGAACTAAACAACTCCCTAGATTTATCTTGGTCTTCAACGTCTGCTGAGTCTTGTACTGCCTCTAATGACTGGACAGGTGTTAAATCCACTAGTGGCTCAGAGGCATTAACATTGTCTTCTTTAGGTGATCAGACCTTCACTCTTACTTGTCGCAATAGCTCAGGATCTACCAGCCAAAGCGTTGAAGTTGAAGTCTATAGAATCGTAACTGGCGTTGTTGTAGACGGCTATATCACTGGTTCTTCAGTGTTCTGTGATACTAATGGGAACCTCTCTCTAGATGCTGGAGAAGAGTCTGTTACCAGTGCAAGTGATGGTAGTTTCTCTGTAAGAGCGGGAGTATGTAATCTGGTGAGCCTTGGTGGCTTTGATACAGATATGAACAATGCTCTTGATGATCTGTTGCTTGTAACGCCCCTGAGAGCTTCTCAAGCAGTAGCAGCAGTCAGTCCAATTACTACTGTCGCATCCTTTATGGATAACCCTGAAGACTTGAACGCTATTCTAGGCGTTGATCCATCTATTGATTTAATGACAACAGACCTTGTTGCAAAAAAAGGTACTAGCGATGAGTACGACCTGCTTTATGAAAAAGGTAATCAGTTAACAGTCTTAGCCTACTCGCTACAAAAGGCTACAGGAGAGGTTGGCGATGATTCAAAGGATGCCTTCTCATCTATTACAAAGGTCTTAGAAGACACTTACGAGCTTTCTGAGGGCAAAGTAGACATAGAGTCCAATGCGTTCCTAGAGACCGTTGTAGAGGCTGTTGCAACTACGTCTGGAGCATCTCTCTCTTCTGAGATTAAATCTAATATAACCACTGTCCTCGCAAATGTTTTACCGCTTATTCAGGTAAGGGATGACAACAAAGCCAGCCAAGACATCTTGAACTTCGCAACAGATACGTTGCTAAACGACATTGAAAAAATAGCTGACGGCAGTGCAAGTGCAGCGACTCTTGAGCAGTATACGACTCAAGCAACCAGCTATATTGCCACCTCTCAGGGCGGCTCTGCTTCTGACTACGCTCTAAGCATTACTGCAATAGAGGACTCAGTAAGCACGCCAGAAGATACGAATGTTCTTATTAAAATCATCTCCAATGATGACTATGTGTCTGATGGTGAAGCGATTGAAATAACATTAGCTGAGGCCGCTTATGGTTCTCTGAGCTTAGATGCTGACAATCAAGTGACTTACATTCCCTTGGCTGACTACACGGGCGCAGACACTTTCACTTACACTTTAAAACAAGGTGAACAGAGTTCAACCGCAGAGGTTACGGTCACAGTCACTGCTGTAGCTGACGCGCCTAAGCTAACATTGACTTCAAACGCTTTGAGCATTGCAGAAAACACATCAGCTGTAGGTACATTCAAAGCCACAGACGCTGATGGCGATGCATTGACCTATAGCCTGAGTGGAACGGATGCAGGTAAGTTCAGCATCTCCTCAACAGGAGAGCTTAAATTAGAAGCTGCTGCAGACTATGAAGGCCAGAGCAGTTACTCGCTTACTATCTCAGTCTCAGATGGTTCAGAAACAGTGTCAGAAGATCTGACCATTGCTATCACCAATGTTATTGAGACAGCCCCTGCGTTGACTCTACCTGCAACAATTAGCATCGCAGAGAACACATCTATTGTGACTCAAGCAGTGGCTACAGATTCCGAAGGCAGCGCAATCACTTACGCTCTGAGTGGCGCAGACGCAGCTACATTTTATTTAACTTCTACTGGTTTGGTATCTTTTAGAACCGTGCCAGATTATGAATCTTTGAGTAAGACTCAATACAACATTACCGTTACGGTGACTAATGCGGGAGGCTTAACGGCCTCTGGAGCAATGGTTGTAAACGTAACAGACATATCTGAAAACTTTTTTGATACATGCCGTTTTGGGGAGTGTAAGTTTGAATAAATTACTAGTTGGAACTTTGTTGGCGTTTGTCAGTATTAGCTGCTTTGCAGATGATTTAAAGGTTGCTGATGATTTTAAATCAGGAGACTTGGTATCAGCGGATACTTTTAATCAGATTTTTGACACGATTGAAAAGATTAACCGCACAGTGGTAGATACTGATTTGATTGGTGTTTGGTCATGCGATGCAATGACTACTAGGAATACAAGTGGATGGACGAGCAAAAGCCTCTTCTATGTCTTGGAGAATGCTCAAGTAAATCTAACTGCTTCTTCTGCTTCCACAAGTTTGGAAAGTCCATATTCAATATCCACCTCTAATCCAAGTCCCTTCAAGAGAGAGGGCGCAGGTACGCCTCCGTTCACAGGTGCTTTCAGCGCAACCTATACATTGCACAAGAACAAACTTTTTACCAAATACTCTGGAGACGAGTCAGCAAGAATTTGGGACGTCAACATCGTTAGTCCAAGCCGATTTGAGCTCACCTTTTTGGAGACCAGTGCAACTTCATTTCCCGCCTCTTACGCTAGTTTCATAACTTGTGACTCCGCAGAAGCCGTGCCAGCTTCACCAACTGCACCAACTGCCACTAATAATAAAACTGGTATCAATCTAGCTTGGACTGATGCTAGTTCAGATGAGACAGGTTTTAAGGTTTATAGGAAACTGTCTACTGAATCTGAGGCAAAAGTAATCGCGACTCAAACAGCGGTTACATATTCAGACACTGATCTTACTGAGGGTCAGACAGCCTATTATCAAGTAGTGGCTTATAACGACAACGGTGAATCAGCTAAGAGTAAGGCTGTTAGTGCCACGCTGGACAATACCGCGCCGACTGTTGTTTCTACGACACCAGAGAATAATGGGACGGGTAGCCGTCAACTGCGCAATGTTGTGGTGACCTTTTCAGAAAAAGTTGAAACCGTTTGTCCTGCAGGGGATCAATATACAGGACTGGCTGGGAGCATTTGCCCGACGAGTGGGTCTGCAGTAACTTTTACTGCTATGGTTGATGGCAAAAGTAGAGTCGTTAGCAATTACTCACTGACCGCTGGTTTTGGTGGCTCAACGACAGTGCGTCTCACAACCATGGGCAGCGCAGAACGCTTTGATGCAAATCAAACTGGAATCACGGTGACAGTTGATAAAGATTGGATAAGAGATGCGAATGGAGTTGAGATGACTGAAGACTTTCAGTTCAACTTTAACGTTGACGCTTCTTTAGACAACCCTTCATGTCCACCTAGTTGTTAGATGTTCTAACGGACTCGCTTGAACGGTGAAAGATCCTAAAGAAATGGGGTAGGCCGATGGGCCGCCCTATAAACTCGACGGCTGTCTTTACTAAAGGAATTTCAACTCCAAAAAATCCCCACACCACACCTCAACGTATTGCCAAGATTTACAATATTCACAGGCTTTAAAATATTTACCAATGCGTTACTACCCACCATATCCCCCATGGTCACCTGCCTCCCCCTTACTCTTAATTCAGATATGTTTAGTTTGATTCGCTATCAAAGAATATCAGAGCGTTATGTTTACCCTGTGTTTACTTGAGATATTAATAGGAAAGAGAGGATGAGCTTATATTCTTCAAGTCATTGAAAAGTATAAGAAAAATTGGTCGGGACGGCAGGATTTGAACCTGCGACCACTTGACCCCCAGTCAAGTGCGCTACCAGGCTGCGCTACGCCCCGATGCCGCGAATGATAACGGAAGCCACGGTCTTGGGAAAGGCAAGTTCTTTAATTGGAGGAATATTGTCGCCGCAACCTAAAGGTTGGGTCTGGAAAGAAAGAAATGCCAATGCGAATCTTTGCCGCAACGGTCATGCCCTGCTGTTCAACTTGGGTAACATAGATTTTGCGCTTACGCTGTTTTCTGTCCGCCACTCGATATATGCACTCCTGAGCCTTGCCCGACACGTAGAGGTCGCTTGGATCCAATTTAGTCGACTTTGTCTTGAGAGTTTTGACTGGATAAAAATCTTCACCGTCATGCAGTAGACTACCTGCGTAACATCCCGGGCTAAAAAATAGACCACTGATTAGGTCGGTGCCTCCGGGCCGGGCGAGGGTTTTAAATTCCTCGTCAATGCCATCCAACAGGCGCACTTCGCGCTTGGATAAAACCACCATTTTGAAACGATCATCTGACCCTTCACTGCGCACAAAGTAGCCGTCTGTTTGCCGCGCGCCCTCCTCCCAGTGGCCCTTCGCTGCGAACAGCCCATTCCATGTGTAATACTTGCTCAGCGCGCGGGAAGACTTGAAACGCCCGAGTATTTCGTACTTGTCTTCAAACTCTGTTATTTCCAGAGTTAAGGTGCCCGCATTAAGAGTGCTCAATAAAGCATCGTATTCGAGTATTTGGGAAGCGATGGGCAGTTCGGAAGGGGCTGCAGTAGCAATTTGGAGCGGCGCAGCCGTTAGTGCTGCGAAATGTAATAGCAGGCTCAGATAGCGCTTCATAAGGTGTGGTGGCCCACATCTTCCCTTGTTCACTATCGCTTTTAAAGGAGGACCACAGCGCGCCTAGAGATCAGGCTTTCAAGACGCGCAAAACGTCTTCTAACTCTGTGATCAGTTGCTTCACCAGCATCCCCGACTGGGTAATGTCCTCTTGGGCACTTTCACTGCCCAATTGCAGCCTAGCACCACCAATGGTGAACCCCTGCTCGTAAAGCAGGCCGCGAATTTGGCGGATAATAATAACGTCTTGGCGCTGATAATAACGCCTGTTACCTCGGCGCTTGGTAGGTTTTAGCTGAGGAAACTCTTGCTCCCAGTAACGCAGTACGTGGGGCTTAACATCACACAACGTGCTGACCTCACCAATGGTGAAATAGCGTTTGCCTGGAATTGCGGGCAGTTCATTGTTGTTACTTGCTTCTAACATTACTGTCCGTTGTCGTATTCAGTGGACTCGCCAGCGTAGGCTTCTACCCGCGCTTTGAGTTTTTGGCCTGGCCGAAAGGTCACCACGCGCCGCGCGGTGATTGGAATCTCTTCGCCGGTTTTAGGGTTGCGGCCAGGACGCTCTGCTTTTTCGCGCAGATCAAAATTACCGAAGCCCGATAACTTAACCTGCACATTGGCTTCCAAGGAGTCTAGAACTTCGTCGAAAAACAATTCAACTAACTCTTTCGCTTCTCTTTTGTTCAAGCCCAACTCATCAAAAAGTTGGTCTGCCATTTTGGCTTTTGTCAGTGCGCCCAAAATCCGTCCTTAAAATTCTGCAACAAATGCTTTTCAATCAGCGCAGTCTAGCTTGATACTTATCTGCCAGAGCGTTGATTGCTTGCTCAGCCAATGCGTTGATTTCTTCTTCAGTAAGGGTGGTCGTTTGACTTTGTAACGTCAACCCTAGACCCAAACTTTTTTCAGTAGAATCAATACCTTCACCTTGGTAGACGTCAAACAACATGATGTCTACGCAATTTTCATTCAGCACATTACTGACGGTAGCCACCACTTCGCTGGCGGTGACCCTGCGCTCGACAACAATGGCTAGGTCTCGACGCACCGATGGAAATTTAGACACGCCTTGATGACGCCGACTTGGGCGAGACATCATTGTTTGCCCATCTAGCTCAAACACGAAGACTTCAGGCAGGCCCAGTTTTTTCTCAAGAGTTGGGTGCAGGCGTCCAACGCGCCCAATCACTTCACCCGCTAGGGTGAGTTGCGCGCTCTGGCCCGGGTGCAGGGCCACGTCATTTGTAGTCGCTGCTTCCACCGTTATCCCGGCCCATGAACACAGCGCTTCAACATTGCCTTTCGCATCGAAGAAGTCGACTTTGTCTGATGTTTCACACCAGTTTTCGTCTTGTCTACGGCCCCATAGTAGGCCGCCAACTTTCACCCTTTGGGCCAGTTTATTATTGGAGGATGCCTTAGAGCCTGTATCGAACACTAAGCCGACCTCGAACAGTTGACCGCTAGTTTGCTGGCGCGAGATGTTTTTCTTTGCCGCATCCACCAAACCTGTGAGCAAGGTAGTGCGCATGACCGATTGCTCAGAGGACATGGGGTTAGCCAACATCAACGGCTCAATCTCTGGGTCAAACAACTTCTGCATTGCAGGGTCGATAAAACTGTAAGTCACTACCTCTTGAAAACCCAAACCTGCCAGCTGTCTCTTTAACTGCGGTTCGCTATGCGTCTGCAATGGCACTGTCGCCAGCGGCAGACGAATAACGGGCTGACTGCTGGGAATATTGTTGTAGCCGTAAATCCGGCAGATCTCTTCAATTAAATCTGCTTCTAAAGCGATATCAAAGCGATGACTTGGCGGTGTCACCTGCCAAGCCAACCCACCATCGCCTGTCTCGCGGCTGTGCACGGTAAAATCTAAACGTGCCAGTGCTTCATCTACCTGAGTTGGATCAATATCAATACCCAACAGGCTGTTGATTTTGCCTTCGCGCAACGTAATAGGCGCAATGTTGGGCAGGTGCTGAGCACTGAGGGCCTCGGTTATGGGTCCGGGACGACCACCGGTGATGTCTATGAGTATCTGCGTAGCGCGCTCTAAGGCTTGATGTTGCAGCTGAGAATCCACACCGCGCTCGTAGCGGTGCGAGGCGTCTGTGTGCAGCCCATAGCGTCTTGCGGTACCTGCAATAGCCAGTGGTGAGAAAAACGCGCACTCAAAGAAAATGTCTTTGCTGTCAGTATTTACGCCAGAATGCTCGCCGCCCATTACGCCAGCCATGGCCACTGGACCGGAACCGTCGGCAATCACTAAAGTCTTTGCATCTAACTCAACTTCCTGACCGCTGAGCAGGGTCAACTTGTCGTCCGGCTGAGCCATGCGCACAGTTATGCCCCCTTGCAGGCGACTTAGGTCGAAGGCATGCATGGGCTGACCTTGTTCGATCAACACGTAATTGGTGACATCTACCACCGGATCAATGCTGCGCAAGCCACAACGTCTTAACCGTTCGGTTAGCCACTGCGGTGATGGCTGACTTAGATCTACGCCTTCAATAACGCGCCCTAAATACCTTGGGCATTGTTCGTTAGCCACAACCTCAATAGGAAATGTGCTGTCGATTTGCGGCGCTACTGCTGGAATTTGCGGATACGTGACTTCTAAGTTGTTCAGCACCCCTACTTCCCGGGCCAGGCCTTTAAGAGACAAGCAGTCACCGCGATTGGGGGTCAGATCAACATCCACCGTGAGGTCGTCTAAGGGCAAATCTGCGCCGGCTATGCTGGCTAAATCTGCGCCTATCTCTGAGTGCTCGGGTAACTCGACAATGCCGTCGTTTTCTTCGCCCAAGCCTATTTCTTCGGCGCTACACAACATGCCAAAGGACTCTACGCCGCGAAGCTTGGCTTTCTTAATTTTGAAGTTGTCGGGGAGCACTGCGCCTACTTTTGCGAATGCTGTAATGAGTCCTGCGCGTGCATTGGGCGCACCACATACCACTTGGAACACATCCGAACCGTCTGAAACCTGGCAAACTCTGAGCTTGTCGGCATCTGGGTGTTGCTCGGCAGATTGAATCTGCGCCACAACCACGCCGCTAAAGACTTTGGCCGCCGGTTCGGTGCCATCTACCTCAAGTCCCGCCATGGTCATTTGATGTAATAATTCTGCGCTATCCAAACTTGGATTAACCCACTGTCGTAACCACGCTTCACTAAATTTCATGTGCGCTAATCCTTAGTTGAACTGGCGCAAGAAGCGCAAATCGTTCTCGAAAAACAGCCGCAGATCGTCTACCTCGTAAAGCAGCATAGCCAGACGATCGCCACCAAAGCCAAAGGCGAATGCCGAATAAACTTCGGTATCAATGTTTGCCATATTCAGTACGTTAGGGTGCACCATGCCGCAGCCCATCACCTCTAACCAGCCGGTGTTACTGCACACCCGGCAGCCTTTACCCAAGCAGTGTACGCACTGCACATCTACCTCAGCAGAGGGTTCGGTGAAGGGAAAATAAGAGGGGCGAAAACGCACTTCTAGCTCTTTCTCAAAGAAACGCTGGAGAAAATCGATGACCGTGCCTTTTAGATCCGCAAAGCTAATGCCCTCATCCACAACCAGCCCTTCCACTTGATGGAACATTGGGCTGTGGGTTAAATCTGAATCTCGTCTGTACACGCGGCCTGGGCAAATCACTCGAATAGGCGGGTCTTGCTTTTCCATGGTGTGCACTTGGCTGGGCGAAGTGTGAGTGCGCAGGAGCGTGCCGTCACCAAAATAAAAGGTATCGTGCATGGCACGGGCCGGGTGATGGCTAGGAATATTCAGAGCTTCAAAGTTGTAATAGTCATTTTCAACTTCCGGACCGCTGACTACTTCGTAACCTGCACCGGTAAAAATTTCTTCAATACGATACATAGCCTGCGTCACCGGATGCAGGCCACCTGTGGCAGGCCGTCTACCGGGCAGAGAGACATCCACTTTTTCCGCCAATAGCGACGCACTCAACGCTGTCTGCTCAAGGGTGTCCTTGCGCGCAGCCAGATCCTCTTGCAGTGCAACTTTAGCTTCGTTGATTTTTGCACCTACTTTAGGTCGCTCATCTGCATCAACCTGTCCTAGGCTTTTAAGCAAGCTGGTGAGTTCACCTTTTTTGCCGAGATAAGCCACACGAACATCATCTAAGGCGCGCAGGTCAGCCGCTTTTTCAGTGGCTTCGCGACCGCATTTGAGTATGTTTTCAATATCCATCGTATTGTCCTAAATGGTCTTTTTGCGCTGCCTATTATTCACACACGCTGCTTATCCTTTACAAATAGGGCGGCACAAAAAAAGGAAGAACTATGTTCTTCCCTTTTCTAACGATTGTCAGCCACTAGCCTGCGGGAAGAACACTCTATTAAGGTCTCCCGAAGGCAGTTAGCGGCCTTTGGATCGTTGCTTAAGCGGCTTGTGCAGCGGCTGCCGGAGCAACGCGCTTAACTAGTGCAGCAAAAGTATCTTTCTCGTGCATTGCAATGTCTGCAAGCACCTTACGATCCACCTCTATCCCCGCCTCCTTGAGACCAGCGATAAAGCGGCTGTAAGACAGCCCGTGTATACGCGCTGCAGCATTAATACGCACAATCCACAAACGGCGGAACTGGCGCTTACGCTGACGGCGGTCACGATAAGCGTATTGACCCGCTTTAATGACTGCTTGCTTTGCAACTTTGAAGGTACGACTACGCGCACCGTAATAGCCTTTGGCGGCTTTTAAAATCTTCTTTCTGCGGGCCCGAGAAGCCACGCCACGTTTAATTCTTGGCATAGTTCTCTCCTATCGAGCCTTTGTTGGCAGCATGCGTCTCAATGCAGGTACATCTGCGGCGGAGACGCCTTCCATACCGCGAAGATGACGCTTACGCTTAGATGTCATTTTCGTCAGGATGTGACTTTTGTTAGCTTGTTTGTGCTTAAAACCGGAAGATGTCTTGCGAAATCTTTTCGCTGCACCCCGGTGGGTTTTCATTTTTGGCATATGCCTTGCTCCACGCGATTCATGTTTTCGCTTACCAATTTTCCACCCGGTTAGAGCTAAACCTAACCCAGTCGATCACTGGCGCGTCGTATAAAACCGTCACACGTCTTAACCTAAATTAAGTGTGTATCTGGTTCTCTTCGGCCTAAATCAGGCCGGTATGATTCTGTAAAAACGCGCTATTACTAGCTGCGTTTATTCAGCATCTGGTTTGAGGCTTGGCGCCTTCTTATTTTTGCGAGGGGCTAGCACCATAATGACCTGCCGTCCTTCAAACTTTGGCTCGGACTCTACTGAGCCCAATTCATCTAAGTCTGCTGCGATACGAGTCATCAAATTCATCCCAATTTCTGGGTGAACAACTTCTCGACCGCGGAACCGCAAGGAAACCTTGGTTTTATCCCCATCTTCCAAAAAGCGCTTTAGGTTGCGTAGTTTTACCTGATAGTCGCCTTCTTCCGTGCCAGGACGGAACTTCATTTCTTTAACTTGGATCTGCTTTTGCTTCTTTCTTTGCGCTGCTTTGGTTTTCTTCAGCTCAAAAAGATGCTTCCCATAATCCATGACTTTACAGACTGGCGGACTTGCATCCGCTACAACCAATACTAGATCTAAGCCAGCTTGTCGTGCTTCGGCTAATGCCTCAGCGCGTGGTACTACACCACGTTGACTTCCATCTGCCGCCACAAGGCGTACTTCGGCTGCTTCTATATCGTCATTTAACAACGAGCGATCAATTCGCTTACTCGTCTTTTTAATGGGCGTCTCCACATTCACCAAGTTAACTGATGGGCCCATTATCCGCTTTGTTGCATCTACCTCCTCATTACTAAGGAATCGACGCACAAATAATGAACTCACCCTGTGTATGCACTCAAAGAGCCATACGCCACTGCTGAACTTTTCAGCAACGGATCTCAATAAACTGCTTAACTAAATCGCATAGCAATCACTGAATTTTGAAGATTTTCGACAATTTCCTCGCCAGATGGCGTAAAAACCGCAGTTTTAACTCTCCAACCACTGACGTAGATGCCAGAGCGGAGCGCATTCTACTGCCCACACAGCTTCACTTCAAGCAGCTAAGTCACGGATTATTCGAATACTTTTCGCAAAAATTCGCCAAAACCAGCGCCTTTTTCCGCAGCTCAGTGGAGCCGTGCGAATTTATGCCTAATTAAGGCTCGCCTCTATTATCTCAATATACTCCGCACGCAGGTCCAATTTGGTTGCAGCGTAAGCATTGGCAGGCAATTCAGCCAATGCGGCGGCGGCATCGATAGCCGTTTGTTCTAGCGCTTCAGATGCCACAACTTCATCTAAATAGCCAACGGTCTGAGCATCTTCTGGCCCATACAAGCTGGCCTGCAGCACCGCTTGGGTCTGATGACGTTTGGACAACCGGCAAATGGCCATTTGCAATCCAAATGGCGGTAGGGTCATGCCAATGGCTGTTTCGTTGAGACCGTATTTAAAATCCCCCGCTGCGCCAATACGCGTGTCACTGGCCAGCAGCACTAACGCACCTGCGGCAATTGCATGGCCCGCACTGGCAGCAACCACAGGCTGAGGGTGGGTAAACAGGCGCAAAAGCATCTGCGCACCACTGGTGACTAGGGCTTTTTGCTCAGACGGCCCTTTGGCGATTTCTTTTAAATCAAAACCTGCACTAAAAACACCGGGGCGTCCGGTAATCACTACTGCCGCCGCCTCTTTTTCTGCGCGGTCTAGGCCTTCATTCATGGCTTCAACATAGGCGTGTCCCACCGCATTGGCTTTGCCATCGTCTAATGCGATGACTGCAACATTGCCTTCCAATCTAAAATTAAGCATTTGTTCTTCCTTATCTATCTTCTGTCGCTTTTATAACTTCTATGGCTTTTGTAGCGCAGTAACACTTTGCATAATTTGCTTTAACAGCTTGCGCTGCTCTTCAAGCACTTCATATTTTGCAAAGCCCCGCGGACTTTTATTCCAAACCCATTTTACGCACCAGGCGCTGCAGGCTTGGCCGCAGGCGTAAAAACGCAATGTAGGCGATTTCAGCAATGGACAAAATGATGGGAAAGCGCATGAGCAGTCCTATTGGACGCAATAGGGGAATTGCACGCCACATGGCTGCAAAGGCAGCGGCGCCAGAAACCACTTCGCCGCCGACCTCTTGGGCATGGAAACGGGCCATGAGTGTGGCCTCATCCAACGGACAGGCTTGGCCTGAGAGCACATCTATAAAGTCGATTGCAGAGCGTTTGTCTAGACGCCTAAACAGACGAATCTCGCGGACACAAAGAGGGCAGCTAGAGTCGAACCAAACGGTCACTTGAGGTTGTAGGGGCACATTCATTAAAGCGCTCCGTTAAAGTTCAGCAATGCGGGCAATGAGCACATCGGCAAATTCGGCTGTACCTAAGGCACCGCCCAGATCTTTGGTGGTTTCACCAGCGATCAATGCCTCATCATAAGCGGTTTTAATCAGGTTAGAGCATTTCTCAAAGCTTGATTCTTCTTCGGTTTCCGCCAAGTAGTTGAGCATCATTACCGCTGACATCAACAGGGCCAACGGATTAGCGAGATTTTGCCCGGCAATATCTGGCGCGCTGCCGTGAACTGCCTCGAACACGGCTTCGTTGTCGCCATAGTTGGCTCCAGGTACTACACCCAGACCGCCGACCAAGCCGGCACAAAGGTCACTGATGACATCGCCGTAAAGATTTTCCAGCAGCAGTACATCGAACTGGGTTGGGTCTTGCACCAACTTCATACACCCCGCATCAATAATCACAGATTCAAAACCCAAGTTGGGGTAATCGTTTTTATGCACTTCGTCTGCACAGCGTAAAAACAAACCGTCGGTGAGTTTCATTATATTGGCTTTGTGCAGCATGGTGACTTTTTTACGTTCACGCCGATTGGCGAACTTAAAAGCCCAGGATGAAATTCTCTGGCACGCCACTTCGGAGGCAACCTTCATACTCATCACCACACCGGGAGTAATCTCGTTCTCCACACCGCTATAGAGGCCCTCGGTGTTTTCTCGAATAATCACAATGTCGACATTTTTATAACGAGTCTCTACGCCGGGCAAACTGCGCACCGGGCGCACTGCCGCGTAAAGGTTAAAAGCCTTGCGCAAGCGCACGTTCACCGAGGTAAAGCCCTCGCCCACTGGTGTGGTACACGGCCCTTTAAGCGCCACCTTACAACGAGAAATCTCATTCATAGTGCGCTCAGGAATCAATTCGTCACCCTCTTCTAAGGCGCTAAGACCAGCCGAGACAAATATCCAGTTGATATCCGCTTTGGCCTTTGCCGCCGCCGCGTCCACTACACGAAGCACTGCCTGAGTAATTTCAGGACCAATGCCATCACCGGGAATAACTGCTATGTCTTTCGCTTGCATTAAATAACCTGCGCTATGAATCTGAGGAAACTACTCATCAAGGAACACCACAGGCTGGGCCTCTCTCGATAAATAGTATTATAGGCCTGTTTGCTTTTTTTTGAGAACCTAGCAACTGGCTAACTGTTTATTTGCAACTGTCTCTGCACTCACTCTGCATTCACTCGGAACTAAACAGGTGCGACTTTCTCGTCAATATAGCAGTCTTGCGTCACCCTGCGGTTAAAACTCCTTAGACACTCAATGACCCAAACGGCCAATTTGCCCGGCTACATCAACGACTTGATCTCATCAATACCATTCAATTCAACAAATAGACCTTTTGTACCGTGGTAGTGGATTTTGTTTTTGAGAAAGACACAAATGCAGCCATTCTAGTAGTAGAAGAACCCTGTCACCGTGCACAACAACGAACATTTCAACATAAACAATGTAAGCACACTGATTTTTTCCGGTGGCGGCAACCGATGTTGGTGGCAAGCCGGCTTTGTTGCTGAACTGATCAGTCAAGGCTGGACGCTGCCCAAAGACATCATTGGTTGCAGTGCTGGCGCGGCTATCGCTGCATCGTTGATTACTGACACTACTGACAAGGCACTGGACGCCTGCAAACACTTGTACGCAGACAATCCTGGCCTAATCAGGTACAAGAGGGGCGCGCTTAAGATCCCTGTGGGATTTGCCCAAAACGAGGTCTACCCAAACTGGCTGAAAGCTTTTATTGGCGAGGAAGAACTGGCCAAAATTAGGGCCTTTGGTCGATTAAGAGTCACTGCGAGCAGATTAGACCGCCCCTCATTTCGACTGGTGGCAATTATGCGGGCTATTTTTCGTCACCTGCACGGCAAGGATTTTATTATTTTGGGTCAGAGCGAATATGCACACAAAATTGCTGGGCTCAGCCAAGTTTTCCTGGAGCCCGCTCAACGCCAACCCCTCAGCGAAGCTCTGCAAACATTTGAGGCCAGCGCCGCGGCATCGCCCTTTATCTTGGCACGCAGAATAGCTGGCGAACTACATTATGACGGCGGCTATATTTCGCCGATTCCAGTATTCCCAGGCGAACGCGTTGGCGGCAATTTTCAGAGCGACCTAAATCTAAACCTGGACCCAGGTGAGGCATCAACAACACTTACTCTGTTAACCAGGCACTTTGAGACAAAACCAATGCTGTTCAGCCACTACGGCAAACGCTTTATACAACCTAGCAGAAAGATACCGGTTTCTACTTGGGGGTGTACTGCAGATACAACGGTTGATGATGCATATGGCTTAGGTCAAAACGACGCTCAACACTTTCTCAGAACGAGTATTTTGACCAACTAAGGGGCAGCTCGCTTTATCAATCCGCCACTTCACTTGTTTGAAGAACACACGTTACGGCAGACATGGGCGCTAGCCCAAAACGCCTTACCTACCCTACTCGCTTTTCACTCGAATCAAAGGTCCGTTCCGTCGAGTATCCCTTGGGAGGCTCGACGTCTAGCGCTCAATATATAAGCAGCAATTGATGGGATTTAGGGTGCAGAGCGGTGATCACTAGGGAGAACCTTATGCATAGGGTTAGCTATTTCTGAGGGCAATCGAGCGCGCTTGACCGGTTTAATGTTCGCTTTCATTTTTCTATAGGCCTCCACTTCCCTTACGGCCGCATGTTGCTGAAGCCCCTTGGCATGAGACTTATTACCGCCACCTACTGTGAGCGCATTCTTGACCGGACGGTACACGTTGGTACTAGCGGATATTGATACATCTTGCAAAGTGTCCAACCCGGTTTCTGCTGCCGTGAACGCCGTTGGTTTGCCAAAAGTCCATGCATGGCCCTCCACACCTTGCCCTCGTAACGCACTGCCCTTTGAATCCAAAACAGCCTCTGAGCCACTAGCCATGCCTACATGATCACCGACAAGCCCGGTTGACTGGCCCACGCTTTGCACCATTGCTTCGCGCTTTTTACGGGTCGCGTTCTTTTTGGCAGCGCTATGTCCGTCTTTTATCGCTTCTAATGCCTCTTTGACGTGAGCCTCGCGCGGATCGGTAGATTGAGGCAGATCAGAAATAGTCTCGCCCGTTAAGCTCTCCGCCTGCGCGGACTTCCTTGCGGCCATCCCGAAGACCACTGCCGCAGCAATTTTGGACGTCGTTCCGATGCTTGCTGTAAACCCGTCAGCTCCGCCGGTCAAGGTACTGATACCCGCAGCAGCATCGCCTACCCCCGAAATCGTCGACGCTGCATAGCGGCGAGTAGCTGCTTCCTGCCCGAGTTTGTGCGCCTGCTTGTTTTTGGTAAACACTTGCTCATGTTCAGTTCGCAGTCCTTCCGCTTCGCTATGAGCCGCCAATTGGGTGTTGACCCATTCTTTATTACTTTTTCGAAACAGCTTAATTTTATGTTTGTATATGCTTCCATCTTCACGACGTGTGCCAAATGGACTTGGAATAGCCAAAACAGTCTTCGGCCTGTCAAAGTACATCTTGCCTTCCTTGGCTTTTGCAGCGCGGAGAGCGATCTGATGTCCGCCAGCGTCTAGGTCTTTTTTAGTC
>JAOJBS010000003.1:0-152462 GCA_028228615.1 Pseudomonadales bacterium | reverse complement strand
GCGAGGGCCGCTTTAGATGAAAAGTATAAACACCTGCTCGCATTGTTTGAGGCTCACCTTATTCAGCACCCCTATTTTTTAGGTGGGCATCCTTCCGCAGCGGACTATGCAGTTATGGGTGCATTTCATGCGCACATGGGGCGCGACCCCGCTGGACTGCGGGTGATGCAAGACCATGGTCCGAGAGTGTTTCGGTGGGTAGAAAATATGCTTTTGCCTGAGCTCCAAGCACCTGAATTTTACGACGTGCCGGTTGCCTATTTAGCGGATGATGAAGTGCCGGATACGGCTCTGGCGATACTGCGCTTTATCGCTGATGAATATGGTAAGAAATTCGTAGTAGGCGCAATAGGGTTCAACCAAGCAATGGAAAAATTGGCACCCCAAAGCGGATACGCCTTAGCACCTGAACACGATCAACCGATGCTACCCGTGGAGTTGGTCAGTTATGAGGGCGTGGAGACCGAGCACAGAACAGACCTTTATGCAGTTTGGTTGACTCAGCGTGCGCAGAGTTTTTTCCAATCATTGGATGCAGCTGAGCAGGCGCAAGCCTTGCAGATGTTGGGTAAAGGCACGCTGGCTGATTTATTGGGTGTACCGCTTACAACCGAGATTAGCCGGGTGAATAACCGGTTTTTGGTTGCTTAGAACTAGGGCTTTGCATGCGCCGCTAGGCTACCTCCAATAGTATCTCGATGCTTAGCCAGCTCTCCGATAGTGGAGATTTAACAGCGTAGATTCAAACCAGATTTTGCTCGCGCTGAGACAGGATTTACACTTGGTGCTAAACTGTCAAATCGAACAAGCAAGGGAGAAAATCCAAGTGTCTAGTGGAGTTTTAGCGAGTATGTTGGATCGAGATCCAGCAACCATGCCTTTAGAAGAGATTGATGTAAGCCATATTGATTTGTGGCGTAGCGAAGCGAAGTGGGATTTCTTCAAGCGTCTACGCAACGACGCGCCTATACATTATTGTGCTAAAAGTGAATTTGGAGCCTATTGGTCAATCACTCGCTTCAGCGACATTATGAAGGTAGAAAAGAACTGGGAGGTTTTTTCCTCTCACCCACGGATCTCGATTGCTGACCCCGATGAAAGCAGTACCTTCAATACGCCGACGTTTATTGCCATGGACCCGCCCACGCATGATGATCAGCGTAAGGCCGTTCAAGATGTTGTTGCGCCGCCCAACCTTAAAGAGCTGGAAGCCACTATTCGCTCCAGGGCGGGTGAAATATTAGACAACTTGCCTATTGGCGAGACATTTAACTGGGTAGACAGGGTATCGATAGAGTTAACCACCCAGATGTTGGCCACACTCTTTGATTTCCCCTTTGCAGACCGTTACAAGCTAACCCGCTGGTCGGATGTAGTATTTGCACGCGTAGGCGAAGGGGTTATCGATTCTCTTGAACAACGCCAGGAAGAGTTGATGGAGTGCTTGGCGTACTTCCTAAAACTTTGGGACGAGCGCAAAGACAACCCAGTTGGTAACGATTTCATTTCTATGATGATCAGAGGTGATGCCACCAAGAACCTCTCGCCACAGGAATATCTAGGCAATATTTTGCTGTTGATTGTTGGCGGTAACGATACGACACGTAATTCAATTACCGGCGGTGTGTTAGCACTTAATCAAAATCCAGATGAGTATGATAAGTTGCGCGCGCAACCTGACGTGATTGCCAATATGGTCTCTGAGATTATTCGTTGGGTAACGCCCCTCGCGCATATGCGCCGCACGGCGACTCAGGATTTTGATTTTGACGGGCAAAAAATTAAGGCCGGTGACAAGGTCATTATGTGGTACGCATCGGGTAACCGAGATGAGCGTAGTATTCCTGATCCTGAAGAATTCAAGATAGATAGAGCGCGAGCGCGTAACCATATTTCCTTCGGTTTTGGGCTGCACCGGTGCATGGGTAACCGTATGGCGGAATTGCAGCTCAGAGTGCTTTGGGAGGAGATTCAAAAGCGTTTTGAGTTCATAGAAGTGGTGGGTGATGGTGTGCGCGTGCCGTCTTGTTTTGTGCACGGCTATACAGACTTACCCGTACGTTTGCACGGCAAAAAGTAAGGTGCGGATTGGCGAGCTGCCCTCAATTCATTTGCGCGGGCGTGCGCGCAGCTAGTTTGCGGCTACTTATTTTCGTAAGAGGTTGGGTAAGAGGTTAGGTTGGTAGTTTGGATCATTGTTAGAATAGTGGGCAAATGGTAGTTTAGCGGTTGTTGCAGGCAGCGTTCTCTTTCGGCATTTGCCACGTTCGATAGTAAAGAATTGGAGGAAACGATGAAGAAGTTGTTATTGAATGGTGCGTTAGGGTTGCTGGTTATGTCTGCAAATGCAGTAGCGGGTAAGGCGGAGGCTGTTGCCGATAGTGTGATCATCGAGCAGCGTGCAGCACTCACAAAAAATACTGTTGGCAAAGGCTTCGGCCCTCAAGCGCCGAGAGATATTGGTTCACTTGTAGGCACTAATAACCGTGTTTTTGGCCCAGCGCCGAGCTACGCGCAAATGAATCTCTGCAATATTCATTTCCACAAAAACGCCGAGCATAAGGGTGGTGAGTTCACCAAATATGCGGGCAATGGAGACGGCCAAGGCTATCATTCGGGCTACCAATATTCAGGTACGTTGAGCGCGGCTGAATTGACCAAGTTAGATGCCACTGTGGGCGCCAGTGCGCATGGTAGCCTTCATTCCGGCGATACAATTGAAGTGCACTATGTTCATTCAACCGCACAAGTTAAACCCGGTGCTACGCTTGGCGCGTGTTTAAGTGACGCCATTGGCAACCCGCAGTTGCGTGTGGTGGCCCAAGTGTTTGTTCTGGTGAACGATGCAAACGCTTTAGATTTTAATCACCTCACTGAGTTGGCTGAAAGCAATGGTTATCATCAAGCGCCGAATATCCCCAAGAATACTGGCAAGGCCGTTGAGTATTCGGGTTCCACAACGGGCCCTGGATACAACGAAGTGGGATCACCGTTTCAGGTGTCTTGGAGCGTACGACCTAAGGTGGCTAAAGTGTCTATTGAAAGCGTAGGTAAGTGGTTAGAAGGTAACGCATTTGACGAAGATCATGCTCATGGCGTGCGCAATCTTGTGATTGATCCAGCGCTCTTGTCAGAGATCCGCTAGCACCTGTCCGCGAAAATGCCGAGCGCATTAATCATGCGCTCGGCATCTTCAAAAAAACGTGTTAGGGCTTAGTAATAGACTGGGTAATCCCGCTCTCATTGCCGCTCTCGTTGTCGCTCTCATTGCCACCTTCTTGCAAATTTTCCTTTGCATTTTGCCGATCTTTAAGGCGCTGCAAGATCTCTTGGTGCCTTTCTCTGGGCAAGTTATAACGGCTGTAAATCAGCAAAGAAAAGACCGCCGCTAGGCCCATGATAGGCCCGGCTGTAAGTCCCATTCTAATCAGTACATCAGCCTCTAACTCACCTGGCACGGCCTTAAAGGGCAGCCGCACAAAGTACTCCAGCATGATGCCAGCGAAGAGGTGGCCGAAGGAATAAGAGGCTTTAGCGAAAAACGCTCGGGCTGAATAAAATAGGCCTTCCTCGCGAACCCCCTTGCTTAGTTCGTTCTCATCCACGATGTCGCCAATCATCGACAATACCGCTACGGTGCCTAGGCCGAGAGAAAAGGTGAAGCCCGCGGCATTTCCGAGTAGATAGAACATGAGCGCGGGGTCTTGGTTCTCTGGCAGTAACCCTAGTAAGCGTAAGTTGACGACAAGTTGTGCGAACAGAGCCGTGCCTGCTAGAGCAGTGAGCATAATTGGCTTACGGTCAAACCTACGCATAAGAAGGGGTGAAAGCAGCGCACCCAGCGCCGCTGATGGGGCACCTATTACCCCTAGCCAAGAAATTTTGTCAGCTGGCAATTGCCAAAAATAGGTGCTGACGAATATATTTAGCGTGTCGTAAATACCGCTGGCAATCATAAAAAAGAAAAAGCCCACTAATATAATTCGATAATTTGGATTTTTCAGCGTGCTGAAAATTTGCCCGAAAAAATGCGCCAGGGTGAGTCGATTTTCGCTTCTTTGTGCTGAAGTTAGGTTGGGTATGTGCCTAGATGTCCCGGCAGCACAGCTCCAGATGGCAATTAGGATTACCGCGCACGCGGTCATAATTAGTGGGCCATAAGCTTCGGCAGCGAGTTGGGCTGGGACTACTGCACCGTCGCTAGCCCGTGTAATTTCTCCGGCAAAAAATACCTTCCAAGCTATGAACGCAAAAGAAGCGCCGGAAACGTAGGCGATTGCCGTATTTGCACTGAACAATTGAGAGCGCTGGAATTGGTTTTTGGACAATTCGCCGCCCAGTGCGAGGTGCGGAACGCTGTAAAGGGTTAAAAACCCTCTGCCTAATATTGTCCAAACCGCGAGCCAAAGAAATAGCCCGAATTGGTTTTCCTCAGCGGATGCCCCTAGTAAAAACTCTGGTGGATTGAAAACACACCAAAGGGCGATAACAAGAGGGATGGGGGCGACCCATAAAAAGGGGTGTCGCCGCCCTCGAGATGAACGCCAGCGATCCGAAATTATGCCAACCAAGGGGTCTGTGATTGCGTCGCCAATCATTGCCAACATGATAGCAACGCCGATTAGGGCGTTATTCAGCTCCACCACTTGATTGTAGTAGATGGTTATAAATGTGTTGAATAAACCGGTATAGACAGCTTCACCAGTGGCACCAATACCGAAGGCCAGCTTGGTGCCTAAGGAAAGCTTGCCTTCAATTGGCGTTAGTTGTGAATTTTTGATTGTCCTGCCCCTCTACGCTGCGAGTTCGAGGGTAACACTGTTAACCCGGTGCCAAAACTCATGCTGTGTGCAGGGTTCAGGGGGTGGCGCTGCGGACATTGTTGATTGCGTATCACACTCTGGCTGGTTGCTCGGATGCCTAACCTGTATGCTTTAAGGCAAATTTATGGAGAGCAGTCAGTGCCTAAAGCAAGTGATTTAAAGCGTGGTGATGTGGTGGATATTGGTGGCGTACCGCACAGTGTGAAAAATGTGGATGCCAAGAGTCCTTCCTCTCGAGGCGCCTCAACGCTTTATAAAATACGCTTCACAAATTTGCGCACGGGCCAGAAGCTTGACGAGAGTCTTAAGGGCGATAGCATGCTGGGGCAGATCGACTGCGTGCGCACAGACGTACAATATTCCTATGTAGATGGCGACGAGCACGTCTTTATGAACACTGATGACTATAGTCAGTATATTTTGAATACAAGCGCCATTGAGGACCAACTTGTATTTATGGAAGTGGGCCAAGAGGATCTTATTGCGCTGATAGTTGAGGGTGAAATACTCAGTGTCAGCGTGCCAGTGACGGTATTGTTGGATATTGTAGAAACCGCGCCGAGTATCAAAGGTGCTACGGCGTCTGGACGTACTAAGTCTGCCACGTTAACCACTGGGCTGGTGATTCAGGTGCCGGAATACATCGAGTCCGGCGAGCGGGTTAAGGTCAACACTGAATCTAGTAAGTTCGTTTCCCGGGCCTAGCGACCGGCAAAGGATACAAAACACGGAAGACAAAAGATAAAAGATAAAAGATAAAAGATAAAAGATAGAAGATAAAAGATAAATCGTAGCGCTTAGGAGAGCTGTCAATGGTTACATCTATATCAGCGAACATACTTAAAGCCACTGCACCTGCCGAGCGGGTTTGGCGAGGTTCTGACTTTAGCCAATCCTCTTCTTGGGTGACCCAGATAGGCAGTGAGGTCATTGCCGATTTAACGGCGCTTGCCCAGACCTTACCGTTACCCAGTGAAGGCTTACTTGATTGCGATTTGACCAGCAAAACCACGCCGAGACTTAGCCAATTTTTTCAAGCGGTGTCTAAAGATCTTTCGGCTGGCAAAGGCTTTGCCTTGCTACGTGGTGTGTCGGCAGATGATCCTGAACTGTTGCGTCGTGTGTTTTGGTTGGTGGCCCATCACCTGGGCACGCCTGTCATGCAAAATGCTCGAGGAGAGGTGCTGAGCGAAGTGTTTGACCGTTACGCTGGTGCTGAACGAGGCGTCGATACTCGAGGTTACGAGAGTAATGATGAGCTGCGCTTTCACTGTGATGGCGGCGACTGCATTGGCATGAGCTGTGTTCGCCAGTCGCCTATTCCTTGTACTAATGGTTTGGTCAGCTTGTTCGCGATATATGAAGAAATGCTGCTATCGTATCCGCAACATCTGGCAGTACTTGAGCGCGGCTACGCATTGTATGCACGTAAAGAGAAAGGCGATGCTGAATCGACCGCAAAGTTAGGCAAAGTGTCTGACAGTCGCATACCGGTATTTGCTTGGCAAAATGGTTATATGAGCGCTTGGCTGAATATTCAGTTAAGCGAATTGGCCGCCGTAGTATCTGGTCAGTCAATGACCGATGAAGAGGTTGCGGCTCTACAATGTGTCGAGCAGGTGGCTGAGCAAACTCATATGAAGTTGAGTTTTGTGCAGCAGCCGGGTGATATCTTGTGGGTGAATAATCTAGCGGTAATGCACCGTCGCAATAAATATGAAGATGGTTCTCTGCCTGAAGAAAAACGTCTGTTGTTTCGCATGTGGATAAATTTTCATGATGTTCAACCAGTTGTTCGTCAGCATGCTGCCCTTCGCGGCGGTATTAAGGGGCCAATGCCAACGATAGTAGGCCCATAATATTTTGTCATAGCAGTTGAAGTTTAGGCAGCAAACTAAGTACCCTAATTTGGAGTTTTCCCATGGGCATTGAAACGGGCATCGCGTGGCGCGAGTTGCGGGCGCATTTCGAGCAGATTGCAGAATTACAGCTCAACCAACTGTTTGTTGACGATCCTCAGCGAGCCAAAGACTTCTCGTTAGAGAGTCAGGGGCTGTTTTTAGATTATTCGAAAAATCGCGTTACCCGGGAAAGCATAGATTTACTGGTTAAGTTAGCCTACGAGGCTCGGCTGCCCTCCGCCATGCAAGATATGTTTGCTGGAGAGAAAATCAATAAAACCGAAGGTCGAGCTGTGTTGCATACGGCGCTGCGCGCACCCAAATCATCTCACATTGAGTTAGATGGTATTGATGTAGTGCCACAAGTTCACGCAGCGTTAGACAAAATGGCGGGGTTTTCTGCAGCAATTCGCTCAGGTCAATGGCAGGGTTTTACCGGCAAACCCATTCGTAATGTCATTAACATAGGTATTGGCGGATCTGATCTTGGTCCATCAATGGCGTGCGAGGCATTGCGTGCTTACAGCCAACGCAACCTAAACGTACAGTTTGTTTCTAATGTTGATGCTTCGGATTTTGCCGAAGCTGTGCAGGGGCTGAATGCGGATGAAACTCTGTTTATTGTCTGCTCAAAAACATTTACCACGGATGAAACCTTGACCAATGCGCGCACTGCTCGGTCGTGGTTACTGGCGCAGTTGGTGGATAAAGATGCCATAGCTAAGCATTTTGTTGCGGTTTCTACCAATACAGAGAAAGTGCAGACCTTCGGCATAGATCCGCAAAATATGTTTGGTTTCTGGGACTGGGTAGGGGGTAGATATTCCCTTTGTAGTTCAGTGGGCTTAGCGCTTATGGTTTCCATAGGCGCCACTCATTTTCGTGCCATGCTGAGTGGATTCCATGCGATGGACGAACACTTTAGAACTGCGCCGCTTGCGCAAAACATGCCCGTGCTAATGGCCCTGCTGGGTATTTGGTACAATAACTTCTTTGCTGCCGAGACCCACGCCATTCTCCCTTATGATAATTACCTCAAGCATTTTCCCGCCTATTTCCAGCAGGGGGATATGGAAAGCAATGGTAAATACATAGATAAAAGTGGCGCAGAGGTGGCAGTGCAGACGGGGCCTATTGTTTGGGGGCAAGCGGGGACCAATGGCCAACATGCGTTTTATCAGCTGTTGCACCAGGGTACTAAGTTAGTGCCTGCAGATTTCATTGGCTTTGCGCAATCGCACAACCCCACTTTGGATCATCATGACAAATTGATGGCAAATTTCTTTGCGCAAACTCAGGCGCTGGCATTTGGTAAGTCTAGTCAGACTTTGGCAGATGAGGGTGTAGATGCGGCGCTTATTCCGCATAGAACGTTTACCGGTAATCGACCAACAAATACGCTAATGGCAGAAAAATTGACACCCTTCGTATTAGGCCAATTGATTGCACTGTATGAACATAAGATTTTCGCCCAAGGGGTGATTTGGAATGTCTTTTCGTTTGATCAATGGGGCGTAGAGCTGGGTAAAAGCCTGGCCATTGAGATTCTCCAACAATTGCAGAGTGATGAGGCCAGCAACGCTAATGTTGACCCTTCAACCGCTCAGTTGATGGCAAGATACCGCAAAGATCGGGCCGCAAGTTAAGACACTTTTGCGAAGAGCGCTTATTCGCTGGATTTTGCCGAACTATGCCGAACTATGCCGAACTCGAGTGAACGTGGCTGAGCTTAGATAAACAGCTTGTCTTGGTTTATGTTTGGGCAGCTGCTCGCTTGGGGTATAATCTCGTTTTTAAAGGTTTTCGCCGTTAACGTCATGCGTCAATCGCAAAAATTTTAGATCGTTAGAGTTTAAGTAATTAGAGAGGAAACATGCAGAATCAGTTTGAAGTGATCATAGTGGGCAGTGGATTTTCAGGGTTGATGTGTACCCAGTATTTGAAAGAGGCAGGGATTGAAGATGTGCGCATTTTTGAGATGAATTCTTCTGTTGGCGGTGTATGGAGCCATGGTGGCGTAGGTTCTTATCCAGGCGCGGCGTGTGATGTACCCTCTTATACCTATCTACCGTTTTTAGACCGCACAGGCTTTATCCCTTCAAAGAAGTATGTAAGCCAAGGTGAGATAGCAGATTATGCTGAAATGCTCACAGATCATTTTGAACTCCGCGATCACATTCAGTTTTCTCGCAAGGTAGTCAGCGTTGACTATATTGGTAAAGGCAGCGCTGCATGGCAGGTGACTACTGTAGATGCGCAAAGCGGGGAAGATCAACAAACGGCTACCTGTCAGCACGTGGTGAGCGCCAATGGGCCGCTTTCAAGTCCTCGTATGCCCGAGGTGCCTGGCATGGAGACCTTCAAGGGCGAGAGCTTTCATACCGCATTGTGGGATCGCAGTGCGTCGTTAAAAGGCAAAAAGGTAGGTGTTATTGGTACCGGTGCTTCAGCGGCTCAGGTGATTACGTCTATTGTTGATGAGGTTGAGTCTTTAACCGTCATTCAGCGCACGCCAACGTGGGTGCTACCACGCGATGACGAACCCACGCCTCCCGAAATGGTTGAAGCCTTTAAGGCCGGTGGTTACAGCGAAAAGTTGCGTTATGTCGACTGGAAGGGTGAGTTCCCGGCGCCTACGGATCTGCCGTTTACTTTTGAAATGCTTCAAGACGAAGAGGCGAATGCGAAGATTTGCGCTGGCATTGCCAAGAGTATTGCGAAAGAGGTAGACGACGCTGAGTTGGCTAAAACCCTAACGCCGGATTACCCGTTCTTTTGCAAGCGCGTACTGTTTATTGATGATTACTACGCCACTTACAACAGATCTAATGTCACCTTGGTCAACGAGCCCGGTGGGGTTGTGGCGATCAATGCAACGGGCTTAGAAGTAGCCAGTGGCGCAACATACGACTTCGACGTCATTATTTACGCGACTGGATTCGACAGTAACTTTATTCCGTTCCCAATTAACGGCCGTAATGGCGCATCTCTAGCTGAGCGCTTTGGCGCCGCACCAGAAAATAATTTTCAGATGACCAAGCCGCAATCGCTTTGGGGTATTCATGTGAAGGATATGCCCAACATGTATATGATGATTGGACCTCAGAGCCTTAATCCAGTGACGAATGTAACGCTGCTCTGTGAAGAGCAGTCGCGCTACATTGCCAAGCTGGTTGCCCAAATGAAGGCAGACCAGAAGCTTGAGGTTGAGCCCACGGTGGATGCCGTAGAGGCGTGGACCGATCGTTGCGAGGCCAGCTCTGAAGGTAAGGTATGGTTGCGTTGTAACAACTGGTACACAAAGAGCACTAAGAGTGACGAACAGGCAGGCAGATCGCGCTCTTCTGGCATGTGGATGGAAAACTACGAGTCGTACCTGCAACACCTTCTAGGTGAAGAGGGCGGCGCACCTGAGACGCTGCTGAGCTACAGCTAACCTCTCTCAGCTAACATCTGGAGTAATGTTTAAGATCGTGGGTTTTGTGCTGGCGGTGAGCGGATATTAGATAGATGTGGATTAAAGCCTCGGTATGCCGGGGCTTTTTTTTGCCAAGATTTAGCCATAAGGGCAGATTAGGGACGTTTTGCTAAGGCTTACCCTGTCTTTATCTGGGCTGGCCGACTATGCGATCTACTGAGTAATTCAGTACTTTGGTCGCCTCAGCAATGCTCAAGCCTTGGTCTACGCGAAGGCTGATCCAGAATTCAATGCTCAGTGTTGCATCTAGGGCTTCAAACAAAAGTGTGTTTGAGGTGAGCTGTTTGGGCAGTATGTCCTGTAAGCGTTTGCGTCGCCGCCGGACACCCTTGCCTATTGTCGCCTGGTCTTGAGTTCTCCAATGGCGCTGAATGGTGGGCGAAATGTGTAGGGGTAAAATATACTCGTACGTCCGGGTTCTGCGCCTTACCACAATTTGCAAAAGTTCTAACCAGTTCTTTGCGGGTGAAAGATCGCTGGGGAAGGGTTCATCCATCACGCTACGGGCCTGTTCTTGTGCCTGCTCCATTATGGTAACCAGCAATGTGCCCATGTCTGGAAAATGCCGAAACAAGGTTCTTGTGGTGATGCCAACTGCCTCGGCGATTTCTTTTGCGGTGGGTTCGCCGTTGCCCTCAATAATGAGTCGTCTCCCCGTTGCCAATATGAGGTTGCGAGTGGCCCCCGTGCGCTCGCGCCTACCGTCGGTGGGCGCTTGGGCGCTCATGGGTTGAGGGTTAAACGGCATTGCGATCCAGTACTTGGCAGCGACGCATATAGCGGCGGCTGTTTTGGTCAAAGCCATCGCGTCTGTGCATAACGCAGCGGTTGTCCCAAATAATAAGGTCCAGTGGCTGCCATTTTTGTGTCCAAGTATTTTCCTCAAGCGCTACATATGCCCACAATTCATCTAAAAGTGCTTCGCTCTCGGTCACTGACAGACCTGGAATATAGGCCCATTCTCGGCGGCCTAGGTACAGGGCCGGTCTGCCGCTTTCATTGTGGGTTTTGATCATTGGATGGATGGCCCCCGGCGCCTCACGAGGATCATCGAAGGCCTCGAATCCGGGTCGCAGCTTGCCGACACTTGTGTGCGCGGCGTTGTGTTTGACGGTTAGCGTTTCTATTATTTTGCGCAGGTCGCCAGGCAATGCCTCAAGGGCAGCATACTGATTGGCGAAATGGGTATCGCCCCCTTGCTCGGGAATTTCGATACCTAAGAGCAAACTAGCCGGTGGCGGCGTCTCGATGTATGTCATATCTGAGTGCCAAGTGGCCTCTGAGTTGCCCAAGCCGCCGATGGGTTTGCCGTCGGCAATAATATTAGACAGTGTCGTGACATAACGATGTTTAATCTTCGCTTTGTCCTCTTCTGACATGCGGCCAAAGGGCGCCTCTTCCAATGGGCCAAAGCGTTTGCTGAAAGTTTGCAGTTGCTCGTCATCTAAGTCTTGATTACGAATTCTTAACACACCGTACTCAAGCCACGCGCTATAGAGCTGCTCAAATTCAGTGTCGTTGATGGTGGTCAAATTGACGCTTTCGATATCGGCAACAAAATCAGCTGTTATTGGGGTTACTTTCATTGCTCATTTTTCCTTTTTAGTGATGTCGTTAATTTCTATTTCCTCGCCTGTAGAGCCGCCTATGGCTTCACGGGAGGCTACCATCCGCGCCATGATGGCGAGCTTGGGTGTTGCCGTAAATCGCTCATAAAAAACCCTTAAACCGGCGCCCAAATGTGTTTCATGCCATAAAATTTGCTCTATGGCTTGGGCAGAGTATTCGCCCGGCTGGGCGGTTAGCGCTTCGATATAAAACACCTTGGCATCCTCTATCGCGAGCTTAAACCATTTAAGTTCAGCGGTAGGCAAGGTGTCCGAATCTAATAATTCGGCTAATTTTTTGAGTATAGTTTGCATGGGTTCGCCGGCTACACCCACTAAAGAGCGTCCGTTGCGCCTGCGTTTACCCAAATCGTACCAAGGCTGCATTTGCGTCAGTTCGCTTACTAAGCGCGCGGCCCAGTTAGTTGCTTCGGCCTGCGTATTGCCGAACGAAACCGGGCAAGCGGCCGACTCCTCGATGCTTACGCTTGGCGCGTCCTCTGGATAATCCTCAAGGACGGGGCCTGCTGTGCGCTCAAGTAATGCAAGGGCCGCTGCAATAACTCGGTGCTGAAATGCTTTGTCATTGGGTTTACCCAACGGTCTACCCAGTGGAAAGGGTACCCACAGCGAGCGCGGTGGCTGCATACTTTCTGCATTTTCACGGACCAAGCTGATGCCCGTGGTCATGATGCCCGCTCTTTCTAAATAGTAGCTCAGCGCGCACACGGCGCGAGTGCAGTTGGGTCAGACTGGCGTTAAAAATACGGCGTCCACCTGATCTTGTTTGAGCAGGCCTGCCACTTGCATCGCACTCTTCTCATAGACTTTAGGCATGAGGCCTGCGCCCATAAAGCTGTAATGTACGTCTGCCAGCGAGCCGATGGCCTTGTCAGCAAGCAATTCTTGAAAGCGCTCAATAGGAAAAACTAAATTCACATCTTCTACAAAACCACTACGATCAAAGTTCGCTGAGCTGTGACTCATGATCAAATCATTAGCGTCGTCGTCAATGGATATGGGTCGAAAGGTAGGATCGGCAAAATCAAATGCGTTGTCGCCACGAAAGTGCAGGCCTGCGGTAGTGATCAGGGCAATACGCTTTGCACTCAAAGGCTTGGCATTATCGTGCCAAGGCAGTGGGCCCAGAGGCGGCATGTTTTTCTCGAGTAAGTGGTCCCGCTCGTATTCGGGAAGATCAATTAGGCGCACCATGATTGTACTCTTATATGAAGTTAACTGCATGAATTTAATGTCATTAATAGTGACATTATATGTAGCGCTGTCAAGTTGAGGTATAACTGAGAGAAGTGCGTAGGTAGGTCAATACCCGGGCCGTTTTGCGATTCGGTGTCCATGCTGGTAGGTTAAACTGACTCCAGCAGATCAATCGGGAAGTAAAATGTTCAAGGTATTTGTCAGTATGACTGTCGTTTGGAGGTCGCTGTATGCGCAGAAATCTAACCTTGGCTATATTGCCATAGGGCTAGTGTTAAGCGGGTGTATGAGCGGAGATTTCGACAACTTTATTGCTGGACCAGAAGTAGCAGCTGAAATCAGGAAGACATCCCAGTGGGCAAATTACGCCGGTTCTGGCAGTCGCCGCGCAACTAAGCTTGAGCAAATTAATAAGGACAATGTTGCTGATCTGGAAGTGGCTTGGACATTTCGGACTGGTGATCTGAACAGCGTCTTTCAATCCACGCCGATATTGGTGAACGGCCAACTGGTGTTGTGTACACCGCACAACCAAGTCATTGCCCTGGATCCGCTAACGGGGGCAGAGTTTTGGCGTTTCGACCCTGAAGTGGCTAAAGTAGATTACCCTAACCAAGCCAACTGTCGTGCGGTCGCTCAATGGCACTCAAGCAGCGCAATCAGGGAACTTCCTAAATCTAACCAATCCTGTAAATCGCGTATTTTTGTTGCCACCAATGATGCTAGGTTGATCGCAATTGATAGCGCCACCGGTCAGCACTGCAAAGACTTTGGCGAGAGCGGAGAGGTATTGTTGAAGGAAGGGGTGGGCGAGTTGTGGTGGCCCCAGGAATATCAGGTGACGTCGCCGCCTAGTGTCATTGGAGACGTGGTTGTTGTGGGTTCTGCCATTGCCGATAACCAGCGGGTTGATGCGCCAAGTGGTGTTGTCCGTGGTTTTGATACGCAATCGGGCGAGCTGGTTTGGGCGTTTGATTTAGCGCCGCCAAATTTCGATTATACCAAAGGCTTGGTTAGTGACGCGGGCTATGCTCTGGCCACCCCTAATGTGTGGGCGGGTTTTGCCATAGATCCCCAGCGCGATTTGATATTCTTGCCTACGGGCAATCCTGCCCCTGACTATTATAGAGAGGGGGCTGAGGACATGGGTCACTATGGTTCCTCTATCGTTGCCCTGCGCGGCTCTACGGGTGAATACGTTTGGCACTTTCAAACTGTGAAGAAAGATTTTTGGGATTTTGACGTGCCATCAATTCCTTCTATTGCTGACATCACGTTGGGCGGCGTTGAGGTACCTGCGCTGATTCAAAGCACCAAGATGGGCTTCATCTTTGTGCTTAACAGAGAAACCGGTGAGGCCCTTATTGATGTGAGCGAACAGGCGGTGCCGCGATATGGGCCGTTAGCTGAGGCGTTGTCCCCAACCCAGGTTTTTCCGCCTAAAGCATTTCAGTTATCACGTAGTTATGAGTCGGGCGGATCCTTGCTCAATTTGTGCAATGGCGTTGAGAAAACCTCGCGCATCGGTGACATATATGACCCCATCACCACGGATTGGACCATTGGGCTACCCAGCAATATGGGCGCCAGCAGTTGGGGGGGTGTGGCGGTAGATGAGCAGCGTGGCTTAATTGTGGCTCATGTGAACAACTTGGCCTTCAGAACTAAACTTATAAGCACTGCGGGCACTGAAGACCTACTTGCCGTGATGAGCGACAGGGATATCTCAATGGATGAGCAGTTTGCAGCCTATGAGCAGATATTGCAGCGGCTAGATATAGAGTCGGGTGTTGAGTTGGGTCTGCAGTTGGGCACAGGTTTTTATATGGCCAGAGAGATGATGATGGACCCGTATCTTGGCGTCATGCCGTGTGCAGGGCCGCCTTTTGGTGAGTTGCTGGTATTAGATTTGAACACTCAGAAACAAGTTTGGCGTCAGCCACATGGTTCACTTGGTTTTGGCTTGGCGAAATTGGGCCTACCGCAAGTAGGCGGCCCTTTGCTGAGTGAGGCAGGCTTTGTGGTGATTGGCTCTCTATTTGATAGCGCAGTATCAGCATACGATACAGATACGGGTGAGGTGCTTTGGCGTCATGACCTGCCAAGCCCAGCAAATTCAATTCCTATGAGTTACAGCGTTGAGGATAAAAGTGGGCGGCAAAAGCAGTTTATTGTGATGGCGGCAGGCGGCGATGCGCGGAGTCCTATTGGTTCTACCGCGGACTATCTAGTAGCCTTCGCTCTACCCGACGAATAGTGCTCGTTTAGGCTATCCTAATCTAGACTTGTCTAAACGAGGCGAGGACTTTAGTTGCCTGGGTGCCAGACACAAAGTTTGTGAGAGTCAAACTTTGTGAGAGATAAAGTCTGCAAGAGACAAAGTTTGTCATAGACATAGTTCAGGCGCGCCAGCAATAGTGGTTCTATGCAATTCCCGATCATAGCCATCGTAACCGCCATTGGCTTTGTGCAGTACGCAGCGGTTGTCCCAAATAACCAGCATGTTTTCCTGCCACTTGTGGGTATATTGAAATTCAGGGCGGGTTTGCCATTGGTACAAATCCAAAATTAACTGGTTTGCTTCCTCTTGCGCCATGCCTTCTATGCCGCAGATGTAACCCGCTGTACCAAAAATGGTTTCCTTGCCAGATTCTGGGTGCACGTTGATAATGGCATGGGTTTCAATGTCATGTGCATCTTCTGAATAGAGAATCTTCATGCTGCGATCAGAGCCTTTCTCGCGGGTACCATAGGCGCCGTCTGGGCCATATCCTGCGGCGGCTGAGTGCAGGGCGACTTTGCCTTCCAACCGGGCTCGCAGTTCGCTGGGCATTTCTGCTAACGCTTTCTGTTGATTGGTGAAGCCAGTGTCGCCACCTACTGGTGGAATGGTTAGGCTGTATAGACAAGTGCCAATGGGCGGCTCTTTCTTGAAGCTCCAGTCGGTGTGCCAAACTTCAGCAAATACAGGCGCTTTTTCGTCGGCCTTGCGCGTTAGTGCCACTACCGGTGTGTTTTCGTTGATGGAGACAAAGTAGGGGTCGTCGCCAATAGAACCTAAGTCGTTTGTAATGCGTACTAAATCTTCATCACTCAGTTTTTGCTCAGGAAAAACGATCACCTGGTGTTCTATCCAAGCCGCTCTAATGGCGTCTATCGCATCGACGGTTAACGGTGTAGATAGGTCAATGCCTGTAACTGTAGCGCCGCAAGCCTCGCCCGTTGGTTGAATGTCTAGCATAAAATTCTCCGCGCAATATTCTGCGTTACGTATTGCAGTTGATAGTGAATTATGAGCCAAAGCGGTAGCGTATTTTCATAACGAATTGGTCACCCACTGGCTCTTGCCAAGCGTTGTCTAGCAGGTCGTCAAAATTGTCTTGGCGTAGTGCTTGAGTTAAATCAGAGGTCCGGCTGTAGACAATGAATAGGTCGGATAGTGGTGCAATTTCCCAACGGTAGCGAGCCTGAAAAACCATGTCTGAGATGGAGAATGAGTCGGATGGCCCAGCCGGTTTAGTGGTCTGGATTAAGTCGCCGGATATGGCCGGAGAAAGGTAGAAGCCATTCTCTTCGGCGCGTATGCCAATCCATTGCACGGAAATTTTGAATTGCTGTTTAGCGCTGAGAAAATATTCAACGTTAAGATTTGGCTGCCACTGTTCTGCAGAGAATGTAGTGAAGTTACGATTTTCTTGGTGCAACAACCAACCGTCACGATCCAGATATCTTACGCCTGCGCCAATGCTTAAACCGTCTAGTGGTCGCCAGTTAACGTTAGCATGATAGTAATAGCTGTCACCGCCGAGGTCTTCTTCTTCATAGCCAAGGCCAACGCCAAAGCTCACAGCCTTTGCTGAGTTGGAGTCAAAACTAAGGCCCGCTGCGGTTTTCTCTTCAATGCGATAAACGCCATTACCGAAACTATTGAGGTCGTCATAACCAGGTGCAAAGTGGCTTATGCGCCCTGTGATGCTGGTTAGATTGTTAAAAGTAGCTCTGTTGGAGAGAAAGACACCGGCTCGGGTAAGGAAGCCGTCGCCGTTTTCTTGTACTGCGCCGCGTATGTCGAATTGGTTGTTGCGCGCCCAAGTGAGATCTGAAGAAGTTCTAGTGTGGGCTGTTCTGACCTGCGTGTAGTTGTTACGCGCTTGATAACCTAGGTCGTTGATGTTGACGTTGTCATCGAAGTGTTCAATGCCTAGACGTTGTTGTACGCCCTGACGGAACGTATATTCAAAGTCGATAAAGCCGCCGTAACCGACATCGCTGTCTGTCAGATCTGATCTAAATATTTGACTATCTGCCTGTAACTTACCGTTAGCTGACAGATAGTGGGTGTCTATGCCTGTGACGTAAGCGCTGCGATCTTGGTGTTCAACTACCGTAGACAGCACGCCTACAGCCTTGTAGCTGCCGCCTGAACCATTTTCATACAACAGGCGGCCGATTCCGTAATTTGAGCCATCTTGGTTGAGTCTCACCGGTTGATTGTTGACCATGGTCTCAAGCTCTACTTCGTCCTCAAATGCGCCTAATACGCCATAGCGGAACTTACCGATTTGCCCTGTTGCTTTGGCCGCACCGAGTAGATCTACAGGTAAATTTTGCTCCCGACTAGAGACCGTTTGGCCCAAGGCCAATGTGGGTGCTTGTGGCCTGCCGCCGATACGCCTGGTGTTGACCAATGTAGTAGGTGGTCCCCCTTGACCGACGCCGGAGCTGCGTGTGTCCGCACGCGGACTAGCGACAAAAATTTCTTGGCCTTCGACAAAGAATAAGCGTTTCTCAGGAAAAAATGTTTCAGTGGCGCTGAGGTTAATAACTACGTCATCTGATTCAACGTTGCCAAAGTCTGGGTTAACAGTTGCGTTCAGTTGGAAGTTGCTAGACGGCCGCCAGAACATATCTGCGCCAACGCGATAGCGTGTCTCGTCATCTATCTGATCTGCCGTGGCTGCGGCAAAAGGATAAATATTATATTGCTGGCGTGGTGCTACGCCCTGCATTTCGATGGTTTGCAACGCGGACAAAAACTTTGGCGTGGTATTGGGTAATGCAGGGAATCCCCAGCGCTCGTCAAGATGAGCGACTTTGCGCGACAGGAATATGCCCATATTTCGAGTATCGTCGGCCTTAGGCATAGATATGGCACTCCAGGGAATGAAAAATTCTGCGGACCAGCCGCTATCATTTTGCGCGCTTGCCCCTCGCCATGGGCCATCCCATTCGTTAGAGAATCTGCGTTCTGGCAGCACGCTGCCGTCCATCAGAGAATCACCCAAATTTATGCCAAACCAAAACCCGTATAATCCTTCGCCTGAGGTGTCTAACGTTATATTGATGCTGTCTCTATTGAGGCCTGAATAAATGTCTCTACCGGAGAGCCTCCGAATCAGGGTTTCTTCGGGTTGCTCCATTTCTGCGGCGACATAAAGTCCTTCGTCGGTATAGGCAATTTTAACGTTGGTCGCGTATGTGCCTTTTTCCAGGGTGTCTGGTTCAACGACTACAAAGTCGTCAATGGCGTTGATCTCTCGCCAAATGGGTTCGTCTAAAATGCCGTCTATCTTGAACGGTGTTTGGGCTTCGTCGGTCCGGCGTATGTTCAGCGCGCCGGCTTCAGTTACGCCGCCACTCTGACCGGCAAGTGATACAGGTATGCCTTTGCGGCCATTTAAAGGTTGTACGCCTGAGCGCGGGGCATTGACATTGTCTTTATTGGTGGAAGAATTTGTGGACGAAATTTTGGTTCCAGATTCTGATGGAGAATCTAGCGTTGGCAGGCTTTGCGGATTCTGTGTATTTGGTAGTGAACGACTAGAAACTCCAGTGGCATTAACCTTGGACGCGGCCACCGGGAGGTTGCGCTTCAGTACCCACGCTCCGGTAATATTTGCTCGCCGAGCTTTGGCGCTGACAACGTCTGCTGCACTGCGTGATAGTACCGGCTCTGAAAGTACCCTATATAAGCTACCGCTACCCGTTTGTGCGGCCTCTACTGAATAGCCATCGCCTAATTCTCGGGCAGCTTTTGCCGCTGCGTTTTCTGCATTGGTCTGGTTTTTGTAACTGCCTATTGAAACCTGATAAACGGTTTGCGCCACAGTGGCATGACTCAATATAAGGCCTAAGCAAAGGCCAACTATTTTTCTTGTAAGCATTTTTTTTCTTCCGCTAGATCTGACGCTATGTAGCGATACTCTCTCAACTCCGCCGCATCATAACCCAGATTTTTAGCAACGATTTGTCTTTCATACAGCCGCCTGATATGGCCGCGCCCTGATTAGCCTCGGTTGAGGTTGTTTGAATAGGCCTAGCTCGCGCGACTATTGACGCATCAAAATACTCAAGTTCCATCATGATACCGCTCCCCAGTGGCATTCTTTAGAAACATAATAATGTGTTTGTGCTGACCTAAGCTATAGGAAATATGGTGTACGCAACGGATGGGTAGAGAGAACCCTTGCGTTTTGGGCGGACCTGGGATTTGCGCCTAGGATATGCTCCTCAGTCGCTTGGGCAGGTCATTGCTAGCTACCCTAGTTACAGGAGCTAGAGTGCCCCTTACCAATGACCTAACTCAACGATGCCCCTGGGTGTTTGCAGTGCGGCTTCGAAGCGATTGCCGTCACTGGTCATAGATACCTCTAAATCTAGCGCGTTCATGAGTTGTTGATACTTAGCAATATCTTGGGTTGCAACGCAAAATTCTATTAATGAACAACCCTTTGGTGTGCTTAGGGCTGGGTGTGGCGAAACCTTCCAGTCGATGAAAAAGGGCAGTAGATTATTGCCAGTCAGAAATCGTAGCTGCCATTCTAAATGCACCCCTTCTGGTGTGGTCCGGCTCATATCTATGATGTCTTGGCAGCCATAGCCCGCATTTGTTGCAAAGTCGGCTAGAGAATTTAGATCTGTGGTGGCCACAGCCCAGCCGCGTATGCCCGAACCGCCGTGTTCAAGGAGGAGCCCGCCGGTAGTGCCCGAAAGATTCTGGCTGTGATCCGGGGCGATGATTTCTAGATATTGGTCTTCACCTAGGGATAACAGCGCGTTGCGTGTACCAATATCCGGGTGAGAGCCGCCTAAGGCGGGCCTTACACCGGTTAAATCAGCTATCTCTTCGATACCATGATCTAAGTCCGGTGTGGCGAACATTATGTGGTCAAGTTTAGCCATGAGCTGTTCCGTGAATTTTTCGAAAAAAAGTATTATATACTGCTAAAGCGTTTAATGGCTGTCATTAGAAATTGTGCGAGTTAAACAGCAGATTCGCGAGCGATACAAAAACACAAAAACAATAAGGGAGTGGACTTATGACAGATTTTATTAGAACCCCAGACGCCAATTTTGCGCACATTGCAGACTTTCCCTATGCGCCCAATTATCACGCCTGGCAGGACATGCGCGTGCACTACGTTGATGAGGGTCCCAAAGATGGGCCGGTCATGCTGCTTATGCATGGTATGCCCGCATGGTCTTATCTCTATCGAGACATAATCCCGCAGTTAGTGGAGGCTGGATATCGCTGTATTGCTCCAGATCACTTGGGTTTCGGGCGCTCTGATAAGCCGACAGATTTTAATTGGTACACCATTGCACGGCACACTGAGGTACTGACCAGTCTCATTTATGCCCTAGATTTAAAAAATATTACGCTGGTCTGCCAAGACTGGGGCGGGCCTACTGGCTTGGCGCAGTCGGTTTATATGCCAGAGCGCTTTGACCGTCTGTGCATTATGAATACATGGCTACATCACCCTGAATACGAATACAGTGAGGGTATTCGCAATTGGAATGCTGCTTGGCATGAGGGTGGGCGGTTCCATCGCACTCAGCCTGATTTGGCGCTTCTGTTGGTGCTCAGCGCCGGTCTCGCTGGTCCTGAAGTCATTTTTCCAGCGTTAGTGAATGGCACGCCGCCAGCGATTGAGGGCAAGGCGTTAGAAATGTATGAGGGGTTTGCTGCGCCTTATAAAGGCTTACCTGACGAAGCTTATAACGGCTACCGGAAATTCCCATTGTCTATTCCATTGGACAGCTACCTTAATGGCAATGCGGCAGCGCAAACCCATCATTACAAGACCCTGTTGCAATGGCGTAAACCCGTTTACTTTATTTGGGGGTGTGCAGATGATGTATTTACCGAGGCTTGGGGTAGAACTTGGGCCGAGCGAATGAATGCCTCCTTTGATGGTATTCCAGACGCAGGGCATTTTTTGCAAAACTCTCATGGCAAAGAAGTGGCGTCCGTACTGTTAGGCCGAATCGCGGCAGAGTGAAGGTTATAGCTGAGTAAAATTTGCGCTAGTGTTGCCGGTCTTACTACCGGCGCTAGTGAGCTTGTGCGGGAAGATAGTACAGCCCTATTGTTAGTTGTGCAGACGGTAAGTAAATAGGATGCTTAGAGAAGAATAATAATAAGTTGGAGAGAAATATGCTTGCCTTTGCTGGGTCGATAGACATGCCGGGATTAGCCATGGTGTTTGGGCCACTACTGTTGGTGCTGGTGGCCAATGGATTTTCTTGGCAACGGTTTTTGTTAGTGGCCAATCAAATTATCCTAGATATTGGATTGCTGTTTTTGGTCATCGCATCAGTAGGGTTGCTCGCCAATCAAGAGGATTTATTTGCGTTCCATCTCATGGCCAGCATGGCGCTGCTCACGGTGGTTTTTGCAATGATATTGAAATTGCCCTTGCAGTTGTTGAGCGGGGACGTTGGGACTTACGCAGATACAGCACACTGGGGCTTTAAGGTCTTCGCCATACTGCTCTTTGTTGTCGGCGTATATTTCGCTGAAATATATGCAGCCAATGCCAGTGCCTTTATTGACGGATTTGCGCTTGTTTATGTGAGTTTTTCAATCGTAGTGGTCTTTGGGCTAAATAAGCTCAGCGGCAAAGGTGACTCACTTAGAGCGCTTGGTCGATATCTTCCCAGCATAGGGTTGGTGGGGGTGATTATTGGCGCGGTCACAGGCCTGCAGGACATCTACGAGTTGGCCTCTATGACGTCATTACTGATGTTTGGCGTGTTATCACTGCAATACGTATTGTATTTACGCATCATACTTTTCTTAGCTGCGCCAGAAAAAGCCGTGGTTGCAAACAATCAACAAAGTGACGTGCTGACCACAATCTCCGCTGTGGCGCTGATCGGCGTCGTGTTCTATATGGTGTTTGTCAGTACTTCGTTGGCCTAGATTTCTAACCCAATTTAGCTACTTTTAATTCCAGCTTGGAAGGGTCAGCGTGCAGATGGTTCCAATGTTGTTAACGAAAGTTGTTCTAACCAAAACGACTCAGTCGATAGATAAAGACTGGGTCGCTCTGGTCAAAGCTTACTTTGCTAACGCTCACTCAACCATTGTTTTTCAAAGGCCTGGATTCGCTTAGTCGCCTGAAACGGCGTCATCTCAACCTTGGCTTCGCCGGTTCTCCCAAGTAGCTCTAGTTGCGCGTAGTACCAAAATTGCACACCAAATGTCGCCAATGCCCAAAACGGCTTTAAGTTGGCGAGAAACGACAACCATTTGGGGAACAGCGACAGCTCTTGCTCGTACCTTGGTAATTCTGCTTGGCCAGCAAAAAGTCTATTCGGCGCATCGGTTAAAACGCACATTGGGCGGCCAATACCTATCATGTCAGCGCCGCCGCTGCTCACAGCTTCTTCCATTACTACAAGTTGTCTAAATCCACCGGTCACCATCAAGGGGATGGATACATGTTCTTGCATGGTGATGGCAAAATCCACGAAGTAGGCTTCGCGCATGGCCGTTGATGCTTTTACATTTTGCTCTTCAACAGCTTCTACACCCTCAACCCCAATGAGTTTGGGTTGCTCGTAGGTACCACCGGAAATTTCCAGCATATCTACGCTGGCCTCTTCTAACCACTTGGCAACAACAAGGCTGTCTTCAAATGCGAAGCCGCCTTTTTGGAAGTCTGCGCTGTTGAGTTTTACGCAAATGGGAAACTCTGGGCCTACTGCTTGGCGAATGGCGGTGATAACTTCAATGAGTGCCCGCGCGCGATTTTCTAGACTGCCGCCGTATTGATCTTCCCGTAGGTTGCTTCTGGGGCTGAGAAATTGTGAAAGTAAATAACCGTGGGCTGCGTGTACTTGAACCCCGGTAAATCCTGCGTCTTTACAGGCCCGAGCGCAGATTGCAAAGCGCGCGACTATGTCTTGAATTTCTGCAATAGTCAGCGCAATGGGTTTGCCAAATTGGCCACCCGGTATGCCTACGGCAACTGCTGAAGGGGCTTTCGGCGTTTTGTTTACGCCAGTTTGGGTTTGTCGCCCTGCGTGGCTGATTTGAGCCCAGAAATGGTTGCCGGCTCTGGTGCCCTGGGCGGCCCAATTGCTAAGTGCAGCGTGCATTTCATTATCTGGAACCTTATCTACCACAACATTGCCTGGCCGCTCTAAGTGATCTGCGTCAACTTGTATGTTGCCTGAAAGCAAGATGCCTGCACCGCCATCACTCCATAGTCCATAGAGCCGCTCCAGTTCGGGTGTGGGGAGGCCTTTGGGGGATGCCAGACCTTCAGTCATAGCCGCCTTGCAGATGCGATTTGGAACGCTTACGCCACAGGGCAACGTGAGAACTTGGCTTAGAATGGATGACATTTTTGTTCCTTTATTTTTTGTTGCTTAAGATGCCGAAAGGTCGGGCTAATTACTAGGCATGATTGACGGTAAAATTTTCCACGAGATTTCCGTCTTGGCCTGTAATTGCGGATAAGATTGCCGTAGCGTATCGCAATCTGTTTGGCGGCTGCCTAGCCGAACTTTGGCGCTAAAACTCAGGGCTGCGGTGAACAGTAAGAGCGGTTACCTAGCGCTATTACTCGGACTGAATACTCTGATGTAAGACAGAAAACTAATAATAACGAGTGAGAACACGTCATGGATTCATTTGACAAAATTTATCAGCGAGCCGCTCGGCGTAAGGGGGGCGAAAATGCCCTTGAGGCGCTGCTGGGTAACCCGCAGAAAAAGGTAAACCTCGCCAAATTGAATGACGCTGATGTGTTGGCTGAGATGACTGCCTGTGTTTTTCGTGCGGGCTTTGTGTGGAAAATCATTACCGCTAAATGGCCTGGATTCGAAAAAGCGTTTAATGAATTTGATGTCATTCATTGCGCCATGTTGGCCGACGAAGAGTTGGAAGTTTTGCAGCAAAATACCGATATTGTGCGCCACGGTACGAAGATCCGCAGTGTCCGAGAGAATGCTCAATTTATGCTGGATATTCGCCGTGAGCATGGTTCATTCGGCAAGTTTTTAGCCAACTGGCCTGAAGATGACTTTGTCCAAATGTGGTTGCTGTTGAAAAAACGCGGAGCGCGTTTGGGCGGCCAGAGTGGGCGCTATTTTCTACGTTTTATTGGTTTTGAAACGCCCCTTTTGAGTAGAGATGTTGTCTCTGCATTAGTCGGCGCCGGGGTGGTGGAAAAAGAACCCACCAGTCAAAAGGCACTGTTCCTTACCCAAGATGCGTTCAACGAATGGCGCGAAGAAAGTGGCAAGGGGTTTACCGAAATTTCCCGCGTTTTAGCTATGTCTGTGGGGTAACTGCCAAACTCGCCAAGTACTATAGCGCCAGCTAGGCATTGCCGTGAGTTGTCTGCCATTCGTCTTGGAAAAGACTGAATACTACTGTGTCACGGATATGGCCTGTCCAGGTGATCCTGTTCTTGCGCAAAATGCCGTCTTGTTTTGCCCCTAGTTTGAGTACTGCTCTTTGTGAGCGTTTATTGCGCACATCCACACGGAATTCAATACGACGATAACCACAGGCAAAACCGTGTTCTATGAGTAATCGCTTCATAGTCAGGTTGAAATCTGTTCCTCTAACTTCGGGGCTGATATAAGTGCCGCCGATTTCCACCACGCCTTGGAGGTCTGGGTTGATGTAACTGGTCATGCCGACGACTTTTTGTGCACCGTGTAGGTCAATTTTGATGACAGCAAATACCACTCGGTCTTGAGCCCTACCCATGTCGGCGACGGCTTTGTCAAAGTGTTCGCCCAGCATTGAGTTAGGATAAATGTCCCATATCTCTTGGTCTTCAGCGCAAGCCAGACGCAATGCCTCATGATGCTCAGGGGCCAAAGGCTCTAGCAACACTTGGGCGTTGCTGAGGGGGTTATGTAGATTTTTGAGCATTGTGTCTTTCTCTAGCCTTGCTATTTTATTCCAAGTCGATTCTAGATCTATTGCAGTTCTATTGCAGTTCTATTGTTTGTCAGTTGTTCGGTGATTATTTTAAAAAATTGACCACCCATTACAGATGCCGGATACCCGGCATCTGCAGCGTAGCGGTCATTTTTTATTAGTGACTTTTTGTTAGTAACTTTTTGCTAGCGACTTATTGTTAGCTGCTTTGATGAGCTATTTTTTGCTAAAGGCAGCAATGCGCGCCTGCATGTCAGGTCCCACGCCTTCGCTTGCATACACTTCCCACTGCAGTCCGCCGTCTAACGATTTACCGTCGGTAGTCTCGATTAGCTTTTTATTTGCAGCATGAGTGAATGAAGAATTATCTACGATGGCTTTGCACATATCAGCCACTTCGTGAATAAAGTTATCGTTGTTGAAAACCACTTCAGCCAAGCCCACTCTCAATGCTTCTTCAGCCTTTAGCGTGGCGCCGGTAAACATCATACGTTTAGCCGTGCTGACACCGACGCGGCGAGGCAGTCGTTGGCTCATACCCCATACCGGTGTGAGTGCCCATTTAGCATGGGTGTCGGCAAATCTTGCGGTAGTGGAGGCAACAATAAAATCAGCTGCAAGGGCAACCTCCAACGCGCCGGTATAGCAGTGACCGTGTACGGCCGCGATGACCGGCTTAGGCAGCAACTCCATAAGGCGCAGGGTTTCGGAGTGCCAGCCGCGTGAGGGCACTCGCTCGCCACCAGCAATATCTGCTAAGTCGTGACCGGCGGAAAAACATTTGCCTGCGCCGCTTAACACCACGCAACTCACAGAGACATCTTTGCTGATATCGGATACATGTTTGCGCAGCTCTTCGAACATGGAAACGGTTAACGCGTTGAGTTTGTCTGGTCGGTTAAGGGTGAGGTATGCGACTTGATCGACATCTTCTCTAAGAACTAAGGGGGCTTGTTCGGTCATTGGTAATCCTTAAATGCTGTTGGGTGGTAGAAATGAGATGTTAGAAATGAAGTAGTAAAAATAAGGCGGTGGATAACAGGTGTGGAGAACAAAAACTTGGACGGGCGGCTCTGCCCGCCTTGTCTAATTTAGCTTTTGCTCAGTTTTGCTTGGTTTTAGTCGGATCAGTTGTCAACAGCGGACTCAAGGTGAGCCCGCGTTGGCATGGCAACTAGTGCGCTTTAATGTAAGCAAGTACGCAAGCGCTAGTCAAAGTCGCTGGCACTATGTCGCTCTGTGACACGCTCTTCTTCTGGTCCCCAAGGTCGGTTGACTCTGCGTCCACGCTGCACTGCCGTGCGTTCCTCAATTTGTGTCGCCCACCGTGCAACGTTGGTATAGCTTGCAACGTCAAGGAATTCTCGCGACTCATAAATGTTGTTTAACACTAAGTTGCCATACCAAGAGTAGTTGGCCATGTCTGAAATGTTGTAGTCCTCACCACATAGGTACTCGCGTTCGGCTAGGTTGCGGTCCAGTACGTCCAATTGCCGCTTCACCTCCATGGCAAATCGATTGATTGGGTATTCGTACTTTTCCGGTGCGTAGGCATAAAAGTGGCCAAAGCCGCCACCCAAGTATGGGGCGCTGCCCATTTGCCAAAATAGCCACGACATACATTCAGCGCGCTGGGATGGGTCGGTGGGTAGGAATGCACCGAATTTTTCGGCCAGGTAAACCATGATCGCACCAGACTCAAATACTCTGGTGGTGGGCGATGTGCTGTGGTCCATCAACGCCGGGATTTTTGAATTTGGGTTGGCTGCAACGAAACCGCTACCAAATTGCTGGCCTTCGCCAATATTAATGATCCAGGCATCGTACTCTGCACCGCTAAAACCTAGGGCTAGGAGTTCTTCAAGCAAAACGGTGACTTTTACGCCATTGGGTGTGCCTAAAGAGTACAGTTGAAGTGGGTGCTCACCCACAGGTAGTTCTTTGTCATGAGTTGCACCAGCGATAGGGCGGTTGATATTGGCAAATTTGCCGCCGCTGCTTTGATCCCAAGTCCATACTTTGGGGGGAACGTAAGTGTCTTGTGTGCTCATTGTACTCTCCTTGTTTTTCAAAGGTCTGAGTGTACGAGACTTTTTCAATATTCTTCTAGTTGAATTTGTAACTTGTTGCGCAAACATGTTTAGGGCGAGTCCTATCTCTAATGTTGCTTTTAGCGCAAGTGATAGAAAGCGCTGCTTTAAGAATTACTTTCGAACGCACGTTCATAGGCGCTTATTGAGGTGCTTATGGACGTGCTTTTGAGGGCCCTGCGAGCGCATTTGCGCGGATTGTTTTGGCGCGTGAGTGGCTTAGCTTCCTAGGAACGCTTAATACGCACAACCTTCATAATTTCAAATTCCATTCCGGCAACCTGTTCGGTTTCTGGGTAGTAGGTCACGTTTACTCGCGCGCCCTTGAGGTTTTTATAAGCTTTCTTTCGTAAGTACTTAAAGGGTACATCGTAGCCCTCAAGCATAATTGTGTTGTAGATCCATTCATCGCCTTCACGCTGAATGTGGCTTACCACAGTCGCCATATCCAGCTGATTGAGCTGCTCGTTCTTCTTCAACATCTTCTTCAGGTCCGATTGCATAATCCACTCGCAATATTCAAATAGATTGGAAAAGGTTGTTTAGCAATATCATGTTGACAAAGATACATCAAAGAAAGACATCTTTTTTGCTGATATCCGTAGCAGCGAATTCACACAATGTTGTGCTAATCTCTGCTCTCGGTTGGCGGGTCGCATTGCATTTTGCGAGTCCTGCGCAACAGGGTTTTAGGATCCAGTACTCTGTATCAGCGGAGTATATACAGAATTTTAGACTTCAGAATTTTAGAAAATAGTGGGAGAACACAGTATGGAAGCATGGATTATTGACGCGGCGCGCACCCCAAGAGGTGTTGGTAAGCAAGGCAAGGGCGCACTTTGGGAAATGCATCCTCAGAAGCTGCTCTCAACGGTGCTGCGTTCACTTGCTGAAAGAAATAACCTTAATACTGAAGAAATCGATGACGTGATTATCAGCTGCAGCAGTCAGGTGAAAAAGCAGAGTAATTGTATTGGTCGTATGTCGGCATTGGATGCGGGATATTCCATTAAAGCATCTGGTGTAACACTCGATCGCTTTTGTGGCGGCGGTATCTCTGCTGTGAACATGGCTGCTGCCAGCATCATGTCTGGTATGGAAGACTTGGTTGTTGCAGGTGGGGTTGAAATGATGTCCTACGTAGCGGCAGAGGGTTTTCCCACACCGCTAGACGCCCACAATACAGATTTACGTGACCGTCATCCGCAAACTAATGTGGGTATTGCAGCAGATATTATTGCTACTCAAGAAGGCTTTAGCCGCTTAGAGCTAGACGCGTTTTCGGCAGAAAGTCAGCGCCGGGCTGGACTAGCCATGCAAGCGGGTGCCTTTGCCAAGAGTCTAATTCCGGTTTATCGCCCCGACGGCACGTTGGCATTAGACGACGAAGAGTTTCCTCGCCCCCAGACCACAGCTGAAAGCTTAGCTAAGCTGCAGCCAGTATTCGGTAATTTCATGGATCTACCGTTTTACGATTCAGGTCTGACTTTCCGTGAAATGGTTGCAAAGCACTGGCCTGGGCTTGACATAGAGCATGTTCACCACGCCGGCAGTTCTTCTGGCGTGGTAGATGGCGCTGGCGCCTTGGTATTGGCATCTCCTGAGTATGCCAAAGCGCATGGTTTAAAGCCTCGGGCTAAGATCAAGGCAATGGCAAATATGGGCCATTCACCCGAGCATATTTTGAACGCTCCTGTAGATGCTGCGAAAAAAGTACTGGGCAAAGCAAAAATGTCTCTAAGCGACATTGACTTGTTTGAAGTGAACGAAGCCTTTGCCGTGGTCCCCGTTAAGTTTATGCGCGACCTAGGTGTTGACCATAGTAAGGTTAACGTCAACGGCGGCGCCATTGCGCTGGGCCACCCAATTGGTGCCACAGGCGCCATGCTGATTGGTACCGCTTTGGACGAGCTCGAACGTAGCGACAAGTCTACTGGCTTGGTCACTATGTGTGCTGCTGGCGGTATGGCCCCCGCAGTGATCATCGAACGTATGTAATACGTGTAGCTTGATGCTCGAAAATATAAAGGCGACATTTATGTCGCCTTTATTACAAGTGGGCGTTGAATCTGGGTGCAGTGCACTTTCACCCGTGGCGTATATATTTATTCCCTAGGTCTCTCTTTGATCTCTCTTAGTCCTTTCTCAGGCCCCCTTTTGGCCCCCTTTAGGCCTCCTGCAGCTCTCTCGTCTCGCGCAAAAATACTATAACCCTGCCCACGCTGGATTTTTTCCAGGCCCGACCATGTATCCTTTTACAACTTCAAACATCTATAATGAGGCTGTTTTTTGCTGCCGTTTAGGCTGCTTTGATATGGTTTTCCAAACTGTGTTCAAGCTATGTAGTAGACCGATCGTGATGTTTGAAGCGCCAATTTTCTTACTCAACTGCTTGAATTGCAGGGTAGTAGTGGGTGTTTTGGCTTCGGTGTTCTGATTGGTAAATGTGTTGAGAGATTTAGGAGTGTAGTAACTGTGTCTAGTGAGAATTCTGCTGTAAATGAATTGGGTTTTGACCCTGATGCGTTGAGAGAAAAATATCGGGTCGAGAGAGACAAGCGCTTGCGCAGTGATGGCAGCGCGCAATATCAAGAGGTAGTAGGAGATTTTTCCCACTATGTAGACGACCCCTATATTGAATCTGGGTTCTCTAGAGCGCCATTAGAAGACCAAGTAGATGTCATTGTGATTGGCGGCGGTTTTGGTGGTTTGTTGTCCGGGGCGCGTTTAACTGAAGCCGGTGTGGGCAGTGTCCGAATCATTGAAAAAGGTGGTGACTTTGGCGGCACATGGTATTGGAACAGATATCCAGGTGCGGCTTGCGATGTTGAATCCTATGTCTACCTGCCGCTGTGCGAAGAATTGAACTTTGTGCCCAAAGAAAAATACACCCACGCGCCGGAAATCCTTGCTCACAGCAAGGCAATTGGCGAAAAATTCAACCTCTACGAGCACGCGTGTTTTCAAACCGAAGTGCAAGGTCTTGAGTGGGATGAGGCGGCCAAATTATGGACGGTGAAAACCAACAGAGGCGATCGCATGCGCGCGCGTTACGTGGTGATGGCCAATGGTCCATTGAATCGACCAAAACTGCCTGGCATTGAAGGTATTGGTGACTATAAAGGCCACACGTTTCACACCAGTCGCTGGGATTACAATTACACCGGTGGTGGCCCAGAAGGTAACTTAACCGGCCTTAAAGGCAAGAGAGTTGGCGTGATTGGTACGGGTGCTACCGCAATTCAGTGTGTCCCCCACTTAGCTAAAGGTGCTGACGAGCTTTATGTTTTTCAGCGCACGCCGTCTTCTGTCGATGTTCGCGCAAACCGACCCACTGACCCGGAATGGGCGGCAAGCCTAAAGCCCGGTTGGCAGCAAGAGCGCATGGATAACTTCAACACTCTAGTTTCTGGCGGGTTTGCTGATGTGGACATGGTGAACGATGGTTGGACTGAAATCATTCGTAACTTAGGTTCCATGGTTAATTTTAAGGGGGGAGCACGCCTCTCGCCTGAAGAAATTGCTGAGAAAATGGAGCTGGCAGATTTTCAGAAAATGGAGCAAGTTCGCGCCAGAGCTGAAGAGTTGGTAAATGATCCCAATACCGCAGAATCTTTGAAGCCCTATTATCGCCAGTTTTGTAAACGCCCTTGTTTCAATGATGAATATTTAGAAGCGTTTAACCTACCCGGTGTGCATTTGGTTGATACTCAAGGCCAAGGAATTGACAGAATCACTGAGAAAGGCATTGTTGCCAACGGTGTAGAAATTGAGTTGGACTGCATTGTCTTCGCTACCGGCTTTGAGGTGGGCACTGAGTATACTCGACGCTCAGGCTACGACTTAATTGGCCGCAATGGTTTGAGCCTGAAGGACAAGTGGCAGCAAGGCATATCTACGCTGCACGGCCTGCAAACTCGAGGCTTCCCTAACTGCTTTATTATCAGTAGCGCGCAGTCTGGCTTTACCGTTAGTTTTCCTCACGCGATGAATGAACAAGCCAAACATATTGCCTACATAATGAATCGCTGCGCAGAGGCTAATGCCGAAACTGTTGAGGTATCAGCGGAAGCCGAAGCGGCTTGGGTGCAGGAAATTGTTAAAATGTCGCGACTCAGTGAGAGCTTTCAAGCCAGTTGTACACCCGGTTACTACAACAACGAGGGCAAACCCAACCCCGAAAGCGTGCAAAATGGCGCTTATGGTGCTGGACCTGTGAAGTTCTTTAAGTTGTTGGATGCTTGGCGCGAAGAGGGCACCCTGCAGGGGCTAGAGCTGAAGTAGTGCAGCTTTCCGGTTAACCCCTCATTTAAAACAAGAGCGATTGAAAACAGGAGCGGTTGAAAAGAGGGGTGCTTGCAAGAGCCTCGAAGAGTGTAGGCCGAGAATTGCCGTTCTAGCTTTGGCGTTCTCGGCCTTTTTTTGTGCTTTTTGGCGCCGCGCAGTCTTCTTTGCGTGCCGCGCACCGTTCTTTGCTGCGCGCCCCTACTATTCCTTTGCTCGTGTCATTCTGGGAATTAGGCTGGGTACCCGCTCATGATAGCCGGCGTACTTGCTTTTGTTACCTAGCTGTCTCTTGTCGATCATAGGAATACTAATGCCAATGAATAATATGACCATTGCAACGAACCCAGCCCAGGCATAAAGCGAGCCTGACCCTATGTATCCGGCTATCGCCAAGGCTAACCAAAAGCCTATCTCGCCCAAATAATTTGGGTGTCGGCACCAGCTCCAAACATCGTAGTCCAGTACTTGCTGTGCATTGTCTGGGTTTTGGCGAAACGCCCTCAATACATTGTCCGCACGGAACTCTAGCCACAGTGCGCTGAAGCCAATTAGCAACCAAATTAGATCCGCAGGCGTAAGTGTAGCTGTACTGTTGGCTGTACTGCCTGTTTGGCTCGCTAATAGCCAGAAGGGTAGGCAGCCGATAAACACCAGCACCGTGGGAAACATTTGAATGCCCAGAAAATCTACAATGGGAAAAAATAGGCCAGTCTTTGTTCGCAAATCTACGTAACGCCAATCTACGTGTTCCAGCCCTTGCCAACCTCTGGCCCAATTATGCGTCAGGCGAATAGCCCAGAGCGTAGTGAGCAATAATATGAGAGCCAATCTTGCATCAAACACGTCATAGCTGATCAGCCAAAAAGTCATTAGCAGCGGCGGCGCCACTGACCAATACGGGTCGTAAAAACTGGAGTTCCGGAACACGCTTGAGAACGCGAATATGACAATGGTTGCCGCGATATCTGCAAAGGCAGCTTGTAGCAGGGGTGACTGGGTGGGTGTGTAGGCAATGATCAAGAGCCCGGCGCCTAGGGCGCAAAGATATGCACAGATGATCCAAAAAAATTTATGTCCGCTACTGTTCATACCAGACAAGCGGCCTTTATTTTTGTCTTCTTTTTTGCTTGCGTTGCTTTGCATAGATGTCACCGCTTTTACTTTCTATTTGCTGGCCCGAATTCAGGAAATTGTCGCAGAAATTTGTGGCCAGACAAATCCATAAGCTTTGATGACGTTAAGTAGGCTTTATATAACCATATGTCTGATTTCGCTGTTTGATACGTCTTCATCGTTCCATGTTGTCTTCTTTGTTGCTCAGACGCGGCAAAGGGAACTTACAAAAAGAACCTACGAGAACAACCTGAAAGAAGGAATGTGTCGTCCTCTTCCTCCACAGGGTTAAAGACAATGTGGAGACGTACTTAATGATTGCCGGAAAAACGAGAGTTTGCAGGATATTAGCGATCTGCTTTTGTATTTTTGCGATAAGCGGTTGCAGAGTGCTGTCGCCCAATTTTGCAGCGCTCTATTTGGGCGTCTCAGACACTCAGGGTAGTGATGAAATATACCCGCCCGTGATCATTATTCCTGGCTTGCTGGGTAGCCGCTTGGTGGACACTCAGACGGGTAAAGAAGTTTGGCCCGGATCAGCGTTTGATGTTGCTTGGGGCAAGTATCCGGATTTGGTTTTAGATTTCGATTTGGATAATTCACGTCAACCAAGTTTGGTTTCAGCGGGTATTGCCGAGAGCAAACTGGGCGTGGATTTTTACGGCGAACTATTGCGCGTGCTAGAGCATTACGCAGGTTACGAAAGAGCCGTGTTGGGGGTCGGGCGTCCAAGCCCTGGTCAACGTAGGTTATATGTATTTGACTATGATTGGCGTCAAGACAATGTGCGTACGGTTAAGAAGCTGCACCAATTTATTCAGACTATTCGTGAGGACTATGCCAGCCCGAAACTTAAAGTAGATGTTATCGCCTACAGTATGGGCGGGCTGATGGCTCGCTACTATTTGCGCTTCGGCAATAAAGATGTGCTGCAAGATAATGACTTAAATGTCACATGGGCTGGCGCCGAAGCCATCAACAAAATGATTTTGTTAGGCACTCCGAATTTGGGTTCGGTTTCTGCCATTGAAGGGTTCATTCGCGGCCAGATTGTCGGCTTAAGAAGAATTCCAGAAGAAGTTGTGGCCACCATGCCCAGCACCTATCAGTTGTTTCCTCATCGGATTGTAGATTGGCTTTACTACACCTCAGGTCAGCGCTTAGATATTGACCAATTTGATGCCGCAATCTGGCGCGAACTCGGCTGGAATGTTTTTGCGCCTCAGGTACGTAAAAGAGTTGTTGAAACAAAGGGCGCAGATTATTACCACCGGCTCACAGAGCATTTCGCGCGTAATGCTGAGCGTGCACGAAGGTTCAGTTGGGCGCTCACGGTTTGTCCAAATTATGATGAGCGTAAAAGCGAATGTAGTGAAGCTGCAGAACCACCTGTTAAATTGGTGGTGTTTGGTGGTAACTGCGCGGCGACACCGTCGCGTTGGGTGGTTGAAAATGATCGTGCGGGTAAGCGAGTTGTGAGGTTTAGTCCAAAGCAAATTCGCTCTAAGGTGCCCGGCGTCGATTATCAAGATCTGATGTAGGACCCAGGCGACAGCACGGTTACCAAGCCGTCGCTGCTGGCTCGGGACGCACTGTCTCCTAATATGCCACGGCACAAATTTTCCTATTTTCCGCTGGCGTATAGTTTTTTGCTTTGTGCGAAACATTTTACGTTAACGGGTAATCGGCATTTTCAAGCCAATTTGCTAGATGTTTTACTGACAAGGGCGCGCCCTTGGGAGCTATATAAAGACCATACGTTAAGGTAAATTAGCAAATTCTGAATGGGTAGCTTGTCTATTCGCCATAGTCGATCTGGAGAGTGTTGCATGGGTTTTTTGTTTTCGAAGTATTTTTTCTCGTTAATGAGCGTGGCTATTTTGACTATGTTGCTGGGCGGCTGTGATGCACCAAGCAAAACGCAAACGCCGCCCACTGTTTTCGCCGATATGGTTTTGCAAAATGGTGTGGTTGCAACGGTTGATGAGGCCATTGGCAATGTTCAGGCCATTGCGGTTGCGGGGCACGAAATAATCGCTGTGGGCAGCAACGAAGAAATCAGCGCCTATATTAATGCAGATACCCAAGTGATTGACTTAGCCGGGCGCATGGCCACGCCAGGCTTTATAGAGGGCCACGGCCACTTTATGAGCTTGGGCCGCGCTAAACAAATACTCGATCTGACGAATATTACCAACTGGCAACAGGCTGTCAGCCGTGTGGCGGCTGCCGTTGACAGCGCGGAGCCTGGCGAATGGATTTTTGGTCGCGGCTGGCACCAAGATAAGTGGGAGCAGATTCCTGAGGATGCCATCGACGGTGTGCCTTTGAACACCACGCTCAATCTTATATCGCCCAATAACCCCGTGTTGTTGGGTCACGCCAGCGGTCATGCCGCGTTCGCTAACGATGCTGCGCTGCGAGCCGCTGGCATCACTGATGCCACAGCAGACCCAGAGGGCGGCACAATTGTCCGCGCTGAGAATGGCCGCGCGACAGGATTGTTGCGTGAAACGGCACAGCGATTAGTGGCCAGTGTCGGTGCTGAATATGAATCACAGCGCAGTGACGAAGAGGTCGAGCGACTTAAGCGTGAGCAAGTTTTTCTGGCAAGCTCCGAAGCCCTTGCTAACGGTGTGACCTCCTTCCAAGACGCAGGTGCTGACTTTGCAACGATAGATTTTTTTAAGCAATTAGAGAGTGAAGGTGCGTTGCCCATCAGATTGTATGTCATGGTGCGCGGGGAAAGTAACGCGCAAATGGAAAAGCTTCTTCCAGCCTACTTAATGCCTGCTGAGGAAAACGATTTTCTTACGGTTCGTTCTATCAAACGCCAGCTTGATGGCGCTCTTGGCGCTCATGGTGCCTGGCTGTTAGAGCCTTATGTAGATCTGCCAAGCACTTCAGGGTTGGTTTTGGAATCGGTTGAGGACATTGAGGAGACCGCGCGGTTGGCGATGAAGTACGGTTATCAAGTGAATACCCACGCCATTGGCGACAGAGCCAACCGCGAAACTTTGGATCTGTATCAACGCGCATTCACTACTGCGCTAAACACTGTAGATGAACCGGTTGCAAACCTCTCTCAAGACTCGGTTCAGGATTTGCGCTGGCGCGTAGAACACGCTCAACATATAGATCCCTTAGACGTGCCTAGGTTTGGCGAGTTAGGAGTTATTGCAGCAATACAGGGCGTGCATTGCACTTCGGATGGTCCGTGGGTGCCGTCACGATTAGGCGAAGAACGCACTAAACTCACCTCCTATCCTTGGCGAGACTTAATCGATACGGGTGCGATTGTAGCTAACGGCACAGATGTGCCAGTGGAGGCCATTGATCCCATTGCCTCGTTTTATGCGTCGGTATCTCGCATGACCAAGAGCGGAGAAAAATTTCATCCAGAGCAAGCTATGACCCGAGCAGAAGCGCTGGCGAGCTATACTATTAACAACGCCTATGCTGCCTTTGAAGAGGCGCATAAAGGCTCGCTAACGCCGGGCAAGTTGGCGGACATTGTGGTGTTGTCGCAAAATATCCTCAGTGTTGATGAAGCGCAGATTGCCAATACCGAGGTGGATATGACTATTGTTGCTGGGCAGGTGCGTTACGCACGTTAGAACGGGCCTTGCCGATTTTTTTCTAACGGATATTTTGGTACTGCGTCTAGCATGGGGTGACTGTTGGTAATTCTTCGGTCACCTCTTAGTCTTTCTACCTTTCTACCTTTCTACCTTTCTACCTTTCTACCTTTCTACCTTTCTACCTTTCTACCTTTCTACCTTTCTACCTTTCTACCGTTTAGCCGTCTGCTCTTTTTTCCCCCACGAATTAGCTTCTAGTTGCCTTCCAAAATGTTTTTTAAGCAATAGAAGCTTTCATCACCAACATTTTCTTGATTTGCATATCGTCAATAGTATGCCCAATGCCGCCCACCCCTAACCCAGAGTGTCTTAAGCCGGCGAAGGGCATGTTGTCCTTTCGAAAAGCGGTGTGGTCGTTGAGCATCACAGCCGAGGCGTCAATATGGTGATAAATTTTCATGGCTTGATCTATGTCCTGGGCAAATATCGCCGCTTGAAAGGCAACATCTAGTTCGTTGGCCTGTTGGATGGCATCTTTTAGATCACTGTATTCGTAAATACACACAACAGGACCAAAAATTTCTTCGCGGCTGACTTTGGCGTCTCTAGGGGGGTTCAACAACACTGTTGGTGCATAACAATTGTTGGGCAAAATTTCGCCACCGCAAAGTAGCTGCGCACCATCAGCAACCGCCGCTTGTACCCAGTCGTCAATGCGTTGTGCTTCTGCGGGTCTAATCAGCGGACCAACTTCTGTCGTTGCGCTTAGTGGATCTCCCACACTTAAGCGTTGGGCCTGGGCTGTTAGCTGGTTGGCAAAGTTTTGGCTTAAGTCTTGATGTACGAACACCCTCTGAACAGAGACGCAAACTTGTCCGGCGTGATAGAAGCCGCCTTTTAAAATTGCTGGGATGGCCTTGTTGAGGTCTGCGCTGGCATCAACGATAACAGGCGCCACACCGCCATGTTCCAGCGCGCAGCGCGTGCCTGGGGCTAACTTGGAACGCAGCATCCAGCCTACTTTGGCGCTGCCAATAAAGGAAAAGAATGCGACTCGAGGGTCGCAGACTAATTGTGTTGCTAATGCCAGAGCATCTGGCAGGGCAACTTGAGCCCATGCATCGGGCAGTCCGGCCTGTCTTAGCAGTTGCACAAACCTCAAGCAGGAGAGCGGTGTGTCGTCTGCGGGTTTAACAATAACCGGGCATCCTGCCGCAATTGCTGCGCCCACTTGGTGCACGATAAGGTTCAAAGGGTGGTTGAATGCGCTGACAGCAACTACCACACCGATGGGTTCTTTCTGACTGAAGCCAATACGAAGAGTATCTGGTTGGGGTTCTTGCAGTGGAACTACGTCGCCGCTACGGCTGGAAATATGTTCTGCGCACATTTTTATACCGGCGATGGCCCTAGTCACCTCAACAATGGAATCTGCCAGGGGCTTGCCGCCCTCCGCTGCCGCATTTTCAGCAAGGGACTTGGATTCATCGAGCATAAGCTGGGCAGTATTCTCTAGTATGCGCACTCTTTCGCTGACACTGAGCCATTGGGCGCGGTTGCGAAATATGTTCTGGGCTTCACTGAGCGCGGCCTCAATATGCGTGCTACCGCACTGGGCAACGGTGCCGATAATTTGGTCGGTGTACGGCGAAGTCACAGATAACTCACCATTGGGCGCGTCGGTGCCGGCAAGCATTAGAGAGAAATTGTGCTTATTGCTGTGCGTCATAATTGAGTCCTGTGGGTAGAAAAATAGGGTTCGTTATCTTGGCTCTTCTCAAATGCAGATGAGTGGCGCTTCAGATACGGCGTACTGATCTGTGGCTGGGCGGTAGCGGCCTGTATAGATTGGTCTATGCATATTCTTTCCCGCCATTGCACTTTGTGAAAGACTGCCAGATCAATTTAATAGATGGAAAGATAAATGTCGCAACCTACCGCATTAGACCTGCCTATGCTCGACCCGCTACCTGAAGGGACGCAAAAATATTTTGACATATGTCAGGACAAGTTGGGCATGGTGCCTAATGTTCTGCAAGCCTATGCCTTTGATGTAGATAAACTCAATGCGTTCACCGGTTTCTACAACGACTTGATGCTGGCTGGCAGCGGTTTGAGTAAGTTAGAGCGTGAAATGATTGCTGTCGTAGTGTCTTCTATTAATCGTTGTTTTTATTGTCTAACGGCTCACGGCGCGGCAGTGCGGGAACTTTCTGGCGACGTTAAGCTCGGCGAAGCGATGGTTATGAACTATAGAGTGGCCGAGTTAGATGAGCGTCAGCGCGCGATGTTAGATTTTGCTGCGCAAATTACGGTTGAGAGCTACAAGATTGAAGAGCCTGATCGCCAAGCTTTGCGCGACGTAGGTTTTAGCGACCGCGACATTTGGGACATTGCCAATGTTGCAGCGTTTTTCAACATGACCAACCGGGTAGCCAGTGCAACAGATATGCGCCCCAATGATAAATATCACGGGCAATATCGTTAAGTACTCGAGCGGATGTTTACGCCTTAATCAGCACGCAAAGGGTGCGAGAAATGATAGCTGCTAATGTTTGACCTAGTGTTAGCTAACTAAGTGTCGGCCGGCAAAGGCGCGGGCTGAGTAGTCGGGTTCTGGCATGTTCCGCTGCACGGATTCCTCAGTGAGTGCTTGTTCCAAGAGATCTAAACAACGGTGCCAACCTGCCAGCACGGCTAAGGCCACTTCTAGTTTGCTCATACTCGGTCTGAACACCAGCGTGTCGCTGAACGCCAATTGGCAGCCAGCGTCAGTTGCTTTTAGACGAAAGATAATGCTGCCTAGTTGAAGTAGTTTTGGTGCTTGAAATGCCTCTATGTTGCCTTGTATATGTGGCGGTCCTAAGGGTGTTTCTTCGAACCATAATTCGTACTTGCCACCGAGCTTTGCTTGGAATTTGAAGTTTGGCGACCAACGATCTAATTCCCCCGGGTCGGTAATAAGGTGCCATAAGTTATCTATATTGGTGTGCAATATACGCTCAAAATTAACGCTAATGGTGCCGTTAGGCCCGGCCTGCAACCAACCTTCTTGCCCCGTCATTCGCTTAACCAAAGCACTCATTCGCAATAACCATCGCTGTTAAATCCGCCAAAGTCGTTGTTTCGATATTGGACAATTTATAATTTTGCAACCGAAAGAATCTCGCGTTAGTCGACCACCGGCGGCTTTAAATCTCTGTTCGGTAGAGAGTTCATGGCTTTAGCAGATTGCCACTTTGGCCAATCAGGTTTTTATGCAGCCCATTGGGGGCCGAGTTGTTGAAGTCCTCAACTGCCGTGACACTAAACCTCGTTTTCGGCGCTGACTATCCAAACTGCGGCCTCTAGATCTAGTCCCGAACTGGTCATATGCGGGCGAAACATCTCTTTTACCGCATTTAACGCCTGGTCTTTTTTCGCGCCCTCAAGGGTGGCAACAGCGTTGGCTGCCGGTCCGATTTGGGTCTGAAAATATAGTGCGTCGTCCAAATTGTCTGCGATATGCAGCGGGGTGTTAAACGATTCAATTTGCACGTTAGCGAAACCGGCTTTGCTTAATATGGCAAGCACGTGCGCTGGGTCGGAAAATGCAAAGGGACCCGGAGCGTGGGGGTTGGGTGGTGTTGCAGCGGGCGGCATGAACGGCTGCACCGCTTTTCCCGCTAAAGACATCCATGGGTTTTCACTCGGCGGCTGCCAACAGACAAAGACCATTCTCCCTCTAGGTTTGAGTGCTTTGCGCAAATTCTTGAACGCCGCCTCTGGGGCGGAGAAAAACATCACGCCAAAGCGCGAAAACAGTAAGTCGTATTGCTGAGCAAACTCCGCTTCTGCGGCGTCTGCTTGCTCAAAGCTCACATTGGGCATTGAGCTAGCTCTGACTTGCGCATGAGCCAACATGGGTTCTGAAATGTCAACGCCGGTGACAGAGCCGCTACTCTGGCTTGTCCCTAGGGCAATACTGGTGTCACCGCAGCCACAACCAATATCTAGCGCAGATTCATTGGCGGCAAATTTTGCCGCCGCAAGTCCAGCCTCGGAAAGTGGTGCAAGCAGGTGGTCTAAATGCGCTTGCTGGGCAACCCATATGGCGCCCGCCTTAGCGTTCCAGTATTTGATTTGTTCTGCGTTATCGCTGTTGTCATCGACGTTGGTCATTGCGCGCTCCTAGTGGTTGTCACTGCCTATGGTGGGATCGACTAATATTTTTGCGTGTACCTCAGGGTTGGCCAAATCTTCAAAGGCCTGTGCCACCGCATCTAAGCCTACTGTGTCGGTAATTAGCGGCGCTACGTCAACATGTCCTTCGGCTAAGCTGTGTAGGGTTTCAGCGAATTCCTCGGGCTTGTAACCTAGGACAAATTGTAAATTCAGTTCCTTGTTGATGCCTACCAAAGGTCTGATTTGGTCCGCTTCCATACATACACCAACCACTACAATTCGGCAGCCTCTTTTGGCGCCTGCCATTATTTGGTCGATGACTCCTGGTACGCCCACACATTCGAAAAACACGCCTTCTCTGAAAGATTGGCCGGAGAAAGGCTCCACAGGCATCGGGTTACCGTTTACATCGGTTTGGGCTAACTGTGCCCAAGTTTCATAGGGCGAGGTTTTGCTAGGGTCTATGACCTGATCTGCGCCCATCAGCTCTGCCAGCTGTCTGCGCTTGGCGCTGTAATCTACCGCGATAACCGGCCCAACCCCCATCTGCTTCAGCGCGCTGATTACCGCTAAGCCCACTGGGCCGCAACCGATGACTAAGGGTATCTCTGATTTGTTTAATCGAGCCATGCGCACCGCGTGTAAGCCCACGGCCATGGGTTCCGTTAAGGCTGCATGTTGGGTAGCTAGACCATTAGGCACAGCCAGCAGCATAGATTCTGTGAGTACCATGTTCTGGGCATAACCGCCGGGGACGACATTGGAGTAACCCACAGTGGATGGCTCGCCGTTATGCACGGTCATTGGAAAGGAGCAAACACGAGTGCCCGCTTTGAAATTGTGGCTGGTACCTGGCCCGTGGTCGAGGATTTCGGCGCAGAACTCATGGCCCATGACAATGTCGCGGCTCAGATCCATTGCAAACGAGCCGCCTGTTTCAATAGAGGTTTGCACCATTTGATGGCCGTGCTTCAGAGCGTGTAAATCCGAGCCGCAAATGCCACACGCCAGTGTTTTAACTAAAACTTCGCCTGCGCTGGGTACTGGCATAGCCATATCATCTACAATAATTTTGGCGTCGCGCATAATTGCTGCTTTCATCTAATTCCCTTCCTCTGCGTACACATTAGTAATTCAGAATAGTAACCCAGTGTTTGTTTTTTTTGAGTAGATTTTGTGTCTGTAATTTTTCTCTGTAATTTTGCCGTCATTTTTCAGCACGCCTCGCGGGACTTGATCGCTGCTTGTATAAGGCATAAATTCCCCCTTACTCAAATCTGCTCCAACTATGGTTAGGGTTGTTACTAAATAAATGCGGTTTGACGTCGGAGAGATTAATAATGGTGCAATTAGTCCCAGAAGAAATTCAGACAAAAGAAGTTTTGCATTGGGAAGGTGTGCATTTGATACATTTTTCAGATTCAGTCTGTTCGCAAAAGGCGCGCATTTTTTTAAATTTGAAAGGCATCAATTGGATCTCTCACCCGCTTAACCTAATTCAGCAAGACAACTACAAACCGTGGTTTCTGGGCATTAACCCTCGAGGCTTGGTGCCAGTTTTAGTGCATGACGGTGAAGTGCATATAGAAAGTAACGACATACTAGATAACTTAGATGAAACGTTTCCTGCGTTAAAGCTGATTCCTGACGATGGCCGCGAGGACATCATGGCGGGTCTAGAGGAAGAAAATGAGCTGCATTTGGATTTGCGCGCACTGACTATGCGTTTTGTGATCCCTCGGTTTTTAGCTCGTAAACGTCCAGAGGCACTCAGTTTATATGAGCAATCTGAGAATGTTATTAATGGCGAGGCAGACCCGAGAAAAGAGATAGAGCTGAGTTTTTGGCGCGCTTATGCTTCAGAAGGTATTTCGGATCGCCGCGCTAATGAAGCGGCGCAGAATTTTTTTGCAGCGTATGAATTGTTGGAACAGCGGCTAACCCATAACCGCTATTTGACCGGCGGTGAAGTGACCTTGCTAGATATCGCTTGGTTTATTTATACCCACCGCCTGTCTATGGCTGGCTATCCTTTTGCAAAGCTGCACCCAAAGGTAGCTATTTGGCACGCCCATCTTTTGCTAAAACCAGAATTTGCCAATGAAGTGCAGGTGGCAACCTCGCTGAAGATGATTACTTCCGCTATGCAATTGATGCAGTTGATTACCGGTACAACGCTGAGTCACATAGCTGAGTTTTAGTTGCGCCGCTGACTTTATCGGTTTTGCACTATGACTCGTTTGCCTGTGTTAGTGATTTACCCTAAAAAGCTCATCAAACTCTGGGTTAGTTGCTCTTGTGGCTAGGATTTTTTCCGTTGCTGCCTCGATGGCCGGGCGGGGGTGGTCAACGAGAGCGATTTTATAGCTGGGTCTTAAGACCAATTGGTCCCAGTAAATGGCAAGGTTAGGGCGACGAGAGCGCAATAGGTCGTCTAGCATCGTAACCTCCTTAAGTCGGTAGAGTAGAACCATCATTTCGATATCTATCTGCGAGAATGTTGTGCCAATAATCCAGGGGCCACCATGTGTTTTGAGAGAGCGTTCTGCCTCATCAAGTTGGTCTTCAATGATCTCTTTCGCAGTTTCAAACGCTTCGGTTAGCACGGGGTTTTCAAGTATAGACAGCGTGGTAAGCGCTCTCAGGGCTGTCGCGCCTAAAGGTTTGCGAAAAAACGGATTAAATATGAATATTTTTACCAGCAACTTGGCTTCTATTTGCTCCAAAATTGCCCCCATAACTGGCAGTGCTATGGTAAATAGTTCGTTACCACTGGCGCTGCCGGCCAGTGAGAAATCGTTCTCGTCACGGGCTGATAGTTTGTTCAGCCAGTATTCCAGCCTTGTGTTCTCTTCAGCAGTGGCGCGTAACAGTCTCGCTCCGCGTTCATGTTGGGCAACTAGATAGCTTATTTGCCGCTGCGAATTATAGAGTGCGCGGCCGTTGTGAAGCAGTAGTGGAACTTGGAATTTTGTCACCGCTGCCATGAGATTTTTTGAAATACTATTGTTAATGTCAGCTTGTATACGCACCTCATGGCTTTTATAGGCAACATGCAACTCCGCTAGGCAGACACGAATTCTTCGCGAGGGGGCTTGTTCATTATGATAGAGCTCCCACTCGTGCGTATGTGGCAGAGTTTCCCCTTCTTTTGTCCCCGTAAGTAGCTTGCGGTTTCTTTGGTTTTTTCTCCGAAGGCGCACAAAGAAGAGTAACGTTGCTAGCACTATTCCAATAACCGTTACGGCCACTATTTCAATCATATGTCTGCGCTCTTAGAAATTTCGCAGCTTCTGTTGAGCAGCTATTTCGTTTTTATTATTGATTCGTCCCAAAGCAAAGTGATTGCTTCCTTCGCGGCCACTTGACTGTAAAAACAATGCGGACATTAAGCAATATTTTAATAGTAACGATTTCGCCGAATACAGGTGTGCTCTAGGCAGGTAAAACAGGCCTCTCATATAGTTTGTAAAAAGTCTTAATGGCGTATGTGGCAAGGAAAAGCCCATCACCGAGGGGCTGGGCTCTAATTTTTGCCTGTAATGTTTGCGACCAGTGTTTGCGACCAGCGCTTGTGCTCGCAACTGGCTGGCGTAAGTTTGGCCGCTAGCCAGCGCTGGGCACCACCCAAATAGCCGAGGACCAAGCTCGCTCTTGGATGGTCGGTTGTAGGTCTGATCGTGGTGAGCTTCCCGCTTTAATGGCGTCCCAAGTTGACCAACGGCAGGTAGGATTTTCTAATGCGCGCACATAGTAGAATGCCCTGTGCCCAGGGTTGAAATCTGGATCTAGCCATTTAGCTTTAAGCTCGGCTGCACCCAAATTGCTGCTGATGGCGCAGTTGTTGAGGTCCACTTGCGCGCCGTTGTCAGGGCAACGATGCGTAACTGCATCCACCAAACCGCCGTCGGAACAGGCAACATCGTAAACCTGTTCGTTGTGTTCGCCGTCAACTGTCCACCCTTTAACAATCTGCAAGCGTTGCAGCGGCGCTGAATTTGGGTCTTGGCTGGCGTGGGCTAACAGCGTTGGCGCCTGACCATTGGCTAATAGTTCTGAACCCATGCTGACGCCGCTTGCATAGGCTGCTGCGACCTCATTGGTGTTGTTGAGGGAGTTGCCGTCGAAATTATAGCCGGCAAACAACCGAACCTTTATTCTGGGGCCAGATGTCGCAAAAGTTTCTTTGCGCCTAAAGGCACGATAAATCGCATCCCGTGTGTTTTCTTCCGCCCACACGCCGGTTAAGCCGGATGCGCCCCAAGTTTCATAAGCACCGGTAGCATATTGTTTGCCACCAATGTTTTTGATTTCCACTCGGCCCGCTGCCTTAATGATTTCTGCGTCTCCAGCGGACAGCGGTTGCGATCCCCGGCGGCCGCCGTCAGCATCCAATAAACCTACTTTAGAAAAGTAATTTTCCTCATCAAGAGAGGCCGCCCCGGTATGAGTGTCTGATGCGCCGACAAAGCCAAATTGATAGGCGTTGGTTAAACCTTGGTCGGCTAAAGTCATACCATTTAGTAGTGCCTCTCTTGCATAAGAGCCTTGGGGTTGGCTGGGCAACGTCGTTGCAATGCGATAAGGCATAATTTCAAAATTCGCCCATTCATCATTTTTTGAGAGCAGTGGGTGTGTTTCTGATGTGCCTTTGACCTGAGTTATTTCGACTAAGGGTTCGTTGCGAATTCTGCGTTGGGCGTAGGTTTCATCTATAGGGTTGCTGGCCCAGTCAACCATTTGAAACATTGCGCCGTTAGATCCGTTGGAGTTATGCGGGATGGCGAGCGTTTCTATGCCTTGTGCTCTGAGGCCGTCCATCCAGTCCCACAGGCCCTCGGGGTTTTGGCTGTGAAATCGAGAAAAGGGCATTGATGGCAATTTGTCGGAGTCTCTAAATATCACGTTACGGTGTAGGTTACCGCGTCCGTCTGTTGAGGAAGTGTACTCATAAGCGACGAATGTGGTGAACTCGCCTGGGCGATTATTCGCTTGGGCCGCTTGGACAATGTCTGCCCAAGCGTCTTTGGCAATTTGATTGATGATGTCTACGTCGGTTGCGCCACTGGTGATTCTCGCCAAAGTATCCGGGAGGAAAGTACTAAAGGCTTTCACTCGTTGGGATAGGCTTGCCATATTCAGGTTATCGGGTGCATTGATGTTATGTAGATCCTGCACATGGGGCTCTTGCGAGAATACTGTGCTGGTGTTTGCAGCGGCTTTAACAGCACCCAAAAACATGGCGTGGTCGGTCACTGCATAAAAATCTAACGGTTGGCCCAGTTGTACTTGGAAACCCGCTGGGTGGGCTATGGCTTCGCCTTGTGCGTATCTGTAGGCATCATAGGGAGTGGCCACAGTGCCAAAAGCGTAAGCGTCAAATGAGTAGTCTGTATGCACGTGCAGGTCGCCAAAATAGGCTTCGCGGTAAGCGTTGGCCTGAGGCTCTGCAATAATTGTATCTTTGGGCATGACAAGGCTGGGTGCGTTAAACCTGGGCGCTACTGCCTGAGTGTCCTTGCTATTATTTGCTGTGGTTGTTGTGCTGTCCTCTGGGCTAGAGCAGGCCGTCAAAATTGTAGTTAAAACAATTATGCAGGCAGTTGTTAGCAGGCGGTTTAAATCCTTCATTTGTTTTTTCTCCTCAATTTTTGAATCCCCAGCCATAAATTACACCATTGGCAGTAGCGGTGCATGGGTTGATTGGGGCAATAACGAAGTGCCACGTTGAAGTAATAGAGATTAGAAATCTGGATTTTTGGCTGGAAAAACAGGCGAAAAAAAGCCCACCAAGCGGTGGGCTTAATTCAAACCTATTTAAAGGCTAGTTCAGACCGTAGTCCTTAGAACAGTACTTATCGAGCGCCGAATCTGTAGGTCACATCCACGCCGTAGTAGCGCGGGTAAAGGGATTCAGCAACCAAGCGGAAGTCTCGTCCTTCTGTTGGTGTATCCAAACCTCTGGCATAGACTTGCCCTGTGACATTGTCGACAAAACCCTTCACCGTCCAGTTTTCGGCGGAATCGCGCCAGATGAGAGACAAATCTATGCGAAGTCGCTCAGGCACTTCATCTAGTGTTCTTTCTATACCGGAGGAGTAATAAGAACCGGTGAATGCGTATACCGCACCAGCAGTTAACGAGCTGTCACTGAACTGCCACTCGTAAGAGGTCCAAATGGTCGCTTTCCATTCTGGGATGCGCTTCAGTGCGTTGCCATTGTAGTTGCGTACCAAGAAGTTATCAGTGCCCGGATTGTTAGGATCCAGATTGAAGTTGCTGAATATGCTGGTTGGATAGGCTGGGTTGTCGTCTTCTAAAACAAAAAGGTCTGAATCGTATTCCGCTTTGGTGTAACTCGCGTTACCTCCAATACTCAGGCTGTCGCTGGCCAACCAGATGACCTCTACCTCTAGGCCGGAATTTATTGCGGAATCGGCGTTAATTACTTGGTCCAAGGCGGTAGCGGTTTGGTTGTTGAAAATTTCGATTCGATCTTGATAGTCCGAATAATCGTAGGTGTACGCGGATGCGTTCACCTGTAACTGGCCATCTAGCAGTGTGCCTTTATAGCCGAGCTCGTAGGCAACAACTTCCTCTTGTTCATAAGTGAGTAGGTTGCCCACAGCGCGCGAGTCACCAATGCCTAAGGAGTAGCCTCCTGATCGATAGCCTGTAGTCACAGAGCCGTAGATCAGTGTGTCTTCGCTGGGTGTCCAATCTAGGTTGACTCGGAACGATACGTCGCCCCAATCGTCCTCATCGGCGGCTTGGTCAGCGAATGAAAATGGAATGCCTTGCAACAGCAGCGGGGTCGCGCAATTGCTGCTGCCTAGTGCACAGGTCGGTGTAATAGGGTTCGCTGGGTTGAAGGTCGGTGTGGCAGCGCCAGTGAAAATGTTAGCAATGGCTAGCGGTGTTAGGCCTAAGGCACTGCAATCCGTGTTGAAGGATAGGTCACATTGGCCATCTAAGGCCGGACCTAAGCCTGCGAATGGGCCGGCGTCTAAATTGGCTTCGAAGTAGCCTGTGCGATTCTCAGAGGCAGCTTTTTCATCTTTAGCCCATCTAACGCCCACTGTGAGCGCCCAGTTGTCGTTAAAGGTATAGGTGCCTTGTGTATATGCTGCCAGTGCTTTAGTCACGACATCGTTGAAGTACTCGTAAGATGCGGCGCCTGGGTCCCCTTGCCAAAGACCAAATCCACCAGTGTCTCCCAGTCTTTGATGCGCTTGGTTTGCACCGCTGGCTGCAGCGAAGCCTGCTAGGTTGCCATAGTTAAAGGGGTTAACGAAACGTGTGTTGTCTCTAAAAGCAAAGTTTTGTCGTCTATCGGAGTTGAATAGATATAAACCACTCGTTATCTCTAGGCGTTCACCAATCTGCCACAACAATTGTAGTTCGTGGGAAGAGGTCTCCACGGCTTCAAGAACAGTTTGCCTAGCTTGTGAAAATTCTGCGTCGGTGTAGTCGTATTCAATATCGAAGGTATAGTCGAAATCCTGCCACCCACCGAGGTATTTCAGCGAAACGGTATCGCTAATGTCCCAATTCAAGTCGAACTGCACGCCCTGTTGAACAAATTCTTCATCGTTTTCATTATTGGTGGCCACGGCATTGTCTAAATCGAATAAGTTACTATTAAGGGTTAAACCGGTTGCACCAAATGCGGGATTTGGGGCGTTGGATGCCGCTCTGTCAACGCCGGGTCTAACCGGTAAGCCGTAGAGCAGTGCGCCGGTAGTTGGGTGTGTGAAAATGAATTCTCCCGACGTGGTGCCCGAAGTTGGTCTTAGGCCTCGCGCGAAGTTGGTCGTATCGCGACTGCCGCGCTGTCCTTCAATACCATCTGCAACGGGTACTTGCTGGCCAATAATTCTGTCTGAATCTCTATCATTCCAGCGCACATTCATTTGCCAATTTTCAGCGATATTCCATTCTAGGGCTAATGAGATATTTTGGTCGTCAATGGTGTTAATGTCTTGAGAGCCATTCTGTCCATCAATTGAACCGTCTCTGTCGCGTTTTATGCCAACCAATCGGTATGCCAATTTATCTTTGACTAAAGGGCCAGAAAGAACACCGTAGTATTCTTGTGAGCCTAAGTTACCTGCAGCCACTCGGAATTCGCCTTCGAATTCGTTAGTGGGTTTATTGGTAATATAGTTGAGTGCGCCGCCAATAGAGTTACGCCCATACAGTGTGCCCTGAGGGCCGCGCAATACTTCCACACGTGCCACATCGTAAAGGCCGTTTTCTGAGGAGGCTATACCGAAGTCTTCGGAATAAATACCGTTGTAGTAGGTTGCAACGCCAGGGTCGCCGCCCAATGCGCGAAAGTTTCGTCCCACACCGCGGATTCGAATATCGTAGGTGTCTCTTGTTGTTGCTGGGATAAAGTTAACTAACTCATCTGCGCCTTGAATACCGAAGTTTTCTAACTGGGACTGGCCGAAAGCCGAAATTGAAATGGATGTATCTGATACCGTTGACTGGCGCTTCTCAGCGGTAACCAATACTTCTTCAATTACTCTGCCCTCTGCGTGCACTGTCTGAGTGCCTAAGGCTACAGTTGCTAGAATTACCGTGCCGGTAATTTTTGCCCATTTATTTTGAAAAATCATATTTCTCCCCGCTCACAATTGTGGATGCAAAGTTGCTGTTTACTAAATTCGCTTAAGTAGATTAGTCATACTAAAAATGCTGGCTTGGGATTTGATTGATGCGATCAATAGCAAAAAATTTGCACAAGCTCACAAGCCGCATGAGATTCTCAAGGTGTGGGGCAGCAAAGTCCGCATCAAGAAAGTAAACTGTAGTGAATTGGCGATAAGCGGTAGTAATTTTTGAGCAAAAATTCAGCGGCATAGCAAAATTTGCCTTTCACTTGTTATGCAAGGCGTTTGGCTCGTAACGCCGCCACTTTGTATCTGTTTTATGCGACTTGGTGGTTTTGCTTTTTGGCCGCTGTCAGTGCACTTAAATAGTGCGCCGGGTCAGAGCGCTGTGGCCTTGTCAGTGGCCGTTTGGGGTTGAGTGGCGGGTCGTTTGTTCAGCTAAAGTCTGTGCCTGAATGAAGATAGGTGTTTTACAGCGCCTTAAACAAATATTGCTCGGTGCCTCACGTTTGTTTGACGCTTGTTGAGGTACTTTTCTTTCCCCATGGGTACCAATATGATGGCGGCCCCACGGAGAATTAGCTTTTAGGCCTTTACGGCTGTTTTTATTTGGATATATCGATGAGTGATTATACGAAGATCTTGCTTGAAGAAGATGAGATGCCAACACAGTGGTACAACATTGTGGCTGACCTACCAGAACCACCGCCTCCGGCACTGCATCCAGGCACCCATCAACCGGCCACTGCGGAAGACTTTGCGCCTTTATTTCCCAAGGCGTTGATTTCCCAGGAGATGTCTACTGAGCGGTATATCGACATCCCCGGTGAAGTGCTGGATGTTTATCGCTTATGGCGTCCCAGCCCGTTGTTCAGGGCGCGCAGATTAGAGAAATTACTCGATACACCGGCGAAGATTTTTTATAAGTACGAAGGCGTAAGCCCTGCGGGTTCGCATAAGCCTAATACAGCTGTACCTCAGGTTTGGTACAACGCTCAAGAGGGTGTGCGCAAGCTCACTACTGAAACCGGTGCCGGTCAATGGGGCAGCTCGCTGGCCTTTGCCTGTGCACAGTTTGGTTTGGAGTGTGAAATTTGGCAGGTAGCAGCCTCTTATTTGGCTAAGCCTTATCGCCGTACCATGATGGAGATTTGGGGCGGCAAAGTGCACCCAAGCCCATCAACGGTGACTGAATTTGGTAGGTCTTTATTAGCCCAAGATCCGGACCATCCTGGGTCTCTTGGTATCGCTATTTCTGAAGCGGTCAGTGAGGCTGTGCAAGATCCGACTGTTCGCTACGCTCTGGGTAGTGTTCTCAATCACGTGCTTTTGCATCAAACCATTATTGGCGAAGAAGCACTGTTGCAGTTGGCTAAAGTGGGCGAAACACCAGATGTATTGGTGGGCTGCACCGGCGGCGGTTCGAACTTCGGGGGCTTGGCATTTCCTTTTCTGCGCGAAAAGATGGCGGGTAACATGAACCCAATAATTCGTTGTGTAGAGCCTACCGCTTGTCCAACACTTACCAAGGGCGAGTACCGTTACGACTTTGGCGATACCGCTGGATTAACGCCGCTGATGAAGATGCACACTTTGGGACATGGGTTTATTCCAGAGGCCATTCATGCGGGCGGCCTGCGGTACCATGGCATGGCCCCGCTAGTGTCCCACGTTTACGAGCTGGGTTTGGTTGAGGCCATGTCAGTGCCTCAGACAGAGTGTTTCTCTAGTGCACTACAGTTTGCTCGCTCTGAAGGCATTGTGCCTGCACCAGAACCTACGCACGCCCTAGCTGCAGCCATGCGTGAAGCATTAGCGTGTAAAGAATCTGGTGAAGAGAAGGTTATTCTCACAGCGCTGTGTGGTCACGGTCATTTAGATTTGGCGTCTTACGACAAATATATGAATGGTGGAATGGAAGACTTGGATTTGTCAGATGCGAAAATTGCAGAGGCAATGAGCAGTGTTCCGGTTATTGCCTAAATTGTAAGAATTGGAAAAGACTGGAATAAGTTTGCAGTAAGTCATAACGGCGAGTTAGGCCACTTTACCGAGTGGCATAGACGGTATTGAATGCGGGTCAGCTTTGGCCCGCGAAAAAAATAAATGCAATAAATAGTAGAAAGGGGATGTCTTGTGAAAATGAATAAAAGCGGCTTGGCTTTTGCCGTGGCCTTGGCCTCGTCGGTTTTGGCTAGTGTGGCTGCGGCTGAGGAAACCACAGAGCGCAGTTCAGGTTTTAGTGCCGTGATTGAAGAGGTCGTTGTGACCGCTCGCCGCCGTGAGGAAGGCTTGCAGGATGCACCGATTGCCATTTCTGCTTACACAGGCGATTCGTTAGACTATCGTGGTATTACTACCTTAGATGAAATATCTCGTTTTGCGCCCAGCTTGACGCTGGAAAACAATCCTAGTTTTGGTGGTGCATCTAACTCTGCTGCAATTTATTTGCGCGGTGTAGGCCAAAAAGAGTTTTTGCCAACAACAGAACCCGGCGTGGGTCTATATGTTGATGGGGTTTATATTGCTCGCTCTGTGGGCGCAATTTTAGACTTAGTCGATATCGAGCGATTGGAAGTATTGCGCGGGCCTCAGGGCACCTTATTTGGGCGCAATACAATTGGTGGCGCTATATCAATTACTACCCTCAAACCTGAAATAGGGGGCGAGCGTTCTGGTAGCTTGTCTGTTACTGCGGGTACCGACAAATTGCAAAATTTTAAAGGTTCCATCGAATCACCCCTTAGTGAAACCCTAGCCGCGCGTCTATCTATTGCCAGTTTCAAGCAAGATGGATATGTAAAGCGCACTGACGGTATTGATCTAGGTAATGATGACACCCTTGCGGGTCGTCTTGCTGTGAATTGGGAGCCGACAGATGCATTTTCCGCGCAGTTTAATTTAGATGTTTCGCGCGACCGTGAAAATGGCCCTGCGATGGAGTTGATTGGCATTGATTTCACTGACCTAAGTCAGCTAGCCGGCGTTGTGCTTGCGCCACCGCCGCCAATGGCCTTTATTCATAATGTCACTACGGCTGCACTAGGGCCGGGGCAACCTTGCGCCGCGACCAATGCTGCTGGTGTTGGTGTGACCTCTAATCCAGCCAGTGCCAATTGCTATGACAGTCGTTACGTTGGCAAAGACGGTACTGACGAAGGTACAGCGCCTGCGTATTCAGAAAATGACACGTTTGGTGCCTCCGTCACCTTGAACTATGACATCAACGAAGCGCTTTCATTGAAATCAATTACAGCCGCGCGCCAGCTTGATGCAGAATTTGCCCGCGATGGAGACCATTCTCCTCATCGTATATCTCAATTCTCTGATGTTCTGGATCAAGATCAATTTACCCAAGAGTTTCAACTGTTAGGCACTCACGACAAAGTTCAGTGGGTTGCTGGCCTTTATTACTTTACTGAAGAGGGCACCAATACCAATATCCTAGACTTCACGGTTTCTAATTTCCGTTCAGGCGGTGATTTTGATAATGAAGCATGGGCGGCTTTTGCCCAGGCGACTTACGATGTGACAGAAGACTTTCATGTCACCCTAGGCGGTCGTTACACAGACGAGCAGAAGTCGTTTACCCCAGACCAAATTATTTTTCAGAATTACTACGCTGGTATTAGTCAACTGGTACCGGCTGGAAATCCTCTGGCGGCACTGGACGCGCCATTTTTACAAGCAAGTGGACGAATTCTACCGTTGCTAGAAAAAGAAATTGATGTGTCCGAGTTTACGCCCGCTGTGAATTTAGCTTATGACCTTTCAGATGATCTGATGATTTACTTCAATTATTCCGAAGGCTTTAAGTCTGGCGGGTTCACTCAGAGGGTTTTCCCACCAGTGGTTGCGCCATTTACCGCGCCCGCTGGCACCGCTGATATAGATTTAATTCCAACCTACGATCCGGAGTTTGTGGATGTCTTTGAAGTAGGATTTAAAGGCACATTTATTGATGGCAAGCTGCGCATTAATGGCGCGCTATTCAGTACCGATTACGAAGAACTACAGGTGCAGGTGTTTAACAGTGTTGCGCCGGTAACGCGCAACTTAGGTGAAGCATCTATCGAGGGCATAGAGCTTGAGGCTTTGGCCTCGCCCGGAGCGGGTTGGTTGATTGAAGGTAGCTTTGCTTATCTGAATGCCGGCTATGACAATATTGATACGGGCATTACGCTAATCAGTGAGTCTTTCGAATTTGAACGCGTGCCAGAATTCGCAGCAAGTTTAGGTGTTTCTAAGGAAATTCAGATGGACGCCAGAGGCACATTGGTGCTGCGCGCAGATTGGAGTTACCGCGCTGAAACCTTTAATGACGCCTACAACACACCAATACTTGCCACAGATTCAGTGCAGTTGGTGGATGCTAGCGTGCGTTGGATAAGCGCTGATGAAGGTTGGTTGTTGACCCTGTCTGGACGCAACCTAACAGATGATGATTATCTGATAAGTGGCGTGTACGGCACAGCGTTTCAATCCTATGAAGGGTTGTTTGATCGCGGCAGAGAGTTTCGCTTAGAGCTTAGACGCGACTTTAATTAAGGGCTAGCACCTAATAATAGGTACTAAGGTTGCGCTGTAAAGCGTAACCGAATTTTTGCTAAAGGAAAAAAATGGCTAGAGTTAAAATAGCAAAACCAGATCAAGTTGATGACCCGGCGGTACAGGGGATTTTTGATTGGGTGACGCAAATGGAAGGCAGTGTCCCTAACCATTTTTTTGTTGAGCTGAATTTTCCTGAGTTCTTTACCGCCAAGCTCGGTGCTACAAAAGTGTTGTGGGAAGCCGGTGAGTTGGAAATGACTGAAATTCAGCACATAGGCATTTTGGTTTCTCAACGCAATGGCTGTGCATATTGTACTGCCGCGTTTTGCACTATTCTCAATCACGGATTGGGTGAGTCCGAAGATCTGGTGAGTCAGCTTTTGCAAAAAGGTACTGACAGTGTCAGTAATGCGCGTTTGAAACACATATTAGAATACGCGCTGAAGGTGAACGATGAACCCGCGGCGTTAACCGATGCTGATATAGAGGGTTTACGCAGTGTGGGCCTAACAGACAAAGGTATTGTTCAAGTCACTCATATTGTGAGCGATTTTGGGTCTTACAATCGCCTGAATTTGGCCCTGCAAACTGACTATGATTATCAGGACCTTTGGCAAAATTTGGCTTTTCCTAAAAGCTAGCCATTCTTAGAAAAATCTTTTCCGAAAAATTCCTTTCGGAAAAGACCCTCCGCAAAATCCTAACGCTAATTTGTGAACCCTAAAGTGCGCGCCGATAGCATAACCAAATGCTACTTATGAATACGCATTAGCCCTTCTTGGGTAGTGGACGCTACCAACTCTCCGGCTTGATTATAGATGAGGCCTCTATTGAAGCCTCTGGCTCCACTGGCTGTTGGGCTGTCTTGATCATAAAGTAGCCATTCATCAGCTCTAAAAGGGCGGTGGAACCACATGGCGTGGTCCAGGCTGGCCACTTGCACATTGTCCTGCATGAAACTCACCCCGTGTGGGCGAGCAGCGGTGTCTAGCAAAGACCAATCAGACAAATAGGCAAGCACGCACTGGTGTACGCGCGGGTCGTCAGGCAGCGCCTCGCCACTTTTCATCCAACAACGCTGCACAGGTTCAGTGGGCGTGGGATTGAGCAGGTCAGTGGGTTCCACATGTTTCATTTGAATGGCGGAGGAGCCAGTAAACGACTCCTGAAATTCTGCCGGCCATGCTTGGGCTTGTTCTCTGCGTACCTCGTCTTCGTCTTTTAAGTCTTCGGGCTTAGGTGTGGTGGGCATTGGAAATTGGTGAGACAAACCCTCTTCAGCAACTTGGAAGGAGATGGACATAGTGAATATGGCCTTGCCCTTTTGTACTGCAACAACACGCCTTGTGGTGAAGCTGCGACCATCACGAATACGGTCGACCTTGTACAAAATAGGTATGTCTTTATCGCCCGCTCTGAGAAAGTAGCCGTGCAAGCTGTGGGCTTGGCGGTCTTCGTCTACAGTGCGTGATGCCGCGACTAAGGCTTGGCCGATCACTTGACCACCGTAAACGCGCTGCCACCCTTCGTTGGGGCTAGTGGCCAGATAGTGATTTAACTCAATTTCTTCGAGATCGAGGGTTTCTATAATTTTATTCAGTGGTTGCATAGGTAATCTAAACAGGCGTCTCAAAAACTGCGAGGCGCGGACAATACGCGGTCTGACTCACTCAGTAAAGTGGCTGTTGAGTAGCGCCGTGATTCTTGAAGACACCGACTAGGGGAAGAAAGGGATAGGGCTAGATCGGTTTTTGCTGACGCCGCCTGGCGGCTGGTTAGCAACTCATCCTATCGGTTGGCGAGTGCCAGCCGATAGGTGAGTGGCCCTTTTACGGGCCACGATGGAATGCTAGTACTTGTAGCTGTCGATCTTAAACGGACCTTCTTCGCCAACACCGATGTAGTCGGCTTGGTACTTGGTCAGGCGTGTCATCACGCCGCCGAAGCCGGCAACCATGAGTTCTGCTACTTCTTCGTCTAGTTTCTTAGGCAATACTTCAACACCAATAGGCTGACGCTGATTCACAGGCTGATCTGACCATGCCTGTTCAAACAGATACATTTGCGCCAGTACTTGGTTGGCAAATGAACCGTCCATGATGCGCGATGGGTGACCCATAGCGTTGCCCAAGTTCACCAAGCGACCTTCTGATAACAGAATCAGGTAGTCGCCGCGAGTCTCTGAGCGGTGGATCATGTGAACCTGGTCTTTGACCTTGTCCCAAGTCCAGTTTTCGCGCATGAAGGCCGTATCAATTTCGTTGTCGAAGTGACCGATGTTACAAATAACCGCGCCCGCTTTAACCGTACGCAGAATGGCCTCATCACACACATTTGCGTTACCTGTGCAGGTTACAACAATGTCAGTGTCTTGCAGTAAACGTAGGTCGATGTCGGCAACTTTACCGGTGTTCTTGCCGCCAACGTAGGGCGATACAACTTCGTAGCCGTCCATGCAGGCCTGCATTGCACAAATAGGGTCCACCTCAGTAACGCGTACGATCATGCCTTCCTGACGTAAGCTCTGAGCGGAGCCTTTACCCACATCGCCATAACCGATAACTAGCGCGCGCTTGCCAGCCATCAACATGTCTGTGCCACGCTTGATTGCGTCATTCAGACTGTGGCGGCAACCGTACTTGTTGTCGTTCTTAGATTTGGTCACAGAGTCATTCACATTGATGGCAGGCACTTTAAGTTCGCCATCGCGCATCATTTCGTAAAGACGGTGTACGCCTGTAGTGGTCTCTTCGCTGATGCCATGAATCTTATCCAGCATCGCGGGGTATTCTTTGTGAATGATCACAGTGAGGTCGCCGCCGTCGTCCAACAACATGTTGGCATCCCATGGGGTGCCATCTTTAAGGATAGTTTGTTCGATGCACCACTCGTACTCTTCTTCGGTTTCGCCTTTCCATGCAAATACTGGAATGCCTGCTGCTGCCATTGCGGCGGCTGCGTGGTCTTGGGTTGAGAAGATGTTGCATGATGACCAGCGTACTTCTGCACCAAGGTCGATGAGTGTTTCTATAAGCACCGCTGTTTGAATAGTCATGTGGATGCAGCCAATGATCTTAGCGCCTGCTAAGGGTTGACTTGCCGAATAGCGCTCACGTAGCGCCATAAGTGCTGGCATTTCCGCTTCAGCTAAAGTGATCTCTTTACGACCGAATTCGGCCAAAGCGATATCTGCTACTTTGTAATCTGTCATTATTATTTCCTTAAGATAGAGAGGGTTGGGTTGTTACTGGTTCGAAACTGGGTATTTGCACGCGGAAGCCATTGCGCTGGGCAAGGTACTGTTGGGCTTTTACTTTCAAGCCGTTCTTGGCAGCGTGCTCCTGCAAAATTTCTGGCGCGAAGCCAAGCCAAAGGTCGCCACAGAGGGTTTTGGCACGCTCTTGGGTGTGCGGGCACAACTCTGCCAGCACGAGCAATCCGTTAGGTCGTAAGAGTTTGCTCACCTGTTTGAAGAATGCATCTGGTGAGGGCATGTGGTGCAACACCATGGCTGCAACGATGATGTCATACCCTTCACTGCTGGGAAGTTGATAAAAGTCTTTCTTTTGTAGACTAATATTTTGCGTAGTAGCGTTGGGCCTTTGCTCTAGCTGGGCTAACCCAACATTGAGCATAGATTGACTGCTGTCTATACCGATAGCGTGATCAAACTGCGGCGCTAAAGCGGCAAGCAGCGTGCAATCGCCCGGGCCAATTTCTAGCAAAGTGCTGGCTTGGCGTTTGGTGAGTTTATTTAGCGCTTTGCCGGCAGATGCGTTGTGCTCGGCGATTGTCTCTACAACGTAGGGAATGAAGACTTCTGAAGGACAAATGAGTTCACTCTGGTGATTTAAAACGTCTGCATTGTTGTGGAAAAAAGAGGCGCTCTGTTGCGCTCTTTCTGCATAAATATCATCTACCTTGGTCAGCGCCACAGTGGGCAGCGGTGTTTGATCGAGTGCTTGAAATAACGCTGCAGGCAGTGACTGGGCAGGGAAACCGGCCCGCTGGTAGAACACACTGGTACCCTCGCGTCGAGAACTGGCCAAACCAGCCTGCTTGAGAATTTTCAGGTGGTGGCTCAATGCGGGCTGCGCAACAGCGAAGATTTTGCATAGTTCCATGACACCAAACGAGTCTCTGGCTAAAGCACGTAAAATATTTGCCCTCAGGTCGTCACCGATGGCTTTTGCCATAGCCACAATGTCCAATTCAGCAGATTCTGAAGCAGTGTGGTTGGCTAGGGTGAGTGGCGAGATATTAGATTGCAAAAAAGCGTTTCTCTGCTGAATATTGTATAGAAAATCTTTTAGCCAACGCCTGCGACGTTGTGCGGGGCGCATGCTACCAAGGTTTTTTTAAATATCAAAATATTTTGATATTTGTTTTTGCTGTTCCTGTGCGAAACTGACTTAGGGTTGCAAGGGTTAGTGCGACTGGCCAGTTGTCGAATATTGGCCGATAAGGAAATTAGATTGTGGTTGGGTCATGCCTCTTTGAGGCAAATTTGTGGGTCCTTTTAGTCGGTCCTTTTAGTTGGCGCTATCCATTGGTCGTAGGGTTTGGTCGTAAGAGATGAGGTTGATGTTTAAAATTTTAATGAGTAGGCGCAAATGAGTTCCACTTCGGTAAATGCGGCGGTTGGCCCTAGCGCTGTGGCCCCAAGCCCCGTGAGTAAACTGCCAGATGTAGGCACAACCATTTTTACTACCATGAGCGCGCTGGCTCAGAAACACGGGGCGATCAACTTGTCCCAAGGGTTTCCAGACTTTGATGGGCCTCCTGAATTACTTGAGCGGGTAAATTATTATCTGACCCACGGCTTTAACCAATACCCGCCCATGATGGGGGTAGCGTCGCTGAGGCAAGCCATCGCGGAAAAGGTGGAAGATCTGTACGCCTTGAAGTGCGATCCAGACAAAGAAATTACCGTCACCGCTGGGGCCACTGAAGCGCTTTTCTGTGCAATTGCCAGTGTCGTCCACGCGGGCGACGAGGTCATAGTCTTTGATCCAGCTTATGACAGCTACGACCCAGTAATTCGGTTGCAGGGTGGGGTGGCGGTGCATATTCCTCTCACAGGACCCGCTTTTGGCGTGGACTGGCAGCGGGTGGAAGATGCGATTAATGAGCGGACACGGTTGATCATTATTAACACGCCGCATAACCCCACGGGGTCAGTTTGGTCGGAAGACGACATTCAACAATTGCGTGAATTGGTCAGCGATACAAATATTTACCTGATTGGCGATGAAGTTTACGAGCACATGGTGTTTGACCAGCAAGAGCATACAAGTTTGTGTCGCTATGATGATTTGTACGCACGCAGCTTTGTTATTTCCTCGTTCGGTAAGACCTATCATGTTACTGGTTGGAAGGTTGGGTATTGCGTGGCGCCCGAACAGTTGACCACGGAATTTCGACGGCTACACCAGTACGTGACGTTTACCGTAAACACGCCGGTGCAGCATGGGTTGGCTGATTTTCTTCAAGCTCAGCCTGAACACCATTTGCAGTTGCCAGATTTTTATCAGGCTAAGCGTGATCTTTTTTGCAACTTACTGGCGTCTTCCAAGTTCAAAATTAGGCCATCGTCGGGTACCTATTTCCAACTTTTAGATTACTCTGAGATCACTGATGAGCCAGACGATGTGTTGGCTGAACGTTGGACCAAAGAGCTGGGGATAGCGTCCATTCCTATATCCGTTTTTTACCAAGATGCCGAGCACTGTCAGCACAACGCGCTACGCTTTTGTTTTGCCAAGGACGATGCAACGCTAAGACAAGCGGCTGAAATTTTATGCAAACTTTAACTCTGACATTACTGCAAACCGCAACGCACTGGCACGACCCCGCGCGCAACAGGTCACATTTTGAAACGTTGCTAGACCAAGTGCCGTCAGCCTCGCAACTGGTGGTGCTGCCGGAAATGTTCAGCACAGGTTTTACTATGGATTCTGCAACCGTTGCGGAATCCATGGATGGCGCAACCGTGAACTGGATGCTTGAGCAAGCACAGCAAAAGCAAAAAGTACTGTGCGGTAGTTTGGTGATAAAAGAGCAAGGTCAATTTTTTAACCGAATGTTGTGGGTGCAGCCCAATGGTGAGATGCAAATTTATGACAAGGGTCATTTGTTTCGCATGGCTGGAGAAGACGAGCATTACAGTGAGGGCACTAGGCGGGTTGTGGTGGATTTTCAAGGCTGGCGGATTTGCCTTTCTGTTTGTTATGACCTGCGTTTTCCGGTCTGGCTGCGTAACGACCAAAAATACGATTTACTGTTGTGTGTGGCGAATTGGCCTGAAGCTCGGCGTGATATTTGGCAGACACTTCTGCGCGCAAGGGCCGTAGAAAACCAGGCTTTTTGTGCGGGGGTAAATATTATTGGCACTGACGGCGCGGGTGTTGTTTATGGCGGCGGCAGCGCGGTATATCATGGCGACGGCAAAGTACTTGTTGATCCGGAAGAGCATTTGTCTAAGCAAAGGATCATTACTCAGACTTTAGATTTGGCAGAGCTTGATACAATGCGCAGTAGTTTTCCTGTGGCACTTGATGCTGACGCATTCGCCCTCAAGTGACATTAGTTATGGCTTCGATGAAGGCCGTTTGATCTCGACGATTCGTCGTAACCCAGAACCTAACGACAAGTTACCTATTGCCAGTTTTACAAATTTTTGTTGGAGCAGAAATATAATGAATAACCCCATTTCCCAGCGCTTGCTAGCGGTCGCTTTGCTGCTTTCTGGCAGCTTGCTTGTAGGCGGTTGCAGTGACGGTGGTGGCGTCAGTGTTGGACAAAGTGGCCCAAGCCACCCCGGCAAGGCCGTATACAACGATTACTGTTATTCGTGCCACAACCCTGGCATTAATGGCGCACCAAGGATTGGTGATGTAGATGAATGGCGGCCTCGCATTGCTAAAGGCAAAGCGCTGTTACTTGCGTCTACTGTTAACGGCTTGGCACCCGGTATGCCCGCGAAAGGGTTATGTTACAGCTGCACCGATGAGGAACTTTCCCAAGCGGTAGACTATATGATCGAACAGGCGCAGCCGCTTCCTGTGCAATAAATTGTTTCGCTATTAGGAAAAGTTTTATATGAATCTTCGAGACTTACGTTACTTGGTGGCGGTGGCTGAGCATCGGCACTTTGGTCGTGCGGCGGAAGCGTGTTTTGTCAGCCAGCCGACGCTGTCCACCCAGCTGAAGAAGTTGGAAGAAACCTTGGGGGTTATGCTGATTGAGCGCACTAACCGCCGCGTGATGTTGTCGCCGGAAGGTGAGCAAATTGTTGCCCAAGCGCAACGTATCTTGTCCGAAGTTAATACCTTGTTGGCGCTTTCCGAGCAGCTACAAGACCCTCTGGGGGGAGAGCTTCGCGTGGGCATCATTCCAACCATCGCCCCTTACTTGTTGCCACAAATTTTGCGTCCGATACAAGAAGCATTTCCTAATTTGCAGCTACAACTGACGGAAGGCCAGACTTCTCACATTACTCGATTGCTGAAGAGGGGTGACCTGGACGCCATTTTGTTGGCTATTCCAATCCCGGATTTGCACGATGAAAACATTGAAGAATTTGAACTTTACGCAGAGCCGTTCTATTTGGCGGTGGGTGAACATCACGCTAAGGCAGAATGTCAGACGGTGACACCTGAAGATCTGGACGGCGAGTCGGTATTGCTTTTGGAAGACGGCCATTGCCTGCGTGACCAAGCTTTGGCTGTTTGTCATGCTTACCGTGGCGTTGAAAGTAAAAGTTACAGTGCCACTAGTCTTGAGACATTGAGGCAATTGGTTGGTGCTGGTATGGGTGTAACTTTAATGCCAGAGTTTGCTGTGCCTCTGGTTGCTAGAGCCGATGAAGGTAAGCGCGCTGTCGGTGTGGGCAGTAATGTGCGTTACATTCCGTTTAGCGAAGACGATGTGCCTTATCGAACGTTGGGGCTTTGTTGGCGTAGTACATCGACGCGGGCAGAGTTGCTGGCAGATTTGGCAAAAGTGTTGCGGACAAGTTTGCATTGAGTTTTTGCGCTGGCGGATATGCTGGGCGTTTAGTGTTTTTGCGGCGGCGGGCTTGATAGGCGGCGGGACAAAGAGGGGGTCTTAGTCCCGCTACCAGTTCTGAGATCAGTCAGAGTTTAAGTGAGGTCGGCTAACAGAGTGTCTCTGGTTATGCCTTCGATCTTCACAGCACAAGGAATGCTCTGGTGGTCGATGCCCATGGTTAACGGCTTCCCGCTTTTCAGATCAGCTACGTTCTCAGCACTGAGTTCAAAGCGCGTAAAGTGCACTGCTGCGGCTTTTTCGTCTCTAGTACGGTCCATGTCCTCGTTAGCGATTGCATAGATTTTGTCGCCGCCATCAACTTGCACCCATACAGTGAGCTCAATACCGCCCATGGTTGCTAACGCCACTTTACGTTCTTCGGCGTCAGCATATTCGATCATGAAGGTGGCTTTCCAATTGCTGCCATCTGGTATGAGCGGGTTATAAGAGGCTAACTCTTCTTCAATTTCCGCCGCTTCAAAAATACGCTCAACGCGGAGCATTTCTTGAATTTGATAACGCATGGTGAGTTCGTCTTCAAAATACAGCGTGGCATTAGGCCCTAAAGCCACATTGCGGTTTTTCTTGTGAGCGATAACATCCTGACGAAAAGTTTCACGTTTTTGCGCGTATTCTTCTAGGGACCAAAGGTCTTCACGGGTCAATTTCATTTTCTTTCCTCGGTGCGCCGGAGACTCCTTCCGCCGCTGGTAATGATAAAGGTTGAGTTTGATGCCGAATGGGTTAGATGCCGTAGGCTTGGCGAACCATACTTACCGGGTGCTTGGCCTCGCCATTTTCAACACCTTCCGCAATCAGCCGGCCAGCCATGGGGCAGTCAGAGCCAAATTCGTCAGGTTCGCTGTCAATAACACGCTTAACCACTGGCTTGGCGATCTTTTTGGCCTTGTCATAGGTTTCCGCCTTTACGGCATAAGTACCGTCGTGGCCGGAGCAGCGCTCAATAGCATTAACCTCAGTGTCTGGTATTAGCTTCAAGAAATCTCGGGTCTTCATACCAAAGTTTTGCACCCGCTGATGGCAAGCCACATGGTAAGCAACCTTGCCCAACGGCTTCGCAAACTCGGTCTTAATAAGCCCTGCTTTGTGTCTGAGCATCAAATATTCGAATGGGTCGAAAAAGTGCGCTTTAACATTTGCCACGTCGGCTTGGTCCGGGAACATTAAGGGCAATTCTTGCTTGTACATTAAGACGCATGAAGGAATGGGCGCGATGATGTCGTAGCCTTCCTCTATGGCTTGTTGGAAAACGGGGATGTTCGCATCCTTCATCTTCTCTACTTTCTTCAGGTCGCCCAGTTCCAGTTTGGGCATGCCACAACATTTTGCATCTTGTAAAACTTTTACCGGTACGCCGTTGTGATTGAGCACGGCGATTAAATCTTCAACCATTTGCGGTTCGTTGTGATCGCCGTAGCAGGTCACGAAAATGGCGACTTTGCCGGTCGTTTTTTCCGTTGCAGTCACTTCGGCGTGATCGCCAATATAACCTTCTAACGATTCAGTTAAAGGTTTGGGTATGAATTTGGGCAGTGGCGCATCTTGGTGAATGCCAAATAGTGCTTGGCCCGCCTTGCGCAGTGGTTTTGAATTGGCGGCAGCGTTAGCCATCTGTGCTATGCCCGGTGTAGATATGGCATCAAAAATAGGGTCGGTAGACGTAATGATACGGTCCCGCCATTTAGTATCTTTGTTGGCAAAATTCTGTGCTTTAGCGCGCAACATTAAATGTGGGAAGTCTAATGCCCATTCGTGAGGGGGCAGATAGGGGCATTTTGTTTCAGCGCATAGGTCGCAAAGAAAGCATTGATCAACAACCTTGTTGTAGTCGGCTTTGTCCACGCCATCGACCTCTAAGGTCTCTGATTCGTCGACCAAATCAAAAAGAGTTGGGAATGAATCGCAAAGGCTTACGCAGCGTCTGCAGCCATGACAGATATCAAAAACGCGTTCCATTTCCTTGTGCAAAGAATCTTTGTCATAGAATTCAGGATTTTGCCAATCTAGTGGTTGGCGATCTGGGGCTTCTAAACTACCTTCACGTGTACTCATTGAAATTCTCTATTCTCATCATTTACGGGGTCTATGCTGTTTTACCGGCATAAAAAAGGGGCTCGATTAAGCCCCTTTTCGAACATTCGGCGACTGTTGCCGAGTTCTAAACTAGCTTCTGACTAGTCCATCGCATCCAAAGCTTTTTGGAATCTGTTGGCGTGTGAGCGCTCAGCTTTCGCTAGAGTCTCAAACCAATCAGCGATTTCGTCAAAACCTTCGTCGCGTGCTGTCTTAGCCATGCCAGGGTACATGTCGGTGTACTCGTGGGTTTCGCCAGCAACAGCTGCTTTGAGGTTGTCAGAAGTAGTACCAATGGGTAAGCCAGTAGCTGGATCGCCAACTGCTTCCATGTACTCAAGGTGTCCGTGGGCATGCCCAGTTTCGCCTTCTGCAGTTGAGCGGAATACTGTTGCGACGTCATTTTCGCCTTCAACATCAGCTTTTGCTGCGAAGTAGAGGTAACGACGATTTGCTTGAGATTCCCCAGCAAAGGCGTCCTTAAGGTTTTGCAAAGTATTGCTGTCCTTTAGTTCCATGATTGCATGAACTCCGTCTTAGTTGTGTAAGTATCAAGCCTATGGCTTGGCGACTGAGGACCAGTATAGAAGTCTAACGCCACATTTCTATTTGAAACTTTAGATGACTGTAATAGGTTCTACCTATCAATGATCAATTCTTAGTTACTTTCCTCAATGATAATGATTCCTATTTCGGCCTTTTATGTCAGCACTTTCTGCGGCGAAAGAGGCGCTGGCCCCCAGTCAGTCCATCTGTACAATGCCCAGCAGAATTGGCCTCTTTTCAGAGACCAGCTAACTGAGTAAATGTTATGGATCGGGCAGTGGTGACCACAGAATTGAAAAAGCTGACCGGTTTAGCCCTGCCGCTTGTGGTCACGCAATTGGCTCAAATGGGGCTGGGGGTTCTGGACACAATTATGGCAGGGCGGGTGAGCTCCGTTGAACTGGCGGGCGTAGCGCTTGGTGGCGTTATTTTTTGGCCGATCCTGATGTTAATTGCCGGTGTTGTCATGGCGGTTACGCCCACGGTTTCTCAATTGCACGGCGGTGGTCGGGTGCGAGAGGCCGGTGCCGTCGTACGTCAGGCGCTGTGGATAGCGTTTTTTTGCGGTGTTGCCATGATGACCCTGCTGCATAATTTGGAACCCATGTATCACTTTGTTGGTGTTGATCCCTTAGCCATTCCCATAACTATGGCGTATGTGAAAGCGGTGAGTTGGGGCGTCTTGCCGGTGCTGGGTTACTTTGTGCTGCGCTATCTGTGCGAGGGTACGTCTTGGACCACCCCTGCAATGCTCATTGCCGGTTCTGCCTTTCTGCTCAAAATTCCCCTGAATTATTGGTTTATTCATGGCGGGCTGGGTTTGCCCGCTATGGGGGGCGAGGGCTGTGGTTGGGCGACCTCTGTTGTGATGGCCTTTGAATTTATTGCCATTATTTGTGTTGTGCAGTTCTCTAGAGTGAAAGTAACCAACGTATTTGCCGAGTTTTCCTGGCCGGATGCTGTGGAGATTAAGCGTTTGGTTCGGCTGGGTCTGCCAATTGGTCTCTCAACCTTTGCGGAGTTCAGTATATTTTCGGCCGTTACCCTATTGATCGGCCGCCTAGGTGTTGAAACCGTGGCGGCTAACCAGATTGTCAATAATGTCTCTGGCCTAGTCTTTATGATTCCGTTGGGGTTGGGGATGGCGACTTCAATTCGCGTGGGCTACAACGTTGGCGCTGGCGATTACGTTGCCGCTCGCCGTAGCGGGTTAGTGGCAGTAGGTGCAGGATTTGTATTCGCGCTTTTTGCGGTCTCTTCATTGTTACTAGGTGGAGAATTTATTGTCAGCTTATATTCTACAGAGGCATCTGTGGTGGAGCTCGCCACAGGGTTAATAGTCATTGTTGCGTTTTTTCAATTATCCGATGACCTACAAGTCATCGGTATGGGCGCTCTGAGAGGCTACAAGGACACAAGAGCACCCTTCTTAGTAGCCCTAATATGTTACTGGGTAGTAGGGTTTCCTGTTGCTTGGATTCTAGGGTTCGGCTATTTCGAAGCTTTAGATTTAGGGGTGTACGGTTATTGGATTGGCATGGCCACGGGTTTAACCTGCGCCGCAATACTTCTGCTCTATCGGTTTAATAAAGTGTCTCGGCGTGAGATAGCGGCGCATACGCCGCAGCCTATACCGCAGGCCGGCTGATGGAACTCTGGATTGGCTTAACAATTGCCGGCGCTTTTTTGCAGAATTTGCGCTCGTTGTTGCAGAAGCGCCTAACCGGTGAACTCTCAGTTAACGGCGCCGCTTATGTGCGTTTTGTGTATGCCATTCCTTTTGCATGGATTTATGTCGCCTACATTTGGGAAGGTCGTGTGCCTGATCTAAATTTTGCGTTTTTGGCTTACGTAATTGTTGGCGCAATTATGCAGATCATTGCTACTTCAGCGTTGGTGGCTGCTGTAAGCGGTTCGCATTTCGCTGTGGGCACTGCCTTGAGTAAGACAGAGGCCGTACAAGCAGCGCTTTTGGGCTTAATCATCTTAGGTGATGCGGTATCAGGTCTAGCGTTAACGGGTATTGCCTTGAGCTTGGTGGGCGTGTTTTTTTTATCTGGGAGTATTCGCACCAAGGACTTTCTTCAGGGTGATGCCAGCGTTTGGTACGGTGTGCTTGCGGGTACTGCATTCGCGCTTTGTTCGGTGTGTTTTCGCGGTGCCAGCTTGGCCTTAAGTATTGATGCTGATGCTGGCGCGCAGATGCATGGCCTACCAACATTGGGGTTAGCCGAGCGTGCGGGCTTTACTCTGGCAGTGACGCTGACCTTGCAAACAGTACTAATGGGGGTGTATCTCTCGCTGAGAGAACCTGAGCAAATAGGTAAAGTTGTCCGCAGTTGGCCTATTGCAATATGGGTAGGATTAATTGGCAGCGTTAGTTCTATATGTTGGTTTACGGCTATGACCTTGCAAAATGCTGCAATTGTCAGGGCTTTGGGCCAGGTCGAATTGTTGTTTACGCTGGTGACATCGGTTTTCTTTTTGCGTGAGCGTATTAGAATCCGCGAAATGATAGGCATGTTTTTACTGGTTTTAGGCATTCTTTTGCTTGTTTAAGCCGCTCTATAAATAGGGGGCGCCCAATGTACTTTTAACAAAAAGGTGCTTTTAGAAACTAACTCAATGGAGGGGAAGTCATGGAAGAGGTTTTAGTCAACAAGTTTACTACTCAAGCTGGCGGGGTATGGGCCGAGGTGGTTTTGAATCGACCCGAGCGCAAAAATGCGATTACAGGACCACTTGGCGTTGGCCTCGCGGAACGCGTTAACGCCCTAAATGCAGACGCTGAAGTGCAGGCGATTATGCTTCGTGGTGAAGGCGGGGCTTTTTGTTCAGGTTTAGATCTTGGCGCATTTAACGCCACACCTGAGCCGGAGTGGCTGGCAGACTTTCAAACAATTTGGCGTGGTGCTCATAAAGCGTTGTTTCAATGTGATAAGCCAATTGTTGGGGCTATGCAGAGATACGCAATAAATGGCGGCGCTGCGTTGGCGGTAGCCTGCGACTATTTGGTGGTGGGTGAGCAGTCTTTTGTGCAAGTGGGTGAGGTGCAAATTGGTATGGCGGCACCTTACAATCTTGCATGGTTGAATTTGCGCTATAGCGAGGCCGTAATAGCAGAGGTTGTACTTCTGGGCGACCGACTAAAGGGTGCGGATATGCTTCGTTTGGGCCTCGCTAACCAAAGCGTTGATGATGATCAAGTTCTGCAAACTGCCACTGCGATATGCGAGCGCTTTGCAGACTTCCCTAGTGGTGCGCCTGCAAAAATTAAGCAGGGTATGCGCGCGCGTTTAGGCCAGACAGCTGACGAATGGTTTGACTTGCACACCGCGGCAACAGCTGGCACGCGTGTTAAGCCGCAGTCAATGAAATAGGCGGCAGAGGCAGATGAAATGTGCAGAAACGGCGGGAAATCTCCAAGCACAATGAACTCTCTTATCGGAATCAGTATTAGCCGGGACCATTGCTTTAGCAAAACGCCAGTTAGTCAGGCGCGTTTGCTTCGGGGTATTGGTCTTGAGGGCGATGTGCATAGCGGAGTTACCGTTCAGCATCGATCTAGAGTACAAGCCGACCTAACTCAACCCAATTTGCGGCAGGTGCACTTGTTGCATTTTGAACTCATCCAACAAACACGAGTTCAAGGCTTTGATGTGTACCCAGGATCAATGGGTGAGAATCTCACCACTGTTGGCATAGATTTATTGGGTCTGCCGCCGGGCACTTTGCTCAATATAGGCGCTGTAGCTCAACTGTGTATCACGGGTTTGCGAAATCCATGTAAGCAGTTAGATGATTATCGGCCAGGGTTAATGGCCGCAGTATTAGAGCGAGACGCTGATGGCAGTCTTGTGCGTAAAGCTGGGGTGATGGCGGTGGTGGTGAAGGGTGGTTTGATTAGGTTAGCGGATGAAATTGTGATTTCGCGTCCAGATGCACAAGCTGGGGCCCAGCAAAAGCTGATGCCTGTTTAGATCTCCAAGCTTAGTAGCCTAACTGCGGGGCGAGGGCAGGGCCCAAGCCCAATCTCAAGAGGCTCTGAGTACGTTGCTGTGATCGCGGCGCAGGGTTTCCCATTCCATTTTTAGCCAAGGCGTATAGTGATCAGGGTTGTCGACTAATGCTTTGGCCAGTTTCGCTGGGGAGACCCAGCGGCAGGCGCTGATTTCTTCGGTATTGAATACCGGTTCATCGTTTGTTTGTGCCACATAAACAGAGCACAGTTCTCTCTCGCTACCTGCCTCGCCAAATTGGGCGGAGTATTCAAATTTATAAACAAACTTCGCATCCACCTTGATGCCTACTTCTTGCTCACTGCGCCGGACTACTGCATCAATCATTGACTCACCCACTCGTGGGTGCGAGCAACAAGAGTTAGACCAGTAGCCGCCCCACAGGCGTTTATTTTTTGCGCGCTTTTGCAGCAAAATTTGACCTTTACCGTTGAGGATAAACAAAGAAAACGCTCTATGTAGAGTGCCCTCGCCATTGTGGCAGGCGGCTTTATCCAGCTCGCCAATAGGCTGATCTTCGCTGTCGACAAGAATCAGCAATTCTGCTTCGTCTGAAACAACTTCTGTTCTGGTATTGATTTGTTCTGTCATGGCTTTCGTCGGTGAATAATCGGTAAATGGTCGGTGAATAAATGTTCTTTAATACACTATTGTACAAAATTCTAGTGTAACGCTTTGTTGCGCTTTCGCCTAAGATATCCGCCGTCACCGGGGCGAGCATTTAGCGCGTTTCTCATTTTTGTAGTCCATTCGAGTTTGAAATATGCCAGCTTCGCCAAAGCAAATGACCCTTAACCTGCCTGATGTTGATTTATGTGTATTTGAATGGGGTGTGCCCGGTGGTCAGCAAGTGTTGCTGGTTCATGCAACTGGATTTCATGCGCGCTGCTGGGATCAAATTGTGGCAGGCCTGCCGGAAGATTGGCACATTTTTGCAGTGGATATGCGCGGACATGGGCGGTCAGGAAATGTGCCCCCTTACAAATGGCCCCAGTTCGGTAATGACCTACTCCATGTATGTGAAATGCTCGGTCTTAAGGACGCCATCGGTGTGGGGCACTCGATGGGCGGTCACTGTGTTGTGCATGCGTGTGGTCACCAGGCGAAACATTTCAAACACCTAGTATTGGTTGACCCGGTTATTCTGTCTCCAGAGGCATTTAAGAACAGCACCAAACATCAATTTGATTCAGTGGAAGAGCACCCTGTGGCTCGCCGCCGAGGCCAATTTTCCACGGTTGCTGACATGCATGATCGCTATGCCGAGCGCGCGCCCTACGCAACCTGGGATCGGCAGGTTTTTGCTGATTATTGCGAACATGGTCTCGTACCTTCCTCTACAGGCGAGGGCTTAGAGTTGGCTTGCCCGCCGAAAGTCGAGGCGTCGGTTTATATGGCTGACTTTGATGAAAATATATATCCGTTGATCGCGTCGATTAACACCCCAGTGGTGGTGCTGCGGGCGAATCCTCGTGATGAAACAAGCCAGGAGATGGATTTTTCGGCGTCGCCCACTTGGCCAGAGTTGGCGCATCAATTTAAGAATGGGCAAGACGTTTTGCTGCCCGAGTTAACACACTTCATCGCCATGCAAGAACCGGGTTTGGTAGTGGACTTTATTAAGGCCGGCGCTGCTGCAAGCTAGCAATTTATTCCCAGTGCTGGATTTTGGGGGAAGGTCAAGCGCGTGTTGTGTTAGCGTCCTTGCATCTGTTGGCGCAACAGCCCACGCTATGTAATGTTTTTACCTTTGGGAGAGGGAACGATGAAGATTAGTGTCGCTATGGCGTTTAATGAACATACGCCGGTCGGGTTTATCAAAGACGCCGTGCAAATGGCAGAAGCCAAGGGCGTACATGGTATTTGGGTGCCTGAGCATGTGCTGTTTTACCCCGAATATGCCTCTACCTACCCCTACGCAGATGATGGCCGCATTCCCGGCAACCCGGAAGGTCTGCTAGATCCTTTTACTGCTTTAACCTTCATCGCCGCTCACACCCAGCGCGTGCGTTTGGGTACAGGTATTTGCCTGGTGCCTCAACGGCAGCCGGTTTACACAGCGAAAATGGTTGCCGACTTAGACTATTTGTCAGGTGGCCGGGTAGATTTTGGTGTGGGCATTGGTTGGCTCAAAGAAGAGTTCGACAGCCTAGGCATGGATTTTTCCACGAGAGCGTCTAGGACCGAAGAATATATTATGGTTATGCGTGCATTGTGGTCCGAGGGCATTTCAGAGTTTTCAGGTAAAACCGTGGAGCTCGCGGCTTGTCATTTCAACCCTAAACCTGTGCAAAAACCTCACCCGCCGATTATTTTTGGTGGCGAGTCTGATCCTGCTTTGAGACGCGTTGCGCGCTTGGGCGACGGTTGGTATGGATATGATTTAACCCCTGAGGCGTTGGTAGAACGGTTGCCTGGGCTGGATGCAGCTTTGGCGGCCAGTGGCCGCTCTCGGCAGGACATTCAGCTCATCGTTGGGCCAAATCGTCATCCAGTAAACCCCGAGACCATTGCCGCCTATGCTGCAGCGGGTACAGACCAGTTGGTTGTGCCAGTTTTTGCAGGGTCTATGGAAAAACTTGCTAGCCGTTTAGATATGTTGATGTCTAGCGCTGCTTAGGCTGTAACGTAAGTTAGGCATTCATCTTGCGATCAACTTTGCGAGCGGGGTTTCGAGCAACGTTCCAATTAACGTTTCTATTAGTAGAGGTTCGGTCGACCAACATCTCTGCTGGTTTGCTAATGGACAAGCGCGCCTGCGCGGGGCAATAACCTATTTTGGTTAGGCAGCCGTCGCTTTATGAGTAACCTTCACCGTGCTGGCAGACCGTGCTGGCAGACTGTGCTGGTGAACGTTGCGGGTAGTATGCTCATTTCACCAAGTAGAAGAGAATGACCTATGTTTAGACGAGTATTTTTAGCCTTGTTGTTGGTGTTCAGTTTGTCTGCCGGCGCCCTAGCGGATCAGGAGACCGAGCTAAAGCGTGTGCTGTTCATTGGCAATAGCTATCTTTATTACAACGATAGTCTGCACAATCATGTGGAAAGGATGGCGAAGGAGCGCCACCCAGCTAGCCTAACCAGTGGCTTCGAATTTAAGTCAGCCACCATCGGTGGTGCGAGCCTTAAGCATCACAATATTGATTGGCTGCTAACGCCCGGTCAGATTGGTGTCGAGGACCCATTTCAAGCGGTGGTGATGCAGGGCGCAAGTTTCGAGGCTCTAACCCCTGAAACGCGCCAAACGTTTATAGATACAGCGGTAAGTTACGCTAACAAAGTTAGACAGATTGGCGCTACACCGATGCTTTACATGACGCATGCTTATGTGCCGCCCCATCGTCAAGCCGATAAAAATATGATCAACGTAGTCAGTGAGACTTACATCGAAGCAGGGCTGGCCGCGAAGGCTAAAGTGATTCCTGTGGGGCTTGCCTATGCGCGTTCCTACCAAAAGCGTCCCAGTTTCTCCCTGCACGCTGATTTTGATCACACCCATCCCAACTTGCGCGGTACGTATTTGGGGGCCTGTGTGGTTTATCTGTCGCTTTATGATGATGACCTGGATGGTCTTGCCTACGACTATTACGGACGTCTACCTAAGGATGAAGCGCGCTATTTGCAGCAAATAGCGCGTGAAACGGTGGATGCTTTCCCAGCTAGAAAGTTATGAGTGGCGCTTGCCACCTTTGTTGACGCGCGGTTGCGCAGTTGAGTCCTGGCTGGGCGCAGTTGCGAACCAGTAGGCGTAACACTGAGCGGGAAGATAGACAGTAAGAGGAGCGCGATCTGATAAATCGCACACTCCTAACCTTGTTTGCAGCTATTCCTGCAGAGCGCGTTGATACTCCTCAATGCGTTTCAGGTGACCATCGACGTTGGTTTCTCCTGCATTGTGCGTCGCCACTGCCAAGTGGGTGCAGCCCATGTTCTGCCAAGCCTTAGCGTGTTTAACCCACCGATCGGCATCGCCACCCGCGTATTGGGCCTGCGACTGTATGCCAAAGCCGTCATAGCTTAAGCCCGCTTCTTCACGCTTTGCTTTAATGTGGTCTATGCAGGCTTGGGCTTTTTCATTTGCGCCCATTAGGGGTATCCACCCATCGCCTAGCCTAGCCGTGCGATCCAGCAGTGCTGGCGCTGATCCACCAAACCAAACCGGGATTCGTTGGGTTGGGCGTGGGAGAATGCTGGCTTTATCAATACGGTGATATTCGCCGGTGTAGTCTATTGAGTCTTCGCTCCACAGCTTGCGCATCACTTCCACTTGCTCTGTTTGGCGACGCCCGCGATTGTTAAATGTCTCGTTAAGGCCGGTGTATTCCACTTGGTTCCAGCCCACCCCTACACCTAGGCGGAAGCGGTTGTTTGACAGCAGCGCAACTTGCGCCGCTTGTTTGGCCACCAATACCGTTTGTCTTTGGGGCAGAATCATAACCGTGGTGATCATTTCTAGCTTTTCTGTCACACCGGCGATAAAGGCGAAGGTGGTGAGGGGCTCGTGAAAGGCGACGTCTTTATCATAGGGTCCGCGAAAACCGCCTTCTCGGTCTGGATCTGCCCCTAATACATGGTCGTAAATGAGCAGGTGGCTGATGCCCAATGCTTCTACCCCTTGGGCGTAGGCTTTAATCGCACTGGGGTCGGTGCCTATTTCATTGTGGGGAAATACGGCCCCGATTTGCATGTTCTTCAGATCCATCTGTCTTTTCCTCGCCTATAAGGCTTAAAAGGCTATCCTTTTCCTCATCAAGTTGACAGCATCCTGCGGCCAAAATAGGTACTATAAGCGCCGAATTTCAGCCACAGAATATCTATACATGTCCGAGTCATCTGATAGCGCCCAATTTTCCTTTGTTGAGATGGAACATGACATTCTCAAGTTTTGGGAAGACACCGGGGCATTTCAAAAATCCTTAAACAATACCAAGGGTAAGAAACCGTATATTTTTTACGACGGCCCTCCGTTTGCCACAGGTTTACCGCACCACGGCCACCTTGTTGCCAGCACTATAAAAGACATTGTGCCGCGTTACTGGACCATGAAGGGTCGCTATGTAATGCGTCGCTTTGGCTGGGATTGCCATGGTTTGCCCATTGAACATGAGATTGATAAGCAGTTGGGATTGTCCGCGCAAGAAGCGGTAGAAAAGCTCGGTGTTGCCGGCTACAACGATGAATGTCGTGGCATCGTGCAAAGGTATGTAGGCGAGTGGCGTAATACCATTACACGGATTGGGCGCTGGATTGATTTTGATAATGACTACAAGACCATGGACGTTTGGTACATGGAATCTTTGTGGTGGGTATTTAAGCAGCTTTGGGACAAAGGGCTTATTTACCAAGGCGTGAAAGTCATGCCTATTTCTACCGCGCTGGGTACGCCGCTGGCGAACTTCGAGGCCACGTCTAATTACCAAGATGTGCAAGATCCTGCGGTGACAGTGCTGCTGAAATTATTGGACGAAGATGCGCACCTAGCTATTTGGACAACAACCCCGTGGACATTGCCGTCTAATCTGGCGGTTTGTGTGGGACCAGATATTGAATATTCGCTGGTTGTTGATCCTGAATCTGGGGAAAAGATTTATTTGGCCACAGAGCGGCTGCCTCATTATCAAGGGGACAGTGAATTTGAGGTTGTAAAAACCGTTATTGGTTCGGAGTTAGTGGGTAAGAAATACGCGCCTATTTTTGATTACTTCAAAGACATGCAAGACCAAGGCGGCTTTGTCGTGGTCAGTGACGCTTATGTCAGCACGGAAAGCGGCACAGGGCTTGTGCATCAGGCACCAGCATTTGGTGAAGACGATAATCGTGTGCTGCGTGCCCATGGTGTTGAGGCCTTTGTGTGTCCGGTGACCATTCATGGTGAATTTACCGATGAAGTGCCAGATTTCGCTGGGCTGCATGTTAAGGCTGCGGATAAAGAAATTATCAATAAACTTAAATCTCAAGGCGTGCTTTATCGCCAAGAGGTTATTCAGCACAGCTACCCTTATTGCTACCGCTCAGATACGCCGCTGATCTATAGAGCGATTCCGTCTTGGTATGTGGAAGTCACTGCGATTAAGGATAAATTGCTAAAAGCTAACGAGCAGATTAACTGGGTGCCTGGCCATATAAAAGAAGGTCGTTTTGGTAATTGGTTGGAAGGCTCTATTGATTGGTCTATTTCCCGGAATCGTGTTTGGGGTACACCGCTGCCCGTTTGGATTAACGATGTTACGGAAAATGCGCTCTGCATCGGCTCAATTGAAGAGTTAGAGCAATATTCTGGGGTTAAGGTAGATGACCTGCACCGTGAGCATGTAGATGGTCTAACTTTTAGCATTGAAGGTGAAGAGGGCACCTACCGGCGTATTGAAGAGGTTTTAGACTGTTGGTTTGAATCAGGCTCCATGCCTTACGCGCAACTGCATTATCCCTTTGAAAATAAAGAGGTCTTCGAGGCTGGCTTCCCTGCCGAATTTATTGCCGAGGGCCTGGATCAAACGCGAGGGTGGTTTTATACCTTAACGGTATTGGCTGCTGCACTGTACGATAAACCTGCATTTAGAAATGTCATTGTTAACGGCATGGTTATGGCGGAAGACGGCAAAAAAATGTCGAAGAGTTTGCGTAACTACACCCCGCCAGATGATTTGATGGAGGCCTACGGCGCTGACGCCTTGCGCCTGTATTGTATTAATTCAGGCCTGGTGCGGGGCGAAGAGCAGCGGTTTGCTGATGCTGGAGTGCGCGATATGGTGCGCCGGGCATTGTTGCCTTGGTACAACGCATTTTCCTTTTTGCGTACTTATGCCGCCATTGATGGCTGGTCGCCAGACAAGGGGCTGCATTATGGTGACAACGTTTTAGATCAGTGGTTGCAGTCTCGATTGCAAACGCTGAAGAGCAATGTGGCAGAAGAAATGGAAGGCTACAAGCTTTACAACGTTGTGTCTCAGTTGTTTGCGTTCATTGAAGATTTGACTAATTGGTACATTCGTTTGAACCGTGGTCGTTTCTGGGGTGAAGAAATCACCGGCGATAAAATTGCCGCCTACAGTACGCTTTATGAAGTGTTGCTTGAATTGGCTCAGGTGATGGCACCATTCACCCCGTTTATCTCAGAACATTTGTTCCAGTCGTTAGAACGTTTGGCCGGCCATGCGCCTAGTCCAGAATCTGTGCACTTGTGCGACTACCCAATGGCGGACGAGCAGAAGGTTAAACCCACCCTTGAAGTTGCTGTGGATCGTATGCAGCAAGTAATTTTGTTGGGTCGGCAAAAGCGCGAAGAGGTTAAGATTGGTTTGCGTACGCCGCTGGCCAGCCTAACCATTATTAACCGCGATGAAGCGTTGTTAGATGATATGCGCCTGTTGGAAAGTTATGTTCGTGACGAGCTTAACGTGCAAGAAATTCGCTACTCGGCTGACGAGTCCGATTACATTGAGTTGCAGGCGAAGGCTAATTTCCCTCTGTTGGGTAAGCGATTAGGCAAGCGTATGAAGGCTTTTGCCGCGCAGATCAGTGCGCTCTCGCCAGAAGACATTGCAAAGCTACAGAGCCAAGGCAGTATCAGCCTTGAGGCTAATGGTGATGTGGAAGTGTTCAGCGATGAAGAAATTCAGGTTCAGCAACAAGCTAAGCCCGGCACTAATACGGTATCCAATAGTCAAATCAGCGTAGATCTAGATTGTGCTTTGACACCTGAATTGATTCGCGGTGGCTATGCACGTGAAGTGGTTAACCGCATCCAACGCGGTAGAAAAGACAGTGGTTTTGCCGTGACCGATCGCATCACGGTGATTTATTTTGCCGAGGGCGACTTAGCCCAGGCCATTGAGGAGCACCAAGACTATATTATGCGTGAAACCTTGTGTTTAGATTTACAAAAAGCATGGGTAGCGCAAGCCAATAGTGCTGAAATTGATGGCTGCGAAATGAGTTATGAAATGAAGCAAGTGAGTAGCATTTAGATGAGGCGCGCTGCCTCTTCTGAGCTGTGGGTGGTTAACGCCAGCAAGAACAATGCAGGTGAATCGTGAAATATACTTTCCTGCCTGCTGAGGCGGACAACGCGGTTAATCATGTGGGCAGTTATCGTCGCCGACTCCCCGTCAGTATTGAGCGGATGTACGAAAATACGCTGGATTGGGCGCATTTACCCCACCTACACGAGCGTAGCTTTGCCGAGATTCGGTGTTTGGACGCCGGTGCTTGGGGTTGGCGCGCGCAAGTAGGTAATGTTGGTGCCAGCAATCCCTCTAATAGTCTTATTGAGCTGAAGTTAGATCGGCAGGCGCGTCGCTGGATTACCCGTAACCTTGAGGGTCCAAACAAGGGGGCTGAGATCTGGACCCATGTGTTTGTGGAAGGCGAAAATGTGCTCGATATTGTTGTCGACTTCTACGTGCCAGATGTGCCGCCTGAAGCGAAAGAGAAAGTAGGCGTAGCTTACGCCAAAGCCTACGAGCAACTGTACGATGAAGACGTAGCAATGATGGTTGAGCGTCAGCAGCAAATAGATCGGCGTGTTGAAGGTTTTGACCGGTCAGAAACGCTGGCCTTGGGGCCAGCTTGCGAACTTGTTCTGCCTGTGTTGGTAACGCTGTCTCGACGCGATTTTGTGGTAAACCAGATTGATGATGAGTGGCTGGCCTACTCCGCACAATGTCCGCATCAAATGGGTCCGCTCATTGATTCGCCAGTTGTGCAGGGAGAAGTGCGCTGCCCATGGCATGGTTATACCTTCAATGTGCGCACGGGTGAATGCACCAGCGGTGCAGTGTGTAAACTTACCGAATCTCCCGATGTTACTGTTGATGACGGCGGTGCGCTTATCTTGCGGTGGGCCGACGCCTAATCTGCCTGTGGTGCTGTAACGTATTCGTCTTATAGTTCTAGTTAGAGGCAGGCGTGGCATTTGCCCAAGAGAATCTAGTTACCCCGATAGTCACCAGGTTCCTTGCTGAAATACGCGCCTATGGCGGTTTGTCTGTCTTCGGTTGCTGCACTGAGTAAATTTTGGTCCGTGTCCATGTGCATAATTGCGTGATTCAGCGCATTAGCGAGTTGGTTGGTAGATTGCTTGATCATTTGTGCGGCGATGGGTGGTTTACTTGCGTAAAAGTCAGCCATTTTCCTCGCCGCATGACGAAGCTCTTCAGCTTCCACTAGTTCGTCCAGTATGCCCCATTCCAATAACTGATCTGCGTATAGGCGTTCGGCACCCACCACCAGTCGCTTGGCTCTAGCTGGGCCAACTAAATTGAGGATAAGCGGCAAGCTTTTCCACATTAAATTAATGCCCAAATCAATTTCCGGGTACTGCATAAAGCAGCCTTGTGCGCCCACCCTAAAGTCGCAGGCGGTTGTAAGACATGCCCCGCCGCCCATTGCTGCGCCATGCCAAGCAGCAATGGTTATTTGGTCTATGCCCAAAATCGCTTCTATTGCGCGTTCACCCATGCGTGCGCGCCTGCGTGTTTGCACCAACGGTAGTGGTGGTTCTTGCTTTGGTTCTGTGAGGTCTGCGCCGGACGAAAAATGACGCCCATTGCCGTTGAAGATCACAACCCTTGTTTCTGCATCATCTCTAAATGCCAAAGCCGCAGCCTCTATTTCGGCTAAGTGGTCGTGACTCAACGCATTGGCCTTATTGGGTCTGTTCAGGGTTACCCAAGCAATGAGTCCCTCCCGTAATACGCGAATGTGCTGAAATTGTGGTGAATTGCTTAGTTCGTTATTCATGGAGAGATATTAGCGGAAGTCAAAAAAAAGGCATTAAAAAAGCGGAGGACTTTGCAGTCCTCCGCTTTGAAAAGGGAGACATCCGAAGAGGGGAGGGGGAGAGGGTTATCGGAGGTCTCTCGTCGTTGGCAGCTACTGCTTCCAGCTGCAAGAGACGTTACCTAAGGTTACACATTAATGCAACCTAAAGTAACAAATATTTTTTGCGCTAAGGAGGAAGGTGCGGATGCGCCGATGTGCGCTCGAGCACTTGGATAATTAGAAGCGACTTGGCACTGCGTTTTATTCGGCTTTTTCCCTCTTTGTTTTTCCTTGTTCCGCCTTCTCCTCTTTTTCCCATCAGTCTGCTGGCATTTGCCTGCGGCTCGTTGGGTCTTTGGGGTTAGTTTTAGGTGAAGCATTCCAGGCGAAAAAAAAGCGGAGGACTTTGCAGTCCTCCGCTTTGAATAGGGAGAGGCATCCGAAGAGGGGAGGGGGAGAGGAGTTCCGGATGTCTCTCTAATATTCGGTGCTTACTGGCACCGGATGCAGAGCATGTTACTCGTGGTAACAAAGAATGCAACTCAAAGTAACGCAACGCTGTGTTGCGTTTGTGCAGGGCAATGGCATTATGTGTCTTGTACTACACTACCCGGAAACGTGGTTGCCCCAGAGTATGGGTTCCTTCGTTCTCATTTTTCTCGCTTTTCTTTTTGTTTCAGGAGGTTTGTTTTGGATTGGGATGACTACAAATATTTTAGCGCCCTTTCTTCCACGCTTTCTGTTCGCGCGGCAGCTGATTTACTCGGCGTGAATGCCTCCACAGTGAGTCGTCGGCTGGACTTATTTGAACGTAGATTGGGTGTCACACTATTTACGCGCTCAGCGAGAGGGCTGGTGATTACCCCTGAGGGCGCAGAGATTGTGGCGCGAGTTGCCTCTGTTGCCAAAGACCTTGGCGATATTGAAGGTCATCTTATTGGTCGCGACAAAAAGCTGTCGGGGATTGTACGAGTGATTATTCCAGAAGTGTTGGCATTAAGTTTGTTGATACAAGAACTGCCTCGCTTTCAAAAGAGCTATCCGGATATCGAATTGCATATTTTGCCCAGCCACCAGGGCTTAGATGTGGCGCGTCGCGAGGCGGACATAACCATGCAGGTGACTAATAATCCCGCTGACTCTTTGGTGGGTAGAGTTTTGGCACCAATCGCGGTGGCTCCATACGGCACCAAGTCGCTGGTTGCTAGGTTGGAAAAAAATAGCAGCACCTTGGATTACGCTAAATTGCCGTGGGTAGATTGGCAAGGAGACAGCGAAATATCTCAAACCTGCAGAGACCTGCTAGCAACTCATGTGCCCAATACGCCGGTGAGTATTAGCACCCACAGCCTGTTGCTGCACCTTGAGACGGCCCGAAAAGGGCTAGGGCTGGCTTTTCTGCCCTGTATTCTTGCGGAGTCAGATAAAACTTTGCAGCGCATAGATTCTATAGACCCGGTCTTAGGGCCGCCTATGTGGATGTTGGTGCACCCCGATTTGCGTCATACTCTGCGAGTGACTGTTTTTATAGAGTTTGTGCGAGATGTATTCTCCCGGCGTAGTCATGAACTGATCGGCTCCGGCATGTCGAAGCTCGTCATTGACTGATATTTTCTAACCTGAATTTTCCAATCCGAATGTGCCCAACAAGAACCTCAACTTAGGACCCTAAATGCCATCTGACTCCCTTTCGTTTTCAGCAACTTCTTCTACTACTTTTTCAGCTACTTCCCAGAATTTCTTTTCCCAACGCCTAAGGTTGCACTACGTTGAGTGGGGTTCTCGAGATAACCCGACGATAGTACTGGTGCATGGTATTCAAGATCACTGCCGAACTTGGGACGATATGGTGGCGCGTATTGGAGATTATGCCGAGGATTACCATATTGTGGCGCCGGACCTGCGCGGCCACGGTGACTCCGAGTGGGTAAAGGGTTCTGGGTATCAGTATCTAGATTACGTTTACGACCTGTATCAGCTAATTGATCAAAACGATTTTGGTCCCGTTGTATTGGTGGGTCACAGTCTTGGCGGGGCAATCGTTTCCCTCTTTGCGGGCGTTTATCCTGAGCTGGTGTCCAAGTTAATTGTCATTGAGGGTATTGGCCTGTGGTCCCTCAGCAAGCCGCCGCAAAGTACGGTGGAGAAGATCCGCGAATGGTCAGATGCAACTCGCGCCCTTGCTGGCCGTGCGCCGAAGCGATATGAGAACCTAGAGCAGGCATATCAGCGCATGCAACACGCTAACCCACAGTTATCTAAAGACAAAGCCTTTCACCTTACTCTGCACGGCGCCATTCAGCAGGAAGATGGGCGGTTCAGCTGGAAGTACGACAACTACACCTACAATTTCAGTGCTATGGGTCTGTCTACTGACGAAACTATTTCGCTCTGGCAAAATATTGCTTGCCCAGTGCTGCTCATCAATGCAACCGAAGGCCTGGAATGGCGAACCGGGCAGAATGGCACGCTGGAGCACTTTGCGGATGTTCAGCTCCTAGATGTGAGTGATGCTGGGCATTGGACCTATCACGATCAGCCCGAGGTGGTGTCCGCCATGATGCGCGAGTTTATTGAAGGCACTTGACAGAAGATGTGTAGCGCAAAACCTTGCAGTAGCTCGGCCCATGTACGGGCCAATGGTCAAGCCGGTTAGGGGGAGAGTCCGCTAGACATTGGATGGGTTAGAGTGCGAGTTGGTATAGTGACCTAGCGCAGGTTATGCAGCTGAATGTTCTTCGGGTTGCTTAGTTTGTAGAAATTCTAAAACCTCACCTCTATCCCCGCGAAAAGCGATGCGATCTGCTTTCTTACTTAGTTGAAAGTCATACATAGGATCGTAGTACTCGGTGAGAAGGTAACTGATCCAGCTTGCGTGGCTACCTTGTCCTGCGAATGCTTGGTTTAGACGTTTCTCCATTTCACTTAGGCGCAGCCCGCCAAGGCGACGTTTAATGCGCTGCAATGCGTCAAGGTAATTCTGCTGAATCTGCGTAGGTGTGACCTCCATAGATTCTGCTTCCTCTAAGGCATCAGTAACGTACTCTTTTTCTATGTGCGCAATGCGCTCCGCGAGGCCAATTTCCACCAGCGCGATGCGCGCGCTCTGCATGTGTTCGCTCCACACCTGAGGCAACCCTACGCTGCCAATGGTCCTGCTCTCATCCTCCACCACAAGGTCCGTATATTTGTGATTGAGATAGTCAGCGGCCAAGCTGTTTTCAAAGGTAACGGGGGTGGGTTGAGGCGTTAGGCGGCGACCAAACGCCGAGCCGCGATGATTTGCTCGGCCTTCTAGGTCAATGCTATTGGTCAGCTTACTGATGATGACGGTTTTAGCTGAGCCAGTGCGCCCGCTAAGTAGCCACCAGTTTTTGTTCGGGTTATCTAGGACATCAATGCAAACTTGTCTCAGCGCTTTGAATCCGCCAGCAACCTTTTTTTGGCTTGCGCCAGCTTCCTCTAACCAAGTTTGCGCAAGAGTAGACCTCTGGCCGCCACGCCAGCACATGACTTGAGCTTGGGGATGGTCTTTACAGGCCTCTAGCCATCCAGCAATGCGCTCGGCTCTAACGGATCCGCTGACCAGTTTATGCCCTACGCGGACCGCCGCTTCGTTGCCTTGTTGCTTGTAAACGATGCCTATTCTGTGCCGCTCTTCGTCGGTCAAAATTGGAAGATTGATGCTGTTGGGCATATGGCCCTGTTTGAATTCAATGGGCGCGCGCACATCTATGAGGCGTGTCTGCTTGCGCACCAGATCTAAGTTTTCTGCTGTGGGCATTTAAGGCGTCTGTTCGGTGATTGCTTGGCCGGCCATAAACTGAGCTAGGTGATCGTTGAGTATTTTAAGAATGTCGCTACGGTTCTGGGCGGACGCTGAAGCGATGGCCTGCTTTTGCAGCGAAATAGCTTTAGAAAAATCACCATTAGCGGCATAAGTATTAGCCCAGGTATCTAGGTACTCAGGGTGGGTGCTGGCTTGGGGGTTTTTCTCCATAAGCGCATCCATAATTTTTTGCGCGTAGCGGCTGCGTTGTAGAGGTTTGTCCTGTGTTGACGCTAATGTCCACGCAACCTCGTTAATTACATCTGCCGCTTCATGGTGGCTGGCTTGAGCCACTCGAACGGCCTTTTTGTACCAAGAAACAGCTTGTCTTGTGGACTTTTTTGAACCAATTCCCAGCGCGTTGAGGTTGCCTAACGCAACCATTGCTTTGGCATTGTCTTGGCTTGCCAGTTCTGTGAGTAGGGGTACTAATTGTTCGTGGGGCTCTAGTTCATTAAAAGATACTAAAAACCGGGCGTAGTTTATGACCGCTGTGGGATTTTTTAACTGCGCAGCAGCGGCAAAGTATTTGTTGGCATTTTCATCATTACGTTCTAATAGTTTTCCAGATGCATTTTGGTAGGCTAGGAACAGATAGGCTCTGGCACTGCCCAAAGACCCTGCGCGCTCCATAAACTCAACGCCCTCAGGAATGTTGCGTTGCAGAGGCGGTTTATTTGAAGTGCTCTCAATCAAAAGTCGGCCTAGCGTATACATAGACTCCACGGAACCCAGAGCTATGGCTTGGCGATGATTTTTTATGGACAGGAGGGTGAATTCCTCGGTGGTTGCTCCCGGTCGCTCTATAGGTTGTTCTCTAGGTTGCTCTCTAGATTGATCTCCTCGCTGATCTTCTGATTGATCGCTAGATCGACGTTTGTTTTGATCAAAAGGTTGTTCAAAAGGTCGGTCAACAGCACTGCCTGATTGCGCTTTGTCAGTGACCTCGGCGAGATATCCATAAATTCTAGCCAGTAAAGTATGCGCAAGCATATTGCCATTGCGCGCTGATAGCTCCAGCCAACCAGTCGCAGAATCGTAACGTTGTTGTTTGGCGAGATAAGTGCCAATAGATGCTTGGGCTGCAGAATCCTCTTCATCTGTGAACAGTCGCAGCACTGGCCAGGGGCTGCCAGCCTCCTCATTCGCGTTAAGTTGGCTCAAGGGCTCGAGCAGATCAGACAGGTCGAATACAGTATCTTCTAATGGGCTGCTGGCGTTCGCTCTGGCGAGCGTTAACAACCCTAGTGGATGACTTTGCGTGGTTTGGTAAATTTCACCGACTATTTTTTTGTTTTGCAGCAATGCAAAGATCGCGGCATCATTTTTGGTGGTTATTTCATAGGGCAGCTCTTGGCTGCCATCACCAGATTGTAAAAGCGCTGCGTATAAGTGATTTAGTTTTGTCGCGTGGGTGGCTACCCCTTCAGGGGTTTCAACATGCTGATAGAACTTTTTCAGCGCATAGTGACCGGTTAAGCTGCCAGGGCGTAGTTCAATAATTGCCGCGCCAATAGCCCCTAGCCTTAACGGTTGATCGTTTAGAAGTTGCAGCGCTTGGCGCTCAAAAGCCAAAACTGATGGCAGCTTTTCAATTAAGTCAGTGTTTTCAAGAAAGTTTTTTCTTTCATTTATAGCCCCAATGATCTCGGCTTCGCTGCTTTGAGTAATCTTAAGAGTGCCGGGCAGGGGTGCCGTATCCGACGGCTTAGACGCCGTATTCTGGCAACCCATAATGACAAGGACGAGTGCTGGTATAAAATATTTCAACATGGGCCCGTTATAGCATTGTCTTGACGTTGAAGGAACAAAGAAGCAGTAACTATGGGGCAGAAAAGAGGGCGAGCGAAGGGTAAGAGCAAAGGATAGGAGCGCAGGATAGGAGTAAAGAGTGGGTGTAAAGGCGACGAGTAAAGAAATGGCGGACATGGCGAGGGTCATGTGGCGATCTGGAAAGCCTCGCGGCGCCAAAGCGCGCACTTTTTGTAAATTGGACAAGAGATGATTGTTAGTTTAGTGAGTTGAGAGTTTTAGATCTATCAGGCTACACTCAGGAACCCTTTTAAAAGCGAGAAAGCAATCATGGCATTTGGCGCAAAATTAGAACTTCCCAGTCCTGACTTGGCTCTACCTGGTCGAGACGCAAGCATGCCAGTACCTGATGGACACTTTGTTCATGGTCAGCCTTTGGTTGGACCATTTCCCGGACATTTCAAACAGGTTCAATTCGCTATGGGTTGCTTTTGGGGTGCAGAGCGACGTATGTGGCAGATGCCTGGTGTATTCACCACAGCAGTAGGTTATTCCGGCGGATACACGCCAAACCCCTCATACGAAGAGGTATGTAGTGGTGGTACGGGGCACACGGAAGCTGTGCTTGTTGTCTATGATGAGGCGCAAGTGACTTTTGAACAATTGCTGAAATTGTTTTGGGAGAGCCACAACCCAACTGAGGGTATGCGCCAGGGCAATGACATGGGCACGCAATACCGTTCAGCTATTTACACTTACGACGACGAGCAACTGGAAATTGCGCTGAATAGCAAAGCGCTTTTTCAGCAAGCCCTCATATCTGTGGGTTATGGAGAAATCACAACAGAGATAAACCCTGCCGATGCGTTTTACTATGCAGAGCATTATCACCAGCAGTATCTTGCCAAGGTGCCCAACGGCTACTGCGGTTTAGCAGGAACCGGTGTTAGTTGTGACATCGCGCCAATAGCGACGATGAGTGCCTGACCCAAAGTAGATGTGTTTTCAGATTGCACAGTGGGCTACTAGCCCACTGTGGTCTTGACCTTTCCGCATCGGGTGCAGATTTTCGCACTTACCAATCGACCTTGCTTCACATCAAATTGCTTTTTCGCATCATCCTGCCATTTATGAAAACCGCTGGCGCAAAGCGTCTTGCCCTTGGCTTTATCTTGGGCCTTGGCTTTGCGAAATTTACTGAGTTGGGTGGGTTGGGTCATCGGTACAGTCTACTGTAAGAAATTGCGTTAACAAATTTCAGTTTTACCGTTTGTCCGAAGGTTCTAGGCGAGGGTTGGTTCTGCGCAATACACCGAACATACTTATGGTCCATTCAGCGAATTCTTGGAGGCACTATGTCTATTCGGTCTGGCTTGTCTGGGTCGTCAGCGCCGTCGGAGAGAACTCGGGTGCGCAGAAATGCGCTGAGAGCCCAATACAATCAGCAGACGATTCTTGAGGTTCTGCAATCTCATAGTCTATGCACTGTGGCTTATGTGGTTGCTGGAGAGGCTGCGCCCAGAATTATTCCACAGCTGTATTTTGTTCAAGACAATTTCCTTTATTTGCATGGTAACCGCCAGAGTGCGTTGTTAAACCACTTGCTCGACGGGGGTGAAGTGGCCATCTCTGTTTTGCTGGTTGACGGCATTGTGGTGGCACGCAGTGGCTTCCACTGCTCGATGAATTACCGCTCGGTGAGTCTTTTCGGTGCTGGTGAGTTGGTTGAAGGGGCTGAGAAAGCTGCGGCCTTGGATCTATTTGTGGAGGCCTTGATCCCCGGTCATAGCGAACATGCCCGACCGCCCAGCAGTGCTGAAAGTGCTGCCACGTCGGTAGTGCGTATTCCTCTGGGTGAAATGTCGGCTAAAATTCGTGCTGGCGATCCCGGTGACCCCACAGAAGATTTGGCGCGAGACACTTGGGCAGGTACCATCCCCGCCGGTTATTTAATGGGTGAACCTGTGCCCAGCAAAGACCTTAAAGAAAGCATTCCGGTTCCCGATTACATTAAAAGTGTGGAGTTCGGCGGTTAGGCGCAGCTACCGTCAATTTATTACATAAGGCCAGTATCAGTGTTTGGAAAAATTTTGTTTGTTGTTTTGCCACGAGGTGAGTTTTGAGCCGGGTGGGTGTTGGTGTAGATTTTGGCACCAGTAATTCTGCCGCGGCGATTTTCGACGGGGAGACCGTGCGTCTTGTGCAACTTGAGACCCACGACTCAATTGTGCCCTCTGCAACTTATATCGACCGTACGCTCACCGCGAAAACCGGTCAGCTGGCCGTGGAACAATATATCGCCGATAACACGGGCAGGACAGTAGAGCTTATTCCTGAGGTGGTGGGCGAAACCAGTCAGTTTGTTGAGGATGGTGGAGGAGAGGAAATCTCTGAAGTACAAACCGCTACGCAAAAAATTTACGGCGCGCCGGTGACTGACAGCAGTCTGCAAGGTCGGTTGTTTCGCGGCACGAAGCGTTTATTGGGCGATGAGGAAGTCCGCCGGCTAATGGTATTTGACCATCCGTTTAGGTTGGTAGCGCTCATCACGCCGCTGCTGTTGCGTATTCGCAAGTCTATTGAGGCCGATATTGGCGGTTTTGCCAACGCGCACCTCGGCCATCCGGTGAATTTTGAAGGCAGGGATAAATTTTCTAATCAGCTGGCCATGAGCCGTCTAGGCGAAGCGTTTGGTTATGCTGGCGTTACCCAGCGTAGTTTTTATCCTGAGCCCATAGCCGCAAGCGTGAGCTTTTTGCATGCCAACCCTGATGCGCAGGGTGAAACTGTACTGTCTTTGGACTTTGGTGGCGGCACATTAGATTTTTGCTTGCTGCGCCGTCAGGGCCAAGATTTTAATGTCATTGCTACCCACGGCATTGGCTTAGGGGGCGATCATTTAGATCAGATTTTGTTCCGCCAACTACTCTTCCCCCACTTAGGCAAAGGTGAAATGTGGAAGCGTCGTGGTTTTGACCGAGAAATTGAAACGCGTTTTCCATTCGAAGAATTTGAAGACCTTCTAGTCAATTGGGCGGTCACCTACACGCTCAATCAAAACAAATTCACTACGCCAGTGATGGAGCGTATCGAGGCTGGTGGCCCCAATACGATTAAATTTGAACGCCTGCGCGATATCATTAAGCATAACTTGAGCTATTTGCTCTTTACCCGGATTCGTACACTCAAGGCCGATTTGTCGCGGTCTGAAGTAGCGCACTTAGATGTGCCGGAAATTGATTTAGAGATTGAGCTGTCGCGGCGCGAATTTGAAGACATGATCAGTGAGCCGCTGCAGCGGGTGGCCGAAGCATTGGACGTGACAGTAGCCAAGGCGGGTTTGCGCAACGATCAGGTCGACATAGTGCTGCGCACCGGTGGGTCTAGCCTAATACCCGCGGTACGCAATTTGTTGGAAGATCGCTTTCCCGGGCGTGTGGTAGATCATGACCCATTTACCAGTGTGGCTGCGGGTTTGGCCATTGCCAACTATCGCGGGCTGAGTTTTACGCCATAGGCCAGCCATTAATCAAAGCACAAGCCACACATTGATAAAAAGACAGGCTGCAGTTTTAACATCTGCGGCCTCGGGTACCCATCTAAGTCACGGTATCAGAGGCCAGTTTTCTGTTAACAGGATTTAATTATGCGCTTACGCCAAGAAGGTCACCCCTTTATCGAGGTTATTCAGACTTATTATCAAGGCTGCAATAACCAAGATTTCGCCTTGATGATGTCTACGTTCACGCCAGATATTGTTCATTACTTTGTAGATCATAGCGCTGTTGTTGGGGCTGAAGCCCTGGCGAATTACTGGTGTAAGGTTGCACCGAAAACCCAAGCCAATTGGGAGCTGGACCATGCCTTGGTACAAGAATCTGAAGCTGTGATTGAGTGGAGTATGCGTTGGATGCCCCCGCAAACGGGTGCAGTGGAAATTTTGCGTGGCTCTGAGTGGTATGTGTTTGAGGGCCAGCGCATCAGCGAAATTCGCTCGTATCACTGCAACTATTATCTTAATGCGGTGGATAATCGCGAACTACATGGCTTTGATTACGCTGCAAGAGGTTATCGGCAACCTTAAGAAGGTATTGCTAGCTTGTTAATCCGGTGCGGCTTCTTCTACTTCAACCGGCGGCTGCCATTGGGCGTCTAAAGTAGAGAAAAATGACTTCAACATTCGGTAGGTCAAACCCCAAACAAAGTGCCCCCGCTCCAGCCTGTAGCCATTACATATGGTCGGCCTGTTGGCTATGGGGTAGGTGTGTGTGTCGTGGAGTGAGTTGGCTAATAGCTCGTCCATGGGCGCCCAGACTACTTCTGCTACTTCGTAGTTGGGGTTAAATACCGGGTCGCCTTCAATCAAAAATACGTGGGGTGCGATGAGCATGTTGAGTACGCGCCCTCTGGGCTGCGCTCGCTCGTGATCCATTGCGCCTAGGTATTCGGCATCGCTTAAATCTAGGCCGATTTCTTCTTGGGTTTCGCGCATGGCCGCGCCTTTTAAGCCATCGTCGTCATCTTCCAAATGCCCGCCGGGAAATGCCATTTGTCCAGACCAGGGGTCACCTTCTTTGTCCGCGCGCTTAATAAACAATACATCGCACAAGGTGTCCGTGGGGCGCAGGATGATGGCTACTGCCGCTTGTCGAGTGGTCGCCTGAGGCTCTACAAAACTTGGCTTGAATGCATCCAAGTTTTCTCTGATTTTCTGAAGATTAAACACGCCTGATAGCCAAACCTAAAGATGTCATCATACATTACTGTGGGGGCAGGGTGCGACTTACGCTGAGGAAGTTCTATTCAGTGCCTTATGATGGGACTGATAGTGGTCTTGATAGTGGTTTTTGATTTAGGTGGGTATAGAGAAATGAATGATCTGGTAAATGATGAATCTAAAAGCAACAGCGCAGAGCAGAGCAAGCGTGAGGCAATTCTTGCCAGCGGCTCCAATCAATGTTTTGTCTGTGGCCCGGCTAATCCTATTGGTTTGGGTGTGCAGTTTCGTATGGACGGCGACGTCTGCCGCGCTGAATTCACCCCAGGCCCTGAGCATATGGGCTACGACAATGTCACTCACGGGGGCATTGTCTTCAGTTTGCTAGACGATGTGATGGCTAACTGGGTATGGCTGCAGGGCGACAGGTGCTTTACCGCCAAAGCGGATATTCGCTATAGAGCGGAGCTGCCGGTAGGCACGCCCATTCGTCTTGAAGGCACATGTGTTAAGCGCAAAGGCCGATTAGCACAGATGGAAGGTAAGTTGATTCGTGTCGCAGATGACTTTGTGGTTGCGCAAACCAGCGCGAGTTTTATGATGGCCGCCAGCTAGAGCGTTAAGACAACTGGGCAGGCGAAGGGTATTGAGCCGTTGGAATAAAGAATACGTTTTAAGTGGTTGCTCACCTGCTGAAATAAGATTAGCGTCGCCGTGGTTTCAAAAAACAAGGGAGTTTAGATATGGCGTATGTAACCGCTATTGTGATGTTGGCCTTAGTCCAATATTTTTATTTCAGCATTGAGGTTGGACGTGCGCGGGGTCGGTGTGGTGTTCCAGCGCCAGCTATCTCAGGCAATGACGAATTTGAACGCTACTTTCGCGTTCAGCAGAATACGTTGGAACAATTAGTCATGTTTATTCCGGCCATATATGCCACAGCGTATTACGGTAATCCGTTATATGCAGCGGCAGCAGGTGTGGTGTTTTTGATCGGTAGAATGTTGTTTTTCAGATCATATGTAAAAGATCCAGCCAGTCGTACGGTTGGCTTTTTGCTAACCATGTTACCAAGCCTGGGTATGGTTTTAGCGGCGCTTATACTGTCCTGCATGACCTTTTTGGGCTAACAGTTCAGTGAATAGTTGGGCAGGCTGCCTGCCTTACTATCTTTACCCTTGGGATTTTCGTCTCTTTATTCCAGCCGCGGTCTTTTAACCGCTATCAGTTCCTTCCCCTGCCCTTCATCCTCCAAAAAGGAATGAAGGAAAGAAGAAAGCCGTCAGCGCTTTAACTATGCAGAGTATTGCCTTCCCAGCCATTCAAGTATCACTCGATTAGTGTCCTCAGGTTTTTCTTGTTGTATCCAATGCCCGCAAGGGAAGCTGGCTACCTCTAGGTTGCTAACATGTTGTTCTAGGTTTGGAGATTTCGGCACCATGTCGTAGTCGCCATAAATCATCAGGGTGGGCTGATGAATGTGCTGCTCATAAGCACCTATAATTTCCCAGTTGCGCGTGAAGTTTCTATACCAATTAATGCCGCCAGTGAATCCAGAGTGGGCAAAGGCATCTAAGAACACCTGCATTTCCTCCTTGCTTATAATCGGATCCCCTGGCGCGCCATCCGCCAGCTTGGGGTCGGTCGCCATATTAATCATGTTCATGCCTGGCCCTAACTCTACCTTCGGGTAAAGCCATTGATTGGTGAGGTACATGTTGTTCAAAAATTGTTCGGCGTTGTTGGCAAATACCTCGTCTGCCACACCGTATTGGCGGTTGAAGTGGACAATATAAAAGTCTGGTCCCAAGTTTTTTTCCCAAAAGCCAACCCACTCGGTGGGTCCCCGCTCCATGAACGGCACACTGAGATTGATCACATGGGACACTCTTTCGCTGTGAATCATGGCCATGTTCCAGACGATGATGGCGCCCCAGTCATGACCAATAAAACAGGCGTCTTGGTAGCCAAAATGGTCCAACAAGGCAGCAAGGTCGCCAGTCATTTGATTAATGTCATAGTCGACTATTTCGCTGGGCTGGGTAGATTTGCCATAGCCACGCTGGTTGGGAACGATGACGTGATATCCCGCGTCTACCAACGGCTGTATTTGATGCCGCCAAGAGTAGGCGTGCTCTGGCCAGCCGTGACAAAGCACGAGTGGCTTGCCTGCGCCCGCGGTGAATACCTCCAGCTCTACGCCGTTTACTTCAATCATTTGGGCTTGTGGAAAATCCATGCCTGCTCTCCAAAAAAATAAAAAGAAAAATTTAGGTTAGCGGTATTTGGCGTCTTGGTCATTAGGTCAACCTGTTTTAATTTGCTTTTGCCCAGTCTGGGGCACTTGCCAATCTCTGTGTGTTTGTGTTTTTGTCGTAGAAAGATTCCGCAGCACGATCTTGCAAGGAGACGCCGGAAGGGTACCTCACAAGGTGAGGATCGAATTTTTTGTCAATACAAACAGCTAGGGAGGGGCAAACAATGAGCGAGATTAATCAAAAGAAGCTAGAGGGCTTTGTTAAGCAAACGGGCGGCATGGTAGCCGCAGGTTTTAACTGCGCTATTTCTGTTCTAGGTGACCGGCTAGGTCTGTTCAAAGGCCTGTGGGAACACGGTCCGTGTACCAGTGAGCAACTTGCTCAAGCGCTGAGTTTGCATGAGCGTTGGGTGCGGGAGTGGCTTTATCATCAAACCTGTATTGGCCAAGTGGCGTTCAGTGATGAGGCCGGTGTCTTTTCTCTTTCGCCGGAAGCCCACGCGGTGCTGGTGGATCAAAGTCATCCAGCTTTTTTGATGGGTGGTTATGATTCTGCCCTTGCTGTATTCCCGGCTGTAGAAAAGCTAGAACAATCTTTTCGCACCGGCATTGGTATGAGCTATGACGATCACGGACCCAATTGTGCCTGCGGCATTGAACGCATGGGGGCTTTCACCAATCAGTATCAGTTGGTGCCTGAACTATTGCCCCTTGTGCCGGGTATGACTGAGCGCTTAACCGCCGGCGGGGTGGTGGCGGATGTGGGTTGTGGCGGCGCAATATCAACCATAGCCATGGCCCAAGCTTTTCCAAATTCGCAGTTTATAGGCTACGACACTTCAGAAAATGCCTTGGACCGTGCGCGTGCAAATGTCGCTGAAGCGAGGCTGACTAATATTCGTTTGGTAAATCCCTTTGAGGAAGCGATGCCATCAGCGGGTGCGTTTGATTTGGTCACGACCTTTGATGTGATTCATGACACCCCTTATCCAGATGCGCTGATTGCAGATATCCATGCCTGTCTTAAACAAGATGGGTACTGGCTGTGTGAGGACATCCGAGGCTTTGAATCTTTTCAGGAAAACCTACGTAATCATCCCATCGCAGGGCTGCTTTATGGATTCTCAGTCATGGTCTGTATGAATTCCGGCATGTCCACAGCAGATGGCGCGGGCCTAGGCACCCTTGGTTTTACTCATGATTTAGCTAAGGAAATGACCGCTGCCGCTGGGTTTACTGGATTTTCTCAACTGCCTTTTGAGAATACGATGAACAATTATTACCTGCTTTCTAAGTAAGCGCGTTGTTCGCGTAACACGCTCAGCAAGAGCAAGGGCGCGATCGGTAGAGAAAAACAAACAGAAAGAGAAAAGGAAAGCCCAAACGTAAGCAGAAACGCCCTAGCAGCGAACGGACTACTGTCAGGTTGTCGCTCGCCAGACTCTTTTTGTTTCACCGCCAACGCTTACTCAACCTGGTATCGCGCCGCTCTGATTTTTTGCGCAAGCAATTTGGCGTTCGTTGTGGCGCGAAATACTTGAATATCTCCTTAAAAACGTGGAGTCTGCTCGCTCCCTATTGATTAGAGCGAACTATGAGCGACGGCGAACATCGCGGACCCAAGGGCTTGGGTTTTGACACCTTGTCACTCCATGCCGGCCAAGTGCCAGATCCAACCACCGGTGCTCGAGCGACACCCATTTACCAATCGGCGGCCTTTGTTTTTCCAGATTCTGATGTGGCAGTGGGCTTGTTCAATCTTGAGCGCGCGGGCCATGTTTACTCCCGTTTATCTAATCCAACTAACGCGGTTTTAGAAGAGCGCATGGCGGCGCTTGATCATGGCGTGGGTTCCATTGTTACCGCCAGCGGTCAGGCCGCCATTCACTTGGCCATTACCACGCTGCTCAGCGCCGGTGATCACATTGTTGCCTCTAGGTCTTTGTATGGCGGCACCCACAATCTATTTCAGTACACGCTTTCGCGGTTTGGTATTTCTACAACCTTTGTTGACCCCCGTGATTTCGATGCGTTCACTCAAGCGATTCAACCCAACACTAAGGTGATATTTGGCGAAGTGTTGGGCAACCCCGGTTTGGAAGTATTGGATATTCCTCAGCTTTCGAAACTGGCCCATGACCATGGCTTGCCCCTGATGATTGATGCCACCTTTGTAACGCCTTATCTCTGCCGACCCATTGATCTGGGTGCAGATATTGTCGTGCATTCTGCAACCAAATTTCTCAGCGGCCACGGTGTGGTGGTTGGCGGTGTAGTGGTGGACGGCGGAACCTTTGATTGGCGCGGTAAAGAAAAATTCCCAACGCTGAGTCAGCCCTATGAAGGGTTTCACGATTTAGTCTTTGCTGAAGAGTTTGGACCACTGGCCTTTATCACTCGTGCGCGTAGAGAAGGCATTCGAGATTTTGGTGCCTGTATGGCGCCGATGACTGCATTCCAAATCTTACAGGGGTTAGAAACCTTGCCACTGCGCATGCAGCGCCATGTGGCCAATGCCTTAGAGGTGGCCAAATACCTTGAAGGCCACGACATGGTGGAGTCTGTCAGTTATCCCGGTTTGGAAAGTCATCCTGACTATGCGTTAGCGCAAACCATGTTGCCTAAAGGCGCGGGTGCGGTGTTTAGTTTTGAGTTAAAAGGCGGCCGCGCAGCGGGTCGCACGTTTATTGAAAGTTTAGATATATTTTCTCATCTAGCTAATGTGGGTGATGCTAAATCCTTAGTCATTCACCCAGCGAGTACTACCCATCATCGAATGGACGAAGCAAGTTTGTTGGCCTCTGGTATTGGGCCGGGTTTAGTGCGCCTTAGCATTGGTCTAGAAGACCCAGCAGACCTTATTGCCGATTTGAAGAAAGGTCTGCGCGGTGTGGAAAAATCTTTGAGGAAGCCATCATGATTTTGCAGTTGAATGGTCAACAAGTTTATTACGGCACCGGCAGTGGGCATTGGAAAAAAGGCGCCAAAAGCATAGTTTTTGTCCATGGCGCAGGGTTCGACCACAGTATTTGGGTGATGCCTGCTCGATATTTTGCGCGGCATGGATTCAATGTGATTGCCCTAGATTTGCCCGGACACGGCCAAAGTAGCGGAGCGCTTTTAACCTCTATAGATGTTATGGCTGACTGGGTGGCCCAAGTCATTGGCGCGGTTGCTGAGGATGCAAATGCACAAGCCACAGTCATAGGGCACAGCATGGGTTCCTTGATTGCCATGAACATGGCTGGGCGGCATAAGGCAACTGTTGAGCAAATTGCATTGCTTGGCACTTCCGCACCTATGCCGGTTACAAGTTTGTTGTTAGATGCGGCAAAAGACAATCACCATGCTGCCATTGATATGACCAATACTTGGAGTCATAGCCAAAGAAGCATAATGGGGTCTAGCGACAACCCGGGTGTTTCCAATATTCACGCCGGCGAGCGATGGTTAGAGCGGGCTGGTGAGAGCGTTTTATATACGGACTTGGCTGCCTGTAATGCATTTGATGCCGCAGAATTGCCGTCAGTTGAATGCCCTGCATTAGTCATTACCGGTGGTGACGACAAAATGACGCCGGCGAAAGCAGGTATTGCGGTTGCACAGATGTTGCCAAATGCACACGTTGCAAACCTACCCAGTTGCGGACACTCAATGCTCACAGAGCAACCCAATCAGGTATTGGACGCGCTTTCAGGGTTTATCTTGTCCTAGCTCATTGGCTGAGCTGTTGTTTAAGCGCAGCAGTGACTGCCTTGCCTAGGGCCTGATGCTGACCGCTGAAAAAGTGGTCAGCGTCGGCGATAACCTGAGTCTTAATTCCGTGATGCTCGGTTAGGGCGCTGATGTCTACATAGTCATCATTTGCGCCGGCGACGACAGAAATTCTCTCTTCAATTAGGTCTTCTTGTAGGCCTTGTTGTTTGCTGAAGGTCATTGCGGCGTTAGGGGGGGCAATGAGGAGGGTCTTGGGTGGTGTGTTTTGTCCTGCGCTTGTTGCATGGGCTAATTCAGGTAACGCTTGCCACAGCATATTTGCGCCAAACGAGTAGCCAATCACCCATATCTCATTGAACTGTTCGGTTTGCGTCAGCCACTTAAAAGCGGCAACCACATCTCCCACTTCCGGACTCAGTTTTGCGTCCGTGTTGAGGCTTGAACTGAAATCACCTCGACCACTGATGCCTTGGCTTGCGCCGACACCCCGAAAGTTAAATTTAAGGGTGGCAATATTTTCGGCCAAGCAAGCATCCCCCGCAGTTTGTAGCACACCATCGTGCATGGAGCCGCCGTACAGGGGGTGCGGGTGGCATAACAGAGCGACTATTTTTCCGACCTGTGTAGGGCGGGCAAGTTCTGCTTCTAATTGTCCTTCGGGGCCTGCAATAAAAATTCTTTCAGGGGTCATGCGCGCTTTCTATCGAGTTGTGAGTAAACGGCTTGAGTATCCAACAACTATCTAGCTAGGTAAAAGCAGATTTTTCTGGCATTGGCTCGCAGTGGGTTTTCAGCTGTACAGCTGGTTACTAGATAAGCGCCGGTATGCGCGCGTTCAGCGCCACAAATTTATGCTTAAATTGGCAAGAAGAAGAGAGGAGTAACAGCATGATCGATTTATACACATGGCCCACACCCAATGGCCGCAAGGTTTCCATAGCCTTAGAAGAGTTCGGCTTAGAATATGCTGCCCATGCAGTGAATTTACAAAAGGACGAACAGTTTGCGCCAGAGTTTTTAGCCATTTCGCCTAACAATAAAATCCCCGCCATTGTTGATCGCAGCAATGGTCAGGCGGTCATGGAGTCTGGGGCTATCCTCATTTATTTGGCTGAAAAATGTGATCAGTTTTGGGGTGAGAACCGTTACCAAACCTTGCAGTGGCTGATGTTGCAGATGGGCGGCATTGGGCCCATGTTGGGCCAAGTGCATTATTTTAAGAAGTATAATTCAGGTAAGTCGGTCTATGCCGAAGAGCGTTTTTATCAGGAGGCGCAGCGCTTATACGGTGTGTTAGATCAGCGGCTGGGTGACGCTGAGTATTTGGCGGGTGAGTACTCGATTGCTGATATGGCCACTTGGCCCTGGATCTCACGCTTCGAGTGGCAGCAAATTTCGCTTACCGAATACCCAAATGTAAAACGTTGGTACACGCAGATTGCAAACAGAGCCGCAGTGCAAAAAGGCTACGATGTGCCGATGTTTGTCAACGCTATTCCCCAAGCCGACTAGCCCAGGTCAGCGCAGTTTGCTGGCAATTTGTTGGATCAGCGTTTTGGCGGCGTCTTGGCTATAGGGTTGAGCTTCACCCACACCCCAGACAGGGGCAGGCCAGGCAGCGTCATTGGTCTGCCGCGCAATGATATGAATATGCAGCTGAGGCACCATGTTACCCAGTGCGCCAACGTTCATCTTGTGCGCTTGGGTTACGCTCTCCAATACTTCAGAAACTTGGGCTATTTCATTGCTCACGGCTTGGTATTGCAATGCTGATAAATTGTGCAAGTCACGCATGCTGGCTACCTGAGGCACCAAAATCAGCCACGGATACCGCGCATCGTTCATCAGTAAGAGTTGGCTCACCTCAAGGCTAAGTACTTTAAAAGTGTCTGCTGCAAGTTTGCTGTGGAGTACGAAATCGCTCATAAATCTGCTTCTTTAATTCGCTTTTTAAAAGGGCTGGGTGCCGGCTATCGTGGTTCTGTGCATGACTCGGCGATAACCATTGTAGCCACCTTGGGCGCAGTGCATAACAGTTCTGTTATCCCACATAGTGAGCATATCCTCTGCCCAAGTATGCACGTATATAAACTCTGGCTTAAGGAGGTGGGCGAAGAGTTTTGCTAACAACTCATCGCTGTCTTTTTCAGTCAGCTCGTTCACTTTTAAGGTGTAAACCGGGTTAATCCACAGACCTTTGCGCCCCGAGTCTGGGTGGGTTCTAACCAATGGGTGCTCTTGTGTGTCCCATGCTTTCTCGCTGGGCAGAATTTTCATACCAGTGCGTTCGCCGCCTTTTTTGTACGCCTCGTGGCTATAAGACCTTCTGGCGCTGTGGGTTGTGGTCATGGCGTCTAGCTCACCACGCAGGGCCGAGTCTAGGGCTTCATAGGCACGAATACTGTCTGCATAGTGTGTGTCGCCGCCAACGGGCGGTACTATTTTGGCGTGTAAAATTGTTGCACTGGGTGGCGTCAGTTGAAAGGACCAGTCTGAGTGCCAGCTACCCCCAAAGGGGGCTATGTCCTCGTTAGGCTCGCGCCGCACTTCTAAAATATTGTTGTGGCCCTCTATAGATTCAACATAAGGGTCATCGCCGAACTGGCCAATGGATAGGCTAAAATGTTCCAGTTGGGGATGATCTAAGGGTTGGTTAGGAAAGTAGACAACTTGGTACTGGTGCCATATGTCCTTAATTTCCTTAACAAGATCTTCAGAGAGTGGCGATTGCAGTTGTACGCCTTCAATGCGTGCACCAAAGTTATTAGCATGTGGGGTAACGGTTAAATTGCTCACTGAACTTTCCTTCTAATTTTTTGTGTCCTAAAGAAAGGCCTGGCAAGCCCCTCATTCGATCTTTTGCTGACTAACCTGCGCCGCCATTTTGGCATTTTGCAGTTCTTTGGGGAGAGGGCAGTCTGTTTAGTTGTTTTGTAGGTAAACGGCCAACAATGTGGCGATCAATATACCCGCGCCAAAAAGCCGAAAAACTACCTGCCTAGGACCGGCGTGTGTTTGCTCTTCTGCTTGGGTTGATTTGCCGTTACGCAGCCGCTTTATGGCAGATGAAATACTCCATATGGCGAGCAAAATAAAACATAGCGGCAAAATGTACTTAATGAAAATAAGCATCGTCTACCTCGTGGTTTGTTGCGTGGTTTTCATTTTAGGTCTGCTTCTCATGCTGGGTTCTTTTTTTTGGTCTGGTTTTCTTTTCCGAAGTCGCCTGAGCATAACCATCATTGTGGCGTGAAGTCCATTATGCGTCTAAGTGTTGCTCCGCTTGAATGAAAAGTAGGCATTTATGTACCAATTTGTGGACGAACGGAGGTAGTGCATCCGTTGATGACTTCAAGCACAATGCGTCATGGCTATGAATGCTCAGGTGCTGTATTTTACGCAGGCAAAGCGTTCCATGGCAGCCTGCTGGGGGGCAGCGGGGTAGTGAGTGCAAAGCAAAAGTATGTTTCAATCTAAAGGTCAAAATAGCAATACTCCAATCCATATTCGAAATAGAACGGGTGACATCTAGAATTATGAATGAAAGAACAGCTGCAGAACGTGACGCTCCCATATACGGATCATTCCGTGAGTTATTTACCAAGGGCTTCGAATTAGATACGCCAACATGTGTCTTCATGATTGGTACTCACATTGCCGCTGTAGTGTTGGGTATATGGCTTTTTGCCTATGCGCCAAGCGAGTGGGTGTGGGCGGCAACGATTTGGATTGTTATTCAATTCTTCCTTGGCTCAGGTTCAACCACGTTATATACCCACCGCCTTATTACCCACAAAGCTGCAAAGCATGTATCGGCGCCGGTGCATTGGTTTTTCTGCTTTTTTGGACAAATTTTTAGCGTTCAAGGCAGTGTGCGCCGCTGGTCAGCAAACCACTCACTGCACCACGGTGTGGACAGACACGGCAAAAAGGAACTCGATCCCTACAGTGCCACTTGGTTCGACGGTCCCATTAGAAATTTCGTTTGGTCACATACCCTTAGTCATATGTGCAACCACCCCGAGTCAGAAGAATATACCCGCTCGCACAATGCCAAACGTCACTGGATCATTATGTTGCAAGACAAGTGGTATGGCCTGCTAACCACGTTTTGGCTGTTTTTGTTTCCCATGGCGTTAGGCTATGCCTTAGGCGGCTGGTATGGCTTTTTTGGTCTAATGGCTGGCTCTATGCTGGGCACCATCTTGGTTCAGCACAACACTTGGACCGTGAACAGTGTGACGCACATGTGGGGCAAGACCGACGGTCTAAACAGCTCTGCATCTAATAATTACGTTTGGTTAGGACCGCTAGGCGAGGGCAACCATCACGGCGATCATCACGACTATCCACGAGACTACCGCAATGGTTTTGGTGTTTCAGGTTGGTTGTTGGACCCAACACGGTATGGAATTTTGGCGCTGCGTGCCTGTAATTTAGTACGTGGCCTGAACCGAGCCACTGAGAAGGAAGAGGCGGAAATTATTGCCGGTCGCGAAATTGCTCAGGTGAGCAGTATGACCGCATTCAATCGCGAAGCAGCAGCGCTGAAGAAGCAACTCGACACACGTATAATGGAGCTGAAGAACGATTGGATAGAAGCCTTGGCTCATTGGGAAACGCTCAAGCAGGAGTCTAAATTGCTTCAGCAAGCGGCGGATCGTCGGGACGATCTGGCCAAAGAAATTGCTCAAGCTCGCGCCCATGTAAAAAAGCGTAAAGATGCATTTTTTACTGAGCTAGAAGCGCTGCGATCGCAAGCCATGAGTTTTTCCGCTTAAGCTCGATGCATTGCGAGTACGCTTTAAACCACTCATAGTGGGGTGCGTACTCGCCTTTTCCTACCTTCTCCTCACGCTCAGCAGCTTCACCTTAGCCAATACACTGGTTGTTCAATAAGGCTCAGAGTGGTCTATGATCTGCACTGCGCAGATGAATTATTGGAAATTAGCCTTGACTCAATGGATGACCGAACACTGGCTAGCAATGGTCCTATTGCTGACTTACTCGCTGCTGCTGGTACACAACGCCTATATAGGCAGCAAGGTCAGCGCCGGGCTAGATGACTTCTACGTTGGCGGTCGCAAAATGGGTGGGCTTGCCATTGGCATCTCCTTCTTTGCCACCTTTGCATCCACCAACAGCTACATTGGACACGCGGGTAAGGGCTATACCTATGGGCTGGCATGGATGGCTATGCCGCTTATGCTCATACTCTTCACCTACATTACATGGCGCTGGATTGGTCCAAAGACGAGGCGCTTGGCGGCTAGATTTGATGCGCTGACGTTGCCCGACTTTCTTGCTAGTCGATTTCTCAGACCCCTAGAAGGCAAAGGCGTAGCGCAAAAACACCCTCTGCTGATTGTCTCCGGTCTTATCATTGTTTTTTGTAGCTTGCTCTACTTGGTCGCCATCTTTAAAGGCGTAGGGCATCTATTTGAGCGTTTTTTTGATGTGCCCTATGAAGTGGCCATTGGTATCGCACTTGTCATTGTGATGCTCTATACCAGCGTCGGCGGCTTTGTTTCAGTGGTGCGCACGGATGTCATTCAAGGTGTTTTAATGATGGTCGGCGCGGTCACCATCTTCTACTTCGTTACCTCTGCTGCGGGTGGTGTGGGCGCTTTAGTGGATTTGAGCGAGATGCCCTCTAAGGATTTTCTCTTTGACCTAAATGGCGGCATCCCCTTTGTTGTGTTGTTGGGGATTGCCCTCTCAGGTTCGTTAAAACTGATTGTTGACCCCCGGCAAACGTCCCGATTTTATGCGCTTAAAGACGAGGGGTCTTTGCGGCAAGGTATGTGGGCTGCGGTGATAGGTCTGACTATTGTGCAGTTGTGTTTATATCCTGTCGGCATTTACGCGCATCTGCTGATGTCCGGCGTTACGGATACCGATTTGATTATTCCAACACTGGTAAATGACCCCTCAGTTTTCCCAATCTGGGCAGGAGACTTTTTGTTTATTGCCATTATTGCAGCGGCAATGTCCTCAATGGACAGCGTGCTGTTAGTGGCGGCGTCAACGTTCTACAAAAACCTGATTCAGCCCTTTAACCTTTCCAGCACACAAATATTTCCCCTAGCTTGGACTAGGGCCGCGGTCTTATTGCTTGCGCTCATATCTGCTGGGTTTGCATTGAATCCTCCGGGCGACATTCTCGCCATTACCATATTTTCCGGCAGCTTATACGCAGCCTGTTTTTTTCCGGCGGTGGTTTGCGGTTTGTACTGGCAAAAAGGCAGCGCGTTAGGAGTGTTGGCGTCTATGGCAGTAGGTGTAGTGACATTGCTCGCGTGGATAGGGTCTGGTTTGAGCAGTGTGCTGCACGAGGTTTTTCCGGCGCTAGCAGCGTCGCTGCTGGTTTACGTTGTTGTCGGTCTGTATAGCCTTCAAGCGGTAGACCTAGAGCGGATGGTGGGGCGAGATTCGCCGTTGGATCAATGAGTGAGTTAGGCCTAGCTACCTCTGTCACCTTAGCGTTAACGGGTATTCGCTTCTAAGATTTTCTGGGCGAATCCATGACATCTCACTGACCCCGCAGGCTTTGTAAGTTAATCCTTTGAAGGTTTGGTGCTCACCGAGCGCGACCACCAAACAGCCATTAGCCTAAACTGAACCAGTAGTAGACTAAGGGTTATCAGCAATATAGATAGGGTGGCAGCGTTAAAGGGATCAAACACCCACTCGTAGATGCCATACACCAACAAAAGAGCAATGCTGCCAATAGCGAGTTGAAAGTCCCGCCAGCTTGCCGTTGTTGTGCCGGTAAAAAAATCGCTGTTATCGCCGTCCAGACGGGCCTTGCGCATGGTGCTATGAGCTATCCAATTTATTGTCAATATCAGCGCCGCCACCAAAACCATCCAAGGGCCAGTGAGCTGCACAGTTAACATTTGAATGATCGAAAACTGGATTAAGCCACCGCGAAGGGCATAACAAATTCTTGTATTGTGGGCACCCAGAGAAATCTTGTTACATTTGTGGCGTAGGATACCCAGACTAAAATGGTGCCAATAAGCGTGATCGAAACTTGTAGCCAAGACAGCAGCGCCTGCCAAGTTAACGCAAATAGATAGGGTGTTTCGACAATGAAGGACCAAAGTAACTCCAGCGCAAAGGCCTGCATTATGCCTAGGAGTGTCAGCACTAATGCGGGGACGTTATGTTTTACTCTGCGGGTGATGTCTTGCATAAGGAGCACCATTCTCAGGGGTTAGGGTGGTGGGGGTGATACGGGTGATACGGGTGATAAAGTTGAAAGGCATGCAGTGAGCCTAACTAATAAACACCGTTTGCAGCCCAATAACTATGAGTATGTGTACTTTTTCTTGTTTAGAACCTCATGCTAAAAGCTGGCTCAAATGTCCAGCGCCCTTGTCTGTTGCGGACGCCAGACTTGTGATTGAGCTATTTGTTAGGAACTCGCCTCAAGGGTAACGCGCTTAATGCTTGGGCGCTCAGCCAAATGCTCCATCAGCCCTGCGATCTGCGGGTAGTCTGCCAGGATGTCTTTATTAAACATCTTCTGGCCAATGGTTGAGGCCAAACCAAAGGAGTAGTAGGTATATAGGTCCGCAATACTGAATGTGTCACCGGCAGCGTATGGGTTACATACCATAAGTTGACCAACAGCTTTCATGCCTCTGTCTAAATCTTTTTCCGTGCTTGCTTTGGTTTCATCGCTCACAGGTGTGTTGAACAATGCTTCGGGTAAACAGCGTCTTGCCACTAGCTCTACGTTCAATTTGATGTGGCAGGCAAGTTCTACCGCTTTGGCAGCCGCAAATGGATCAGCTGGCACCATGGAAGGTGATGGCTGTAGGCGCTCTAGATAGTCAATAATGGCCAGAGACTCTGAAATGTACTGACCATTAACGCCAATTGAAGGCATTTTGCCCATAGGGGTTCTAGCGAGGTTGTCGTCTTTTTGGGTGGGCGGCGCTTTAACTTCTTCAAAGTCTAAGCCTTTTTCTATGAGTACAGCTTTTACGAGGCTGTAGTAGTTGCTCATTCGTAGTCCGTATAACTGGATCATAAGTCTCCCTCAAATTTTGTTTTATTTTGTGGTCCGAGTTTAACCGACTCAGTGTTGAATTTGCACGGTACTGTTTTGGTGGCTGGCGTCTAAGTGCGTCAAACGCTGCTGCCCCGAAGGTTTTTCAACACATTTTCTTAAACATTGGCGATCGGTTTTTAGACTTCTGATCAATTATTGCCCCGACGTGGCCCAAGTTGCCTATTATTGGGGCAGAGCCTTATAAGCGTCGAGAACCGAGGAAAAAAGTCCATTGCAGTCCGATATAGAAAATCTTAAAGACGTGATGCGAAAGCACGAGCGGATATTGGTCATTTCTGGCGCGGGTATTAGCACCAATTCTGGAATTGGCGACTACCGGGACCAAAAGGGTGACTGGAAAAGAGTTCAACCCGTTAAGCACCAAGCGTTTATGGCCAGTCATGAATGGCGACAACGGTATTGGGGGCGCAGCCAGCTGGGTTATCCGTCGTTTCTGCAAGCGCAGCCCAATGAGGGTCACCGTGCGTTGGCCCAGTTAGAGGCCCAGGGCAATGTCTTTGCACTGATCACCCAGAACGTGGATCGCCTGCACCAAAAGGCCGGGCAGCAAACTGTCATTGATTTGCACGGTCGCCTCGATCAGGTGATCTGCACTGCGTGCGGCCAATTGGAAGCGCGTGACGATATTCAGCTTTGGCTAGAAGCCCACAACCCTAGCCTACAAGCGGAGGCATTTGTGCCTGCACCAGATGGTGATGCAGATTTGGAGGTGGAGTTTTCGCAAATACAGGTTCCGGGGTGTTCGCTCTGCGACGGCATTCTCAAGCCTCATGTTGTGTTCTTTGGCGATTCGGTGCCCAAGCCCGTTGTTGAGCAGGCCTACTCTTGGGTAGCCCAGGCCGATGCGGTTTTGGTTGTCGGCACTTCACTCATGGTCTACTCAAGCTACCGCTTTGTGCGTAAGGCGCATGAGTGCTCAATACCCATTGTCGCCATCAATAACGGTGTTACTCGAGCAGATGCACTATTTGATATGAAAGTGAGTGGCGATTGCTCGGAGCTTTTGCGCCAGTTGGTTTAGTGCATCTTTTGAGATTTATGCAGGTCTATGCAAATCTGTGTAAAAGAGGAAAAAAGAGTAGAGTTGTTGCGTCTAGGTGGCTTTTGTGTAAATGCTCGTCATTCAAAAGCTCAATAACTGTGCAAATTTTTGAGGGTGAATAGTGATGAGATCCGTTAACGTTTCTCGCTTTTTACAACTGAGTAGGCAACCACTGGGGGGGCGCAATGCTCAATGGGCAATTGGCAAATCTACGCGCTCCTTCGTGATGCGAACTGGGCCCATACTGCTGGCAGTGCTGCTCAGCAGCTTTTGGGTCAGCCCATTAGCAATGGCAGAGGCGAATGCTCAAGCGCAAAGCGAATACCGTACCTCCGCCCATGATGCTTCAGTAAGCAATAGTGATGCAGACCTTGAGCTGACGCTTGAAGAGATTCTTAACCAAGACCCGCAAAAAGCAGATTATGTAGACGAGCGTAGGTGCATCTCCACCCAGCGGATTCGCAATATAAAAGTGTTGGATGATCAACATGTGGTGTTCAATATGCGCCGTGGTGCGCATTATTTGGTGCAGTTTAAGCACCGCTGTTACGGCCTCAAACCCAACCAAGCGATTAAGTATGAAACGAGTTCATCGCAACTGTGCAAATTTGATTCAATTCAGGGGTTAGAAAATTTTGCAGGGCGGTTGCAAGCAGGTCAACGTTGCGCAATACCGGGATTTCAAGGCATTTCTGAGGAGCAGGTGGAGGTGCTGAAAGAGACGCTGAAGAATGATCGGCAGCGCGCTCGCGAGGAGCGCAAAGCCAGGCGCGAGGCCGAACACAAAGCGCGTAAGGCCAAACGCAAAGTCTAGTTCTGCCCATGAGGGCAGTTCGCGGAATAGAGCAGGCCTGTCGCAGAATGGCAGTATTGCCCGTCTAAAAGGCGGCTAACACCTAGGTTTAGTGCTAGCGATCTAAAACGATATCCGCCAATTGCTGAAGCTCTACAACGCTACGCGCGGAAACATTCAGCGAAGTGACCGGGGTTTCATCCCAAGCTTGTAGACGATCTCTAATTTTGTCTACTGATCCTACGAGGGATATTTCATCAGCCAGTGCAGTAGGTACAGCCATCGCGGCCTCGTCCTTTTTGCCCGCTAAATAAAGATCTTGGATCTTTTCAGCTTCAGCCTCAAATCCCATACGCCCAATTAGCTCTTTGTGGAAGTTGCGATCTTTAGCGCCCATGCCACCAATGTACAGTGCCAGCATATGCTTTATTGGAATTAGCCCCTTTTCTTCATCGTCAGTAATATTAACAACAAGTCCTTGAGTGACCTCAAAGTCTGCTTTGGCATTAGAAAGGGACGCCGAATAAACGTCTTGTCTGAACGGCGAGTAGTACAAGGGCAACCAACCGTCCGCAATTTCGGCTGCTAGCGCTACGTTCTTCGGTCCCTCAGCGCCCATCATAATAGGTAGGTCTGCGCGTAACGGATGCACAATCGGCTTTAATGGTTTGCCCAAGCCCCAAGATCCTTCGCCAGTAAAGGGCAGTGGATAGTGTTCGCCGTCATTAGAAACGGGGTTTTCTCGCGCTAAAACCTGACGAATAATGTCAATGTACTCGCGGGTTCTAGCCAACGGTTTGGAGAAAGGCGCACCGTACCAACCCTCAACTACCTGCGGGCCAGAGACACCTAGGCCAAGAATCATACGGCCATTGGAAAGGTGATCCATTGTCAGCGCAGCCATGGCCATGGCAGTTGGCGTGCGCGCAGAAATTTGGCAAATACCTGTGCCTAAACGAATTTTACTGGTTTGCGCGCCAATCCATGCGAGAGGAGTAATGGCGTCGCTGCCATAAGCTTCAGCGGTCCACACTGAGTCGTAACCCAACGCCTCGGCTTGTTGCGCCATTTGAATATGGTGGGTAGGCGGCGTTGATCCCCAATAACCCAGCATCAGTCCTAATTTCATATCACTCATTGTCCTCTCCTAATTTTGCTTGGCAGGTTGCATCCCATGCTTCTGAGCTGTTTGCTCAAAGCCCTTCAACTCTGCTTTTTCCCTCTGTTTTTCCCTCAGTTTTTAACTCGGGTTTTTAATTCGGCCTTTTAACGCCATTTCTTAAATCAGTCTTTCAACTCAGGTTTTTAACGCAGCGCTAAAATGCTGCCTTTCCATTCTTTGCTCAATTACAGCGCGCAGCTAAGCGCTAGCCTCCTTGCCATTTGCAGCTTTTTGTCGATCCGCCAAAGTCTCTAGGTTGGCCTGGTGGCTCTCACGATCTATTTTATAATGGGAGACAATCCAAATCGCAAATAGACAAAGCGAGCAATAAAGTGGCAGGAAGAAGGTGGCTAGGTCGTAGCGAATCTCCCAAGTGACTTGGGTCACCGAGGTAATACCGTCTAGGCCAACCAGAGAAACGATGGTGCCCGCTGAGATAATCCCCCCAGCCGATACTGCTTTTAAGGCAAAACCACGTGCGGCATAGAACAAACCTTCAGAACGCCGTTGAGTGTGCACTTCGCTGTCTTCAACCACGTCCGCCATCATAGAATCTAGAAGGACATTACCCACAACGTAACCGGCGACTTCTGCCACGATAAATGCTGAGTAACAAAATAAGCTCAGCCAGCTGCCCATTTCTGGCCAATAGCCGCTGAGTAGGAGTATGTAAGGCATGGGATATAAAACAATTCTAAACAATAAGGCGCAAATTGCGGTTCTTGGTTTGCCGTAGCGAGTAGCGAAAAAAGGTACAGCCCAATAGGCAACCAAGGGTGCAATTAAAACGAATATCCCTGTTGTAGCTATTTGGTTGCCAGAAAAGCCGAAGAAGTAGACGGTATTGTAGAGGTAAAGGGCTGTACCCAATCCGGTTGCAATGCCTATGACCATACCGTACCCGAATAGAGCGCCAAAGTTGCGATTTTTAACGCTCTGGAAAATCTGTCTAATTTCTTTGGTAATTTCTCCGAGTTTGAAGGTCTCGCTAGGTCTTTCCAAGCCAGCGGCAATTTTTTGCGTACCTAAGGCGGACATAATAATTGTTCCAGCAATAATCACTGCCCCCACCGTGCCGTAGATCGCGTAGCCGGTGGCGGACGCCACGCCGTATGCGCCCACCCAAAAGAAAAAGTTCACCGTGTGAATGCCATTGCCCCCGTACCAGCCAAAGCCGTGGCGCAGCGCAAGCCAGCGATTGCGTTGGTCGTAGTCTTGTTCTAGATCAGGCAGTAAGGCGGTGGAGGGTACTTCGAACAGTGTGGTGCCGGTGCGTATTAATAGGGCCATTGTTAGGATGTACCAAAACCCCGTCATTGGTGTGTCGATATCAATCACTGGATTGAACAACGCGTAAAAGGCAAAGGGGAATATAACTAAGCTAGAGTACATGAACGGGTGTCTGCGCCCATACTTAGAATTGGTCTTATCGGACCAATGCCCAAGCAGCAGATCCGAAACCGAGTCCCAAAGCATGGCAACCGCCAGGGCTATGGAGGCCAGGTAACCAGGGATGCCCAGAACTTGGTTGGCGAAAATAAGTAGTAAGTAGCTGAAGGCGTTATCTTTGATGCCATAAGCCATAGATGCTGATCCGTAGAACCAAAAAACCGGTCGTTTTTCTAACGGTGTTGGATCGTAGTTTTTTGTGCTGCTCAAAGGGCACTCCCCTATTATTATTTTCCCCACGTCCGAACGTTAGCACTAGTTAGGTAAATTAAGTCAAATATTGCCTCCTGAGTCGCAACGGCTGTTGAGGTGTTAAATGCTCTATTTATGCTCGGTTGTTGAGCACGTTTAGGGCCTAGGCTATAGTTCTCGCCACCAGCCTAGCCTTAAAAGTAGGGGCGTTACCGCCTAGTTATGAGCAAATTAACTTTGCCAGCTTCACATCGATCTCCGGGTACCAGTGGATACAGTACTCAAGAGGTAGCAGATCTTCTCAATATTGGCCCAGATCATATACGCCACTATGTGCGCAGAGATCTTCTTAAGCCGCTGCGCAATGGTCGCGGGCATTTTCGTTTCTCTTTTCAAGATGTGGTTTTTTTGCGTACCGCGAAGGCCCTGCGCGATGCCTCGGTGGGCGTACGACGTAGCTACAGGGCATTAACAAAATTAAAGGCTGAACTTGCGCAGTTTAAATCTCTCAGTTCTGTGCGCATTTATGCAGACGGCCACGTGGTGGTTGTACGTGACGATGACAAGGCTTGGGAAGTGGAGAGTGGCCAACTCACCATGGATTTTTCTGTTCAAGCCTTAGCAAAAAATGTCGCGCATTTAGCCCGTGCCAGCGCTGGCGGTGGTAAGCCGCTTGACGAATTGGACTCAGACGATTGGTACAACCTAGGCTTAGATCTTGAAGAGGTAGATCCAAAGCAAGCACCCAACGCTTATCGTGAAGCTGTGCGGCTGGACGCGCAAAATGCCGATGCGCATGTGAATTTGGGCCGGCTTTATCAGTTAGAGGGCGATGTGCGCGGGGCTAAACGTCATTACGAACTGGCGCTGGCCATAGCCCCGACTCATGAGCTGGCTAACTATAATCTGGGTACGGTGTTTGACGAGTTAGACGACGTTGATAAGGCCGTAACCTATTACAGGAAGGCGCCGGACATTCCTGATGCCCACTTCAATTTATCGCGGTTGCATGAGCTGGAAGGGGATGAGTTTAATGCGCGCAGACATTTGCGCATGTACGAAAATCTTTTGCAGGACCGAGATTAGCGGCCATTAAAAGCGATGATCAAATAGGAAGAGAGGTTTCGGTCCAGCAAGCATTGCTGATTCAAGGCCGGCTCACGCCCGCCCAGGTAAGTGGCCTCGAGCAAGCGCAAAACGTATAACAAGAACTCATAACAAGAACTCACAACTAGAACCCAAAACCCCGAGCGCTACACTGCCTAGGCGGTGTGGCTGTTAGTCGGACTTGTCTTTCTTACGCACGTAGAGCACCAGTTCATGGTGTACCAATTCATAGCCGTGTTCTTCGGCAATTTCGTGTTGTAGCGCCTCAATGCGCTCGTTTACGAATTCGGTGACGTGGCCATTGTCCACGTCAACCATGTGGTCATGGTGTCGTTCAGCAGCTAGCTCGTACACCGAATGACCGTCATCGAAATTATGCTTGTCGACAATGCCTGCGGATTCAAATTGCGTGAGCACTCTGTAAACCGTGGCTAGGCCAACGGTTTCATCAGAACTCAGTAGCTGCTTGTAGACGTCCTCGGCGCTCATATGGTGAGGTGTTGAACCTTCTAATACTTCCAAAACTTTAAGTCTTGGTAAGGTAACTTTGAGGCCTGCTTTTTTGAGGTCTAATCCGGGCACTTAGATGTCCTGTAAATATGTAATAGGGCGTACTGAAAACGAACGATACTTGGCCTTGGGCCGCTTTACCACCTCAGTCTGCGCCTTGTTGATGGTGACAAAAAAGACAGCTGTGAAGCGCGTTTTGAGTGCGCGTTTGCGTCTCTAAACTTTGGTAAAATTGGACTATGTTTAATTAGCTTGGGCTTGTTAGGCCTTTTTCCGCAAGGAATTCATCGTTGTAAAGGCGAGACTGATACTTGCCGCCATCATCGCAAAGAATTGTGACAATCGTGTGACCGGGGCCCAAAGTTTTGGCAGCTTTCACTGCGGCGCCTAAGTTAATGCCAGAGCTAGAACCAAAGAACCAACCGTCTTCGCGCAGTAGTCGGTAAACCATGTCCACCATTTCTTGGTCTGTTACTTGTACCGCGCTGTCTATTACAGCCTGTTTCAGGTTTTCTGTGATGCGAGAGTTGCCAATGCCCTCTGTGATGGACGGCCCGGGGGTCATGGTGGCTTCACCGGTGCTGACCCAGTTATACAGTGCGCTGCCTATGGGGTCAGCCAAAATAATCTGCATGTTTGAGTTTTGTTCTTTCAGGTAGGCAGATGTACCGGCTAGGGTGCCGCCAGTACCCACGGCGCAGGTGAACACATCCACTTTGCCATCAGTCTGCGCCCAAATTTCTGGGCCAGTAGATTCATAGTGAGACAAAGCATTGGCCGTGTTGTCGAACTGATTGGCCCAAATAGCGTTGTCTAGTGTGGCTGCATATCTGCCCGCCTGCTTCTGAAAATTGTCTTCGTTGGCATAGGGAACAGTGGGCACAACGCGCACTTCAGCGCCTAGGGTGCGCAGCAGATTGACCTTTTCTGTGGACTGATTGTCGGGCATATAAATAATGGTCTTGTAGCCGCGGCTGTTACAAACGTGGGCAAGGCCTATACCCGTGTTGCCGGCTGTGCCTTCAACCACCGTGCCGCCTTGCTTCAGCGCGCCACTGGCCTCGGCAGCTTCTATCATCCACAGCGCGGCCCTATCTTTTACTGAGCCACCCGGATTCATAAATTCTGCTTTGCCCAAAATTTCGCAGCCCGTTTCTTCGGACAGGCTGTCTATTCTTATGAGCGGGGTGTTTCCAATAGAGCCGGTGAGTCCGTTGAGGATGGGCATAAAATTTCCGAAAATTCAAAATACAGCAGGCTATTCTAGGGTGACCCTTGCACTTGAGTAAATGGCCTAAAGCAAATGACCTTGTTTAGGCCACCTTCATTGATTCGCTTTGAAAATAATTCTCGCCAGCTGAATGTCAAATTGAAAGGCGAATTGAAAGGCGACTTGAAAGGCAAATTGAATGTTGGCGTAATTCGCTCTTTAATGGAGTTCTAATGTGAGGCGAGATTAGAAAGACGCTAGCAACGCCGGTTAATGGCCTTTAAAGAATAGAACACGGTGTGATGTCTGCGGCTAAACCTAGATACGCCCATGTATTCAAACGGGAGATACAAATGAACGAAGCTGAAATAGACACCCTAAAAGCTAACGGCCTGTCCGTAGATAAAGTCGAGCAGCTACTAACACGGGCGGCAAAAGAGGTGGAGGAAGGCTTGCTACCCGCGGCGCAAATTGCATTAGCGAAAGACAATAAAGTCATCTTGTCAGCGTCTTTTGGTCATGCTAACGAAGATTCCTTAACCTGTATATTTTCCGCCACTAAAGCAATTACTTCCTCCGCTGCGTGGTTGCTTATGCAGGAAGGTAAGCTCAGTGAAGATGAGTTAGTGGCAGACATCATTCCCGAGTTTGCAGCCAACGAAAAAGATCAAGTGACGGTTGGGCAATTGTTTACTCACACAGCAGGGTTTCCATCTGCACCGTTTGCGCCATTAGATTGGGACGATATGCAGGCGCGTATGTCGCGCTTTGCTCGGTGGCGTCTAAATTGGCCTCCCGGTTCACAGTTTGAATATCACGCGTCTTCCTCCATGTGGGTGATTGCAGAGCTCATTGAGCGTCGCAGTGGTATGGGGTTTAGAGACTTTGTGCGCACTCGGATTATTGAAGCATTAGGATTAGCCGACATTTATGTGGGCCTGCCCGACGCCGAAAACCACCGCGCGTTACCTTGTGCCTACGTCGGTGACCCACTCACCGCTGAAGACTACGGCAAGATGGGTATGCCGGTACCGCCTGAAACTGAGGTAACTGAGGCTGCTATCTTGGCCTTCAATCGCCTAGAAGTTCGCGCCGTTGGCGTACCCGGTGGGGGTGGCTTTGCCACGGCTTCTGCTCTTGCGCTATTTTATCAGGCGCTGTTACATGGTGGAAACGACAAAGCAACATTGTGGCCGGAATCTACATTGACAGATGCGCGACGTATTCGTTCTGGCGACTTCACTGATGCCCTATTCAAGAAACCAGCAAACAGAGCCTTAGGGCTGATTATAAGTGGCGATGACAGCCGCCGCTTTAGAGGCTTTGGTCGCTCAAATTCACCCTCCGCCTTTGGCCACAATGGCGCGGGTGGGCAGTTGGCGTGGGCAGACCCAGAAACCGGCCTATCGCTCGCCTATGTAACGCCAGGTCATGATCGCAACGGCATCCGCCAAGGCAGTCGTGGGGTGGCTATAAGCACCTTGGCAGCAGAGTGCATGGCATAGGCAACAGGTGGGGCTAACGCGCCCGGTTCTGTGACTAAGTCTGTTTAGACGCCCTTCGGTGTCTTTCGTTTGAAGCTAGACGCCACTTGGCGTCTTTTGTTTGGTGCTAGGAGAAAGAAATGACTGATTTTCGGCTTGGATGCTCAGTTTTAGTGTTATCCCTTGTTAGTGGCTGGGCGGTTGCACAGTCAGGTTCACAAGGGCATTCATCTGCTCACACCCAAAGGGTTATTGAGTTGGTTGAAAGCCAGCGCGAGCGGTCTGTCGCCATTGCAGATGAGCTTTGGCAGCTAGCCGAGATGGGCTATCTGGAGATCCGCAGTAGTCAGTCGCTGCAGGATTATCTGGGCGAACATGAATTTGATGTGGTGCAGAAAGTTGCAGATATTCCCACCGCCTTTGTTGCAACCTACGGCAGCGGCGGCCCAACCATTGCGATTCTGGCTGAATTTGACGCTCTGCCCGGGTTGAATCAAGGCGCGGTAGCTACTCGCCAGATCACCAAGCAAGACGCTGCTGGCCATGCCTGCGGTCACCACCTGTTTGGTGCAGCATCAACCACAGCAGCTGTTGCATTAGCTAAGTGGTTAGACGAAACCGGTACACCAGGCACCATTAAGCTGGTGGGCACACCTGCAGAAGAGGGGGGTTCTGGCAAAGTCTATTTAGCCAGAGCTGGCGTATTTGACGATGTAGATGTGGTACTGCACTGGCACCCAGGTGACAGCAATTCGGCCTCGCCTTCTAGCAGTACGGCGAACAAGTCTGGACGCTTTACCTTTCATGGACAGGCAGCCCATGCAGCCTCTGCACCTGACCGGGGGCGTTCAGCGTTAGATGGCGTTGAAGCCATGAACTATATGGTGAACTTGATGCGCGAACACGTGCCGCAAACCAGCCGCATTCACTATGTAATTACCGACGGCGGCGACGCCCCAAATATTGTTCCTGAACGTGCGCAAGTTTATTACTACGTCAGACATCCAGAAAAAGAGCAGGTGGTGAAGTTGTTTGAGCGCGTATCAACCGCCGCAAAAGCCGCCGCCTTGGGCACAGACACGCAGGTAGATATTGAAGTAATGCACGGCAATTACGCAGTGTTGCCAAATTATACATTGTCACGATTGGTTTACGACAACATGCTTAAGTTAGGGGGTGTTAACTACAGTCCCCAAGAGCAAAAGTTTGCCGAAGAAATTCGCCAATCATTGCCCGGTGCGAGAAAGGCACTGGGCTCACAAACACAAATTCAACCTTATAAATTCCGCCAAGGCATGGGTTCAACGGATGTGGGTGATGTGAGCTGGCTTGTGCCCACGGTAGGTTTTAGAACAGCAACATGGGTGCCGGGTACACCGGCCCACAGTTGGCAGGCGGTGGCAGCGGGAGGCACCAGTATTGGCCATAAAGGCATGCATTTGGCCACTAAGCTGTTGGCCAAAACCGCTGTGGATTTGTTGCAAAATCCGGCCACCATTGACGCCGCCACAGATGAGTTAAAGCGTGCGCAGGGCAAAGATTTCAAATACTCGGCGCTGCTTGGCGACCGTCAGCCACCGTTAGATTACCGGCGCTAACATGCGTATTGGCATACTCCACCCTGGCGCAATGGGGGCATCTATTGGTTTGAGTTTATTGGCAAGTGCTCACGAGGTGGGCTGGGTCAGTGAAGGCCGTAGCGCTGACAGCCGCAATAGAGCTAAACAGTTTGAGACATTCGCAGCCTTAGATGATTTGGCCGTCTGGGCCGATGGTCTAATCAGTATCTGCCCCCCAGACGCCGCCATTGCTCAAGCACAAGCCGTTTTTGCCACAGCGTTTGATGGTCTCTACATTGATGCCAACGCCATTGCGCCGAATAGCGCAAATGAAATTGCGCAAATATTTGGTGCTGGTGCTTATGTCGACGGCGGAATCATCGGCCCGCCCGCGTTAAGCGCCGGTACCACGCGGCTGTATTTATCTGGACAGCACGCAGCCAAAGTGGCGAGTTGGTTTACTCAGGGCTTTCTTCAGGCAATCGCTTTACCAGCATCAGATCACGCCAATTCAATGGTTGCAGCGTCAGCATTGAAAGTGGCCTACGCCGCGCATTCAAAAGGTTCTAGTGCATTACTCTTAGCAGTGAATGCTCTGGCGGCGAGCAGTGGTATAAGTGAAGTGCTTAAGGCGGAGTGGGATATTTCGCAACCGGGACTGAATCAACGCAGCGATGTAACCGCCAAAGTTACCTCGCCCAAGGCATGGCGCTTTGCGGGTGAAATGTTAGAAATCAGCGAGACCTTTAAAGCCCAAGGGCTGTCGGGAGACTTTCACCAAGGGGCCGCAGATATTTTTGCCAGCATGGCAGATCTAAAGGACCAGCCTAGTGCCGATCTAGATCAGGTGATAGCGCAGATACTCGGGTCTAGGGGTTAGGTTTTTGGGATTAGATCTGGGGTTAGATCTAGGATTATATTCAGAGGGCAGGAAGTTCAGAACGGTAAGCGTTAGAGAGACCAATCTTCAGGGTTTTGCTTAGGCCCCTGATTAGGGGCCTCTCTCTAAGAGCTTTATCCGGCCGTTTAGCCTGCTTCCGAATACTAGGGTTAAGTCAGCAGACCACTGCCATCGTGGAGGGTACTGTTCACATGGGCATTGTCATTAAAAGCGCGTACCTTAATCTCGTCGCCGTTTATAACAATCCGCGAGATCGAGCCATTGTCCGCGCCATTAAAGGCGAAGGGCTGGGCGCCACTGGCCTTGGCAATAATATGCCCAATAACCCCGCCATGAACTACGGCCACTACTTTCTGGTTTGGGTGCGCTTTGTGAATCCGTGTTAGACCGGCCATTACGCGCGTGTTCAATGTCTCCCAACTCTCAGCGCCAGGTATTACGTCCCAACGCTGTTGTTCCTGCATTTGCGTGAAGATGGGGTCACCGGCCGCTGCGCGTATGCGCATAATGCCGCCTTCCCATTCACCCAAAAATACTTCTTTAAGACCGGCTTCAACGATAGGCGTCAAACCTAGATGTTTGCAAAGCGGGGCGGCTGTTTGCTGGGTTCTTTGTAGGTCTGTGACATAAATGGCATTAATATCTTCGTCTTTAAGGCGTTGGCCCACCAGTTCTGCCTGTTGCTCCCCATTGGCATGAAGCTCAGGGTCACCATGTCCGCCTACAAGTGGGAACGGGTTTTCAGCAGATGCGGCTCTAGATTCGCCGTGGCGCACTAAAATAACTTGTGTTGCGCCTTCGGGCGCTTGATAGCTGTGCTGTCGATACTGGGTCATAAATACTTCTCGTTAAGGGCGGTAGCCAAAGTTAGGTGGGTCTGTACGTAGTGCGCGCTGGGCAAGTTTTGCCCACTGGCAGAGGTAGGCGCGAGTTTTTCTCGGATCGATAATCTCTTCAATCTCAAAGAATTCAGCCGAGCGGTAGGGCGAGCGTAAATTGTTTAAACGCTCTTTGATTTTCGCAAGGTGCGCATCGGGATTTTCTGACGCCGCAATTTCTGCCTTATAAGCCACTTCTATGCCGCCTTCGATAGGCAGTGAACCCCAGTCACCAGATGGCCACGCTGCGCGAAAATGATGACTGCCGGGTTTGTGGTTGCCAGCCCCGGCTACACCAAAGGCTTTGCGGATAACCACGCAGCAAAATGGTGTCGTCAGTTGACCAAGGGCCGCCAGTGCAGCTGAGCCATAGCGAATGGTGGCCTCCTCCTCAGATTGCTTTCCAATTAAGAATCCGGGGCAGTCTTCCAAGTGGATAACCGGAAGGTGAAAGGTAGAGGCTAAGTCTAGTAAGCGGATAAGTTTGCGGCACGAATCCGCTGTCCAAGCGCCGCCGTAAATTCGTGGATTTTCTGCAAACACTGCCACAGGAATTCCGTTAAAGCGCGCTAATCCTGTGATCAGCGAGCGACCCCACTTACGTCCCATCTCGAAAAACGAGCCTTCATCGCAAACGGATTCTAGCAGTTTGTGCATTTTGTAAACTTGTCTTGGCTCTTTGGGTACAAGGCTGAGCAAAGCTTCGTCTTCGCGTTTGGGGTCATCTGTGCATTCAATGACAGGCGGCAACTCATCCACGCTGCTGGGCAGGTAGGACAAAAACTGTCGCGCCATGGCAAAGGCTTCTTCTTCAGTGTCGGCAACGTCGTCAATGGCGCCGTTGCGCGTGTGGATTTTGTAGGATCCCAATTCCTCTTTGCTGACGTCGCCCAAGCTCGCCCAGTCCACTAATGCTGGACCAGCGATCATCATTTGCGCGCTGTCTTTAACAATCACTGAGTAGTGCGATGTGGCCACCCGTGCAGCACCCATGCCTGCAACTGAGCCTAGGGCAAGGGACACTGAGGGAGCTATGGAAAGGTGCGAGACCACAGTTTCCCAACCGCGTAGCTCTGGAATGTAGGTGCGCCCGGCGGTTTCAATGGTTTTCACCGAGCCGCCGCCGCCCATGCCGTCAATTAAACGGATGTGCGGTAAGCGCAGTTCGGCAGCTAAACCCTCTGCTCTGGTCCGTTTGCCGGAAATGGACGCATCTGCAGAGCCACCTCTAACAGTGAAGTCATCGCCGGACAAAATGATCGGACGATCATCAATGTCTGCTGTGCCAAAAACGAAGTTAGAGGGCGTGAAGGCGATTAATTTGCCGTCTTCGTCGTACTCGCCAACACCAGCCAGGGTGCCGATTTCGTGGAAAGTTTCGCTGTCAGCAATTTTGCCAATGCGCTCGCGGATGGTGAGTTTATTGAACTCGTGTTGCCGGGCGACTTTTTCTTCGCCGCCCATTTTGAACGCCAACGCTGCCCGACTGTGCATTTCTTCAATTTCTTTGTCCCAACTCACATCTCTCTCCTCTTAATGTCCCCAGATGATTTTTTTTAGGCGCGTGTGCCCTTGAATTCGGCGTTGCCGAAAGCACCCAACTTTACAGACCCCGTGATCTCATCTCCTGCAACCGTTGCAGAGAATTCTAGGTTCATCGGCATGGGTGAAGTGATGCTGGTAGTCCAAGACAAGTTGTCACCGTCGGCCTTGCCGTCAGCAATGGCCATCTCGCCCTGAGGGCTTTGCATGGAACCGCTGAGCTCATCGCCGTTGGTTGTCATTACCAGCGTACCGGTTTGTGCGCCCATAGGCGTATTGATGGTGGTTGTCCAAGTGCCGTCTGCGCTCATTATTATTCTCCAATAGTTAAGCACTGAGTATGTCACACCCTGTAATGTGTCAAAACTATGCGGAGAATGTTCCAACGCTGCGGACAGCGAGATTGATCGCAAGTCACAGGCGGGATCAACGCGCCCGCTGCCTGCCAGGGGCGGTGTCAGATTGAGCTATTGCCGAGACCGTAACCCGATAAAACCCAATGCGCCCAGCAGCAAGCCAATGCCTATGGTTATGCTCAGCGCCAGAGCTGACTGAGCGATTTGAAATATTGCCTGCAGCGCTACGGTGAAGATCCAGCCAAATGCGTTGTCTATAGGGTTGCCGGGGTTAATGAAAAATATTCCAACCATTAAGAGATTAACTAAGGCGATTGAGAAAATGATTTTCTGCAATTTGCGCTTAGAACGCTGGGAAGCGATTTTCGCCATGACGGCAAAGGCGAACAACTCGCTATTTTGCAGGTGATATTCGGCCTCTTTCTCGCGCTGTAAAATACTTTCAAATTGGTTCATTAAACTATCTTCTTCTTTTTGTCTCTTCCTTTTGGCGCATTTGGAGCGTCCCGGTCGTCCTGCTCAAGTTTGCCAAGTTTCCGCGTGGCTCTGCTGAGTTTAGATTTCACCGTGCCTGGATTAAGCGCCATCAGCTCACCGATTTCTGCAATTTTAAATTCGTAGACAAAACGCAAAATCACCAGCGCACGCTCCTCCATATTTAGTGGTTTTATCAGTGCCAAAAAAGCGTTGTCCATTTCCGGCTCTGGTGTATGAAAACCTTCAAGGGACGGCTTATAAGGGTTAGAGGCGCTAGAGGCGTTAGAGGCGTTAGAGAAATTAGGGGCATCAGCGGAAACGTAAACGTTTTCTTTTTTTATGGCATCTTTAAAGCAATTAACCGCAATGCCTGCTATCCAGTGTTTAAACGCTTTGCTGCGGTCGAAGCTTTTAAGATAAGTAAACGCATTGAGAAAAGTTTGTTGGGTAATGTCCTGGGCTAACGCCCTGTTACCACTGGTCAGCCGCATATTCAGACCAAAAATATAATCGCTGTGGCGCTGCACAAGGGGGCCAAAGTGGAAGGCCCCCTCAGCAAGCGTGCGCCGTACCAGTTCCGGGTCTGGAATCATTGGTTAAACTTGGCTGTCTTGCTGCTGAGTAGTTTGCTGAGCGCTTTTTTGGTAAAAACCAAAACCGCTCATTGCCAAACCAAAGAGGGCAAAGCATAGGCCTAGCCCCGCAATAAAATCGCCATGACGACCAATGCCAACATAGCCCAGACATGCAATGCCTAGCCCTAAACCAAGGGTTAAAATGCCCCGTCTTAAGTCGTTTTTAGCGGACACTTCTCTGTAGCCGGGAATGCCGCGCAGCATGTCAGGCGCAATTTGCTGACCACTGTTAATGAGCGCCTGCAGCGACTCATGGAATAGCCGGTCGCGATTACGTTCGTACTTGAAGTAAACGTGGACAATAAAAGCCGGCAGCCCAAAGGCCATAACAATAGCCAACACCGGAATCAGAAGGTCTTCAAATAAGTGCATCATATATTTCTCCTTATGCGAGAGTTGTGCTTCCTTGTTTTAAATGGGGCGGTTAGCAGTTAGCGATTTATAGCTAACAATGAAATGAATCCACGTTGCCGCCGGAACTGGTGTTCAGGTTGTTGCGTTTAACGTTTTCTGATGCGTCAATACTGCCGCCGCTTGAGATGCGGCCATCAATAGCTTTTGCGCCGCACATTTCAGCGGAGCCGCCAGATGAAATGCGCACCGATGCGCTGTCAATTTCAACCTCATCTGCAAATTCAATTTGTCCGCCGGAACTTGCTTCAATTTTGGCGCTGGTCACTTCCATGGGGGCTTTGATGTCTATTTTTGCGCCAGAGGAAACGTCTACCTCAAGGAAGGTTATTTGGCTGTTGTCGCCATTAATGCGCAGTGAAGATCCAGAACTGGCGGTGAGTTCTACGCGGGCGCTGTCGGAGAAGCATTCACTCACGCGCCCCTCGGCGGCAGACCTCACTTCAATGGCCTCGGGTGAATAACTCAATAGCAGTTCGGCAGAGACAGATTTAGAGCCCTTAAACCAAGATGAAAAAGAACTGTTTTTGGACAGCGAGATTTCACTGGCGCTTAGGTCTAAGTCAAATGCGTCTTCGTCACTGGCCGTTATTTTGATGATGCCGCTGTCATCGTCATCGCCTGTGCGGGCTCGAATACACGTAAGGGTAAACTCAATACCCTCATCAATTTCAACTTCCTCGGCATCTTTGGCCATGGGATATTCAAAAACCTCAGCGCTGGCGGGCAATGCTAAAGCCCCCGCGATGCTCAGTAGTAATACTTGGGTGAGCACTTTGGTGAATCCTTGTCTGAGTACTGGGCTTAATGGCTGGTTCACGTTCTGCATAATGATCTCCTGTTTTTCTATATACTCAGTGCCTGCCAAAAACGTTGCATGCAGGGCAAAAAAAATTGCTTACACAGACCCCGCCAATCCAAGACGATCATTCCATGCCGAAGCAGGTCGTTAAGTATTTCAAGCAAAGCAAGCTCCATGCAGGGACAACGTCTTGAGCGGTATAGGTACGCTGAATGAAGGGCACCTGCATGCCTCACTCAAGCACCTATACGCCGGTGATCAGGGCCAGTTAGAAGTACCCTTCGGTAAATTTGTTGCAGACGTTGTGCGCGACGGCGTGATATTTGAGATTCAAACCTCCAGCTTCAGTGGGCTAGGGCGCAAAATGTTGGCCCTTGCAGAACAGCAGCCAGTAGTCCTAGTGCACCCAATAGCCCATAGTAAAACACTGATTAAACTGAAGAAAGATGACAGCGGAGAATTCACCCGCCGCCGTTCGCCCAAGCGCGGTGCGCTAGCGCACATTGTCAGCGAGTTGGTCTACATCCCCACATTGCTCAAGCATCCCAACTTTTCAGTAGAAGCGGTGCTGATTGAAGAAGAGGAAGTGCGCAGTTTCGATGCAAAGGCGCGCCGGGGGCGAGGTGGGTGGCGTGGCCAAGGTCGGCAGTTGGTCAAGGTGTTAGACCAAGCGCGCATCGCCACGCCTTATAGCCTGCTAGATTTTTTGCTGGAAGATTTGCCAGATCCTTTTACCAGCAAAGATCTTGGTTTGGCGTTAGATCAACCCCAAGAAATAGCCCAACAAATGGCCTATTGTTTAAGGCACATGGACGTGGTGGAAGTATGTGGTAAAACCGGCAACCTGCTGAATTATAAATTTTTGACTGAATGATTTTGTTGGTATCAACCGAGTCTTAGCAACTCTGGCGAACGGCACCTACTATTTTTGCATGTGTTGTTCTAGATAGGTTCGCAGCGCTATTTGTTCTTCATTGCTCAACACCAAACCTAATTTGGTTCTGCGATACAGCAGATCACCGGCTTGTTGTACCCATTCGTATTGCACTAGGTAATCTACTTCTGCCGCATACAGCTCACCTCCAAAGTGTTGGCCTAATGCCTCTAAGCTATTTTTTTGCGCCAGCATTTTAAAGCTGTCGGTGCCGTAGAGGCGCGCTAGTCTGCGCGCTAGCGGTTCGCTGATAAAGGCATAGTCTTGTTTGATTTTGCTGACTAAATCTTCATAGCCATTTACTGGGAAATGGCCGCCGGGTAAGCGGGTGCCAGAGGTCCAAGGTTGGTTGGGTTGGCCTAGGTAGTTGCACACTCTACCCACCACGTCTTCTGCTAATTTCCGGTAGGTGGTGATTTTGCCACCAAATACATTAATGAGTGGGCCGCCGAGTTCGTTGTTCTCTCGCACCACATAATCTCGGGTGGCTTCTTGGGCTTGGCTCGCGCCGTCGTTGTATAAAGGTCGCACGCCGGAGAATGTCCAAACCACATCTTCTGGGGTGATGGCGTCGTTTAAATACTCGCTGGCCGCTTCACACAGATAATCTATTTCGCCTTGAGTGATTTTTGGCGGGCTATGTATATCGTTGTTTTCGGTATCCGTTGTGCCGACTAATAAAAAGTCTTTTTCGTAGGGAATGATGAAAATAACCCGGTCATCGGCGGCTTGGAATATATAAGAACGATCAAAGGGGAGGGTGCGACGAATGACTATGTGGCTGCCGCCGACTAGGCGCACATTGTTGGGGTGGTTTAAACCGAATACGCCTTTGAGTATTTCGTCGGCCCAGGGTCCGCTGCTGTTAACCACCACGTTGGCGGTCACTTGGAAGGTCGCGCCGGTTACTTTGTCATTGAGTGTCAGCAACCATTTGTTTTGTTGATACACCGCAGTTTGAATGGCAGTGCGCGGCAGAATTTGCGCGCCGTTTTCGGCGGCTTGCTGCAAATTCAAAATGACCATGCGCGAGTCTTCTATCCAGCAGTCTGAATATTCAAAGCCTTTTTTGAAATCGCTTTTTAAAATTTGCCCGGCTGGATCTGTGGTCAGGTCTAGGGTTTTAGTGGCGGGCAGTAATTTGCGTCCCCCCAAATGATCATAAAGAAATAGACCTAGGCGCAGTAGCCAGGCGGGACGTAAACCGCTGTGGTGGGGCAGTACAAAGCGCAATGGCCAAATAATATGCGGCGCCATTTGCAACAGTTCTTCGCGTTCTATTAACGCTTCTCGGACCAGTCTGAATTCGTAATATTCTAAGTAGCGCAGTCCGCCGTGAACCAGTTTGGTGGATGCTGAAGAGGTGCCGCCGCCAAAATCTCCTGAGTCGCATAAGCACACTGACTGGTTTCTGCCTGCTGCATCTCGGGCAATGCCTGCTCCATTGATGCCGCCGCCTATCACAAAGGTGTCATAGTGGGCTGGGCTTTGGCCAGCGGCCGCGTGGTTGGACTGTTGCATTTAGAGAGCATCCCCGTGGGTTATGCAGAAGTTTCGAGATTTATGCCGCTCTGTCCTGATCTGACCAATGGCAATGTAAGCTCAGGTCATACACTGCAAATGTGTAAGATTTGAGCTGTTTGCGCCAATATTTTAAGTAAACATTGTTAGATCAATATGCGGGAGATCTGTAGCGCTAGGTTAGTCGTTGGACGAGGATTTACTTTGCACGCTGTAGATCCCTAATGTTACGACTAACACGGCTATCAGGTCGAGCCAGTTTCGCGATTCTTGGTAAAATAATGCACCTACGACCATTGCGCTGACGCCTTCCAACATAATTACCACAGCGGCGACATGGGTACTGAGTTTGCTTAAGCCGTTGGCAATGAGCCCTTGCGCAAAAACATGGGCGATTAGGCCTAAGAGTAGCAGTGGTATCCAGCCCTCTATGCCAGCTGGTATGAATTTGCTGCCCATAACTTCGCCCACCACTAGGGCTACGGGTAAGAGAAAAACTGCCGAGCCAACAGATGAATAAAACATGGTGGTAAGGGTACTTTGCTCGGAGCGGCACTTGGCGATGGCGAATAAATAGCCGGTAAAGAAAAAACCAGTGATGAGACCGTAGAAGTCGCCTAGCCAATGTGCGTTTGAGAAGGACAAATGCTCGCGGGCCAGCAGCAGTGCGCCAACAATGGCTAAGACCAATCCTAGGACAAAGCGACCACGGAGTTTAACGCCCAAGAAGCAGATGCCAATTAAGGGTACCCAGATGCTGGACATAGTGGCTAGAAAGGTGGCATTTCCAAGGCTGGTGTTGACTAAGGCTAGGTGCCAAAAAATCAGGTCGCCAGCAAAAAAGAAACCTGCCCAGACCAGTGGGCCGATGTTGCCTTGTGGTACGCGAAAGGTGGCTTTGTCGCGCTGATAAACAATCACCAATGCCAGTATGGGCGCGGCGATGGCTACGCGCCAAAACGCAGCGGCAATGGGGCCAACATCAATTTCGCGCAGAATTGCCGATGACACACCCAGTGTCAGCGCGCCGAGAATAACCAGTGCCAGAGGGTTATTCAGGCTGTTGAATTTGACGGATGGGTTGGCCGGGTGGTGCAAGCAAGTGTCCTTGGTGAGGCGTTAAGTAGCGAGGCGTTAAATAATTGCGCTATTTGACACGCTAACGACGGCGATGAGAAGAACAGAATGCGGGATTTTTTCAGTGAAGATGAAGGCTAGGGCTAGGATGAGTGAGAGGGAGAGTGTGAGAGTGTGAGAGAGGGAGAGAGGGAGAGAGAGAGAGGGAGAGTGCGAGAGAGGGCGAGAGAGAGAGCGTGGACGGCACTGCTGCTGAGCCACGCTCTTGCGTAATAATAGAACTCATAAATAGAACTCATAATAGAACGTTTTGTGTCTAGGTATTCAAGACGAGGCTCAGTTAGGCAGCCCTCTGAGCCGAGTCATAGTTAGGCAGGCCCCTGAGCCGAGTCATAGTTAGGCAGAGTAGGTAGGCAACTAAGCCGAGTCTTAGTTAGGCAACTAAGCCTTGCAGTATCGCTGCTTCATGGCGGACATGCTCTGGTGTGCCTAACCACTGCCGGTTTGCGCCAATGCGCTTAAACCAATAGTGCAGTCCAACAAGGTCAGTGAAGCCCATGCCGCCGTGTACCTCGGTGGAGGTTTTGGCTATGGCTTTACCCACTTCAGACAAATGCGCCTTGGTATGACATGCGGTGGCTCTTGCTTCGTCTGGCAAATCTGCCAGTGCGTGGGCGGCAAACCAAACCATTGAGCGGCAAGGCTCTAATGATGCTGCCATTTCTGCGCACATGTGTTTCACCGCTTGAAAGCTGGCAATAGGGCGATTGAACTGCTCACGCTGCTTTGCGTAGTCTACTGCTTGGTCAAGCATGTCTTGGGCTGCCCCTAGGGTGTCTGCTGCCAGCATCACTCGGCCAATATCCAAGGTGGCTTCAAAGACGCTGACCTGGGTACTGATGCAGGTGGCAGCAACGTCTTTGTAGGTTAACTCTACGGTTTGGCGGGTCTTGTCCACGGTGGTTAAAACCGTGCGGGTAAGCCCAGTGTCGCTGGCTGAGACCAGATATAGGTGCTTGTTTTGGTCCGCGACCAAATAGCTGTCGGCCAGTGCGTCAAAGGCAAATAGTGAGGTGCCGTTCATCACGCCATTGCTGACTTGGATGCCGGCATCATTACGGCGCTTAATGGCCTCACCAAACGCAATGCCTACGCGGTGGCTGCCTGCCGCCAGTTCACCCAGCAGTTCGCCATGATCGCCGCCGCTGGCGATCAACGCGGTAGGTGCCATCACAGCGCTGCCTAGAAAGGGGCCAGGTGCAACATTGTTGCCCAAGCATTCTGCAACTATGGCTGCGTCTAGGGGCGTCATGCCAATGCCGCCGTGTTCTTCTGGAATAAGTAGCGCTGCTACACCCAGTTCGCTGAGCCCGGCCCAAATCGCTGCATCGCTGCCGCCTTCGGCGTATTTGCGCACTTGGTCAAGGGAGGCGTTGTCATTCAAAAAGCGTTTTACATTATCCTGTAGGAGGATTTGTTCTTCTGATAATCCAAATTGCATTTAATCTCTCCTAGCGCGATTTTTCGATTTTGGGTTCACGTGGCATATCTAAGCCGCGCTCACTGATGATGTTTTTCTGAATTTGCGACGTACCGCCGCCAATGATTAGGCCTAGGTAATACATGTAGTCGCGCTGCCAACTGCCAGAGTTGCGCAGGTGCGGGTTGTCCTCATAGGCAAGACCAATTTCACCCATTACATCAATGGCCAGACCTTCAAGCTCGTGGCGTAGCTCAGTGCCCTCTAGCTTTGTGATCATGCGTGAAAGCCCCGCATCCTGACCGGGGTTCAAACGTGCAGAAAGCACTCTGAGTTCGTTAAAACGCATGGCCATGACTTGGCCCTGAACCTTCATTAAGCGGTCACGATAAACCGGATTGTCGATCAGGCGCTCGCCGTCTGCGGTGTCGGTTTTCATCAGTTCAATAAGGGCGTTGATGCGGGTTTGTGCAGTATTCGCAGGTGCCAGTGTTTCGCGCTCGTGTCCCAAAATGGCGTTGGCTACCTGCCAGCCCTGGCCTCGCTCACCGACAATTTGATGCTTAGGTACGCGCACGTCCGTGTAAAAGGTTTCGTTGAAGTTGGCAGCGCCAGTCATGTCTACCAGCGGGCGAATTTCAATGCCCGGTGTTTTCATGTCGAAGAGTAAAAAGGAAATGCCCTTATGCTTGGGTGCATCGGGTTCTGTTCTCACTAGGCAGAATATCCAGTCAGCAATGTGCGCCGTACTGGTCCAGATTTTTTGCCCGTTCACTACCCATTCATCGCCCTCTAAAACCGCAGAGGTGGTGAGACTGGCAAGGTCGCTGCCTGCGCCGGGTTCAGAATACCCTTGACACCAAATCATCTCGCCGTGGATGGTGGGGCGAATAAACTGCTCTTTCTGTTCTTGGGTACCCATCTCTAAGAGGGTCGGCACAAGCATGGAAATGCCTTGACCACCCAGCCCCGTGTTCACCCGGGCATTGGAGAATTCTTCGGCAATGATTCTAGACTTAAGAATGTCTGGCTCTGCTCCAAAACCACCAAATTCTTTTGGAATCGTTCGCGCGGTATAGCCGTTTTCAATAAGCAACTTTTGCCAATCTTTGGCGGTGTCGCCTCGCAAGTCATTGGCTTTAGGTGCTTTGTGGGCGTTGTTGGCGAGGAAGTTTTGTACCTCTAAACGAAATTCGTCGTACGCTGAACCGAATGATAGATCCATGAATGCTCCCCGATATTTATAATTAACATTTGGCGTTGCCGTTATTGCTTGCAGCGCCCAAAATTTAGCCTTCAAAGGCTACCCGCTCGAAACAGCACTGGCAACTGGCGGAGCTGTGGTCGGCGTGGTACACAACCGTAAGATCATGAGATACGCTGGTGGCAAGGGCGGTGCATTGCGGCGGCGAAAAAGTTAAGTGTTCAAAGAGTTAAAAGGAAAGAAATCGATGTCGACAGAAAATGCATTAGCAATGCTGCACACCATGGCGCAAATGCAAGATGAGCATAATGCTCTGGTACACCCGCAATGGCGCGACCAAGGCCATCAATATTATCGAGCAGTTTGGGTTGAGTGCGCAGAAATGCTCGACCACTTCGGCTGGAAGTGGTGGAAAAAGCAGAGCCCAGATTTAGACCAAGTGAAGCTAGAGTTGGTGGATATTTGGCATTTTGGTCTCAGTGAAATGTTACGCAGCGGCCCCGTTGATGAAGCAATCGCCGCCCAGCTCAGCGCCATTGAAGCCGCTGACCTCAGCGCTTCTGCAGACGTGCGCGCAGAGCACTTTCGCCTAGCTATTGAGCAGCTAGCCGCCGCTTGCTTGGCGACCCGGTCTTTTGATTTGTCGTCCTTTAAGCTCGCTATGGCCAGCTTGCCCATGGACTTGCCAGAGTTGTACAGCATGTATATTGGCAAAAACATTCTCAACCGGTTCCGTCAGAACAACGGCTACAAGAGCGGCGAGTACCGCAAGCTTTGGCAGGGCCGCGAAGACAACGAGCATTTGGTTGATTTGCTTGATGAGTTGTCAGACGTGGTTGAAGGTCTGCCGGATAAGTTATACGCCGGTTTGGAAGCGCGCTACACAGCCTGATGCCGGTGGCTAAGATTCCTCGGATAGAGATCGACACCTTATGGGTAGAGCGGTGGCAGCCTGAGTTAATTGGCACTTTGCTTTTTGTCTTGCGTGTCCACCAAGGGCGTGCGCAAGTGTTGTTGATTCACAAGAAAACTGGGCATGGTCAAGGCCGAGTTAATGGTCCCGGTGGTAAGTTGGACGCGGGCGAGAGTTTGACAGCCTGCGCCAGGCGAGAAGTGTTTGAGGAAGTAGGGCTGCAAGTGGCGCGCCCGCAGTGTCGTGCCGAACTGCGCTTTGTAGAGTTGGATGGTTCTCAGTGGCTGGGTTATGCCTTTACCGCAGACCAGTTTAGCGGCCAGCTGATAGAAACCCCAGAAGCGAAACCCTTTTGGTGTGATGTTGAGGAAATTCCTTTTGCTGACATGTGGCCGGACGACCAGCTCTGGTTGCCCACCATTTTGCAGCAGCATGTGCGGCAGTCTTTTGGCCAGTCTCTTAGCAAATCGCTCAGGCAGCTGGATGAGCAAGCATCTGGCGAGAAACTCCCGCCGTTAGTTGGGGACTTTTTGTTTGAAAACGAACGACTATTAGAACACCGCATTTATACTGACAAAAGCTTTTCGGTGGCATTGGATACAGTGTTAGACAATACATAGATTTTTTAGGAACGCTTTTTTAGAAAGTTATTTAAGAAAGCCTTTATAGGGCGGGTATAGCGCGGGTATAGCGCAGAAATAGCAAAGGGCGTTTTCTTTTTGAAGATGCACGCAATGATTAATGCAAAGCCACGGGGTAACGCTCAGTTTTAAGTTATTGAGCTAAATTGAATATAAGGAAAATGACTATGCGCATTGGCATATCTATTAGTTCTAGCTACCGCGTCGAAGACCCAAGTTTAGGTGCCAGATATATGGTTGAGCGCGCGGCAACTGCTCGTCAAGCAGATTTAGACAGCCTTTTTATTGGCGATCACCACGTAACCCCTCAGCCTTATTACCAAAATTCGCCCATGCTGGGTCGCCTGCTTGCCGAATGGAATAATAAGCCAGCGGGGGCACTGTACCTTTTACCTCTGTGGCATCCGGTGTTGCTGGCTGAACAAATTGCCACCCTTGCCGCCATTATGGAGGGACGGTTTATTTTGCAATGTGCGCTGGGCGGAGAGCGTCCGCAAAGTGAGGGCATGGGCATTGATATGAAGTATAGAGTGCCCATGTTTGAAGACAGCCTAGATATTATGCAGCGACTTTGGGCTGGCGAAACCGTCAGCCACGAACGGTTTTGGAATATTAAGAATGCCAAAATTTCGCCGCTGCCTGCCCAGAAAATAGAAGTGTGGGTGGGTTCATCTGCGCCAGCGGCGCTGAACAGAACAGCGCGGTTGGCTGAAGGTTGGTTGGCCCAACCCGGCTTGAGTTTGCAGGGTGCAACAGACCAGCTTAACCAATATCGTCAGGCCTGTGCCGAACATAATCGCCAGCCCACGGCTGTGGCCGTTAGACGAGATATTTTTGTTGGTGGTACTTCCCAAGAGGCAGAGGCCTTTAAAAGCAAAGCGGTAGAAAAAGGCTATAGAGGGTTTGCGCCGGAGTCGTTTTTGGTGGGCAGTGTTAACCAGGTGGCGGATGAACTGGCGGCCTTTAAAGCGACTGGATTCACTGATGTCATCATTCGCAACATGTCGTCGAATCAGTCCGAGGCTTTGGCCAGTATTGAGCGTATTGCCGAAGTTAAAGCCCAGCTAGAAGGCTCTGTTTAGCGACAATAAGTCCTTCTTTTTTTGTGCAAAAGCTTTTGTCAAAGTTAGGCAAAAGTTGGGCCACAATTAGGCCAAAGTTGGGAAAAAAAATAGGGACAAAAAAGCTCAAAAAAACTATTTACATCTTCTTTTAACGGCAGATAATCCAGCTTAATAACTTTGTGTTTGCTGGGTGTCTTTACCCGCAAGCGACGGTGTTTTGGGTTACTGGCTAGGGTGTTCTTTTCAGTGGAGGCACCTGTCCATAGGCCGAAAACTTTTCTACAAACAAGTAACTTAACCGCAAACAAAAGATAGGCAATATCTGTTTCGGGTTGGGAGAACCTTTATGAAGAACCCGGGTGATGATGATCAAGATGTCGTAGACGATCCGCTTGATGAAAATTTGATTGAAGAGAGCGCAGATTGGGAAGCTTCCGATTGGGATGATGATAAAGATGATCGGCTCACCTGTTCTGAGAAGGCCAAGATGACTCGTCAGGCCATAGAAGACTGGCACGAGCAGCGCAGAATTGAGCGCGAGCTAGATGCGTTGTTGGATTAACGCCCGTAACACGCGCGGCTTGAAGTGAAGGCGCAGCCGCAACGGAAAAAGCCGTCTCCGTGCCTGCGATTGTTAGAGGCCATTAGCCACCAACCTTGTTGTACGCCATAGAAATAAACTCTTTCACTGTCTCAAACTCTGACTCTGAAGATACTGTAAGCTCAACATCACCAGTACCATAGTGGCCAATTGAAGTAACATCTCGGTAGTAAGGTGTTTGGTTAGGGATATCAGACGGTTTAAGCTTTAAAAATAGCTTAATATTTTTACCTTTCACTTCCATACAAGCAATGTTCTGGGAGATTTTGTACGCGACATAGAACTTTTTTGGCACTTCTTCAATGGATTCATCTAAGCCAAGAATAAACTCTCGGATCGTCGCTGTTAGCTCATGAATTTGTTCACTTTTTCCCTTAAGCCTCTCATCGAAGGTATAAGTTGCCGTGGCGCGAGTTAGTGCGGCTTTTTGACCCGTTATGGCGGGTGCTATTACTGCCCTCTCTTAATCTTTTTCCAACCGCCTCACAGCGAAATGGCCCAGACAGCCACGGCCTGGGCCTTCGCTTGTATTCCTACCCCCATAAAGACAGAATCTTGCGCAAGAGGGAGATTCAATCGCTGCGCTATCGACAACTTTTGTGTCTGATTTTTTTCTGAATCAGCCCCAAATTTTGGGTGTCGAATGCCATTGTGTGAATCCCAAAAACAATAAATTGGGGGAGTTCAGTGTCTAACTTAAATAAGCTACTTATCGCTAATCGCGGCGAAATAGCCATCCGCATCACCCGTGCCGCTCAAGAATTGGGGCTCACCGCAGTTGCTATTTATCCAGAGGATGACGCTCAATCGCTACACGTGCGTTTAGCTGATGAGGCAATTCTTCTGCAGGGGCGCGGTGCTTCTGCCTACTTAGACATTGCGCAAATTGTGCAACTGGCCAAAGACGCTGGCTGTGATGGGGTGCATCCTGGTTACGGTTTTCTTAGCGAGAACGCCAATTTTGCCGCAGCGGTTGAAGCCGCTAACATGACCTTTATTGGCCCCAGTGTTGCCGCACTGGACGCGTTTGGTGATAAGGCCAAAGCGCGGGCATTGGCGCAAGCGTGCAACGTGCCAGTTGTCGCCGGTCTGTCTGAGGCCATTTCCATTGAGCAAGCCCAGGCGTTTTTTGCCGCCCACGCTGACAGCGGTATTTTGCTTAAGGCCATTGCCGGTGGTGGGGGCAGAGGTATGCGCATTGTGCGCAGTGCAGATGAGTTGTTAGACGCATTCACACGTTGTCAGAGTGAGGCTTTGGCCGCATTTGGTAATGATGGTTTGTATGCAGAGCAGTTGGTGGCCAGCCCCCGGCATATTGAAGTGCAAATTATTGGTGACGGCTCTGGCGCGGTCAGTCATATCTGGGAGCGCGAATGTAGTTTGCAACGACGCCACCAAAAGCTGGTGGAAATTGCCCCTAGTCCTACTTTAGACCCGGCCATACGCGATGGCATGTGCGCCGCCGCAGTGCGCCTTGGTCATGAGATTAACTATGCAGGCTTAGGCACTATTGAGTTTTTGTTGGACACCAACGCCAATGAATTTTTCTTTATAGAAGCCAATGCGCGTTTGCAGGTGGAGCATACGGTCACTGAAGAGGTCACGGGTATTGACCTTGTGCGCGCGCAGATTGAAGTGGCTGGTGGTGCCAGTCTGAATGATTTGGGTTTGCAGCAAGCTGACGTGCCTAACCCGCGTGGTTATGCCATTCAACTGCGGGTGAACATGGAAACCATGACCGCTGAAGGCGACGTGATGCCTGCGGGTGGGCGTCTGTCCAAATTTGAAGTGCCTACCGGTCCCGGGTTGCGCACGGACACTTACGGCTACCCGGGTTATACCACCAACCCCAATTATGACTCTTTACTGGCCAAGGTGATTTGCTATAGCCCCTCCAAAAATTATGCCGACGCCATTAAGCGCGCCCAGCGTGCTTTAAAAGATTTTGTTATTGAAGGTGTGAGTTGCAATATCAATTTCCTTGCTGCCCTTATCGCGTCTCCAGACTTTGCCAATAACGCAGTGACCACACGCTACTTAGACGAGCACATGGCCAGTTTGGTGGCGGCATCCACTCAATCGGTTGATGAGGATACATCGTTGTCTTTAGCCGGCGCTCAAGTGAACCTGAATGATCCGCTGGCTGTTCTAGAACATGGCAAGTCTGGTGTTCCAGGTATGGGTGGCGGACCCCAGATTCTGGACCTTGTGAATGCAGATTTACCCGCGGGTACTGAGGCCATTATTGCGCCCATGCAAGGCACTGTTGTGAGCTTTGATATTGAACCGGGCGATGAAGTCTACGTTGGCAAGCTGGTGCTGATTATGGAAGCCATGAAGATGGAGCACGAAGTGCGCGCCGACATCAGTGGCGTTGTGCAAAGTCTGGGTGTGGCGGCTGGCGATACTATTTTCCAAGGGCACCCGTTGGTTTATCTGCAATCTATGGATGTGGCAGTGGCTGAAGAGGGTGCCAAGGCCGAGATTGATTTAGATTATATCCGCCCTGACCTGCAAGAGGTCTTTGACCGCAAGGGCGCAGGTTTAGATGAGAATCGCCCCGAAGCCGTGGCCAAGCGTTACAAAACTGGACGGCGTACTGCCCGGGAAAATGTTGCAGACCTGTGTGATGAAGGCACATTTATTGAGTATGGCTCGGTGGTCATTGCGGGTCAGCGTCGTCGCCGTTCCATTGAAGACCTGATTAAAAATACTACCGGCGACGGCATGGTGGCGGGTTTAGGTCAAATCAACGGTCAATTGTTTGACGAAAAGCGCAGTCGCGCCTTGATTATGTCTTACGACTACATGGTGCTCGCCGGTACTCAAGGCATGAAGAACCATGACAAAAAAGATCGGCTGTTTGAAATAGCTGAAAAGTATCGCTTACCCACTGTGCTGTTTGCTGAGGGTGGCGGTGGTCGTCCTGGCGACACCGACGGTTCCGGTGTGGCTGGACTAGATTGTTTAGCCTTCACTTATTTTGCCCGGCTCTCCGGCTTAGTGCCGGTTGTTGGCATCACTACAGGCCGTTGCTTCGCAGGTAATGCCGTATTGTTAGGGTGCTGCGATGTGATCATTGCCACTGAAGGTTCTAACATTGGCATTGGCGGACCAGCAATGATTGAAGGCGGTGGCCTGGGGGTGTTTACGCCTGACGAAGTTGGGCCAGTGGACGTGCAGATAGAAAACGGCGTTGTGGATATTGCCGTAGCCGATGAAGCGGAAGCCGTTGCCGCTGCGAAGAAATATCTTGCCTACTTCCAAGGTCCGGTAGATCAGTGGGAGTCGCCAGATCCTCGAGAATTGCGTTTTATGGTGCCAGAGAATCGCTTGCGTTATTACGACATGCGCGAGGTGATCAAAGGCATTGCTGATGTTGATTCGGTACTTGAGCTGCGTGAGCACTGGGGCATTGGCATCATTACTTCCTTTATTCGTGTGGAAGGCCGTCCTATGGGCGTTATTGCCAATAACCCTGCGCATTTGTCTGGCGCCATCGATGCGCCCGGCGCTGATAAGGGCACCCGGTTTATGCAGCTTTGCGATGCCTTCGACATTCCCATTCTCTCCCTATGTGATTGCCCCGGCATCATGGTGGGACCGGAAATTGAAAAAACGGCAGTAGTACGACACGCAGCGCGTATGTTTGTCACCAGCGCCAATATTGATGTGCCGTTGATGACTATTGTCACGCGCAAAGGCTATGGTTTAGGCGCTCAGGCTATGGCCGGTGGCAGCTTCAAAGCCACGCTCTTTACGGTGACTTGGCCCACGGGTGAGTTCGGAGGCATGGGCTTGGAAGGCGCGGTGAAACTGGGCTACCGCAAGGAATTGCAGGCGATAGAAGACCCTGTTGAGCGGGCCGAGAAGTACGAGAGCATGGTGGCGGACATGTACAAGCGCGGCAAGGCGGTGAATATGGCCTCGCACTTTGAATTGGATGACGTCATTGATCCAGCTGAAACCCGTAATTGGATCAGCCGAGGTTTGCAATCTGTGCCGCCGATTGAAGGGCGCAAAGGCAAAAAGCGACCTAACGTTGATACTTGGTAAAGACGCGGGTCGTAGACCCTAGCATGGCGCTTAATTAGGGGGTTTGATTAGGAATCTTGATTAGGAATCTTGATTAGGCGTCTACCCAGAACTTCGATCAGAAACTCGGTCGGAAACTCAGCAGGGATTTAACCAAGCTCTCCCATCGAGCAATCTTGTGTTCACCCAGTAAGGCGCGCACTGGATTTAAGCGAGTGGGATGTTAATATCTCGCGCCATCGGCCCGCTGAATTCTTCACCTAAATGGGCATTTTAAGGAACTTCTATGATCACATTTACGCTTAATGGTTCAGAGCAGTCTTTGGACATTGATCCAAACACGCCACTGCTTTGGGCAATAAGAGAAAACCTACAGTTAACCGGCACCAAGTTTGGTTGCGGTGTGGCTCAGTGCGGTGCCTGCACTGTGCATCTTAACGGCCAAGCCATTCGCTCTTGCGTTACCCCTTTAGCTGCAGCCCAAGGCTCAGCGGTGACAACTATTGAAGGCCTTGCGTCAGCTGAAGGTGCAATGCACCCCGTTCAAGAGGCTTGGGTTGCCGAGCAAGTGCCACAGTGTGGTTACTGCCAATCTGGGCAAATTATGTCTGCGGTTGCCTTACTCGAACAAAATTCAAATCCAGATGACGCAGCAATAAACGCCGCCATGTCTGGCAATATCTGCCGCTGTGGTATGTACGGGCGTATTCGCAAAGCCATTAAGCGCGCTGCGGGCGAGAGTGTTGTAGGCGTTTTTGATCCAAAAGCCAACGCGCCACAGGAGGTCTCAAATGTCTAAATTAGGTAAGTGGAGTAGACGCGGTTTTATCGCCAGTGGTGTGGTGGCTGGTGGTGGTTTGGTCATTGGTGTTGCGCTGCGTCAGGGCGACCGCCGTGGCGATGTGATTTCTGCTGTCACCACAGACGGTGATGAGTTGCTGAATATCTGGGTGAAAATTAACGAGGCCGGCGAAATTACTGCCATTGTCCCGCACAGTGAAATGGGCCAGGGCGCGCAAACTGCGTTGGCGCAAATGCTGGCTGACGAGATGGACGCTAAGTGGTCTGATGTAGGCTTTGAAGAAGCGCCTGCTTCTGACGACTATGCTAACTGGGCGTTGGGCAAAGGCTTTATCTTAGGCAGTGCCGCTGTTCCTGAAGCATTGGTACCTACTGTTGATGGTGCGTTCTTCCAAGTTGCAAAAGCCATGCGTTTGCAGATCACTGGCGGTAGCGCCAGTGTGCGGACCACGGGTGTACATGGAATGCGTGTTGCAGGTGCAGCGGCTCGAGAAATGTTAATCAAAGCTGCTGCGGGTAAGTGGCAGGTTGCGGAAAGTGAGTTAAGTGCAAGCGAGAGTGTCATCACTCATATCGCCTCTGGCCGTACGGCCACCTACGCTGAGTTGGCATCAAGTGCTGCGTTGTTCAGTCCTTCGCCAACGCCTAAGCTGAAAGACATTGCTGATTTCAAAATTATGGGCAAGCACGTTGAACGCCACGATATTCCCTCCAAGGTAGACGGCAGTGCAGCGTTTGGTATCGATGCTCAAGTACCCGGCATGCAATATGCGGCCATCAAGGCTGCACCCGTTTTTGGTAGCGCAGTGGCGTCCGTAGATTCAAGCAAAGCAGAGCAGCGCCCAGGCGTTACTCAAGTGGTTAATTTGGGCGATGCGGTTGCTGTTGTTGCCAGTGGTTATTGGCTAGCCGAGCAAGCACTGAAGGACGTTGATGTTAAGTGGACGAAGACGAGCAACGATGGCGTGAGTACGCAGTCAATGCGCGAGCAATTCACCAATGATATTACGACTGCCGCCGCAGACGGCACCAGTACAGCAGATTTAGAGTTAGGTGATTTCACCGCTGCGTTTGCCAGCGCTGATCGTGTTTTGGAAGCCACCTACGAGGTGCCATTTTTGGCCCATGCTTGTATGGAACCCATGAACGCAACCGCCAGTGTTAATGGCGAAATGTGCCAAGTATGGGTTGGCGCGCAGAATCCACTGGGATTTCGTTACGAAGTTGCAAACGCGTTAGAGCTAGATCCGGAAAACGTCACCATTCACCAACACTTTATGGGTGGTGGTTTTGGTCGTCGCTCCAGCGCAGATTCTGCAATACAGGCGGCAACGATCGCTAGAGAAGTGGGTACGCCGGTTAAGTTGATCTGGTCTCGTGCCGAAGATATGCAGCACGATATTTATCGTCCTGGTGTGAGTTCAAAGTTCCGTGCAGCGGTAGCCGCCGATGGGCAAGTTTTGGCATGGGACAATGTGTATCACGAAAAACATGAGCCAGCAGAAGCGCCGGTTATTCCTTATGCAATTACGGCTCAACATATTCACCATACTGACAGCCCAACCCACTTACCCTTTGGGCCATGGCGCAGTGTGGACCATTCCCAGCACGGGTTTTTTACTGAAGCATTCTTTGACGAAGTTGCCGAGGCGGCTGGCGAAGACCCTTATCAATTGCGTCGTAAGTTGTTGAAGGATAAGCCCAGACACTTGAAGGTCCTTGACCTTGCCGCAGAGAAAGCGGGTTGGGGTGAGCCGATAGCACAAGGTAAGGGTAGAGGCATTTCTTTGCAGGAATCTTTTGGCAGCTTGGTGGCTCAAGTGGTGGACGTCACCCTGACAGACGGCAAAATTGCTGTAGATCGCGTAGTTTGCGCCATAGACGCTGGCTTTGCAGTTTCTCCAGACGGTGTCGCCGCGCAGATGGAGTCTGGGATTATCTACGGCTTAAGCGCCGCCATGTACGGTGAGGTCAGCGTAGTCAATGGCGCGGTTCAACAGACTGCGTTTCACGACTATCCTGTGACCCGAATGGCAGACTCGCCAATAATAGAAACCTATATCATTAACAGTGGAGAGGCTATTGGTGGTGCAGGGGAGCCGGGTACGCCGGGTATAGCGCCTGCGTTGGCTAACGCTATTTACCAAGCAACGGGCACACGAGTGCGCAAGCTGCCGGTTTCTCAGTACGATTTTAATTATCGTATAGAGGAAACAGAAGAGTTGGGTTAGTTGGTCCAAGATGGGATCGGTTAGCTAAATTCAGTTAGTTTTAGCTGGTTTCAGCTAAGAAGAAAAAAGCCCGGCATTGCCGGGCTTTTTTTGCTTTTTGTTTAGTCTTGTCCTGTCCTATTTTTGCTTCTGCTTCTGCTTCTGCTTCTGCTTCTCATTCCACTCTCGGTTTCACTGCCGGTTTTACGCCTGATTTCGAAAGAGCTACCCGCTAGGCAAAGGTGTAGCCTGGTCAGATAACCAAGGCTAGAGACCCAAGGCTAGAGAACAGGTTACCTAACCAAGTTACTCGATCTCAAAGGTCACGCCCGCGCTTGCGGGTAGTCTGCTAAGTAATGCATCCCCCATCGCACTTGCCGGCGTCCAGAAGCCACCTTTAACCGGTAAGTCGTCTTGAGCCAAGGCTAATGCACTCTCAACAATCATCTTGGACGTTGAACCATAACCCGGATCTTTGTCGCCCTTAACGTGAGCGGTCATATTTTTACTGGGGTCGGTGGGGTGTATGCCACGCAATTCAATGTGGTAGTGGCCGTTTTCAATGGCCTCTGGTGTGGGGCCTTCGCCGGGCTTGGGCAGGAATTTTTTCAGTAGCGGACGAGTGATAGGCAACGCTGCCAAGCCCGCAAAAGCCATGGTGCCTGCGCCTACCGCGTTTGCGCCCAAGAAACCTTTAGCACCTTTACTGATGACGGTGCCTTCGTCGTAACGGAAATCTGTGCCATAGGCGCTGTTCAATAATTCGTTGCTGCGCCGCACCACGCGGGTATTGACCGATGCCATAACAAAGGGACCTACCCATGCGTCAAAGTCCTCATCGAAGTAGGCGCTCATGCGGTCTGGTCCATCTAGGCCTGTCATTTTGTCATTCAGGCAGTAAGGGTTGGCCATGGTTTTCATGATAGATGAATCTTTTTGCGCACTTTCCATCATCGCCATCATGCTGTCTATGGTGCCGCCACTGAATCCGCCGCTAAAGGCTCGGGGGCGATATTTAATGTGCTTGGCTGGAACGTCATGTTTGGCTTGCATTTGTTGTTGGAGAAAATAGACGCCCAGATCTGACGGTATGCTGTCAAAGCCGCAGGTATGAACTATTCTCGCACCGCTGGCTACGGCTTCGTCCTGGTGCTTGGTGATCATCTCGCGCATCCAGTGAACCTCACCGGTGAGGTCGCAGTAGTGCGTACCGTGGCGCGCACAGGCTGCAACCAGTTCAGAGCCGTAGCGTGCATAGGGCCCAACAGTGGTCAGTATCACTCGGCCTTGTTGCACAAGATTGTCTAGGGAGTTGGTGTCATGACTGTCAGCTTGCAGTACGGGTACATCGCGACCAGCAAGTATGGAGGTGAGCTTCTCAGTGTTTCTGCCCGCGACTGCCCAGCGAACATTGCTGTTAGCGTAGTTTTTGGACATATAGTCCACCACTAGTTTGCCGGTGAATCCGCTCGCGCCCCAAATGATAATGTCGTAAGGACGTTCCATATCTTTCTCCCAATATTGTTGATAAGTATTTAGGTAGCGAGTTAGCCGTACTACCTGTCATTCACGAGTGAAAACATAAGTGAAAACACGCGTAAAAAATTGTACATAAAAAACCCCGCTTGAAGCGGGGTTTTCCTAGCAGTTGTCTGCAATTTCGGCTGCGTTAATAATTAACGCGCGTCGGCTGCAGCCTCTTGCTGCTTTGCCGCTCGACGCTTTTCAATGTTGTACATTTCCTTAATGTCCAAGCCGCCGTCGCCATTGGTGTCTACGGCTTTAAAGCCCTGCACCAACTGCTTCTTCATGCGCTTAGGCAGTTCTTTCCAGCTTAATTTGCCATCTAGGTCTTTGTCGATAAACCCAAAGTACTGGGTCAATTGGGCCAAACCTTTGTCGTGTATGGGGGCTTCGGTTGTTTCATTCACCAAGGTATAACTGAACGCGCCGTAGAGCATTTCGTCCCAGCTTTGCAAGCCCCAAGTGACGTTTCTGTCTGGGTCAGGGTTGCTCTTGTTTGCTGTGGAGTTGTCGTACCAAGTGGTATGTACCAATTTAGACCCGGCTTCTATTTGCTTCGGCTCAACCAACTCGTAGGTGCGCTGCCAGTTAAAGTCGTAGTTAGGTACTGAAAGCAGTAGTTCCTTGCTGCCGTCTGGCTTGATGAGCTCAAACTTAGAAGCCACGCCTCGGTAGTGTGAGTGCGGGACGAAATCGTGTAATAGGGCTGGCTTATCAAACTCGAAATATGACACTTCAGGATGCCGGGCGGTATTCGGCGGAATACTGATAGTGGGGTTGATTACAACATCTTGGCGATAAAAGTTCTCTGGCTTCTCATCATGGAAATACAATCCAATTTTTGAATTATCTACGGTTTCAAGGCCGTTGGGTGTGTAGTGAATTTGGAAGGTGAATTCACCACCGGGCGCAATGTATACCCCTGTTTTTGCTGGGAAAATATTCGACTCATTGCCCGGGGCGTAACCAATTAGGTAGTTATCAAAAACGCCGCTATCGCGTTTTGCCTCAGAAGCATCCGCATCAATTGATCCAGCCAAAATGTGGTGCACTACTTCTCTATTGCCTGCGATGACGGTGGCTGATTTTACCCACACGCCTGTATCTAGTGGGTTGGCAAGTCTTGGGAACTTATATTCAACAACACCTGAGGCTGGAATAGTGTATTCGGGTAAATCCAAAATCAGATCAGGCTCGCCCAGTGGCCATTCTACTTGTGCAATAGAAAGTCCCTTTAATGGGTCTACGCCTTCGCCGCGTGGGGCGCCGGCTTCAATCCAATGGACTAACGTTTGGGTCTGCTCAATGCTTAAAGATTTGTCGTTTTTCCAAACGCCCACATGTGGGTCAGCGTGCCAAGGTGGCATGCGCTTAGTGCGGATCACTTCACGCATCATGGGTGCAAAGCCGCGCACTAATTCATAGCTAGACATTGCCCAGGGGCCAATGCCGCCATCGGTATGACAAACCACGCACTTCTCTTGCAGCAGCGGCGCGATGGTTTCGGTGTAGCTGATTTGCTCGTGAGCACCGTTTTTCTCGGCGAAGTTGATTAGGCAGCCGATGGCATCGCGCTGAGCAACGGCTACTGTGTTGCCCGCAATAACGTCGCGGATTGCGTCCTTGGCATAGTGTGCGGAAGCCTCTTGCTTTTGGCGCTCGTAAACTTGGCGGTCGTTAATTGGGCCACGGTATTCGATGTTCCATGTTTTAGGATTAATCACCAATATTTCGGCGGTGCGCACTAGGTTTAGGGCTTCGCCAATAAGCTGTGTTTCATCATGCATGATGGGCATGTCGATGCTGTATTTTTTGGCCTCTAATGCAATGGCGCTGCGGGTGTCCTGCAGGTTCGAATTGAGCATGAAGAACTTAACACCCTGAGACTCGAACTCGTCACGTACCTGCTTGTAGTCAGTCAGGGCGTTGCGCACGATTGGGCAACCATTGCCTTGAATCATGATCACAATGGCGCTGGCGTCTTGATGGTAATAAAGGTTCTGAGCATCGCCGTTGTGGTCGAGCAATACAAAGTTATCAATTCTTTCTGCGTGGGAATTGATGCTCATCAGTAATCCGGAAATGACCAGCGCTATAGACCAAAATCTGGACAAGGCTGTAGAAAAGAAGCTGCTGTACATGTGTGTGCTCCGATAAAACAATAGGAATCATTTAAAAGTGTGGTGTGGGAATAATACGCCCTTGGATAGGTTGCACAAGGCCCGGAGGCGCAGGTGAATTTTGCCAAAGACGCTTACTCTAGTGGCGCAAGGCAAGCTTGGGTGTCGAGGCGGCGGCGGTGGCAGTTATACGGGGCTATTCAGTCTTGTTGGTTTGGTTGTGACGCCACAACAACGTGCCGCCAGCTACCGCTGCGGGCAGTAAGAAAAAGTTAAGCAGTGGTATTGCCATGGCTAGGCTAGTCATGGCACCGAAACCCATGGAAGGCAGCAGGTTTTGGTTTAGCTGTGCTAGGGAATCTGTAAAGCTCATGTTGTGATTGTCAGCGGCGTAGTCAGAAAATTGGACCGACATAATCCACGCGCCATATAAGCCGCCGAGCAGCGGAGCAATTAGATTTACCACGGGGATAAAGCTAAGAATGAGTAGGCCTAGGAGCCGTGGCAGGTGGTAGCGTAGCTTGCGTAGTTCGCGGCCAAGATCCTTCAATATACCCTTTAACAGAGACATAACACTTTTGTCGTTAGACGCGGAATTGTCTAATTCTGAGAGCGTGGACGGAGTTGTGTCCTGCGCTTGCCGTTCAACCGCGCTGGCTAGGTCGCTGAAGAGGGGCGAGGCAATAATGATGGTGATAAAACTCACGGACCAAGCTGAGACTAACGCCAGTAGCACGAAGAGCACCGGCACAATAATCCACGCGAGCCAGCACAGCCAGTCGGGTAAGTCTGGAGTGGCCGCTGCAATAATACTGCTGCCAAAAAAGTACAAAGTCACTGAAGTAAGGAAAAGCCCAATTCCCACCGGCAGCCAAAAATAACGGCGCAAGCCCGGCTTATTCGCCAGCGCGATGCCTTGAAAGAAAAAATTTACGCCAACAAAAAAATTCATGCGAGGACTCTACACTTTTGTTGAAAGTGTATGAAGGCTAAGGCGCGGCTGATTGTGCCAGCTTTCTTAAATGCTCTAGTAGCGCGTTTATAAATCGCGACAAATGCCTGCAAATGCTTCAGATGTGGGTATTATTCCTTTCCAGAGATGGGGCGAATGGGTGGCTGCGCAAATAACCAAGGCCAAATGCAAAAGCGCGCATATGCTTTTGCCTGAAAGGCCCGCGTCTAACATAACAAAACAACATCGGGAGAGCGGCATGGCTTTAGCAAGCGCAGGGGAAATTCAGGGCATTAATGTGGCGTCGGTTACGGCTTGGATGCAATCGCACATTGCAGATTTGGCGCTGCCTTTGGAGTTCGACCTTATTGCCGGTGGGCACTCGAACCTGACCTATGGCGTGAAAGATGCCAAAGGTCGCGTATATGTATTGCGCCGTCCGCCGCTAGGCCATGTGCTGGAAAGTGCGCATGACATGGGGCGCGAGCACAAAATTATTTCAGCGCTGAGCAACTCCTCGGTGCCGGTAGCCCAAACTATTGGTCTGTGTACTGACGTGTCTGTAAACGATGCGCCCTTTTATGTGATGGACTATGTCAGCGGACCTGTTTTACACGACGCAGAAGTCACTCAACCTGTGCCAATGAGCGAGCGTGCAACGCTGGGTGCCAGTGTCATTGAAGTGCTTGCGGCTTTGCATGATATGGATCCAGACGAAGTGGGTTTGGGCGATTTAGGTCGTAAAGAGGCCTACCTGCAGCGCCAAATGAACCGATGGACTAAGCAATGGGCGGCCACTAAGACTCATGAAGTGCCAGCTATGGACGAAAGTACACGGTTGCTTGCAGAGCGTATGCCCGAGCAAGTGGGCGCTACCATTGTTCATGGCGATTACCGCTTGGGTAACATGATTGTGGGGCAGGGCAAAATTGCTGCTGTTTTAGACTGGGAGCTTTGTACCCTAGGTGACCCTCTGGCCGATGTAGGTTATTTGCTTAACTCTTGGGTGCAGCCCGGTGAGGGCGAGGAAGATGTGGTACCTACCGCCGCTGGTGGATTTTGTAGCCGCGAAACATTGTCTGATTTATACGCCAAAGCATCAGGGCGAGATTTGTCTGACATTAACTACTACAGAGCCTTTTCGCACTGGCGTTTGGCGGCAATCGGCCAGGGCGTATACAAGCGCTACTTGGTGGGTGCTATGGGTGAAGATCGCGATGTGGATTTGGATGCCCAGAAAGAGGGTATTACCTTACGCGCTGAGGCGGCGTTAGAATTTTTGAGTTATTAGTAAAAGAGTCGCTCGAAGCGCGCCCCGAACTGCGTTCGGGGTGGCTTAGAGGACTTGAATAAAAAAGGCGCGTCAGACTCAATTGTCTGAAAGCAACTCGACTTCGGGGGGAAGGACACTGTAAGGAAGGGTGTTTTGAGTTGAGAGCGCGCCTGAAACTTGAATATGCAGAGAAGTGTACAGTACAAAATCACTAAATCAACAAATATTTAGCTTTTTGTACAGGTTGTGTACGATTTTTTGCAAGAAACAGAAGATATAGATCACTCAACGGCGGGTTTACTCGACTAGTGAGTGGAAAAACCGTCCGGGCGCACGCTTTGTACCGAGGTTGGTGCATCAGCCTGTTGTTTGTAGGCTGCGGTAATCAAGGTGTCTAGGGCTGTTTCCAGTTGGGCTCTAGCTTGAGCCGTTTCTGTTCGGGTTTGAGCTAACGCTTGTAATGTCTCGCGCTTGTTACCGCTTTCCTTAACTTCCTCTTCGCCAGCACAAGTCTGTAAGTAGTCAGTTAACGCGTTGAGTTGGTGTATTTGCTCAACCAGGTGTTGGGCGCACTGGTTTGGATCTTGGTCCTCTGCCGCAATGGCAATCAGCTCCTCATCGCTAAAGCGACGAGGGGCGCTGACGCCATATAACCTCGGCAGGCCAAATTCGTTGATGCAGGTATATTCTATTTCCGCCCAGGACAAGGGCCACTTCAGGGTCGAAACTTGTTGGTCTTGGCAACGGCTGATTTGATTCGCCGTAGCAAACTGGAAAAGCGTGATGATTTTAGTGTTGGGCAACGTCTGCTGGGCTTGCCTAATGGCTTGTTCAGTGAGGACCGGAAGTTGTAACACCAATATTTGGGGTGCATCCATGTCGCCTAGCGGGCCGCTTTGTTCGCCGAGAAACGCGTCTAGGTTGGCCCAGCGCGACACAATGTCTAAGCGCTGATTATCGCTAACTCGTTGTTCTAATTGCAATAAATTGGCGCCAATCAAGCCGATTCTGGGTAACTGGCCGACCAAATTCTGCGCTTGTGGCGCGCTTTGAGCGTTGCCAGAGCGTGCATCAAGTTGTTCTTCGGTTAAGTTAATAACACTGGATATGGTTTGCCCCTGATCAATTAAGCGTTTGATTTTCTTGAGAATTTCAAGCTGATCTTTGCTGTAAAAGCGGGTTTTGCCGTCTTTGTAAGCAGGGCTAAATTGGTAACGTCTTTCCCATGCACGCAGGCGCTCAACGGCTATGCCCGTTAAGGAGGCGACACTACCAATGCGGTAGTAGTCGTTTGTATTGCCTGAAAGAGTCATTGCGATAAGTGTACAGGTACAAAGGGTGGACAAGGGTTGCACGAAATTTTAGCCGTGTCTACCCCTTACGCCTCAGTGGCATTGTAAGCATTTGGGTGATTTTTGGTCGGATTGATCTGCATCCTTTATAGGTTTTCCGGCCCAATCCACGCATGTGGATTCCAGGCTATTTCCCAAAGGTGATCATCTAGATCTGCGAAGTAGCCTGAATAGCCGCCCCAAAAAACCATTTCCGGTTGTTTGATGAGCTTTGCCCCGGCGCTGACGGCTTGTTCTATAAGCGCGTCTACTGCCTCCTTGCTACTGATATTGTGGGCCAGCGCCACGCCGCGAAACCCGCTGCCCTTTGCAGCTACTTGGGCTTCTTCCGCCAACTTGTCCCATGGATAGAGAGACAGCCATGTGCCGTTTAGGTTGAAGAAGGCTATCTCTTCGCTGAATGGTGCCAAGCGGGGTAGCTCTAACCCCTGGGCATAAAACTCGATGGACGCCTGAAGGTCGAGGACGCCAAGAGAAATCATGCAGATTCTAGGTTGCATAGATAAAGTGCCTTTTGGGTGAGTACTCCACTATGCCTTAAGTTTTAGGTAGTGCTGGCTACCCTTAGTCGGGCCAATTGCCGCTTTGGGTCGACACATTAGTGTCCAGTGCCGGAGTTTTTGGGCGCTGTGCCTTTTAGCGGGCTGATTCATTGACGGCAGTTCCTGCGCTCAGCCCCTGTTATTGAGTAAAAGTTTGGTCAACAATAGGGGGTCTACATAAATCTGTGCACGGGAGAATAATGAAAAATAATTTGGGGTTATTTCTGAGTAAACGCGCTTTGCTTTCACCTGATCGAGAGGCCTATGTTGAGAGCGATGGCAGTTTAAGGCTCACCTTTAAAGCGCTGAACTTGCGTTGTAACCAGCTGGCTAATGCGTTTGTTGAAGCAGGCGTTGAAAAGGGCGAGCGCGTGGGTTTGTTGCTCATGAATTCTAGTGAGTTCATGGAGTCTTATTACGCCCTTGCTAAAATTGGCGCGGTAGTTGTGCCACTGAACTGGCGTTTGGTAGCCGATGAGCTAGAGTTTATTCTCAAAGACAGTGGCACTAGTCGATTGATATTCGACAATGAATTTGTCGATACAGTGGCAGAACTGCATAGCCGCGGCGATAAAACAGATATCAACCAGTGGCTGCAAGTCACCAGTGGTGACGTCGCCTATTTTGCCCAGAGCTATCGTGGCTTTCGCGACGCGGCCTCAACAGATGAGCCTGAAGTGTCTGCTGCTGATCACGACATGCTTTACATCATGTATACCTCCGGTACTACGGGATTACCCAAAGGTGTTGTGCACACTCACCATACTTCAATTTGGGGGCTGTTGAGTATTTCGGCCACTGCCATTTACCACGACCCAGAGCGCTATTTAGCCTGTTTGCCAATGTTCCATGTGGGGGCGTTAACGCCGCTTGCGGTGAATGTTTATAGAGGCGTAACTTCAGTAGTTATGCGCTCCTTCGATCCTGTTAGTGCTTGGGAGACCATCGAGCGTGAGAAAATCACCAGCGGTTTAGCCGTGCCAGCCATGTTGAGCTTCATGCTGCAGGTACCAAACTTTGAGCGCTTTGATTTCTCTAGCTTGCGCTGGATTATGACCGGTGCAGCACCTGTGCCCCCTGCATTGACGAAGATTTTCCATGAAATGAATATCGGCATTCAGCAGGTGTATGGGCTCACAGAGACTTGTGGACCTACTTGTTTAATGGATGCCGAGAATGCGCTGGCAAGACCAGAGTCTACCGGCAAGGCGTTTTTCCATACCGAAGTGCGCATTGCTGACGAGAAAGGTAATGACTGCCCTGCAGGCGTGGCCGGTGAGGTTCTGGTACGCGGCGAACACATCATGGTGGAATATTGGAATCGCCCCGAAGCCACAGCCGAGACCATAGTGAATGGGTGGCTGCACACAGGCGATATCGCGATTATGGATGAAGAGGGCTTTGTTTCTATTCAAGATCGGATCAAAGACATGATCATCAGCGGTGGAGAAAATGTTTATCCTGCTGAGATAGAGGGCGTTTTATCAGAGCATCCGGGCATCAGCGAAGCTGCGGTAATTGGCCAGCAGAGTGAGCGCTGGGGTGAGTCGCCTTTGGCTATAGTTGTAGCTACTGACGAAAATCTTACGCAAGCAGATGTGATGGAGTTTTGTCAGGGCAAGCTGGCACGCTTCAAACAGCCTAAGGCTGTTGAGTTTGTGAGCGCGATTCCGCGCAACCCTAGTGGAAAAATCCTTAAGCGGGTATTGCGTGATCAATTCGATAAGAACGCGGCAGACTAAACCCTGCATTACTCGTCCTGCGGGTAAAGAATGCGGGGAATAGATTGTCAACGATCTAGATCAGTAAAAAACTCTTGGGGAGTAGGGGATGGAGTTAGAAGAACTTAGAGCACGCTTAAAACCTTTTTGCGAGGCACGCTATCCGTCGCCAGTAGAAATACAGGAAGTCATTACCATGCCTGGCCATGCGGGTTTTGCCTATGGCTTTCGTGTGGCTTGTGCAGGTCAGGTTGATTCATGGTTTATTCGTCTGCCCCCGCCAGGAGTGAACTGGGTAGGTACAGCCGATGTGCTGCGACAAGTGGCTGTACTTAATGCTTTGGACGGTACCGATGTGCCCCATTGCTCAGTGAAATGGTCAGGCGACGACGAACAGTGGTTTGGTAGTCCCTATTTTGTTGTACCTTGGTTAGAAGGCGATGTTATGCGCTTGGGCGCGGAGGATTGGGGTTCTAGCCTGAGCGCAGAACAAGTACATGAGTTTGGTCGCCAATCCATGTCGTCATTAGCTGCCGTGCATAAGGTCGATATACGCAACGTACCGTACTTGGGAGACCCAGTACCCTTTGCTGACGATGTAACTCGTTGGGACAGGTTTTATGCAAAGGCGGCAGAACCTGAGCGGCTGAAAGATGTGCCTACGGTGCGCCAACGATTGCTAGACACTATGCCGCAAAATGCGCCTGTTGGCATTTTCCATGGCGACTTCCAAACCGCCAATCTATTCGCCTCCAAAGATGCGCAACTGCTTGCGTTAATAGACTGGGAATTAACTGGCGTTGGCGCAACTTTGAACGATGTGGGTTGGATTTGTACGTTCAGTGATGAGCAGGCGTGGGTGGAAAATACCGACCGCACAATGTTTTTAACACCAGATACGCTGATTGATCTGTATCAAAATGCTTACGGTCAAGAAGTGCAAAACATCAATTGGTACCGAGCGCTGGCGGCCTACAAGTTCGCCATTATCAGTGGGCTGAACTTGAGTTTGCATAGGCGCGGCAAACGCGAAGACGAAGTGTGGGAAACTACAGCGCTGTCAATGAAACCGTTGATAGACAGAGCGTTAGATTTATTAGCCGCCTGTTAGCGCAGTGGCGTTGCGCCGCGTCTCGGCGTGCGAGGGACAAACGGCTAGTGACTATGTGCGTCGTGTTCGCCGTGATCATCGGGACAGGGCCCAATTTCAACCTGAATAGTTGAATGCTCAATATTATAAATGTTGCGCAGTACCCGCTTAATGTCTTCTACCACTACTTGAACTTTCGCGCCCTCATTTACTAACGCATGTAGCGTGAGAAGTGGCTTTTCGGCGGTGAGTCCCCAAGCATGGACGTGGTGTATTTGAATAACGTCAGACACTTCATTGGTCAGCGTTGTTTTTATATCCCCAAGATTTACACCTTCCGGCACACCCTCCAGAAGAATGTGCGCGGACTCTTTGACAACGTAGTAAGCCCCTCGCGAAAGAATAACCACAATAATGAGAGTCAGGATGGGGTCTGCGTAGAGCCAGCCGAATATAAGCACCGCTAGTGAGGCAAGGATGGCCGCGGTAGAACCGAGCAAGTCGCCCAAAACGTGTAGTGCCGCACTGCGAATGTTGGTGTTGCCACTGGTGTCATGAAGCCAGCGGAAGGCGATTAGATTTACCACAAACCCTGCAATTGCAACGAGCAGCGCGGGCAGCGGCAGCATGGCTTCAGGAGAGAACAATCGCATAGTTGCCTCCACAGTGATCCAAACCACAAGCACCACTAGGGTTAGACCGTTCACAAAGGCGGCCAATACTTGAAAGCGGTGATAGCCATAGGATAATTTTTGATCAAAACCACGGTCAGCAATGTGCGCCGCCCACCAAGCTAGGCCCAGCGCTGTGGCGTCCAAAAACATGTGTCCGGCGTCGGCTAATAAGACCAACGCATTGGTCCAGATGCCCACACCTAATTCCACAAACATAAAGGAAGATATAAGGATAAACGCCTTTTTCAGCGCTTTTTTGTCGCCACTGTGATGGTGGTGAGAGTTGCCGTGACTGTGTCCATGGTCATGTCCGTGGCTGGATTTGCTGCTATTGATAGAGCTATCTTTATTAGAAATATGCATCACCTCAGCATAGCAAAGGGCTACAGGGTGCGTAACCTGCCCGCCTCACACTATTGAGTTGCTGCGTATGTTTAGCCCATTTGCGTGATCATTGCGGGGCTTTGAGGTAATCTTTTGCGCATTAGTAAAAAAAGTAATAAGGGAGATTTGCTATGGAAAGAATGCATTTAGAGTTTGTCGGTCGTGTCGCGGTGTTGAAGTTTAACCATCCTGAAGTGATGAACGCCATGGGCGGTCAGATGCTGCGAGATTTTGCTGACGCAGTGGCCCAGATCAAGGCCAAAGGTAGCGAAGTCCGCTGCCTTTTGCTCAGCGGTAACGGGCGTGCATTTTGTGCTGGTGCAAACCTCCAAGACGACGACGCAGACCGTAAGTCCGGTGAAGCAGGGTCTAGCTTGCGTAACAGTTATCACCCGCTGATGTTCGAGCTTCGTGGTTTAGAAATGCCCATGGTCACCGCCATTAACGGCGCAGCCGCAGGCGTAGGCATGAGTTTTGCCATGATGGGCGACATTGTTTGCGCCTCTAAAAATGCGTTCTTTTTGCAGGCCTTTGCGCGCATTGGCTTAATTCCAGATGGCGGCGCTACATTCCTGCTGCCGCGTATGATTGGCTGGGGCCGAGCTATGGAGTTGTCCATGCTGGCCGAGCGCTTGGGCGCAGAACAAGCCCAAGAATGGGGGTTGGTAAATCGATTATTTGAAGACGGTGAAAGCCTTGAGAAAGGTGCTTTAGAAGTAGCTCAGCGCCTAGCTAATGGACCTCGCTCGCTAACCCTTATCCGCAAAGCCTATTGGCAGACTTGGTCTAATTCTTATGAGCAGCAGTTAGAGCTAGAAGCACAGTTGCAGAACGAAGCGGGCCGCTCAGAAGATTTTCGTGAAGGCGTTTCGGCATTCTTGCAAAAGCGTGATGCGGAATTTAAAGGCCAGTAACCAAGTTTATGGCTAGAGAAATTTGGTCTGCGTAAAAATATATAGGGAGAGGAAATGTCATTATCAGGAAGAGTGGCCTTGGTCACAGGGGGCGGTCGTGGTGTTGGCCGCGGTATAGCGTTGGCATTAGCCGCAGACGGTGCAACCGTCGCGGTAAATTATCGTCGGGACGCGGAGTCTGCTCAAGAGGTGGTTGATCAGATTGTTGCTGCGGGGGGTAAGGCAAAGGCCTATGCCGCATCAGTAGACGACTATGATCAAGATGCAGAAATGGTTGCGGCCATTGAGGCCGATTTTGGTGCCATCAGCATCTTAATCAATAATGCGGGCATTGCCAGCCGTGGCCAAGCGGTAGTAGACACTGAGCCTGCTGAAATGCGCCGGGTGATAGCAACCCACGCATTTGGACCCCATTATCTGGCAGGGCTGATTATTCCAAAAATGCGCGGTGAAGCCCGTGGCGACATCATTATGATCTCCAGTGTGGCTACCCGTTCTTTAGGCAGTCATGGTGCGCCCTACAATATGGGCAAAACCGCAATGGAAGCGTTGGCTTATACCTTGGCCAAGGAAGAGCGCCCTCACGGCATTCGCGTCAATATAGTCGCACCCGGCCTAGTGGACACAGATATGGGTCAACGTTTGATTCAAGCGGTGCAGGGGGTAGAAGACATTCGGACACTAGATGAAAGCATGCCGTTTGGTCGTGTTTGTCAGCCGGAAGACGTGGCTAATGTGGTGTGCTTTTTAGTGGGTGAGCAAAATTCTTACCTGACAGGCGAGCGCCTCTATTGCGATGGTGGTGGACAAAGTTTGGGTCGCGTTTAGTACCAATATCAGTATCCAGCCAATGCAGGTCTGATGAGGTTATGGCGTCTCATCAGACCATTTTTCAGCCCACCTCCGTCCAGCTACTCGTTCGTCGCGGCTTCCTCACTAGGCAGTAAACGACACAACAACGCGCCAGCAATACTGAAGTAGAGTATGTAGTACAGCGCGTGGTACGCCACCCAGTTCAGGGGTTGGAACCACCAGATTACTTCACTGCCGTTGATTAGCACGGTTGCTAACACCCCGCTTAGTACAACAACCTTTATTCGCTCCCTATCGCCCTTGACCTTGCCAATAATCAGCACCAGCAAAAAGGCGGTGGCTAGGTTGTGTAAAAAACCTATAAATAGATCTAACGGTGCGCCTTCTGCGCTAGGCGCATGATCAATGCTGAGTAATATTGCCGGCCCTTTTTCTAGCTGCTCCTGTGAGTTAGGCCCTGTGCTGGGAATAAGATATGCGCCACTTTCCGGAAACAGCTTTGCCACAGTCAGTTGGCTGATGCCCTCACTATTGAACTGATTTAGGGCTGAATAAGGCAGGGGGTTCACTGCCCAATAGAGAAATCCAAAGACGAAAAGTACAGTGGCTGTTATGAATACAGCTGAAATAGATTTGTTCACAAGTGTCTCTCTTTTTAGATTCGAGAAACCTAGATTAAGAATAGCGGGTGTCGGCTGGCTAACGTCGCACGATCAACGGTAGAAAAATCCTTTTAGAGCGTGGCTGTAATGACCCAAAAGTGTCTCTTTTGCTAATTCGCCAGCGCCAGAATGTGCGCCGTTGCAGAGCGTGCCAACGCATCTAAGTGATAGCCGCCTTCAAGCGTAGAAATGATTCGCCCCTTGGCGTATTGGTTGGCAGCGCTGGTGATGAGGTTGGTGACCCAAATAAAATCCTCCTCGAGTAAATTTAGCGATGCCAGTGGGTCTAGTTGGTGGGCATCGAAGCCTGCGGAAACAAAAATTAAATCCGGTTTATGTTGCTCAATGGCGGGGAGCCAGCTCTTCTCAATGGCGCGTCTAAAGTCGTTGCCGTTGCTGCCTTCCTCTAGAGGCGTGTTGACTATATTTGTCCGCTGGGTGTCCGCATGGCGGTTTGGGTAGTAGGGGTGTTGGAAGCTTGAACAGACCAATACCTCTGGACGGTCTTTAAAAATGTCTACGCTGCCATTGCCATGGTGAACGTCGAAGTCGAGGATGGCCACCCGGTTTATATCAACGTGTTCAAGCGCTGCCATTGCACCAACGGCAACACTATTAAAGATACAAAACCCCATGGCGCTGTCTATTTCCGCATGGTGTCCCGGAGGCCTAACCGCGCAGAATACTCGGGTATCCTCATTGGCTAATACAGCATCCACCCCACTGCACACAGCGCCTGCAGCCAAAAGAGCTGCGTTGCGGCTGTGTGGTCCCAGCCAAGTATCTGGGTCTAGGGGCACAATTGCTTCGCCATCCAAAGGTGACATTTGTTCGATAAAGTCCAAGTGGGCTTTGGGGTGCGCGGCTAATAGCCTATCGGTGGAAACGGCTTGGGGCTGGACAAAATTAAGGTCTTGGCTGAGGGAAATTTTGTCCCAGTGAGCCAGTAGATGGCTGAGGCGTTCTGGGCATTCTGCATGACCATCAGCAACTTGGTGGTTCTGGTATTCAGGGTGACTATAAATCAGCAATGTATTGTCCTTAACCGCAAACCCTACTGCCAGTTGGACTGATGTTGAGGGAAGATTCTGGTTTTTTATTTGCCACATTGTAGCGTTGTATTGCGCTTTGGTGCGAATGAAACAGCCGTTAAAGCTGGCAAGCCGTAACAGCTTTGCTATAGAACCGCGCTAAATGCGTTTATTATAAACCCTGCTCATTTTACTGGACTCAGCGTGCTGACATTGTTGTTATTTTTACGGACGGGCGTAGCGCTTTCTCTGGGTCTGTTTGTTTGGACGGCCAGTACCGACCTTTTTCTAGGTCTGCCGACCATACTCGCGTTACTTGGGCCGGTGTGGTTGGGCGGCATGAGTGGCGGGTTTGTGTGCGTGCTTTTTTCTCCTCAGCAAGGTTTGTCCTTGGCCTTTGTTGCGGGCTTGCTGATGGCCTTTGGCTTTTTGTTGATCCGTCATGGTTATCTGGGCCTGCCAATGGGGCCCGATACGTTTGTGACCCTTTGGCCCATGTGGTTTCCCCCAGCTTATTATGTGGGCGCCTATGGCTACCTGCTTTTTCTTCATCGGTCCAAGTGACTACTCATTTGTAAAATAGTAATAAGAAATTATGTCTAACTTAGAACAAAAACTGTCCCATCTTATTCAACCCGGCCAGCGTATTTATGTTGCAGGCAGCAGTAACGAACCTACGGGTTTGCTTAACGCTATGGCTGAAGTAGATTTGCCGGCAAATTTGGAATTTATTCAATTTCCCTTGCCCGGTCTCAATGGCACAGATTTCACCGCGTGGAATGCCACGGCGACCTTAACCACATTTTTTATGACCGCGACGCTTGCTAAGGCGGATCTTGAGCGGGTCAATTATTTGCCCATGCAGATGCGCGCTGTATTTGATTACCTTGCGCATAATGTAGATGTGTATCTCGTTCAGGTGGCCAAAGACGCTGAGGGTATTTTACGTTTAGGGCCGAATGTAGATTTTCACGAAGGGGTGATGCAATCCGCCAAAGTGATTATTGCGGAACTAAACACCAGCTTTATTGCACCCGCAAGCAGTGCGCGAATTAATATTGCGCAGATTGACCACCTTTTTGAAACGAATCGACCCTTAACTGAGATGCCGGTGCCAAAAATAGATGAGGCGGCCCTACAGATTGGTGCACTGGTGGCGGATTTGGTTGGCGATGGTGACTGCCTGCAAACCGGCATTGGCGCCATTCCTGCAGCCATTTTGTCGCAACTTGGCAACAAGAATGACCTGGGTTTGCATGGTGGTTTAATCGACGACGGCGGCATGGCGCTTATTCAAGCAGGCAACATCACTGGAGCGGCTAAGGCCATAGATAGACACCAGCATGTTACCGGTATGGCGTTAGGCAGTATTGAACTGATGACATGGCTTAGTCAGCGTCGTGACGTGAGTTTTCGCTGCGCGGATCATACCCATGAGGTGCAGGCGATACGCCAGCTGGAGAATTTTGTTTCTATTAATTCTGCTGTAGAAGTAGATCTGTTTGGACAGGTTAATGCTGAGGTTGCGAACTCTCGGCAGATTTCAGGCACTGGTGGCTCTGTTGATTTTATGCGCGCAGCCAAAGCATCTAAAGGCGGGCGCTCTATTGTTGCTATGAATGCCACCGCAAGAGGGGGCACTGTTTCGCGGATAGTGCCAAAGGTTGAAATGGTCACGGCGCTGCGCACTGATGTAGATATAGTGGTCACCGAGTTTGGTGTGGCGCATCTTAAGCACTTGCCCAACCGAGCGCGATTTGAGGCGCTGATTGAAATTGCCGCGCCGGAATTTCGCCAAGGGCTAAGAGACCAACTTTCCTAGCCGCGCTGACGAAGATCTGTTTTTTGCGACTTGGTTCGACCGTTACCTGATGTCCTTTTATTGCTTACGTAATGCTCACTTGATGCCTACTTAATATTTAAGGTGAGCAAAAAGAAGGCATATTCTTCAGCCAACTCTTTCAGCGCGG
>JAOJBS010000029.1:0-24682 GCA_028228615.1 Pseudomonadales bacterium | reverse complement strand
AGAGCCACATAATCAAGAAATGGGTCACCAACAACTGGTGGAATTTTGGCAAGAGAATTCAAAGCCACCCGTAAAACCAATAGAGGTTGCCACGGTGGACACCGGTTGGTGGGGTGTCATCGGCTTTCTTGCGGTTATTTGGTCCGTGCCCAACTTGGCTCAATTCACAAGCGTAGACCTGCGCGATGCCGGTATATTAGATGCAGGACTCATTGCCCAAGGCGAAGTGTGGCGCATTGTCACCGCCCTCACCCTACACGCCGATTTCAGCCACATATTAAGCAACACCGTGTTTGGCAGTTTGTTTGGCCTCTTTGCATCGCGCTACTTAGGCTCTGGCTGCGCATGGCTGGTGATTGTGCTGGCGAGCATGGCGGCCAACTACACCAACGCGTTAATACATCCAGAAGACTTCCGCTCACTGGGCGCATCCACAGCCTCGTTCGCAGCACTAGGACTCGCGCCCACGGTGCTTTGGCGTCAAGGCGTGTTCAAACATCAGGACTGGCGACGCGCTTTAGCACCAGTGTTCGCAGCCATTTGTATGCTCGCTTACATGGGTTTTGGCGGCGAGCGCACAGACATTGGCGCTCACGTATTTGGCTTCGGCTTTGGTGCATTGGCGGGCTATTTCATTGCGCCATTAAACTTCCAAGCGATGGGTCCGGCGCTACAGCAAAAACTCGGCATCGCAGCTCTGAGCATCATTCTCTTTAGTTGGAGCATTGCTCTGAAATAAAAGACGACAAATAAACCTCTACCCGCAAACGTTAAGGCTAGGTTCAGTTAACTGAGCCTAGTGTGGCTTCCAACATCCCAACAAAGGCCATTGATATCAATGCAAGGCCCTTGAGGCAGATGAATCAGGAGGTTCTATGTTCGTAAACATTTTGCACAACAATAAAAGTGGGCACCCCCAACCGATACGCTGGGCTTGCAGCCTAACTCTGCTTGCAACACTTGGCCTGATACAGATTTCAGCACACGCCGTAACAGATGTGACCCGTTTCCCTATCGCCGCCGTTGCCGCGAAAGATAACGCCACTTCAGAACTCTTAAGCAGCCAGGCCCTAGAACAGCTTGTTGCCCCCATCGCCCTCTACCCCGACGACCTCATTGCCATTGTGCTGCCAGCCGCAACAGATCCCGTTGGCGTAGTGCTCGCCGCACGTTATTTGCAGGAGCGTTTGCAGGAGAAACTGCCCCAAAGTCAAAATAACCAAGAACCCCAGCCTGTCGATTCAGCGCAACTAAGCGCAAGCCAAGCCCTTGACGCGTTGCGGCACTACCCTGACGTACTGGCAAAAATGAACGCTGACTTAACTTGGACTAGAGCACTGGGTGAGGCTGCGGCCTCGCAACAAGGCGACTTGCTGGATGCCATACAGGACTATAGAAAAGCCGCAGCAAATTCTGGCTTTCTAAGTAACGATGAGCATCAGGTAGTCGAGGCAACTGAAAACACCGTAATGATTCGGCCACGAGACGCCCAAGTCATTTATGTACCGGGCTATAGCCCTCGACAGGTAGTGGTCTATCAAACAGCACCAAGACGCGCAATGAGATACCACTCAAAACCGTCCCCCGTCTACTACCGACAAGTGCAAAGGCATGACCGCCGCCACTCTAACAACCGATACTATCGGTCAGGCAAGCATCATTATCTGTACAACCACCGACCGTACAAAAACAAACACTACAGAAATAAGCCTCACAGAAACAAATATAATCGGCACGACAATCGCCAGCGCGGTTACCTAGATCATAAACCGCGCAACAACTACCGTACTCACCGGCGCAATGACAATAGTAGATGGCATCTTTCGTCTAGGTATGAGCACAAGTACAAGCACAGAAACCATTCAGGCCACAACAATCAAAGTGCTGGCCAGAGATTTCAAAATGGTCGTCAACAAAGGCACAACAGTCATGGGCGCGAGCAGCACAATGGCGGCAGCCAGCGTAATAGAACTCGAACGTCTACTGCCTCAGACCAGACTAAGCAACGCGCTTGGAAGGGTTAACAATAAATCTAATGCTAGCCCGCGCTTCACGCGCGCAAAGTACTACTAACCCACTACGCCCCGCCACTCCGGAGCTTTCGGATTAAGCGCCCAAACCAAGGCCACCATAGAAAGCCCAGAAACTGGGCACCAATAAAAAAATGCAACCCCCGCACTAGACATCCAAACCACCAGCAAGCACGCCAGCGTAAAACCCAACATAATAGTTGGGAATGTACCAATACCGAATCGCGCCAAAATAATGCTGCCAAAAATGGCGCCATAGACATAATTAGGTAGTTTAAAAGTTAAATCTAGCAGCCCTTCCGCGGAGTAATTGCCAAAGAACAGCGCCAACGCAAAGAAAATCACACCCCAAACCAACATGAAGAACCGGGAGGCTTTTAGATAATGGGCTTCAGTTTCGGTTGGCCGCCAGCGGCCATAAATATGATTAACCGTTAGGTCTGAACTTTCTGCCAACGCTGAATCTAAGGTTGAAATGGCCGCTGCAAATATTGCCGCAATAAAAATACCCGATATCCCCACGGGCAATTCAGTGGCGATAAAATGCGGGAATATTCTGTCAGGAGAACTCGCTAGTTCTAAAGCGACCTCGTCTGGCAAACCTCGCTCGCCGTAAAAGGCATATAAAGCCAAACCTACGCCAAGAATCACCAAGTGCATAACATAAAACAGCGCCGCAAAATCAAAGGCTTTTTGTGCATCACCCACACTGCGGCAGGCTTTCACTCGCTGCCAGGTGCCTTGAGTACTGCCCTGGGCAATGCTTAAACCGATGGCGCCAATGACGCCTGCCCAAATGGTGTAGCGTTTTTCCGGGTCGGTATCAAAGTCGAACAACACCAGCTTGGCTTGCTCATCTAACCAAATGGTTGTATCGGGCAGCGTACGTTCCAAACCTAAGAGCATGTAGATCAGTGCAAATCCGGCACCTAACGCAAACAAACCAAAGAGCAAAAAATCGGTCCAAATCACGGTTTTAATGCCCGCAAGCGCGCCCCAAAGTACGCTGATCACCATGACAAATAATGCGCATGGTGCCAGTCCCCAGCCACTGATGACATCTAATACCAAGCCCGCTGTTAACAGCTTTACCCCTGAGTTAATGACATTAAGCAGTAAACCCAGATACATAGAAAACTCACCAGTGGCCGGGTCTATGCGCCGAGCAATATACTCGTAGCTGGTGGCCAAGCCTTGGCTTTCATAAAATGGCCGCGCCAATAAACGTGCAACCACCACCTTCCCGGCAGCCAAACCTAAGATAACTTGAAAGTAAGTTAAATTGCCGCCTTCAGCAAAAACTGCCGCAGGCACGGAAATAAAGGTTACAGAGCTGACCACGGTGGCAATGATACTTGCCGATACTGCCCACCAAGGCATCGAACCGTCTGCTTGGAAAAAACCTTTGCGGTCCTTTATGTTGCCACTGAGCCTATGACCCACAGAGGTCACAGCCAGCATCACCAATAGAACTACAGCAAAATCAATGGGGTGCAAAAGTTAGCTCACTTAGCTGTATTGGTGGTCTGGGCAGGAGCGCCAGAAGAGCCTGGCAGAAAAGTGGCAACAAATTTTCTTTGGGTGAAACGACAGCCCTCTTCTGAGTATTGGTACTCATCAAAGTACTCACCCATGGCGGTGAAGTTGGCGACCATACTCGGCCCTGTACTCTTAGCGCCGCCGTAGATCAGCGCATAGCTCACGCCCGTGGCAGACGTTGCGTCCACAGGCTTTATGCGAATATTGGTCATCATGTGGCGCAGGGTCGGCCCATTTTTATTTGCCAAACGCGCAGCAATGGCTTTATGCCCAACAAAGGTTTGATCCATTACCGACAGCGAACCGTCCGAGGTGAACAAACCCGCAAACTTCTCAGCGTCTTCTTGATCACGGTAAGTTGCATAGTCCAAAACCAGCTCATGACAACTGGCGATCATCTCCGTATTAGCTTGGGAGGCTTGGACAGATAGAGGCATGCCAAGTCCAGCCAGAGCCAATAAAAAAAACCACCCAAGAGACGACAAATGATCAGGCGCCAAAACGTTCACAACCGAACAATCCGAGTACCCACGTTACCGCCTGATAACAAATCTACAAAGGCTTCTGGCGCTGCAGCTAGCCCATTGACTTTATCGGTCAAGCTGATCATTTCGCCACTTTGTAACCAAGTATGAATTTGCTTGCGGGCCATAGAATATTGTTGGGCAAAATCAAACACTAAGAATCCGCGCATGGTGATGCGATTATTCACCAACAACCCAGGAATCCCTCGGGGGCCTGGCTCTGGTGTATTGGTGTCATATTGCGACACCACTCCACAACAACTAATACGTCCAGCAACGTTCATACGAAACAACGCAGATCCTAAGATCATGCCGCCAGTATTGTCGAAGTACACGTCAACGCCATTGGGTGTTGCCTCTTTCAAACTCTGACGATAATTCGCATCTTTGTAATTGACCACGCTGCCAAAACCTAATTGCTCGGTAAGCACGCGGCCTTTTTCTTCGCTGCCGCAAACACCCACAGTATGGCAACCCGCAATACGCGCCATTTGTCCTACCATATGCCCAACAGAACCTGCTGCTGCTGAAACCATAACGGTTTCGCCCGCCTTCGCGTGGCCCACTTCATTAAGCCCAAAATACGCAGTCAAACCGTTGATACCTAACGGGCCTAAGTAATGAATGGGGTCATGACTGGGATCAATCTTCGTGACCAACTTCGCATCTTGGGCAGAGTAGGCCTGCCAGCCTGTAGCAGCTGTGACATGATCGCCAACACTAAATTCGGGCGCATTAGACGCCACCACTTCACCCACGCCCGTGCCATTCATAACCCGGCCTGCTTCGGGCGCACCGGCATAACTTGCGCTGCCCTGAAGACCCGCACGGGTGCCCGCAGTAATAGCAAAAGCCATAGTTTTAATCAGCACCTGACCTGAACCCATTTCTGGCATGGCCGATTCTGCAAGACGGTAATTGTCTGCGGTCAATTTACCTGTAGGCAAGCTGTCTATAAGTACTTGTTGATTTTGCATGGTGAGTTCCTTTTTATGCTGAATAGAAATTAATTGTTTATAAATGTGCGGTGTCTGCGCAGTTTTACGTGACTGGGAAAAGGTAGGTCACGATGTCGATCATAGTTTGGCGCGGTACCAATTTAGGTAACTGCCCATTATTTCTGCAAACTCTGGCCGCGCGCTCAAATTGAGCATGTGTGCATAAGCTCTAGGGTACTGCTGCAGGCCGTCGTGACTAATGAGCTTGTAGCCCTGAGCATGCAGACTGTTCTCAGCATGGCCTTCGCGCAGAAACTGAGCGAAATCACAAACAAAAGAAATGTCTGCAATTGACAGAGTGTCGCCTACGAGAAACGAGGCCTGCATATCTTCGGAGTCTTGAGACTCTGCGCTGGCATTGGTTGCGACACGCGCTAACGCAGCTTCAATGCCGTCCAAATAAAATTCGTAGGCACCTACCATACGTTGGTATGCCTCTTCGCTAAGCGACTCAATACCCAGCAAGTACACTTGGGCTTCCCGCGCAAAAACGAGGTTGGCGTCAAGAAAACTGTCTATTCGCGAGGCTTCGTAATGTTCACTGCCATACAATTTGGGTAAACCGGGTTTATCTGGCGCTGCACGTACAACGCTGCGCAAAATACTATTGGACTCAAATATACCCACCTGCCCGTCACTACTGAAACCCGCAGGCACTGTGCCAAATGGGTGGGCTTGGAGAAATTCATCGGTCTTGTATAGCGCGCCTTTAAAGCCTCTACGACCCTGACGAGCAGCGGGGTTATCTGGCGTTTTTTCTTCGTCAGTTAACAGCCGCGGCTGAGCATCCCAAAGCCAGTCACCTAGTTTCGCTGGCTTGTCGCCGGTCACCACCACATCTACTTGAAGCAACTTTGCGGCAATCAATGATTTCCACACCCGTGGATTGGGTAAATAAGAAAATATTCTAAGTACTGTTGCGCTCACTGATTTCTCCCCATACAACTCATTGACCCCCGTCGACTTTCATAAAACTTCATGAATACCTCATGAACCCGCCACGCAAAGGCTTACCAAGAACAGAGCATTCTTATAGCCCTTGAATGTGGAAGCTGCACCTGAGTTTAGGCTACCCAAAGCAAAACCTCATCTTGATTTAACAGATAATCTGCCGATACTCGTAGTCAGAGTATTGTCTTAGTTTTGAGCTTTGGTTTGAGGTGACTGCAATGAAATTAATAAATCGCATAATTGGCTTTATTACACTGAGCCTAGTGGCCCTACTTGTCACTGGATGCGGTGCCCCCGCATCCCAGGTAGTGGTTACTCAGTCTGGCCCCGTTCAAGGTGTCACTAACGAGGGCGTCGCTATTTTTCGCGGCATTCCCTACGCGGCGCCACCATTAGGCGAGTTACGATGGGCCGCGCCTCAACCCGTGCAGCCTTGGACAGAGCCTTTAATCGCCGACGCCTACGGTCCCAGTTGCTGGCAGCCTACGGGTATTGGTAACGACGCTTTTATCAGCGCTTTGGTCGCTGGGTCAGGCATGTCTGAATTTTCTCAGTGGGTGCTGAAAACTGGCACTGGTCTGGCTGAAGTATCCATTTCCGAAGATTGCCTAACCCTAAATGTTTTAACCCCAGAAATTATGAGCGAAAAACCGCTACCGGTTATGTTGTGGATTCACGGTGGCGGCCATCAATACGGCTCTGGCGGCGACAACTATGAGTCAACGAGCTTAGTTAACAATGGCGTGATACTTGTAACCATTAACTATCGCCTGGGTATCTACGGCTTTATGGCCCACCCTGAACTTGCAGCAGAAGACGCCAATGGCAGCACCGGCAACTATGGCATGTTGGATCAAATCGCGGCGCTACAGTGGGTTAAAGCAAACATCGAAAAATTTGGCGGCGATGCCACCAATGTCACAATCTTCGGCGAATCAGCCGGGGGACACTCGGTAGGCCAACTGATGGCCTCGCCGTTGGCCAGAGGGCTATTCCACAAAGCCATAGCCCAGAGCGGCACTGGTTTTCAGCAATTCCAAACAACTAACAAAACCAATGAAACCATCAGTGGTTTCAGTGCGGGCCGTAAAGTTGCCGCTATGGTCGGTGTCAGCGGCGACAAAGAGATAACCAAATTACGCGCAATGAGCACTGAGACGCTTGCAGAAGCGGCGATAGATTTAGAAATCAGTAGCACCTTTCACCCGCAAATCGACGGTTACGTGCTACCTAGATCAACCTCACAAACATTTGCCTCAGGCGAGCAGGCGCCTGTACCACTGATGCTTGGCAGCAATGCAGATGAAGGCTCAGTACTTTATTACATGGGTTTAACCCCAGTAGATGGCAGTCCCATCAGAGGGCCTGAAACCATTGAGCAGTGGGACAATTTACTACAAGAAGAGTTTGGCGATCACGCAGATGCGCTGAGTAATCATTATGCAATTGATGGCGATAACGATGTTGTTAAGGGCGCTGAGCAACTTATGGGCGACAGCTACTTTGGTCGACACGCCTACTTTATGGCCCAGCGCCACAGCGCCGTAGGAAACCCCACTTTTATGTATTTCTTCGAGCGACGCTCCGCGTCTCCGGATGAGACCATTGGCGCCACCCATGCATTCGAAATTTTCCCAGTGTTTGGCAGCACCTTTCCGCTCTGGCCAACAGATGAGCGCGATGCAATCTTGTCCAAGGAAATGCAATCTTACTGGACCTCGTTTGCGAAAGTAGGCGACCCGAATAATGACCGCGCGCCTACTTGGCAATCTTTTAGCGCGCTACAACCCACCGAGATGGCGCTGGGCCATGAAAAGAGTTACAGCCGCCCTGTTGCACGAATGGGTCGTTATGAGGCGATGAATGGACAACTTCTGCGCAGAGAACAACAGGCGTTAGAATTATCTGACTGATAGGCTCAAGGCCCGAATTATGTCATTCGGGCTTTGCACACCTAGAGCTAACCGCTACCGCAAAGCCTAGGACAATCTTGCGCAAAGATTTCGGTAAAACGCTTGGTCGTCTAACCAATGTGTTGCGCAGCGCACCAGATGGCCCTGCTCATGTATAAGCGTTTTACCGTCGTCGGTAACCAGCACAGGCAGATCTTCCATACCTATGCCCTCTTCGGAGAACGCGAGATAGACTGCAACACAGTCATAGAGTATCGACGACTGCTCATCTGTGTTCATGCTCTTCACTAAATCCACCATCGCCGGCCAATCTAACGCAGCTTTGAACCAGTTGTGATGATTTTGTAATACCGCCTGAGTGAGGGGGTTTGCGCTGGCTGCAACCTGTTTATATTGATCGCCCTTTAAAGCAGCGGCGCCACAAGTATCTAGTGGCGTAATGGTTTTAGGCCAAGGCGCTGCAAACACTTTCTGGCAGGCAGCCGCATCCTGAACGACATTAAATTCGCGCATGGCTTTAGCGATACCCACATAGCCTACGCGCAAACTGCCGTGCATGCCCACGAACTTAGAATTTTCAGCAATGGAAGGCGTATGATCTAACGCGGCGGCTACGTTGGTTAACGGCCCAATCGCTATCAGTGTCACGACTTCTTCACTGGCCAAAATCGTATCGGTAATGGCGCTTATACCATCGGCATAAACAACACCTGAGTAATCTGACAGTTGATAGTCACCCAACCATTCACTATGGGTTTTTAGCGAGGCTTCCCCCACCAACCCAACACCTACTGGAATGTCAGTACGCCCAGCCACTTCCAGTATCTTTGCAACTAGCGCGGCCCGATAGGTGGTATCACCCGTACAAGTAGTAATCAGCTTTATCTCTAACTCTGGGCATTGCAGTAAATACGCCAAGGCCCAAACATCATCTACGTCTAACCCAATGTCGGTGTCTAAAATCACGGGGATCGGCATAAAAGGCTCTGCTAGATCAATTTTGGAAAGAGTTAACGACTTGCAGCAATAGCCGCAATGAAACTAGGCCCGATGCCGCAGCAACCGCCTAGCACACTAGCCCCCATGTCTCGCCAACGATCTACATACTGCATAAACTCATTAACGGTCATTTCAATATACTCGGTACCTACCTCGTTATCTAAGGTCCAACCCGGCGGTATGTGATAGCGATTTGGATAAGCGCCCACCGGCTTGTCGGTAAGTTTAACGATTTGCTCGATAGCCACTGAAATGGCCTCTGGCGCAGTACAGTTAAACAAATAGGCGTCTGGGCTATAAGGTGCAACTGCCGCCATGGCCTGTTCAATACTTTCGCCACTACGTAAACCGCCACCGCGCGTTTCATCTAAAGTCCAAGCAATCCAAACAGGTTTTTCCGCATCCACTGCTCTAGCCGCTTTCGCCGCAGTTGCAGCCTCTCTTGCACTCGACATGGTTTCGCACAAATAAAGATCTACCGACGGCTGCAACACAGCGACCAGGTTTTTATAGACTGCAAATCCTTCGGCGTCTGGTGGCACTAAGTCGTGGCGATAACTTTCACTCAAGGGCGGTAGGCAGCCAGCTACTTCAACTTTACTACTTGCAGCATCAGCAGCAGTGCGCGCCATTTTTGCTGCGATATCAGTTAAATCTTCGTAGCGCTCAGACATACCAGCTTTGGCCAAATAGCTTGGAATAGTTGAATACGAATTGGTCGTAATAACCTCGGCACCCGCCTTGATGTAATCGCTGTGGACTTCCATCACCGCATCTGGTGAGTCGAGTAAGGCACGCGCTGACCACAGTCCGCTTGAAGGCATTATGCCTCGCGCAATAAGTTCGCCGCCCATACCGCCGTCCAAGACTTTTAGTTTTTTATTCATATCTACTGCTTCTGTGCATATCTTTATTCGTCAATTCGCCTGCTGGGAGAAAAGCCAAAAAGGCGAGTCCATGCGCTTAGACCAAAGATCTCACCCAACAGCACCAAGGCGCGCGCTCACAGTCTTTATTTTCTCTGTCTACACACCTCAAGAGGTCGCAGATAATAGCTGAACTCGAGGCTGCTGCCACTAACAGTTTGAGCGCCCGAACACGAATTATGTGCAGCCTTCGTGGCCTATTTTTCAGCAAGGTATTTGCAAAATTGACAAGAACAGATAAGTTCTTCTGTCTACAAAAAGACTAAAAAGTAGCCGCTGAAAGAGACTGTGAAAAAGGCAGTAAAAGAGGGTAAAAAAGGACAGGGGTTTGGATGCGCTGATTTCAGCCACAATCAAACAGCTAAGGTGATGGATTGGTGATGGATCGGTGATGGATTTTGGTCAGTAGCTCAACCCTGCGCCGGCCGGCGGCGCAATCATGACTGAAATTCGCTCTGCAATTGCCAGATGCGGCTTTAGATACAACTTTCAAATAACAACGGAAATTTACGATGACTTTAGTACGCTATGTGACAGAAATGGGAATGGGTACCGACGTTCACGGCGGCGACTATACCAAAGCAGCCAAACGAGCTGTATCTGACGCAATTAGGCATTCGAGTCTCAATTTTTTTCGCGCACTGAATAAGTCACCCGCGGACATGCGCATTACAGTGCGTATTGGGGTTGCAGAACCAGACAGTGTCGACAAGGCGGCCATTGCAGCTGAACTACCTTATGGGCAGGTTACAGTGGAACCCGTATTGGGTGGGCTAAACGTACCTGCAGCTCAAGGCAATGATCTAATGGTCATAGCCAACGCCGCAGTCATTGTTTGCTTTGAGGAATAACGTTAGGGAATGACGTTAGAGACTAGCTTTAAAACACATCCAAGATGCGCGAGTACTTAATTGCAAACTCCCTGCGCTTTTCTATCGGACCAACCACGGTTTCTTCATCTAGCTCGTTATAAACCAAATATAAACCGGAGTTTGCTGATTGCAACCAAGAGAAACGAACGTTAGAGGCAACCAAATCTGATCTGTCGTCATATTGCACTAACACCTGCAACAAAACTTTCGGTGTGAAGGAATAAGACATGCGCAGCCTAGCCACATTCACTTCAAAGGCACCATTGTTAACCGGCAGGTCAATATCATTTCTACTCCAAGTCAGGTTACTGGTGAATGCATCGCCGAATCGATATCTAATATCCGCTTCCAGCGCATTGCGGTCACCGCCATAAAAACCACCTATTCTAGAAGTCATCGAAAGGCTTAGGGGCTTGCGCCGATCGCTGATGAGTACCATTTGCGATTCTGTATGGTCGTACTCGCCTACGCCAACAAAGGTGCCAGAATTTATTTCAAACGGATCTTGCACACCTTCATGGGTGAAGTTCACACCTGTATGAATTTCCCAACCGTTATGCCACTCCCAATGATTGTCTACGTGCAAAAACCCCGACTCATAAAAGCCCTCGTCATCTCTGTAGCCGCGGTAAAAAATATGCGGGCGCAGTTCAAACAACCCAAGAAAGTCTTTAGGTCGACGGCGATGAAATAGCGACGTGCTGATTTTTTCGTAGTTGGTGCGGCGGAGAAAACCTACCTCTGGGTTAAAATTATTTTCTACTTTTGAGTAAGCAAACTGATTAGTCCAAGACTCTGAGCTGTACACGATCTTTGCTAAGCCGGCTAAATCCTCGCCGCGTAAAGTAGGCGTATCCGTTTTAGCGATGTAACCGGAGAGGGTGACTTTCTCGTTCACTCCCAATTGCCCATCTATTGCATAGGTGCGATTTACATCGCCGGTCAGTTCGTCGTCTTTGTTTATCACTAACCCACCCAGAGAGGTGCGATCACCAAATTCTTGACTCACCCGGGCTAAACTGTAGCTGGCTTCACCTAGACCATCTTCATTTTCGCCAGTGGTCATGTGAAGGAGACCCAGATTAGTTGCAGCGCCTGCTTTACCGGACAACCGCAGACCCGCATCAATGGGTACCGGCGCACCGTCCTCGTCTATACCAATGCGGCGACTAAAAAAAAGTTCAACGTCGCCTCTATCACCAACAGAAAATTGCCCAGCGTTCTCCAAAAAGAATGGGCGCTTTTCGGGCAAAAATATGGAGAAACGATCTAAGTTGACCTGCACCTCGTCCACTTCCACTTGGGCAAAGTCCGTGTTGTAAGTGAGGTCTAGCGTTAGGCTTGGGGTAACAGAATACTTGGCGTCAAAGCCTACGGCTGTTTCATCGTGGGTGCCAGGCGCGGCATCACCCCCCGTGGCCATTTGACCCAGTACATAGGGGGTGAATTTAAGGTTGCGCTGCTTTGGCGCACGCAGCCCGGTCAACGTACCCGCTTGAGAAACACGGAACAAATTGTACTGCCGCTCCAATGGCGACCAGTAAGTTACTTCGTCAGTGCGGCCAATATTGCGCTGAAAATTAATCCCCCAATCTTGCACCTTTGCCGAGCTGTAGCGCAGAGACTTAAAGGGAATCGCAAACTCTGCACTCCAGCCAAAATCACCGACCTTGGTGGCCACTTCCCAAGTAGCGTCCCAGTTTTTATTAAAACCGCCACCGCCGTCTCGTGAACCTTCCTTGGTTACTTGGCCATCGTACTGCGCGCCGCCAGGGGTAGTACCAAAAACAAAACCATTCTGTCGGTCTTGAAATCCATCAATGATAAATCGAAAGCTATCAATATTTCTTAGACTCGCATCACGGCGGGCATCAGAAATGATCAATGTTTTGGGGTCGTCGTCATAACAGATCACCGCCAAGTAAAACGTATCCTCACTGTAACTTACGTAGACTCTAGTTTTTTGACTTGCTGGAGCACCTTGCTGAGGGCGAACCTGAACGAAACCGGTAGCGCCAGTTTGCGCTTGCCAAACAGCGTCAGACAAAACATCCCCATCGATTACTGGGCTTTCAAGTAGGGAATAAGCGGTTAGGCTGGGGGCTTGGACGTTAACAGGCTGAGCGCTAACAAAGGAGGCGGTTAAAACCAATACTGTCGGTAAAAGCAAACACCGGACGAGGCTCTTCAAGTAACGATCCTTCCTATTAGTTGTAGGTTAGCAGTTATAGGTTAGTAGCTATAAGTTAATCGCTAAAGATTAGTGATTGCGGGTTAGTTGCAGGGTGATAAAGGATTGCTACATGACCTTAAAAATACTGAGCAGCAAGCGGTAGAACACACGGTTTCGCAGACGCGGGGCTATGCTAAATTATTTTCAGCATAGCCCAAGCGCAAAACTACCTAACGGCAGAATTTTTACTACAGACGAGTAACGCGGACAGGCAAGCCGGTATAGCCTTTGACGAAAGATGAGAAGGTACGCTCAACATCGCCTACCACTTCGATCTTCTCGAAACGCTTCATGATCTCCTCCCAAAGCACTCGCAACTGCATTTCAGCAAGACGATTACCCATGCAGCGATGAATACCAAAGCCAAAGGACAAGTGCTGACGAGCATTCTTACGATCAATAATCAGCTCTTCGCCACGTTCAAAAAAGTTCTCGTCTCTGTTACCAGACACGTACCACATCAGCATTTGATCGCCTGCCTTAATCTGCTTACCGCCTACTTCACAATCGTTGTTAGCAGTGCGGCGCATATAGGCCAAAGGCGTTTGCCAGCGAATGATCTCGGCAACCATATTAGGAATAAGGTCATGATTTGCTTTGAGTTTTTCATACTCAGCTGGGAATTCATTCAGCGCCAGCACGCCACCGGTCATAGAATTACGCGTGGTGTCATTGCCGCCCACAATCAACAAAATCAGATTGCCTAAAAACTCTAAAGGCTCCATGTCTTTGGTGTCTTTACCGTTTGCGAGCATGGAGACAAAGTCGTCGGTAGGGTTTGCCTTACGCTCTTCCCATATACGCGTGAAGTAGACCAAACACTCGATAAGTTCTTCGCGGCGCTGCTCTTCTGTATCAATTACGCCGCCACCGGGTACGGCTGTAGCAACATCTGACCAGCGCGTTAACTTGGCACGTTCTTCAAACGGGAAGTCGAACAAGGTGGCCAGCATTTGCGTGGTCAGTTCAATGGAAACTTTATCTACCCAGTTAAAGGTTTCACCTTCAGGTAGAGAATCTAAAACATTACCCGTACGCTCCCGGATCAAGCTTTCCATTGCCGCCAAGTTCCTTGTAGAAACTACCGGCGCAACAGTCTTGCGTTGTACGTCGTGCTTTGGTTGATCCATTGCAATAAACAGGCTGATGTCCAACGCACCTTCAGGTAAAGGCTGATCTATTGGAAAACCTAAAGTAATACCATGTGCGCTAGAAAAATTGACGTGGTCAGAGTCTACTGCCTTGATTTCTTCATAGCGCGTTAAAGACCAATATCTACCGGCTACTTCAGTTTCATTGAAATGTACCGGGTCGTCGCGACGCAGACGCTCAAAATACTCGAGCATACGGTTTTCGGCGAAAAGTCTATTCCATACAGGATTTATGTCTTCAAGAGGCAAATCGTTGGCGGCAGGAATATCGCCCCGCACTGTGTCTTGTTCAGATCCTGGGCGAATATAACTAGGCGGTGTATCTGTTGCCAGTGACTCTTCTAAGCTCGATTTAGTATCAATTGCTTCACTCATTAGTGACTCCCTTCTAATAGACCCCAAAACATACATGAGTTCGGGCTTTCTTGCGATGCTCAAGCAGCATTTTGTGCGATTTTCCTACGCTGATTTTGCTAAATCTGCCGGCATACAGGCGCAATTTATCTCTCTTTAACGACGGCTGTTTAGAAGCTGGCTTTGCCGCTTAGGAAAAAGTGGCGTGGAAAAGTAGCTTAGAAAAAAGATAGGAGCTTAAATGCAAATAATTATCATTTAGATATTGATAATGATTCTCACTTAGATACAATGCCGCGACAGATTTTAGGAAGTCGTTCCCCCGCAATCATGTCCAAGCACGCAATATTTCCAACAGCCATTTTCTCGGTGGCACTGCTAGCAAACAATTTACTGACACCTGTAATTGCTCGCAGTGATGATGGCAGTCTATTCATCGAGGAAGTAACCATCATTGGCGAGAAGATCACTGGCGATCAGGTTGCTGGCAGTGCTCACTATTTAGGCCAAGCCGAACTCGAAAAGCTCGGTTACTCTGATATTCAGCGCACGATACGACAAATTCCTGGCGTATCTGTGCAAGTAGAGGACGGCTATGGACTGCGCCCTAACCTAAGTATTCGTGGCGTTGCCACCGAGCGTAGTGGTCGAATTACGTTATTAGAAGACAATATCCTCATAGCCCCTGCCCCTTACTCCGCCCCCAGCGCATACTATTTCCCAACCTTTGGGCGGATGAGCGCCATTGAAGTCCTGAAGGGACCGGCTGCGATTACCCAAGGCCCCTACACCATAGGCGGCGCGATCAATATGATCTCCACGCCCATCCCCACGGAGCCATCAGGACAACTATCAGCGGAAGCCGGGGAAGACGCCACTTATCGCGTGCATGGGTTTTACGGGGCGCAACTTGCAAACGGCTTAGGGCTCTTACTAGAAACGCATCAATGGCAATCAGATGGGTTTCAGTCCATTGATCGAGGCGGCGACAGCGGTCTTGATATTGAGGACTATACGGTCAAAGTCAGTTACGCGCCCCTAGACTCAAACCATGCTGTGGAATTTAAATACCAAAAAGCCATACAAAATTCTGCCCAAAGTTACCTCGGCTTAACAGATGCGGACTTCAACGCTCTAGCATTGCGCCGCTACGGTCTGTCTGCGTTAGATAATATAGCAACCGATCACGACCAAGTGATTTTGCGTTACAGCTGGCAAGCGACAGAGGATTTATCCGTATCCGCCACTTATTACGACAATCGGCACAAGCGCGATTGGTTTAAGACTGAGGGGATTGATTTTGATGGCAGTAGTAATGCGCAAAATTTCTCCCGTACAAGTTGGTCCAATGTCATTAACGCAGTCAATCGCAATGAAAATCTCGCAGGGTTCACGCCCGCCCAGCTAAGGCAAATATTAGATGGCACCTTGGATACCGTCAGCGGCAGCATTCAGCTGCGCTCAAATGCTCGTGAATATTTCTCTAGAGGCGTGCAGCTGAATTTACAATGGGCTGTTGCATTGGGCAGAACCCAGCATGACATTTCCTTCGGTCTGCGGATTCACGAAGACGAAGAAGACCGCCTGCAAAGAAACAGCACGTTTAGCCAACAAAGTGGCTCGTTGGTATTGGACGATCTAGGCTTACTTGGCAATGCTGGCAACCGTATACAGGCTGCAGAGGCCCTAGCCGTGCATATTTATGACCGCATAGAGTTCGGCCGCTGGGTGATCTCTCCCGGACTGCGTTACGAGAATATTGATCAACAAAGACAACGCTGGGAGATCCGCCCTAGTCGCACCGCAACGCCTGCGGTAAGAACCGATGCAAGCTTGCGTGACCAACGCCAAAACAAAACACAGGTTTGGTTGCCGGGCATTGGTGCAAGCTATCAACTGTCCGACAGCTATGTCGTTTTTCTCGGCGTCCACAAGGGCTTTACCGCACCAACCAATGCACCTAACGTGAAAGAAGAAACCGCCATCAACTATGAGCTTGGACTACGTCACGCGGGTTCATTCTACGTAGAAGCAACCTTTTTCCTTAGCGACTACGATAATTTGTTAGGGCAGTGTACTGCATCCTCGGGTTCGGATTGTGTTATTGGCGATGCCTTCAATGGCGACGCCGCAACGGTTAAGGGTTTAGAACTACTGATCTCAAGAGATCTATTTGCCAATGAAACGATGCAGTTTCCCGCCAGCCTGACCTACACCTATATCGACAGCCAATTTGATACCGACATTGCGAACACCGACTTCTTTGGTTCTGTGAGCGCAGGCGACCCAATTCCGTATATACCAGAACATCAAGCAACCTTATCTGTTGGCGCACAGTGGAGTGATTGGTCAGTGTACGCAACGGCCAGCTACGTTGATGCGGTATGCGTGCGCGCTGCGTGCGGCGAGTTCGAGAAGACTGATGCTTCGACAACAGTGGACTTAGCTGGTCATTATCAGATAACCGCAACAACCTCCGTTTCGTTCAAGTTAGAAAACGTCACAGACAGCGAAGACATATTAGGCAGACAGCCTTATGGCGCACGCCCGAACAAATCACGCACTGCGTCAGTAGGGTTCAGAATTAACTTGTAAGCTAAACCTAAATCACATTGATGAACAAATCCCAGATACCAAATAATAGAGGCAGCCGTTAGGCCTCCTAAAGCCTTTCACCTACGCCCAATGTGCTCCGTTGAACACTGTAAAGCAGAATAGTTTTCTTGAACCGGCTTCTTTAAATCTCTCTTCGCTTCTACACCCTGTCTCCAAAACCCTACCGTTGAGATATTGAACCCTGCTTAGAGACCGTCCTTTTCGCAATATAAGATTTGTCAAAATCAGCAAGTACTTAGTAATGTCCAAAAGTTATTATAAAGGATTGACCTTACTCACTATAGCCAGCCTATTGAGCCTTGGTTTAACCCAAGCATATGCCGCTAATAAGATCTCACTGGCAGAAATCGCAGCAGAGTTAAAGGTTACTTTTCCTGCAGCCACAAAAACTCAATTAGAGCCAATACTAAAAACTTATAACAAGCAAAAATTACCTAGAGCATTAGCTTACGCACTAAATGGTTCAGGCCCAGCGGCCATTGGAATTTCAATTAAGGCGCGCTCACATCTTGCAGCGGCCAAAGCCGCCCTAAAAGCCTGCGAGGAATCCCGCAGCGACAACGATATCGCCAGCCCATGCGAGATCATTTTGCTCGACAACGCCGTCATGAAAATGGGTAGATTGTTCAAAGTAGGGTTGACCGAAAAGACCCCCAGCTCGGTATGGCGAATTAGCGACATAAGCACCAACAACAGCATTTATTTGGCTGGCACTATGCACATCTTAAAACCAACTTTATTACCTTTACCGGCAGTTTATGACGCAGTTTTTCATCGTTCGGACAGGCTGGCTTTAGAGACCAACCCGCTGTTATTCACAGATCCAAAACGCATCGCAAAGTTCCAGGCCATCGGCAGTGTCAACAAAAAGGAAGTTAAAGATGCCATGAGTCGAAAGCTTAGGAAGAAGGCTGTCAAATTCCTTAAAAGCTTAGGCGTTGCCAAAGACACGGTTTTTAGTACCTCTCCAAGCATGCTCTCTACCCAGATAGCCTCCATAAAATTAAGTAGTCTGGGCTACAACATTGATACAGGGGTTGACGCAGCCTACGCGCGACAGGCCAGTGTGGAAGGCAAAGCCATTTTAGAGGTTGAAGACTTTGAAATAGCATTAGCCGCGCTAACGGACTGGCCGATGAGTACCCAGATGAAAATTTTGCAACAGTCACTACAAGAGAAAAAAGATCAACACAAAGAGTTAGAGCAGCTTATAGGACATTGGCTAAGTGGTGAAATTCACCAACTTTATGCACTAGCCAGAAAAGATTTGGACCGCGACCCCGATCTAAAACCTATCGCCGACCGGCTTTACGATGAACGCAATCTAGGCATGCTTGACCAAATAGAAATTTATTTACCCCACCCTGAGACTACTACAGTAATGGTTGGCGCCGGCCACCTAGGTGGCCCCAATGGTTTAGTTACCCTGCTCACCGAAAAAGGTTACTTAGTGCAACAACTCAACCATGTTGGAGATCCTATCTAGGTCTATTTGTTAGGTATATTTGCAAAGAAAAATAGCCCCTCACCTCAGCAGCCAAACAAAAAACTAATACGTTATGCACCTGCAACCTAAAGGTTTCTGAACCGAAACTATCGCTCCAACCAGACGCTCACCCTTAAGCAAGCACAGCGCCAGCTTTTTCTCTCCCGTTATCTGGTCATTGATCTAGGTTTTAGCGCGCAACTCTAAGACCAAATCTTTGGGCGTAGTCTCTGGCAAAGCAAGCACATCAACAGCACCGGCAAAACGTTCATCAATGGCGTTAGATATTTCATCGAACCGTCCCACAGCAGAAAAAGCATGGACCACATCATCTGAAATCTCTTGCGTCATTTCTGCCCATTGGCCTTTCTTCGACATGTCATTGAGCTTACGGCCCAAATCTTCCCATCCATGGGATTCAAATACAGGCCAATACGAGGGGGTTGACCCATAAAATCCAACGCGCATACGCACCCACTCGAACATCTTGTTAACCGCTTCATCATCCTCGCCAGTGACCACAAACCCACCACCAGAGATTTCAAAATCTTGGCGTGATTTACCTTTGTTATCTAAGCCTTTCTCTAGTCGCGGCATAATCACCTCGTCCAGATACTTGCGGGTACAAAACGCATGCAGCATGACGCCATCGCACTCCTCCGCTGCAACTTTCATCATAGCTGGGCCAACGGCTGCAATCTGAATTTTCGGTACGTCGCAGTCTAACGGGTGCGGGGTAAAATTGGGCGTCATTAAGCTAAATTGATAATGCTCACCCTGATAATCAAGTTTAGTACCATTCGCCCAGCAGTCCCAAATAGCAGCCACGGATTGCACGTACTCGCGCATGCGTGGCGCCGGCGCACTCCACGGCACACTGAAGCGGCGCAGATTGTGACCCTTCACCTGGCTGCCTATCCCTAACGTAAAGCGACCGTTACTGGCCCGCTGTAAATCCCAAGATTGATTGGCAGCAACCATTGGGCTGCGCGCAAAGGCGATGGCTATATTGGTGCGAATCTCTAGATCGTCAGTTTGGGTCGCCGCCACGGCTAAGGGCAAAAATGCGTCCTGACGATTTTCTTGGGTAGAAATACCACTAAAGCCATTGTCCTGGGCTGCTTTCGCAGCTAAGCCCACTTGCCGCAAATCGTGGGCAGGCACGCCTGTATTAATTTTCATACCCTTCGCTTCCTATTTTGCCAAATCAAATGCACACAACCGATCCGCAGGTGCCGCAACCAAATTTAGGCCTGCTGTTTTTCTCGTGCGCGCTTAAATCCAGGGCGCTGCATAAGCGCAGATAGATAGCGTTTACAGTTAGGCTTATAACGCGCGTCTAAACCCAGTGATACACCAAGGAAAAGTGCATAGCCCACAGCTATATCGGCTATGGTGAATTTGTCTGCGACCAAGAAATCTTTACCTTCTAACGCCGCTTCCACTGCACGCAGCCGCGACCAATACCAGATGGAGTAGTCTTCAACCACTTGGGGAATACGACGCTCTTCAGGCTCTAAACGGGTGTAGCGCAACACCAATGTCTGAGGGAAAGTCAGGGTGGCATCACTACGATACAACCAATTCAGGTACTCGCCGTACTCTGGCTCATCTACAGTGACAGACAGCGGCGTGGGACCATACTTGTCCGCCAAGTATTGGCAGATGCCAGATGACTCGGTCATAACCATTTCACCATCAGTGAAGGTCGGCACTGTACCCATTGGATTCAGATCTAGGTAGCCTGGGTATGTGGCACGAGGTGGAAACTCCATATTGATGAGTTCATAGTCCAAACCCATTTCCTCTAAAGCCCACAACGGTCTTAAAGAGCGCGAATCGCTACAGTGATATAATTTCATTTTTTCCCTCTACTACTGATCTTAGTCTCAGCGACGAACTTGACGCTGCTTCGTTTCTGTTTTCTGTTTTCTGTTTTCTGTTTTCTGTTTTCTGTTGTGAATTGTCGGCTTTATCTTTTCATGCCAACTAACTCACTTCATCCAGTAAGAGCGGCCCTAACAGCGCGCGGTGATAGGCCGCATCACCAAACTGATACTGGCACCACAATGCTCTGCGTAAAAACAACTGGGCATCGCAATCGTAGGTGAAGCCAAAACCACCGTGAAATTGCACCGCACGGTCACCAGCAAATGCGAATGCTTCACTGCCTTGGGCTTTAGCCATACGAATGGCTGATTCTATCGCTTTAGTATCTTCGCCCGCTAACAAGGTAGTTGCGTGATAAAGGTGCGAGCGACAGGCCTCCATCGATAATAGAATTTGTACCGACGGATGCTTCAAAGACTGATAGCTACCAATGTATTGATCGAATTGTTTACGGGTGGTTAGGTAATCTACTATTACGTGCAAAACGCCTGCTAGACCGCCCGCCATTTCGGCGGTCAGTAACAATAAGGCGGCCTGCTCAATGCTGGCGAAATCTGCACCATCTAGAATCTGCTCGGCAGGTACGGTTACGCCGTCTAGGTCTAAGGTAAAACTACGACGAGTTTCATCTATCACCGTTTCCCTAACCAGGGCATTGGCTGGCAGTTGATCTGGCTGTACGAGCACCAGTCTTGGCGCACCATCAATCATCGTTGAGACCACAATCACCGCCGCTTTAGGCGCATCTAATACAAAGCACTTTGTACCGGACAAGGTCAAAGACCCCCCCGAGATTACGCCCTGGCTTTGAATTTCATGCAAACGCCAATTACCGTCCTCTTCAGTCAGCGCAATACTTGCAACTGCGCCCGCGGCAATTTGTGGTAACCAATGATTCTTTTGCGCCTCACTACCCGAAACCACTAGGGCATTCGCCGCAAGCACGGTAGGTACGTAAGGCGAGCCCATAAGATGGCGACCCATACTTTCGACAATGGGTACAACATCAGCCAGGCTCAATCCCAGTCCACCATACTGCTCTGGAATAGTGATGCCGAGCCAACCCAGGTCTGCCATCTCTGACCAGATACCCGCATCCACACTGTCATCCAATTCAATTTGTCGCCGCACACCATCTAAGGGCGAATTTTTTCGACAAAAATCAACTGCGGTTTCTAGCAGCATGGTTTGTTCTTCAGTGAACTCTATCGTCGCCATGTGATTCTCCTATTTAACCCTTGGGCAGGCCAAGCACACGCTCGCCAATAATGTTGTGTTGGATCTGCGTGGTACCCCCACCAATGGTTCCTGAAAATGCATTCAGATAGGAGCGCTGCCACATACCGCCGTCAACGGCGTCTTTACTCACATAACGAGCGCCATTAGCGCCTTGTAGCGAGATGGCAAATTGACACATACGCCGCTTGAGTTCTGAGGAGCGCAACTTACCGGACATACTGATAGCGGTAGGCCAGTCAGTTGCAAGCGCAGGCACCTTAGCTCGGGCAGCCATTAACGAATTGTTTTTTGACTCAGTAATTAGGTCCACTAACTCATTGCGGACATGGGGGTCTTCAATGGCTGGCCGACCATTGCGTTTGGCTCTACGTGCCAGCTCAACAATATCGTCAATCGTTAAATCCATCATGGCTAGGCCGCCTGCTTGGCCGCCCGCCGCACCGCGCTCAAAGGTTAGGGTAGCCATAGCCACCTTCCAACCCTCGCCCTCATTGCCCATCATGGACGATGCCGGAATCCGCGCGTCGTTGAAAAAAGTTTGGCAAAAACCATATTCTCCGGTTAGTTTTTTGATGGGTCGCGGTTCAATGCCCTCCGCCTGCATGGGCGCTAGGAAAAAACTTAAGCCTGCATACTTGCTGTTACTTTGCTGAGAAGTTCTTGCCAGTAAAATCATGTACTTGGCATAGCTGCCTAGGCTGGTCCAGATCTTGGAACCGTTGACAACGTATTCGTCCCCATCTTTAACCGCCTTGCACTGAGCACTGCCCAAATCTGAACCATGATCAGGCTCGGAGAAGCCTTGGCACCATATGTCTTCGGCACTGAGAATGCCCTTAATGTATTTGGCTTTATCGGCATCGGACCCCATCATTAAAATCAGCGGCCCGGCCCAGTTCAAACCAATGGTGTTAGGTAAAAACGGCACGCGATGCTTAGCCATAGCCTTTGTGGCAATGTCTTGGAACACTTGATCGAGCCCACCGCCACCATATTCCTTCGGCCACGCCATACCCACGTAACCGTTTTCATAAACCTTATTTTGCCAGTCGCGTAAAAACTCAAACTGACTGTCGGTGCCTACTTCCATAAAAGTTTCCGGCAAAATAAACCCGGGATCAGCCGGCTTATTTTCCAAAAACCAACGGTCTGCTTGCTCCTCGAACTCTCTTAGTTCTGCTTGGGTGGTTGTCATACTAGATGCCTCATTATTTTAAATTCTGTCTAGCGCATTGCTCTGTTAAACCAAGTCTACGTGGGCGCACGCAACTCCAACAAAGGTGCTATCAATTCTATCCATTTTTTAACGTAGCTCTGGGTGGTCTGCTGGTCTACCCCATAATGCTCCTGAATCAGCAAGCCGCGCATAAAACTGCGGGTCATATTCAGCAACATGACTACTTCTTGGTCGTTGCCGCTGCTGGCGCGATAACTGGCTAGGCTTTGCTGATCTAAATTTTTTCCCCAATCTACCAGCTCATCTGCAATGCGGTGAGCTAACGCTTTGTCTGTACGCGAGGCGTTAAGTACCTCCATCAATGCACGGTAGGCGGCAGTGTTAATGAAGCGCTGCCACGCATCCATCAGAGCTGCTTCCACTGACACTGGTTGAGATTCTTTTCTCTGCACGGTTCTCAGCAGCAGAGTGTCTACCGTTGCGGCGATCAAATCCTCTTTAGTCGGAAAATGATGTTGCACCGCGCCTTTAGAGAAGCCCGCCATCTGAGCAACGCGAATGATGGATGTTTCCGCATAACCTACAGCCGCTAACGAGCTGATTGTGGCGCTACAAATGCCCTCTCTGGCGCGTGCGCTTTTTGCCTGCTGTAGTCCTAGTTGTGCGCTCACGTGTCCTCCTTGAATGAGGATAAGTTAGCATAAAAAAACCTTCTGGCTGGCTTTTTATTCTGATAGGTTTAGGGCGTTGATGAGAACTACATCTATAAAGTCCCGGGGGGAGAAACATGCCGATACTGGAATCCAAATTGGACACCAGAGCTGACATTTTTCAGCAGAATAAGAGCGATATGCTGGAAACGCTCGCAGAATTACAAGACTTGTACGACAAAGCAGCTGAGGGCGGCGGCGCTGAAGCTGTGGCGCGCATACGCAAGCGCGGCAAGATGCCTATCAGAGAACGCATAGCCAACATATTAGACCGAGATTCCTCTTTCTTGGAAATCAGCCCACTGGCTGCTTGGCGCTCACCCTACGATCTAGGCTCCGGTTTTGTTGTCGGCATTGGCGTTATAGAAGGCGTTGAGTGCGTCATTTTAGGTCACGACCCGTCGGTTAGAGCAGGCGCATTTAACCCGTTCAACTCAAAAAAATTAATGCGCGGCTTAGAAATAGCCCGCGAAAACAGACTGCCCTATGTGCAGTTTGTTGAGAGCGCCGGCGCGGATTTGCGCGGCGAAGCGGGCGGCGACCCTGAAGCGGTTATTCAAAACGAAATAGAGCATTTTGCTGAATCTGGGCGGCTGTTTTACGAGATTACCGAACTCTCGAAAATGCGCATCCCCACAATATCCGTGGTATTTGGGGCCGCCACAGCTGGGGGCGCTTACCAGCCGGGCATGAGCGACTACAACATTATGGTTAAAAACCAGACCATGCTGGCCCTAGGTTCACCGCCCTTGGTGAAAATGGCCACAGGCGAAGATGCTGACGCTGAAAGCTTAGGCGGTGCAGACATGCACACACAGATTTCAGGTGTAGGTGACTATTTAGCCCAAGACGAAATGGACGCACTGCGCATGTGCCGGGAAGTGGTTTCCCACCTTAACTGGCGCAAGCTTGGCCCAGAACCAAAGGCTGATTTCACCGAACCCAAGCACAACCCAGAGGACATGCTGGGCTTGGTCTCCAAAGACCTACGCAGCCCGTTGGATATTCGCGAAGTCATTATGCGTATTGTCGACGGTTCTAAGTTTGAGGAATTCAAACCCCTATATGGCCCCA
>JAOJBS010000028.1:0-24897 GCA_028228615.1 Pseudomonadales bacterium | reverse complement strand
TCCACATGATTGCTTCATTCAAAGTGGCGGAAACCGGGGATGAGCACCAGAAGACTATGCCGAAGGTGGACGGCCCAGAAGCGTTGATTGCGCAAAGACAACAGCGCGGCGAAGAGACCTTCCCATTTCCGCCCATAAAAGACGGGCGCACCGAGATAGAATTTGCCAGCGCTGGATTTCACGAGTTCATTGCGGATCGGGCGCCAGAACTCCGGTTGTGGATGCGCACCCCCTACTCAAGTGATCGCGTTGCACCAATGAGCACTCGCGAGGGACAAATTGCCTTGGCCTATTTGTCTGATGCCACCCTGCTGTTTAACTCTGTAATACCTCACGGCGTGCCTATGCAGACCCACAGAATGACCAGCTTAGATCAAAGCTGCTGGTTTCATAGCGTCTGCGACCCCAGCCAATGGCTACTTTTCGACCAGCGCAGTGTTGCCGCCACCGACGGACGCGGATTAAACGAAGGCGAAATATATGCAGCGGACGGCAAACTCGTGATGTCTTGCGCACAAGAATCTATGTTGCGCCGCATTCAACCCTCTTAGATTTAACTAACGCCCAATTAGGTCCACAGGGCGCAGCCCTGCCCTGTGGCAGACTCCGCTATAAACTAATATGCTAGCGAGCAGGCGGAGAAGAAAATTAGAGCACCCAGCTCAGCCTTTGAGCAGGCACTGTTAGGACAATATCGCGCTTTGTATATTTGCCGGACAAGCGCCTAAAATCGCCATAAGCTAACGCTTGATCCGGGTCTCGTGCCCCTCTCTGAGTGTAAACAGAACGCAGCAGGAATTTGCATGCTAAACGAACTTTTACTGACATTTGCCCAGTGGCTAGACACCCATCAGTGGAGTACTGACATCCATGAGTCTATCTATATGTACTCTTGGATCGAAGCCACACATGTTCTAACACTAATGATCTTCCTAGGCATGCTCTGCGTCATCGACCTGCGCATGCTGGGCGCAATTTTCCCCAATGTGCCCGCGTCAAAAATCGCCGAGCGACTGGACAAGCCCATGATCATTGGCTTTGCGATCATGCTGATCACTGGCTTTTTACTGTTTTATGCAATTCCAGTCCGCTCCACACAAAGCATTTGGTTCCGTATAAAAGTAGTGCTGTTGATCCTAGCCGGCATCAATGCCTTTATGTTTAGAGCCAAAATGCAGGCTTCAAGCGGAACATGGGACCTAGACCCAATCCCTCCCAAACGCATTCGCATGGGCGCGATAGCATCATTAGTACTCTGGGCGGGTGTGGTAATCACAGGGCGAACTATTGCCTACGATTGGTTCGACTGCCACAAGCAACTACCTGAATTTATGTATTGGGCCGCAGGGTGTGTAAACGAATTGGCCGAGCTAGAACCGTAAGTTTTTTAACAATAGTTACGCAATAGATAAACAAATGCTGACAGATAGGAGTTCGTAGTGGATCTATATCCGTTTTTTGATTGGTTAGACACGTCAATGTTGGCTGACATATCAAAGGCCTATGGCGGCGTTTTTGCCGTAGTACAAATGTTTCACCTGCTTGGCATGTCTATGCTCGGAGGCATGGTATTGGTGGGGGATTTACGCTTACTCAATGTTTTACTCAAAGACGTACCCTCCAAGCAAGTTATTGAAAACACCCAAAAGTGGTTCACCGTTGCTCTGATTGTCGTCATGACCAGCGGTATATTTATGAGCTCAGCGGTCGCTATGAAGCTCTACTACAACCAAATGTTTTGGGCAAAAATGACCAGCCTGGCTTTAGGGGTCACCTTTGTTTACGCAATTCGTCGACCACTACTGAAATTTAACCACGACACCATCAACCCGTGGACCATTAAGCTGTTAGCCGTCACGTCGATTTCAATTTGGTTTACCGTCGCCGCATCTGGGCGCTGGATAGGCTTTTCTTAAATTAGCACAGCACCTGAGAATAGAAGATTAGAGCGTCAAAGAGAGCATACTTATGAGTAAACAAGTCATACTAGAACGGCTAGCGATCGCATTTTCAATCGCGGTGATCTGTGCAGGCATCTGGTTTTGGGGAGAACAAATTCGCTATGTCCTTGAAACCTTGGCGCTGGCTGAAGACTACTGATTAGTGGTCTACACGCAGGCACATTTAAGGCTGCAATTCAAAAACTATAATTTTAAAACCATAAAGAGCATAAACATGACAGACGCAATTGTTGAAATTCGTGACTACACCATCGACCCTAACCGCTTTGACGCCTACAAAGTCTGGGCTGAAGACTTGGCTGTGCCTTGGCTAAAAGCCAACTTAGATATCATCGATTTCTGGATGGACTGCGGCCTTGAGCCTGAAGTCGCCGGCACGGCTCCAGCGGTATCGCCCAACGGCCAACCCAATGTCACGTGGATTATTCGTTGGGACAGTAGAGCTGTGCGCGAAGAGCAATTCGCCGCCACTATGGGCTCGCCAGAGTGGCAGAAAATTTGGGCCAAACACCCATGTGCAGATGGTTACCTTCACATGAACGCGCGTTTTATGCGCGCATCGGCATAAAACGCGCCAGTTTGCTGTTGCGTAATTTATGAAAATTTTGCTCACGGGGGGGGGCCGGGTTTATCGGCAGCAGCGTTATTCGCCAAGCACTTAGCGCTGGCGATATAAAAATCGTCAATGTAGACACGCTGACCTATGCGGGTAACCTAGACTCCTTGGCATCAATTGACGCCAACCCGGACTATGCTTTTGAGCAAGTGAACATTTGCGATGGCACCGCCATCGCCCAAGTTTTTGCTAAACACAAACCTACCGTCGTAATGCATCTTGCGGCTGAAAGCCACGTTGACCGCTCCATTGACAGCCCCAGCGACTTCATCCAAACAAACATTGTTGGCACCTATACGCTGTTGGAGCAGTCAAGAATTTACTGGCAATCGCTGGCTCAAAAGGAGCAACACGCTTTTCGTTTTCACCACATTTCCACTGATGAGGTTTATGGTGACCTGGAGCACGCTGATGATTATTTTACCGAAACAACTGCATATGCGCCTTCGTCACCTTATTCCGCGAGCAAAGCCAGTTCAGACCACTTGGTTAGAGCCTGGCAAAGAACCTATGGCCTACCCACATTGATCACTAACTGCTCAAACAACTACGGCCCTTACCACTTCCCGGAAAAACTGATCCCCCACGTCATTTTGAATGCGCTAGCAGGTAAACCGCTGCCCATTTATGGTGATGGCTCACAGATCAGAGACTGGCTATACGTGGAAGATCATGCAAAAGCACTGCTCAAGGTTATAAGCACCGGAAAGGTCGGCGAAACCTATAACATTGGCGGGCACAACGAGCAACGCAACCGAGACGTTGTAACAACTATCTGTGACTTACTAGAAGAACTGGCGCCCAACAAACCCGCCGGAGTTATCAACTACAAAGATCTTATCACCTACGTTGCGGACCGGCCTGGCCACGACCAACGCTATGCAATAGACGCCAGCAAAATCCAACAGGAACTGGGCTGGCAGCCGCAAGAGACTTTCGAAAGCGGCATAAGAAAAACTGTTGCTTGGTATCTTGCTAATCAAAATTGGTGCGAACGAATATTGACCGGCGAATACCGCCTAGAAAGACTTGGAGAAGTTTCATGAGCCATTCCTGTGTCGGTATAGTGCTGGCCGGAGGCACTGGCTCGCGCCTGCACCCAATTACCTTGGGAATTTCTAAGCAGCTCTTACCCATCTACGATAAGCCGATGATTTATTATCCCATCTCGGTACTTATGTTGGCGGGGATAAGAGAAATACTGCTTATTTCAACGCCAACTGATATCGAAGGGTATAAACGCCTGCTGGGCGATGGCAGCCAATTTGGCATAGATCTGCAATATGCCATACAAGAGAGCCCTGATGGCCTTGCCCAAGCTTTTACCATTGGCGAAGCGTTTATCGGCGACAGGTCTGTTTCGTTAGTGCTTGGAGACAACGTCTTCTATGGTGAGGACTTCCCAGAAAAACTTAAGGCCGCTGTAGAAAAACCCTCCGGAGCTACCATATTTGGCTACCACGTGGCTCAGCCATCAAGTTTTGGCGTAGTTGAATTTAGTGAGAGTGGCCAAGTTGTTTCTATTGAAGAAAAACCGCCTCAACCAAAATCTAACTATGCAGTAACCGGCTTATACTTTTACGACAATAGCGTCATTGAAATAGCCAAAGCACTCAAACCTTCTAATCGTGGCGAGTTGGAAATAACCGACGTCAACACCGCCTACTTGACCAAAGGCAACTTGTCCGTTGAGCTACTCGGTCGCGGATTTGCTTGGCTGGACACTGGCACCCACGACTCCCTTATAGAAGCAGGGCAATTTGTGCAAACTCTGGAACACAGGCAAGGATTAAAAATTGCTTGTTTAGAGGAAATAGCTTGGCAAAACAAATGGATCACTAAAGATCAGTTGCTGCTGCGCGCGAACCAGCTAATAAATTCTAGTTACGGAATCTATTTACAAAAACTCGCTGCGGAGTCTTGATGCTTGTTCAAACCACCAAACTTAAAGATTGCGTGATCATTGAACCCAGCGTATTCGGTGATAACAGAGGCTTCTTTCTCGAGACATTCAGCCGACAACGCTATTTCGAGGAAGCAGGCATAGAGCTTGAGTTTGTCCAAGACAATCACTCGCGCTCTGCGGCAAATGTACTCAGAGGATTGCACTTTCAAAAGACGAAACCCCAAGGAAAGCTGATTAGGGTTGTACGCGGCTGCGTATTTGACGTCGCTGTAGATATTCGCCCCGGGTCGGACACATTTGGTCAGTGGATCAGCATGGAGTTGTCTGAACAAAACAAAAAGCAGCTCTGGGTGCCACCTGGCTTTGCGCACGGGTTTACCGCTCTTAACGAGAACACTGAACTTGAATACAAGTGCACTGCATACTACGACCCAGAAGACGAAGGCTCTATTTTGTGGTCAGACCCCGATCTGAATATACCCTGGCCAGTAGAGCAGCCAATTTTGTCAGCCAAAGACATGGACGCCCAATTATTAAAAGACCTGCAACTTTGAAAATTATCGTACTCGGCAAGAATGGCCAGTTGGGCCAATGTCTGACGCAGCAGCTATCATTCTTGGAGGTTGAGTCGCTTACGACACCTTTCACCAGCCAATTGTTTGCAAAATCTGATTGTGATCTGGGCAACTTTCACCAAGTGCGGGAGATGTTTCTATTGCACCAACCCAACGTCGTCATTAACGCGGCAGCATATACAGCAGTGGATACTGCTGAGAGCGACGTAGAAACAGCCGACTTAATTAATCACAAAGCAGTGGCTCACCTGGCGCAGCTGTGCCAAGAATTCGACAGCGTGCTCATACATATTTCAACGGACTATGTTTTTGACGGTCGCGGCAACACACCTTATTTTGAGCATGCGCCTACTGCGCCCCAAGGGACTTACGGAAGAACCAAACTGTTAGGGGAGCAAGCGATAACAGCCAGTCAATGCAAACATATCATGATTAGAACGGCCTGGATTTTCTCAGAACATGGCGGCAATTTTCTTAAGACAATGCTCAGACTGGGTGGCGAATGCGCACAGATCAGTGTGGTAGATGACCAACTGGGCTCGCCCACCTACGCACAAGATTTAGCCCGCGCAATTATTGCAACGTTACCGCATATAGCCAGCGACACCTGCCCATGGGGCAGGTATCACTACGCCGGAGACAGTGTTGTTTCTTGGTTTGAGTTTGCCCAACACATATTTGCGACAGCAAAATCTTTAGGGCTGAAAACACCTGATAGATTGTTGGCAATACCGACTTCTGAATATCCAACCCTAGCACCTCGACCCGCGTACTCGGCGCTCAGCAGTAAGCTATTCACTCAGAGCTTTGCCATTGAAGCCTCTGACTGGCGCTCGGGCATTCATCAAACCTTGGGCAAACTGACCCAATAACCAATTACTCAAGCAACCTAACGCTTTATGCAGCACCGTTAAGCAATGTGCTTAAAGTTAGGCGAATACTTTCATTGGAAAAATATTGCGTATACGTTTGGTGGGGGAGAATTTGAGAGCGAGTCTGAGCCAAGTTTACAGGCGCAAACAAATTGCTTAGCGCGGCGGCAATGGCTTCCGGCGACCCGGGCTCAACCCACGTAATGCCCACATTTTTTTCCTGCACCTGAACCGGGTAAGCTTCACCGCTCATGGTCAGCACAGTTTTACCGCACGCTAAGCCCTGATAGACCTTATTAGGAATCACCCGCCCAGCTTTTGCACCGGTACCAAACACCCCTAAACATATATCTGCCCGACAAATTCTTTTAGGCAACTCTTGGAAAGGTAGCCAGTCTTCAAACACAACGGAAACTTGATCATTTTTATACTCGCGGCAAATATCTTCACACTTAGCACGATCTGGACCCTGCCCCAAAAAAGTCAATTGAAAAGCAGGACCCGAATAGTACCGTATAGCCTGGGCAATGAACTCTGCGCCCTGTAGGCCAATAAATGTGCCAAAAAACAAAGCTTCTGGCAGTGGGTTGATGGGTAGTTCCTGAGGAAAGAACAGACCCTCTTCCGCCGATACAGGAATAACCGAGATCTGTTCAAGAGGAAACGCCAAACACTCGGAAAAATACGACTTATGACATTGAGTGTCTGCAATGACATGATCAGCCAATGCAAAGAGCTTTTGTTCCCACGCCAGTAACCTTCGGCCACGCCAGGACTCGGCTGAATACTTTTGCCTTTCATTTACGCGCTTGTCAAAGGCGCTAATAAGGGGATCAAATATTAAGGGCACCCTATTGCGCCGACACCACCGCGCCGCGCCTGCTAAATCTCGTTGGCGAAAGCAAGGCACCCACACCGCCCTAATATCTGCAAAGTTCTTAAACCGAGCTTGGAGATCTGCCAAAGCCGACAAGGTGGGCACAAAGGCCACCACTTCAAAACCAATGGATTCTAAGCAATCAATCACGGTGCGATTGCGCGGATAGTCCGGCCCATAATTGCCCAACCTACCCCACCAAAGTATTTTCTTACCTTTACCCTCAAACATGTAATGTTCTCAAAATGCCAAACTCAACCCTGACCCTTTGCTGTGCCAGTGGCTAACCTTTATAGCAGACGGGAATAATGTCGCCATATTTTCTTTCAGCCTGCTTCAGAGGGACATCTGTACCGCTGAGCAACTCCAGATAAAAATGATATTGATCCTCTTCAGCGGCTGACCCATGTAAATCCACGCGCTGAAAAAAAGCCTCATAACGCTGATAATAGTCTAAACCAGGTTCATGATAAGCGCCCAATATCGGATCCGGAACCTCCATAACAACTGTCTTTTCGTGCAACAAGGGGACAGGCAGTAACGCAATGCCCCCAGGCTTAAGAATTCGCGAAAGCTCGGCAATACCGCGCAGATCATCCTGAACGTATTGCAGCACGTGGGAATTCAGAACCACGTCAAAGGCCTCATCTGCAAAAGGAATGTCTATCACATCAAATTGATAATCTACCGTTGTGCGCAGTAAATCCGCAGTTACATAACGACCACATTGGGCACGCAGCCGATCTTCCAAACAAGGTTCGGGCGCAAAATGCAGCACGCTCAATTCACTCCATTGCTTTCCGGCCAAAACTTTTTGCAAGATAAACCACTGAAATCGATGACGCTCCATCGCGCTACATGAGGGGCACTTTGCATTCAATCTGGAGCGATTTTTTTTCTTCGGCAGCTTATCTACAAACGGGCCGTGATAATCACAAACCGGACAAAGAAACTTTTCCTTGCGCCGATTCAAAACCTTAAACAAGGGTGCTCGAATAATATTTTTAATCCTCAACATTTGATTAGACATAAATATGATTCCCACCTTTGGTGAACTTTTTCTCAGTGTCACGCCAAGAAATTTTTCTGTCGCTAATCTCCCAAGCAATCCGGTAGTCTAGCCAATCCAAGCGTTTTTCCACATGCCGCTTGGCGGCAGCAGGCACATACTTAGCCACAGGAAATATAGTCGATAAGCCAAAACCGTCTATTAACACCAAGCGCAGCAAGCCCTCTTGTTCTTGCAGCACCAACAAATTGTGCGGCATGAGGTTCTTGGTCAGCAGCAAATATCGGCGTAAGTAGGCAGAAAACTCCTTCAACGCTGACGATAGCTGTGGCGTTACAGCAAATTCCTTAAGGTACTCTTCCAAGGTCGTAGCCGGGGCATTGAACTTTTCCGAGGGATAATAATCAGTGACTAAACCGCGACCTATATCCGTTTCAACCCAGCCATAACAACGCGGGATGTGCCGCCAAATTTCCGGCGTATTGCGCAAAATAGCCGACTGCTGAAATGCTCGGTACTCAATTTGATTATCATCAAATGAGTCTACCGGCCGAAACTTTTTGTAGAACGGCGCGCGCGCTTTCAACATCTGAGCCTTACCCTGCCGATTGACCTTAATGCACAAATTTTTGTCATGAGGGTGCCGATAACAAAGCCGATGATCTCCAGCAGCAAAGGGCTCGCTTGCAGCCAATAGAATCTTTTTGGAAGGGTGTGAGGACATGTATAGGTGATGACAAAAAAAAGGAACTATATCCGAGCAAAAAAAAATGCGCCAGCGAGCCTGCCGTAAATATCGACTAGCAGACATTTTCGAGAAAAAAGCCGGCTTTTCCTTAAGGCGCCAGTTGTGTAAGTATCTCCCTGACTTTCAAAGGGGAAAATTCAAGTGCACCCATTAGACCTCGCGGTGATTATTGGCTATCTGGCGTTAATTACATTTGTCGGCATCAAGCTCAGCAGTAAAGTAAAAAACGCCCACGACTTTTTCCTCGCGGGAAGGTCTCTAGCCTGGTGGGTGATTGGCCTTTCCATTATCGGCACTAACATTGACACCAACAGTTATGTTGGCGCCTCGGGTAACGCCTATAACGTGGGTATAGCCCAAGCGAACTTTGAATGGATTGGCGCGATTCCCGCCATGATTATCGCCTCCATTATCTTTATACCGCTGTACTGGCGTGCAGGGGTTTATTCAATTCCAGAATACTTGGGTCTGCGATACAACCAAGGCGTTCGCGTGGTGGCGGCACTGATCGCCAGCGTTTTCGCAGTATTCGCCTTAGGGGTTGCTATGTGGGCGTTAGCCCTCACCCTTGAAACCTACCTAGGCTGGCCAATTTGGGTGGGGATTTTAGTTTCTGGCACTGTAGTGGGTCTTTACAGTATTGCCGGCGGATTAGCGGCGGTTGCCATCACCGACTCCATTCAAGTCAGCATTATGTTCCTCTGCGGCATCATAATTGTCGGTATTGGTATTTCTGACGCCGGTGGTTTCAACGCATTTGCCACCACCCTGACACAAGATAACCCCACCCACTTACAAGCCTATTTACCTGCCGACGACGAAGGCTTTCCCTGGCCAGGCGTCATTCTGGGACTTGGCTTCGTGCTCTCTCCAGCCTACTGGATTGGCAGCCAGGCCATCTTGCAGCGAACCCTTGGTGCACGCACTCAATGGGATGCCAGCGCCTCTATGATGTTTGCAGCGTTAGCGAAGACCTTTATACCCTTATTAGTGGTATTCCCCGGCATCTTGGCCTTGGTCATGAAAGCAGATATCGAATACCCAGACATGGCGCTACCTTGGGTGATCAAAAACGTCTTGCCACCGGGCATTTCAGGACTGATGTTTGTGGCCATTATTGCAGCGCTACAGTCCTCCATTGACTCAGGCGTTAACTCAACGTCGCTTATGATCACTCGGGACATCCGCCATGTACTGATGAAGAACCACGACCCATTGAATGACCTTAAGGTAGGACGCTACCTCACCTTGTTACTGCTGTTATCTTCAATGTGTATTGCGCCCTTTATTGGCGACTTAGGCGGTATATTTACCTTTTTACAAACCATACTTTCATTGTTCCAAGGCCCCATGCTGGCTCTGCTGCTGCTGGGCGCAATGACCCAAAGGGCTACACCAACGGCCGGCTTATGCACCTTGGTTAGCGGCGTATTAGTATCAGCGATATTGTTGATTGTGCTGGAGTGGAATTTGCTCTACGTCGCATTTGTCAGCTTCTGCTACTCCATGCTTGCACTGTGGACGGTGAGCGGTTTTACCGAAAAGCTCAGCGACGAAAAACTTGCAACCCTAACCTACCGACCCTGGAGCCGAACATGATCGACTTACCCGTGGCTTGGGCCAACTACATCTCAATGGGTATTTTTATATTCCTCGGCTGCTTGGTCTGGATTGTGCCGAAGAAAGCAATCCTTGCAGACCAGCCAGAGACAGATCGCTGGCGCGATCTGCGTATCTGGGCCATGGTACTTATTGGTCTACAGCTGACCATCTATTGGATTTTCAGCTAGCCTGCCCACTAGATCAGCCAGGAAGTTTTTGCTTTATGCGGCAACCGCCTAATCTGTCACAGCGGGCCGGGCAGTAACGCGCTCATGCCACGCCCATATGTTTTTGTGCTCATCTGCTGGGCGCAGGGCTACCAATCTTGTAGCGAAATCTATCGTGCAAATAGCGGTGATATCCGCCACCGTATAGCGCGCTCCGGCAATATACGGATGCTCGCCCAAGGCAAGATCAAGGCGCTTGTAAAAGCTTTTGGTCATTAGCTCACCGCGTTCTTTCGCCGCTTCAATTGGCTCAACCAAACCCATTTTTGCAACGATGGGTCCATTCACCCAAGCAGCGCCAATTGGCGACAGCAACTCTAACTCAATATGCCGATGATGCATTTCAATCACCGCAGTCTCTACGGGATCCAAGCCAAATAAATTTGGCTCTGGTTGAACAGATTCCAAGTAGCGGCAAATGGCTACAGATTCGCCAATGCAGGTGCCGTCGTCCAGCTCAAGAACAGGAATCTTGCCACTGGGATTTTTCTTCATGAACTCAGCGGTTTTGTGCTCACGCTTAGCCATATCTGTCATCACAACTTCTAACTCAATGCCTTTTTCCGCAGCAAATATCTTCACTCTGCGTGGGTTTGGCGCGCCTGGATAATCGTAAAATTTCAAATCTATTCCCCTCTACTCTTAAGCTAAACACAGCCGCATACTAACAGGAGTACAAGCTTATGGGTTGCAAGAGGTATATACCGAACTCTGAACACTACCTTGCATCAGCTTGGAAAAATGGCTTTAGCAAAGCTGCCCAATAACGGCAGTACAACAAAAGCGGCCAAAAAACTGTCGTTGCAAAATAGTTCTGCGAATTTTTCTGAATAAAAAGAGAGGCCTTATGAACATATCGCTTATTGGCATGCCCGGCGCAGGCAAGAGCACGGTGGGCGTTGTGCTGGCCAAGCAAATGGGCATGCAGTTTATTGATACGGACATTTTGATTCAGATCCGCGAGCACGCCACGCTAGAGCAAATTCTTCAGCAACAGGGCTACCTAGCGCTGAGGGACATTGAAGGTCAAATTATTCAACAGTTGGACGTAGAAAATAGTGTCATCGCCACCGGCGGCAGCGCCGTTTACAACCGGGGTGCGATGCAAAACTTACAGCGTTTGGGGAAGGTCGTTTATCTGCGCGTGAGCCCCCAACAATTGAGTGAGCGCTTGGGCGACTTTGCCCAAAGAGGCATAGCGGCAGCGGCCACTACCTCGTTAGTTCAATTGTTAGAGGAACGCATACCCTTATATGAGCAATATGCACAGTACACACTGGACAGCGAGCATTGCTCAATAGAACAGGTTGCAGAAAAAATCGCGCTGCTCTAAGGCAGAGGTATTTTGACCCGTTGACTAGGGTCCCATTACCGCGTGAAGGCACTGAGGCCGCGGTTGGGTGAACTTCTTTACTCAGTAGTACATCTCAGTAATGTATCAACGCGCCTCAGCAGCGCCCACGCAGGTTATATACAACAATGCCGTCGGATCCACTCGCAATCTGCCGAGAGCAATGGTTTGGTCGCAATCCTGACAAATACCAAACTCATCATTTTCAATGCGCGCCAGTGCGGCACTGATTTGAACCAACGCACGATCGCAGCGGACTACCGATGCTTTCGCTAGTTCCTGAGATTGCAGTGCATCCATTCGCGACAAACGCCCAACTTTGGCCTGATCTAACTCTACCACTTGAGCAGAATCGTCCCGAGTGACTGCTGTGCTTTGCAATAGCTCACGCATTTGCAGCAGCTTTTGCTTCATCTCTTGCTCATCCAACAAGCCATCTAAAGCGTTATTCATTAAGAGATCCGCCCGTTTATCTGATTAGGTTTCTATTTAGGTATCTATTTAGGTACTTATATCGGTATCTATTTAAGTATCTACACCACCATTTAGCTCGTTGCCCATGCTCTGCTTTGCGCCATTAGGCCCGCTGAAAACTCATCAACTTAGGCCAGAAAACCACGCCCTAGACCACTGCGCAAGTCTGCGCAACCTATACAAGCCAGCCCTGCCAATGGATAATAGCGGGCTTTGCGCCTGAGGCCAGCGCACGCGCGAACGCGAGCAAGGCCAACTCCAGCATCTTTGATGCGCGGATCAAGGTACCGGTAATAGAAGAACAACTAGTTCGGATTAAGGATGATCATGGGAGATATCGAAAAGATCGCTGCGTCAGTAGCGTCGTTACAAGAAAGCTTTGAAGCTCACAATTATATTTGTAGCGATCAAATCGCCACGGCAGTGTTTCTAGCCTACCAACTGCGCAAGCCCATACTCATAGAAGGACCTCCGGGTGTTGGTAAAACAGAGCTGGCTAAAACAGCCGCTGAAATGTTTGCCCTGCCGCTGATTCGCCTTCAGTGCTATGAGGGCCTTGACGAGTCGAAGGCAATCTACGAATGGAAGTACGGTAAGCAGCTGCTCTATACCCAAGTTCTGAAAGAAGCTTTAGATGAAGTTTTACAGGGCGCCAAAGGGTTTACCGAGTCTGTTAAGCGTTTGCATGAATTTGGCGACATTTTCTTTTCCGAAGAATTTTTGGAGCCACGTCCGCTGCTTAAAGCGCTGAAAGAGGAAAACGGCTGCGTGCTGCTGATTGACGAAATCGACAAAGCAGACAACGAATTCGAATCCTTGCTGCTGGAAATTTTATCCGACTATCAGGTTTCTATCCCTGAAATTGGCACCGTCAAAGCCTTGGCTGAGCCACCTATGGTGTTTTTGACCTCTAACAATACTCGTGAAATTTCAGATGCGTTAAAGCGTCGGTGCTTACACCTTTATATCCCTTTCCCTGATGCAGACATCGAGCAGCGGATTGTGGCAGCCCGCATACCAGAAATTCCACCGAAACTGCGGCGTCAATTGGTTGAGTTTATCCACGAGCTGCGAACCTTGGATCTGAAGAAGCAGCCGGCTATTTCTGAGACCATTGATTGGGCAAGAACTCTGGTACTGCTACATGCAGAAGCCTTAGATCCTAAACTGGTGACGGAAACCTTGAACGTCATTCTTAAATTCCAAGAAGACATTGAGAATGTGACCACCGAAGTGAATTCAATCACTGCAAGGATCACTAAGTAATCAGCATTACTTAGACAGGGATAATAATATGACTATGGATCGAACCATCAGCAATTTCATACGTGCACTGCGTAACGCCGACGTGCGCGTATCTACTGCCGAAACCTTAGATGCGCTGGGCGCAGTAGAGCTGGTGGGATATCGAGACAAAGCCTATTTGAAGCGCTCCTTGGCAACGGTGCTACCTAAAACTGTAGATGAAAAAGACACCTTTGATGCGTGCTTCGATCAGTTTTTCGACTTTCAGGATGTTCGCGGAGAGCAGTCCGACAGCGAGTTAAGTGGCGATCAGTCTGAAGAACAAGACGGTGAAGATGGCGAGTCTGGAGACGGCGAAGGCGGTGGCTCTAGCGGCGAAGCACCCAAGGGCAAAAAGAAAAAATCCAAATCTAAAGCGAAGAAAAATAACCTTTATGAAGAAGAGGAAGAGGCTGATTTAGGTCCTGGTGAAATCACCGATCCGAAATCGGCCCTTGGCCAACTGCTGATGGCCAACGACCGTGTAGAACTGAGTATGGCAATGGGCGCCGCAGGCGAAGAAACCAATGTTCGCGACATCAAAATTTTCACCCAAAAGGGCCTCTACTCTCGGCGCATTATGGACGCCATGGGATTACCCGATCTAAATCGCGAAATAGGCGACCTGCGCACATCACCCCAAGTACCGGCTAGACGCCTAGGCCAACAACTGAAAGCCCGGCGCGACTTTTTACGCGAACAGGTTAGAGATTATGTTGAAAAGCAGTTTCTGCTCAACGCAGATGTTACTGGCAAGCGTCTACGCGAAGAGTTACTGCGTAAGGTTAAATTGTCTAATGTTGAGCACCGTAATTTCCGCCTGATTCAAGAAATTGTCTACAAAATGGCGAAAAAACTCAGCGCCCTGCATAGCCGACGAAAAAAGATTTATAAGCGCGGCGCCCTCAATGTGCCGCGCACACTACGCCACAATATGTCTTACGACGGCGCCATATTTGACCTGCACTGGAAATCAGTAAAAGTTGACCGCCCAAAAGTCTTCGCCATTTGCGACGTCTCAGGGTCGGTGGCTAACTACGCCCGCTTCATGCTGATGTTTCTCTACAGCTTAGATGAGGTCATGCCCAAGGTGCGCAGCTTCGCCTTTTCCTCAGATTTGGCTGAGGTCACAGAGTTGTTTAACCGCAACAAAATTGAAGACGCCATCGCTAAAACCCTTCGCGACTACGGCGGTGGCTCAACAGACTATGGCCAAGCATTATTAGATTTCAAAAAGAACTGCTTAGACGATGTAGACAATCGCACCACCATTATCATTTTGGGCGATGCAAGAAATAACCATGGCGAGGCCCATGCTGAAGTATTGAAAGAGATCTACGATCGCTCCAAACGCGTCATTTGGCTGAACCCAGAAGCCAAACTGGCTTGGAATACGGGCGACTCGGAGATGCGCAAATATGGCGCGTATTCCCACCAGGTAGAAGAATGTAATTCGCTCATGCACCTAGAGCGCGTAGTGGGTAATCTACTCAAGCAAATCGCTTAACAAATCTCAACATCTTGGCGCTAAAGCGACTACTGTGAAGAAAAGATGGGGCCGAAATTCTCTCGGCCAGCACACTTATTGGCGTTTTTTTGCTAAATTATTCGTTGCAAAGTAAGTGGCCTAGGGGCTTGTTTCAGTAAACATTAACCGTGAGCTAAAGCTTATTGCACAACAGCGAGCAGAATAACTCAGTCAGCTCGTTCACACCGCTTGATAGGCCCGATAACTCTAAGATTAAGAACTAACGAAAACGTATGCGCTCTAAATCAACATCGAATTCGAACGCCCATTCAAACTCATTGAGCCGCCAACTGGGTCTATATTTTGTACTCGCAATTGTCTTCGTTGCTGGCCTACTGCTCGCGCTGAATCAACTGGCCGGCCTTATGGGTACCGCAACTCAAGAAGCCCAAGCCGTGGACTTTGACAATAACAGTATTTCAGCAGTACTCCGCGAAGAACCACCACAACTGGATTCAAGCAAAGCCACTGACTCAACATCGGGTCTAGTACTTGGACATATTATGGAAGGCTTGCTGCGCATGGATCTACAAGACCGCCTTAGCCCGGCGATAGCGGAGCGCTGGGAAGTCACACCCACCCATGCCACTTTTTGGCTACGTAGCGATGCCAAATGGAGCGACGGCAAACCCATTAGCGCAGCCGACTTTATCTTTGCCTGGCAACTGGCACTAAAACCAGAAACCGGTTCCGAATATGCATCGCTACTTTACCCAATAGAAAACGCCGAAGCCATCAACACTGGCAAACTACCCGCCAGCGCCTTGGGCGTGAGCGCCCCAGATCCGCACACCTTAGTAGTCAAATTAACTCGCCCCATTGCCTTCTTCGATAAGCTGGTCGTATTCCCAACCTTTTTACCTATTCGCGAAGATTTTTATAACGCAACTCAAGACCGGTTTGGCTCAGATGCCAAAGACCTACTATATAGTGGCCCCTATACCATTAAGAGTTGGGTACATGGCGCAAGCATGTTGTTAGAGCGCAACCCCCACTACTGGGACAACAATCGAGGCAAACTTGCGCAAATCAATTTTGCCTACATCACCTCAGATGCCACTGCCACATTGAATTTCTTCAAGGACGAAAGAATCGCTCTGGCACGACTACAAGCGGAAAACCTCACCGAGGCCTTACGCCTAAAATGGCCCATTCGGCGTTTTGCTGACGGCACGGTATTTTATTTGGAGTTTAACCACCGCGAAGATCACCTCAGTCGCAACTTGAACTTTCGCAAAGCGATCCAACATGCCTTAGATATGGAAGAATTGGTCTACAAGGTGACTAAGCTGCCCGGATACCTGCCGGGCAAATCACTGTTCCCCGAATGGCTAATTGGCGTAGAAAAAACCCTACGCGAAGAGTATCCCGCCAGCACCGTCAACGTTGATAGCGTCAAGGCTAGGGCCTATCTGGCGTTAGCCAAAGAAGAATTAGGGTTAGCCGAGTTCCCAGAAATCACACTGCTAACCAGCGATAACCCCGTTTCCAATATTCAATCTGAATGGCTGCAAGAGGTATTAAAACAAACACTGGGCCTAACGATCAAAATAGATAAACAAATTTTCAAACAGCGCTTGGCAAAAATGAGTTCGGGCGAGTTTGGTCTGTTACTGGGAGGTTGGGGCCCGGACTACAATGACCCACTGACCTTTGGAGATCTTTTTGCCTCGTGGAATTTAAACAACCGCGGCAGATATAAAAGCAAACAGATGGATGCGCTCATAGCCACTGCACAAAACGCCACCGCAACAGCAGATCGAATGAAGGCCTTCGGCGCCATACAACAACAACTATTCGACGATGTGGTGATTCTGCCCATGTATGAGCGCGGGGTGGCCTATGTAGTGCACCCGCAATTAAAAGGCGTAAAGCGCCGCGTGATTGGTGCAGAAACCGACTACACCTATGCCTACATTGACCCGGATGCTTAAACCACTCATGTACATTCACTTAGGACCATTGAACTGATGTTGCGTTACACCTTAAAGCGCTTGGTACTTGGCATACTCACTGTTTGGTTTATTGCCACAGCAACTTTCTTTGGTATGCACGCCGTTCCCGGCGATCCGCTGTCTAATGACAAATCTACTACCGCGCAGATTCGCGCAAATTTAGAGGCTAAATATGGTCTCGATAAACCATTGCTTACCCAGTACGCCATCTACTTAAAGAACATTTCCCAAGGCGACTTTGGTATTTCGTTCACCCAAGAAAATCGCAAAGTTAACGACATCATTAAAGAGCATTTCCCTATTTCCGCAATCTTGGGCATTCTCGCCATTGTCTTTGCAGCCCTGGGCGGCATTTTGTGGGGCGCGCTTACGGCGCTGTATCGCAATCGCTGGCCTGACAGCGTCATTATGTTTTTGGTGATTTTGGGTATATCCGTACCTAGTTTTGTGATCGCCGCCATCAGTCAGATGTTTTTGGTCAACATCAATACCCTTGCAGGTACCACAGTGCTACCGGTGGGTGGATGGGGCACGGTATGGCATATGATTGTGCCCGCTATGGTGTTGGGGCTGTCGACCATGGCTTACCTCACTCGCCTAATGCGTTCGTCCATGCTGGAAATTGTTAACACGGATTACATACGTACGGCGCAATCTAAAGGCCTGCCAAAAACGCGCATCTTTAGCCGCCACCAATTACGTAACGCCATATTGCCGGTCGTTACCGTACTTGGCCCAGCTATAGCAGGCATCACTACCGGTGGCTTCGTGGTTGAAATTGTTTTCGCCATTCCCGGCTTGGGCCGCTATTTTGTGGAAGCTATCCAACAACTGGACTACACCGTAATCATGGGGACCACCGTATTCTACGGCGCGTTCCTTGTGTTTATGGTCATCCTAGTGGATCTACTCTACGGCTGGATTGACCCGCGCGTGAGGATAAACCCATGAGCGAACAAATAAGTACATCATGGCAACCTAGCGCCAGTGACTTCGCGCCAAAGCCCAAGCACCAAACAGCGGATGCCATTACGCGCCCTGCGATGTCTTATTGGCAAGACGCTTGGCGGCGTCTGAAAGAAAACAAGCGCGCGCTCTTCTCCCTTTATCTGATTATCGGCTTGGTCACATTTACCCTAGCGGGCCCGTACCTTTGGACAATTGACCCTTCGGCCCAAGACTTAGATCAAATAGGCATGGCACCCGGCGCCGATCGTAATGTCACTATCGCACCTGCATATCAGCCTTGGTATGGACCTACTGATGACCAAGCTTACGCTAACGACAATGCGCTAGGCCTCACACTGGTGGGCGATGCAACCAGCCAAGCGGTGCGCCTGACCTGGCAAGGGGCTTGGCGAGGAAATGACTATGCTCAAACTGACTACGGCTACAAAATTTACCGCACACTGTTTCCCTTAGACGCTGGTGATGCCTTTGGTTTGCCGTTAATGGAAAGCAAAAATCGTTACTTCGAGGATCGACTAGACCTGCAACCCACAGACTACTACTACACCGTGGTGGCACTAGACAGCCAAGGTGTAGAAACCGATCAGTTCGCCACCCTTAAACTCACTGTTAAGCGTGTAATTACAGTACTGGAAGCACAGCAACGTGGCTTAACAAAGAACGGTCCAGTAGCAGAAGGCGAGCAAATTAAACTCGCCCTGCATCCGTTCGGCACCGACTATCTAGGTAGGGATATGTTGGCGAGGCTTATCTACGGCGGCCAAGTGTCACTGTTCATTGGCATTTTTGCGCCGCTACTTTACGTATTACTGGGTGTTATTTACGGCAGCATTGCTGGCTTCATGGGTGGCGCGGTGGATCAACTGATGATGCGTTTCGCAGACTTTGCAGTAGCCCTACCGTTTCTACTTTTCATGATCTTACTCAAGGTTATCTTTGGTATAGGGCCTGGAGAAAGCGGCGTATTGCCCATGTTAGTTGCCATGGTGATTTTGCTCTGGCCCGCACCTGCTCGATTAGTACGCGGACAAATTTTACAAATCCGTGAAGAGGGTTATGTCAGCGCCTCGCAGTTACTTGGCGCAAATACCAACTATCTTGTGTTTCGCCACATGATTCCCAATACCATGGGAGTGATTTTGGTCACCATTACTTTTCAAGTACCGAGTGCGATTTTCACCGAAGCCTTTTTGTCTTTCATTGGTATGGGCGTGGCACCACCAACACCGTCCTGGGGGTCTATGTGTAACGACGGCATTAAGTCTATGCTGACCAGACCCCACGAACTGTTTTTTCCAGCCCTATTTATCAGCATCACGGTGCTGGCGTTTAATCTTCTTGGCGACGGGCTGAGAGATGCCTTAGATGCACGCATGCGCAATAGAGAATAGTAATGACCAAGCCTTTATTAAAAGTAGAAGACCTGCATGTAGAATTTGCTACTTACGGTGGCACTGTACATGCGGTCAGGGGCGTCAGCTTTGATATTAACGCCGGCGAGACCCTGGCCATTGTGGGCGAATCTGGCTGCGGAAAATCTGTCACCGTGCAGAGCTTAATGGGTTTGATACCCATGCCGCCGGGGCAAATTACCCAAGGTTCAGCAGAACTTATGGGCCACGATATTTTGTCCAGCAAGTTCATAAAAGGTCAGGATATTCGCGGCAACAAGGTGAGCATGATCTTCCAAGATCCTATGACTTCACTCAATCCGACCATGAACATCGGCAGTCAAATCGCTGAAACCTTAGAAGTACACCGGGGCTATAGCCGCAGAAAGGCGTTTAACCGCGCCATAGAACTGCTGGAGATGACCAAAATACCCGAAGCAGAAAAGCGCGCTAAACAGTATCCGTTTGAGTTTTCGGGCGGCATGTTGCAGCGCGCCATGATTGCTATGGCTATTGCCTGTGAGCCTGCCATGCTCATTGCTGACGAACCTACCACGGCACTAGACGTGACTATTCAGGCGCAAATTCTCGATTTGCTCAAAGCTCTACAGCAAGAAACGGATATGGCGATTATTTTAATTACCCATGACCTTGGTGTAGTGGCGAGAATGGCCAACGAAGTACTGGTTATGTACGCAGGCCAAGTGGTTGAAAAAGGACCCGTTGACGATATTTTCTATCATTCGGCGCACCCCTATACCCTGGGTTTGCGCGGCGCCATGCCTACCAATAGTCCGAATAATCAGCAAAGTCTTACCGCCATTGATGGCTCGCCACCGGATCTATTCAGCCCGCCCGCAGGCTGTAGTTATCACCCGCGCTGCCCCAATGCCATGCAATTGTGCGATCAACGCGCACCCGCCATTGCATCATTGTCTACTGATCACTGGTCTCGTTGCTGGTTGCATCATCCTGACAGCCAGTTGCGCCCACAGGGCCTATATTTTCGCGACCCTGAAGCAAACAAAGAAACGTCCACAGGCACAAAAAAATCAGCCGACCAAGAAGGAAGCGCTCAATGAATCCCTTGGTAGAAATCAACAACCTGGTCAAATACTTCGATCTAGGCCAAGGCCAAATTGTGCATGCGGTAGACAATGTGAGCCTGCAGATTCACAGCAAGGAAGTGGTGGGGTTAGTTGGCGAGAGTGGCTCGGGTAAGTCTACGCTCGGCAAAGCGGTACTCGGCCTAAATCACAAAACGTCCGGTAACGTTACCTACGCAGGCGAACTACTACCGCAGAAGTATCGTAGCCGAGACTTTCAAAAACAGGCCAAAACTATGCAGATGATCTTCCAAGATCCGTATTCATCGCTTAATCCGCGCATGACTGTGGGCGAGATTATTGGTGAGGGTCTGAAACTCAATAAAGCATTAAGCGCCAGCGAAATTAACCAGCGAGTTGCGCACTGGTTGACATTAGTAGGGCTCAGTGCCGATCACATGTCGCGTTATCCTCACGAATTTTCCGGCGGTCAACGACAACGTATTGGGGTTGCTCGCGCGCTCATTTTAGAACCAGACTTTGTGGTTTGCGATGAACCCATCTCGGCACTGGATGTTTCGGTACAGGCGCAAGTGGTTAACCTGCTGGCTGAACTGAAGGAATCCATGGGACTAACCCTGCTTTTTATTGCCCATGACCTATCTATGGTGCGTTACATCAGTGATCGCATGGCCGTAATGTACTTGGGAGGGTTGGTGGAAGTCGGTGATGCTGACGAAGTTTTCTTCAAGCCCCTGCACCCGTATACCAAGACGCTAATTGCCTCTAATCCCGAAGCCGATCCACGCAGCGAAAGGCAGCGAGTGTCTACCACCATTCAGGGCGAAATTCCGTCCCCGGTGAATATTCCAGCAGGTTGTCGCTTTGCCAATAGATGCCCTCAAGCTATGCCTGTCTGTCACCAAATTACGCCCGTGTTAAAAACGCCCACTGTTACAAAAGCAGAAGAACATTTTGATAAAAACAGACAAGTTGCCTGCCACCTATACGACTAACCCGGGCAAGAGAACGGGTAAGGTTTAGGACCAATAGGAGGCAGTGAAATACTGGTTTAAAAAATGGGATTTTGTGGCTTTTCACTAGAATGGTGAAATTTGGACAATAACTGAAAGCTTCCTAGCAGAATTGCTCTCTAGGAAGAGGACTTAGCCAATACTTAAGCTATTCAAAATGTGAGCTAGTGCTTTTGTTCTGACCTACTGATCAGAACAAAATGCGATTCCTGCAATAGCAGAGTCGATCTTAGAAACGACGTCCGCCACCACCACCGTCACGACCGCCGCCGCCACCGCCACCAGGGCGTTGCTTGCTTTGCGCTTCGTTAACACGGAGTGCACGACCTTTAAAATCAAGACCGTTTAGTGCTTCGATCGCGGCTTCAGCGCCGTCTTCGATTTCTACGAATCCAAATCCTCTTGAACGTCCAGTTTCTCGGTCAGTAATAACCGAAGCTGACGCAACACTGCCATGCTCTGAGAACAGAGTTTGCAGATCTTCATCGGTGACCGCCCATGCGAGGTTACCTACATATAGTTTCTTCACAGCTTTCTTAGCTCCTTGTTTGATAAGCGCTGAATTTCACTCCTAATGGAGCATATCGACCAATCAAACCTAGGACCTTCGAAGAAAAATTGCTGAGTAAGACTACCCCAACGACATTTCTCTATTTTCAACCGAGCCATCTTGCTAAATATTTGCATATCTAAGAAAACGCCTCACAGGAACAATCGGGCGAGATCGATTAGCCTAGGGCAACCTTGACACAGTCACAAGCGATAATTACGCATTATTTCTTGACTATTTTCAGAAGTTTTTGCTGTTTTCAGCGCGCCATTTTTCGCGCATACGTAAAATGGAAGTTTCTTGCGTGTACTTTTCTAAATCATTAATTGGCACCCAGGCCAAATCTAAAGATTCTTCGCTGACAACAAAGTCCCTATTTTCAGCGCGGAGTTGATAACGCACATCAAAATGATAGTGCGCGGGGTCGCCCTTTGCCGCGGGAATTTCATGTATATCAATATCAAAAATTTCTTCGCTGAGCAGTGCAACCTTTAACCCCGACTCCTCCACCGCTTCTCGGTAGGCAACGCCTGAGGTATTTGCATCACCATCACTGTGCCCACCCAGTTGTAACCACATTTTTAATTTGCGGTGATTGGTCAACAAAAGCTGCTCGCCAGAGGCATCTACCAACCAGGCAGAACCGGTTATATGCCCGGCCCAGCAGGTGCGTTCAAAGCAGTTGGGGTACTCGGCCAATAACTTTCTAAAGCGCTGAACCGCCTCAATCTCTTGGGGATAACGAAGATGATAGCGCTCAATGGCCTCACTTAGATTGCGTCGGTGCATAAGAGTCCTTATTCTCAATGGAGCGGTAAAGCTTAACTCAACTGTAACCAGTTATGGGCCAGCTTCCCGCAACTAACGATTTTTCGGTTCATTAATTAGGAGAGAAATATGCTTGCAGTAGTCGCAAAGCTCAACGTTTTGGAAGGTAAAGAAGCAGAATTTGAAAAGGTTATGCTTGGACTAGCAGAGCAGGTGAATGCCAACGAACCTGGCTGCCACCTTTATAAGCTGTGCAAAGATGCCGATGGCAATTATATTGTTATGGAACTCTACGCAGATGCTGACGCGGTAGCAGCTCATGGCGCATCAGAACACTTCAAAGCAGCAGGCGCGGGCTTTAAGGGTTTGATGGGCGGTGCTCCTGAGATCACTCGCATGGAAGTGGTAGGCTAAATCTAGCGCTACCAAGGTACTTTTTATGTGCTTGCTAAGTATTTACTAAGTACCGAAAACGCAGCAGGCCCAGCATGAGCTGGGTCCACCTACCAAAGCGCCGTCCATTTTCGCAAATTGGGACTAGTTGTTTATCTCAAACAACTCGGCTAACTGCTCAGTCATCGCCCCCCCCAACTGCTCAGCATCTGTAATGGTGACAGCACGCTTGTAGTGGTGGGTCACATCGTGACCAATACCAATAGCGACCAATTCAACCGGCGATTTATTCTCAATCATATCAATGGCGTACTTTAGGTGCTGTTCAAGAAAATTACTTGGATTGACCAGCAAGGTAGAGTTATCTACCGGCAGACCATCGGAAATAACCATCATCACCTTACGCTGCTCAGGGCGAGTGACTAGACGATTGTGGGCCCAAATGAGCGCCTCACCATCAATATTCTCTTTCAGCAATTCCTCGCGCATCATCAAACCAAGGTTACGCTTGGTGCGGGACCAATTGTCGTCCGCGCTCTTATAAATGATGTGGCGCAAATCATTGAGGCGACCTGGGTTAGCAGGCTTATTTGCATTAATCCAAGTTTCTCGAGATTCGCCGCCACGCCACGCCTTAGTGGTGAAGCCCAGAATTTCCACTCTTACCGAACACCGCTCTAAAGTGCGGCCCATAATGTCTGCGCACATCGCCGCTATGGTAATTGAGCGTCCGCGCATAGAACCGGAGCTGTCAATGAGCAGGGTTACAACGGTGTCGCGGAACTTGGTTTCTTTCTCTTGCTTATACGCCAGCGGATTCATTGGGTCGATAATGACTTGGGTCAAACGCGCGGCGTCCAGTACCCCTTCTTCAAGATCAAATTCCCAAGTTCGATTTTGCTTGGCCATCAACCGACGCTGTAACCGGTTAGCTAACTTTGACGTGGCGTGCTGTAGTGCAACCAACTGCTGATCTAGCAATTGGCGCAAGCGGATCATTTCGTCAGCATCACAAAGCTCTTCCGCGCGAATAATTTCGTCGAACTTTTCAGTATAAGCGTTGTAGTTGATATCAACCGGTATGCGGCCAGCGTCGTCGGGCATGGGCACCGCGGCTTCATCCGGATCGGATTCAGCTGCAGATTCATCTATGTCCGCATGGGCATCCATTTCTACAGTGGTGGCGTCTCCGTCGCTGCTTTCTTCACCCGCAGCATCGTCATCAAGCACCACATCTTCAGGACTAAAATCTGATTCAGCATCCTCAGACTCGTCCATGGTATCCATGTCGTCTTGATTGCTCTCACCGTCGCTTGGGTCGTCTAAATCAACAGGCAAACCCAGATCAGAAATAATATTTCGGCAAAGGTCGGCAAAGCGCTCTTGATCACCAATATGATCACGGAGGGCTTCTATATCGTCCCCGGCATTTTTCATGACATGGTCGCGCCAAAATTGCACAACATGCTCGGCGCTGGGGGGCAGTGTTCTACCGGTTAATTGCTCGCGGACAATAAGCCCTACAGCCACAGACAAGGGCGCTTCTGTTTCAGCAGTAATGGCGTCAAAGGCGGCTTGCTTGCACTGTTGTTCTAGATGGGCGTCTAGGTTTTGGCCCACTCCTTCCATGCGCAGCGTACCGATTGAGGCAATTCTGGCCGATTCAATCCATTCAAACATTTCTTGGGCAGGACCGCCCTCGGGGCTGTAGCGCGCATGCAATCTGGCATTATGATGACGAAACCTTAGGGCAAACTCGTC